>CAVYJJ010000013.1:0-161676 GCA_963768845.1 uncultured Methanoregulaceae archaeon | reverse complement strand
ACAGTGCCTATCTGGGCACTGACCACTACCACTCAGCGGCCGAAAACTACCACCACGACGGTAGCTCAGACCACGACTACCGTGAACCCAACTACCACTACGACGATGGCGCCCACCACTACCACAACAGTAGCGCCGATGACCTCTCCACTTACACCTAGCGCGTTGTCCTTCACGAGCCCCGCAGTCAACAGCTTCGTTTCCGGCCGAGTTGACGTGAGATTGCAGGTCTCGTCAACCACGCTGAGCAAAGTCCGTCTCTACGTGGACGACCGGCTTCTCGGCCACCGACTATCGCGGTCCATTTACCTTCACCTGGAACACGAAGTGGGTCGCATCCGGTAGCAGCCACACATTGACAGCGGTGGGGTACGACCAGAACGGCCGTACGATCGGCCAGACCGGCATTCCCGTGATAGTCGTTGACAGCGTGCGGGCCGCGTCGGCCTCCGTCCTGTCCTCCCTCGACCCGGCCGCGGCATTTGCGGACATGAGCACCATCTCGCCCTACAACGGCGCTGTGTTGAGCCTAGCGGAAGCAGGTGTGATATCCGGGTTTGACGATGGGACTTTCGGCGCTGCGAAGCCCACGACCCGAGCGCAGGTGGCCAAAATGGTGTCCGGTATCCTCGGAATCGCCGATTCCGACGTGACAACGACTCCTTTCACGGATCTCGATTCCATGGACGCTGGGCTCTATCCGCAGAAGTATGTTGCCGCGTTACTCTCTGTGGGATCCATTCAGGCACCGGTCCCGGGCGATTCTCGCCCTATGAGTCGGTGACCCGAGCCCAGCTTGTGACCATGATGGTGAGAGCCCTTCACACCCTCGACCCAGAAGCACTGGCCGAACCGCCTGCCAGCTTCGTCTCCGCCGTGGGCGCCTTCAGTTCGGCCTATGACGAGCCCATGCGTGTGGCGGACTACAATGGACTCCTCGCTGGGCTGGAAGGCTACGGAAGGACCTGGGACCCATGGGCCTCGGCAACTAGGGGCGAAGTGGCTCAGATGCTCAGGGACCTCACCCAGTTGAACTGAGCAAATAGTTCGGACGGCGCCCCGCCCCACACCGAGAAACCGAACAGTAAGGTCCGACCAATCCGGACCTTACTGTTCGGCGACAAGTGAAGACTCAATGCCCACCAGGTGGCGTCCGCGCCGCCAGCGGTGCGCCAGCTAATGCGGCCAAAACAGTCCGGCCTGAACCCCCTGATCCTCCAAGCTCGCCCAAGTCAATACCAAGAGTGCTCTTTCGGCACCAATTCGGGCATTCCGATCCAGTCCCCGGCTCATTCTGCGGCCTAGTCTCTAGCCACAGATCTTCCAAGTTGAGAACCGTAAGTGCCGCTCGGCTCTGGACAATGTATGTCAACACGGCGGCGAGCAGGGCGGCGGGGGCGGTGACCGGCTCAGTCATCGCTTCAATGCCGGCACAATCGGGCACGAACGAGCCCGGGATTTCGGCTGGAAATGGTTTCGCCTCGATCTGGGCCGCGCCCGGGGTCCCTCGAGCTCTCTCCCGACCGGTCCATTGGGCCCGATCTCGCCGCCGTGTTCGCAGCTAACCAGATCATCACCTCGGTGTATTGGAGCGGGGAAAGAAGACCCAGGCCTCGGAGAAGATCTGCCAGGCCAGAGACCAGTTGGGCGCGCCGACGCACCTTTTTCCCGGCAAGAGAAGCGGCCAGCTGATTCGTAGCGACTCTGGCAACGATGTCCTCTCCCATCAGAAACCCGGCAAAAGGAAACATATCGTGCGTATTTACACTGGCCACCGCATGGGGCGGTATCTTGCCCACCGGGTCCTTTGAGCTTCGCCGAAGAGACGACTGCAACACCCAGGTCCGTGAGAGACGATGCTTGCGCATCGCGGGATGGACTTCTGGCGGCACCGTGCCAAGATCCTCACCCACAAGCACAGCCCGGTGACGCCACGACTCCAGACATAAGACTGCGTAGAGCCCTTCCTCGGCCGGATACCTCACGTAGGCACCCTCCTGGGGTCGAGAGCCCTCGGGCACCCAGAACAACCTGTGCAGAGACATCACATGGTCCAGTCTCAGATAGCGGGCGTGGCGCATCTGCTGCCGGACGCTGGCAGCAAAATAGCGATGGCCGTCGTTACGTATCCTCTCAGGATGGAGCGGGAGAGAAGTCCCAGTTTTGGCCGAGGGAGAAGAAGTCATCCGGCGGCGCTCCTCCCGATGACACCATCCACGAAAAGCGACGGCCAGCGCCATGTGTCGTAGCCACCCGGATGCACACCGAGAGGCATATCGAGAAACAAGCCGGCGGTGGGAGCGACCCGGTGGGGGAGCCGTCT
The DNA here is from genome assembly GCA_963768845.1 of uncultured Methanoregulaceae archaeon. Lineage (GTDB taxonomy): Archaea > Halobacteriota > Methanomicrobia > Methanomicrobiales > Methanospirillaceae > Methanoregula. The sequence continues at coordinate 159,353 of CAVYJJ010000013.1, read as the reverse complement.
CGTACCCGCGCTCTCCGCGAGCGGCCCCGCCTGACAGAGCTGCCAGCTGCTCTTCCATCTGCCATTGACAGAAAAGATGATACCGGCGAGCCGATTCGTCGAACTCGCCCCACTGGGGAGGACGATGACGGCGCGAATCAGGCCATTCTCGCCAGTCTGTTCCTGACTTCTCGGTCGCAGCTCGAAATCGCGCATAGCCGTCTACTTCCGGGTTGTCGCGAACGAAGGCCTCAAGAGATGCGTGGCCCTTCGAGTCCGGCGAAGCGAAGAAGTAGTGGGCCGAGTTCCTCCAAGACCATTCGCTTCAGTGCCATCACTCGGCGGTAGTCCACCGTGGGCATGGCTCTTAGCTCAGCCGATTCTCGCTGAAACGCGGCAGAACTCATTACCTCGTGAGCGGCTGCGCACGATGCCGATAGCACCAGACTTTCCACGTCCAGAAAGACCTCGTCCCAAAAGAGACGGCTGACCGGCCGATAGGGTGACGGCTCGAAAGGACGGTCCAAGTAAGCTGGCCAGGAGCGGCAGCGTGGCCACCACCTCGCCGCCTCGGTCGTGCGTCCACCGCTGGAGGGCGGCGAGGTCGGTCAGGTCGCCCACTCCCCAATTCCTGTCGCTTCGCAAGGCATAGAGCGGTGCGAAGACCCCCCACGGCCGGGTCCGACTACCGTCTGCGTGCGCGACGCAATCGGCCATGGACTCGGGCGACCAGGCGCGGCTGGGAGCCGAGATCAGCGTAGACGTGGTCCGCTCTGAGCCGAATTCCACCCGCAACTCGTGCCATCCGAATGGCAAGGAACTTCGCGAGCTGCCCAAGAGATTCAAAGGGAGGACGTATTCGGAGAAACGCCCTTTAGCGATGCTCACTTGCTGGTGCGCCGGAAGCGCCAGGAGATCGACCTCCTCGCGTAGGCTTTCCCCCTCCTCCAGAGCCAGTTCTACCATCAGGTGCCGGTCGCAACCGTCACGGAACGGAGCCGCGGCGCCCCGGGTGACCACCCGGTCGGGGAGGCGTAGCCCAATCGTCGGCCATAGCCCATCCCACGCCACGGTCACCGGCTCAAGGATCCGTTGCCAGATCTCCAGCCGTCGCGAAAGGATCGCCCTTTTGAGAGCGGAGTCCTTGGGAGTACCACCTTCATGGCCACGCGCCACGAAGTCGCCCAGATCGGCCCCCAGCGCCTGCAGCACCCCAGTGAGCGCGCGTGCTGTCGCCTCTCGTGGATGCCCCCGGGAATCGCGGTAGACGGTCTCCACTCCGTAGAGCCGGGCCAACTCGAGCAGTAGACCCGCAACGGGTTCCGCGACGGACTCCTTATGTTTCAGATGATTATCCACAGGCAACTACAACTTTACCCGTCCGTGACGAAAAGCGACGCGAAAGTTCGTTTCAGACCGATGCCTTCCGGCGAGGGAGCGATCGGCGGGCGCGGGACAAGAATGCGGGAATGCCCATGGCTTCGGGCGCGATTAAGGTACAGAGATCGCGCCACCTAGCACGGGCTTCGCAGCCAAGGCTTCGGTCTGAAACGAGTGATAAGGAGGGCACCGCGGTGAGGATGGCGTGGCCACGTGGCGCGGCCGTGCTGGCGCTCAATCCTACCCTTGATGTCAGCTACGAAGTGGAGCACCTCCTGCCCGGTGAGAAGGTGGCGTGCACGCATACCCGTTTCGACCCGGGCGGGACGGGCATCAATGTCGGCCGCGCTCTCCGCTTACTGGATACACCGGCCTTGACATGCTTGATCGTCGCCGGCGAGGTGGGCGCGATGTTGCAGCGGCTCGTGGCTCGCGAGCTGGATGAGCCCCGTTTCGTCGCTATCCCTGGCGAGACCCGCATCAACTGCACACTCATCGAGAGAGGCCAGGGCGCCCAGTATGAGATCGACGGCATGGGCCCGCACGTGAGCCCCTCGGCCCTCCAGGAGGTGATAAGCCAATTCCTGGCCGGCTGCGAAGGGTGCCTAGGAGTGCTCACCGGCTCGGTAGGGACCGGCGTGCCGGACACCATCTACGGCGAGTTGGTCGAGCGGCTGCGCGAACGGGCCGCGGAGGCCGTGGTGGACGCCAAGGGACCGGTCCTGGCTCACGCCGTGGAACACAAGCCTTTCTTGATCAAGCCGAATCGCGCGGAGTTCGCGGAGCTGGTCGGTAAGCCTATGCCGACGCTGGCCAAAGTCGCGCAGGAGGCACGTGCGGTGCAGGCGCGTGGCGTCCGCTTCGTCTGCGTCTCCTTGGGACAAGACGGGGCGCTCCTGGCCGGACCTGATAACGTCTACTACGCACCGGCGCCCCGAATCAAGGTGCGCTGCACCGTGGGAGCGGGGGACTCCATGGTGGCGGGCCTCACCTCGGCGTTCGCGCGACACGCCTCGCCCGCGGAGGCCCTGCGTCTCGGTGTTGGCATGCAGCTGTGGAACCGCGGAGAAGCCAGGCACCCAGCTCTTCGATGCCAGTGACGTCAAGCGGCTTGCTGCGTTGATAGAGGTGCGTGAGCTCGACGCGTGAGAACGTGAGACCGACCCTGGAGGTACGAACGTGAGTCCGCAGCCCCGCTATGCCGTGCCAACAGTTCCGGACGCCCTGAAGGGGCTGTTGGAACTCGCCCTCGACATGCGCTGGTCGTGGAGCCACTACGGTGACGAGGTGTGGGAGAAGCTCGATCCCGGGCTCTGGGACGTCACTCACAACCCGTGGCTCCTTCTCCAGACCATCTCGCAGACCAGGCTCGAGGAGTTCGCCCGCGACCCAGATTTTCGTAAACTCTTGCATCATCACCTGGCCTCCCGGCGCCGGACCCTCGAGGCCCGAACCTGGTTCCAGGAATCGCACCCCGTCTCGGCCAGAGGTGCGTCTGCCATGGGCCCGATCGCCTACTTCAGCATGGAGTTCGGGCTGAGCGAGGCCCTCCCCATCTACAGCGGCGGCCTCGGCATCCTGGCCGGCGACTTCCTCAAGGCTTCCAGCGACCTCGGCCTGCCGGTGGTCGGGCGTCGGACTCCTCTACCAGCAGGGCTACTTCCGCCAGGCGCTCGATGCCCAAGGAGGGCAGATCGAGTTCTTCCCGTTCAACGATCCCGGCCAGCTGCCGGTCATGCCGGTGCGCGACAGCGACGGTGAATGGCTGAGCGTCACCCTCGAGCTCCCCCGGCGCGACGGTCCGGCTGCGCGTGTGGGAGGTGCAGGCCGGGCGGGTGAAGCTCTACCTGCTCGACACCAACGACCCCACCAACAGCCCGGCCGACCGCGGCATCGCCAGCGAGCTCTACGGCGGCAGCCCGGAGATGCGCCTGCAGCAGGAGATGGTCCTGGGCATCGCCGGCTGGCGGGTGCTCCGGGCGCTGGGCATCGCGCCGCAGATCTGCCACCTCAACGAAGGCCACGCCGCTTTGGCCGTCCTGGAACGCGCGCGTGACTTCATGGAGGACAACGGAGTAGCCTTTCCAGGTGGCGCTCACCGCCACCAGAGCCGGGAACCTCTTCACCACCCACACGCCGGTGGAAGCCGGCTTCGACCGCTTCCCGCCCAGCCTCATGACCGAGTACCTGGGTGGCTACGCGGCCGAGCTCGGCATCGGGATGCCGGACTTGCTCGCCCTCGGCCGCAGCGCGGAGAAGGCCGACGCCGACCTCGGACGAGCCCTTCAACATGGCGTATCTGGCCATCCGTGGGAGCGGGGCCGTCAACGGGGTGAGCCGGCTCCACGGCGAGGTGAGCCGCCGCCTGTTCCTGCCTCTGTACCCCCGCTGGCCGGAGAAGGAGATCCCGGTGGGCCACGTGACGAACGGGGTGCACGTGCCCTCCTGGGACTCGCCCGAAGCCGACGATCTCTGGACCAAGGCCTGCGGACAGAGACCGCTGGCTGGACGGCATCGACGGGCTGGGAGACAAGATCCGCCAGCTGGACGACCGCGAGTTGTGGCAGTTTCGCAACACCAGCCGGCGCAAGCTGGTCATGATGGCGCGGGAGCACGTCACGCGCCAGGGCCCGGTGGCCGGCAGCCTCGACACCTTGGGCCACGACGTCTCCTGCCTTTGCGATCCGGATATCCTCACCCTCGGCTTCGCCCGGCGTTTCACCGAATACAAGCGCTGCAACCTTCTGCTCCACGACATGGCCAGGGCCGAAAGCATCCTCTGCACGGAGGGCCGCAAGGTGCAGCTGGTCATGGCCGGCAAGGCCCACCCGGCGGACGCTCAGGGCAAGGCCATGATCCGGCAGTGGACCGAGTTCATAGGCCGTTGCAACGTCCGGCCGCACGTGGTGTTCCTGGTGGACTACGACATGGCCATCGCCGAACACCTGGTCCACGGCGTGGACGTGTGGCTGAACACGCCCCGGCGCCCGTGGGAGGCCAGTGGCACCAGCGGGATGAAAGTCCTGGCCAACGGCGGGCTCAACCTTTCCGAGCTGGACGGCTGGTGGGCGGAGGCCTACGCGCCGGAGGTCGGCTGGGCGATCGGCGACGGCCAGGAGCACGACTCCGACCCGGCCTGGGACGCCGCCGAAGCCGAGCAGCTCTACGATCTGCTGGAGAACGAGGTCATCCCGGAGTTCTACGATCGCGACGGGAGGGCATCCCGCGCCGCTGGGTGGCCCGGATCCGCGAGAGCATGGCCCGGCTGGCGCCCGTGTTTTCCACCAGTCGCATGGTGCAGTGACTATGTGGACGGTTTCTACTTGCCGGCGTCGGCCGCCTATGCGCAGCGCAGCGCCAACGGCGCGGCGGTGGCAGAGGACATCGTCAGGTGGAGGGAAGCCCTCGACGACGAGTGGCAAAGACGTGGGCTTTGTCGATTACCAGGCTACGCACGAGGCTGCGCCGGACGGCGACAGCAATTACTTTCCGCGCCCAGGTGCGGCTGGGGGCTCTGCCGCCGAGCGCGGTTCGTGTGGAACTCTACGCCGAACCGCTCGCCGGCGGCGATACCGCCCTGGCGAGTGCCGGACTCGCCGCCCATAGCGGCCGACTCCGGCGCCCCCGAGGTGCACCGTCTGAGTCTGGCGTCCCCACCGTCCGGCACGGACGACCGAAGCCCGACTTCTACACCTATGAGACCTCGTTCCCCGCGACCAGGCCTTTGGAGGACTACACGCCCCGTATAGTCGGCGGACATCCAGCCGCCTTCGTACCGTTGGAAGCGACTCACATCTGCTGGCTGCGATAGAGGGGAGCTGGGCAAGGCCGTATCGCCGGGACAGGGCCGGGGCCAAGGCTGTATCGCCGGGACAGGGCCTGCGGTACACTCGCTCTCGTACCTGTCGGAGTGCTCGGGGACGTCGAGGAGACCCAATGGCGCCAGCAGCTCCCATTCCCCATATGTTCTTCCTCAGCGACATCCTCGGCCACTCGGTCTTCGACGGGGCCGACCGCAAGGTGGGGGTGCTGCACGACGTGGCCGCGTACATGGGGCCCACTTTCCCCATCGTCACGAAGATCCGGGTGCGCACCCGGCGCGGCGATGGTGCCGGGCGCAGACTCGTGTTCGTCAACTGGACAGACGTGCTTGGGCATGGAAGGCCCCAACCTCATCCTCAAAGGATCTCTCCCCCTGGACGACCCTCCGCTGCACGAGCGCGAACTACTCCTGTGGAAGAACGTGCTGGACAAGCAGATGGTGGACGTGGACGGCCGCAAGGTCGTGCGCGTGAACGACGTGGCTATGGGGACCATCGGACGCACCGCCCGGGTCACGGGCGTGGCCATCGGCGGGGCCGCCATCCTCAGGCGCCTCGGTTTCCTGCCGTCTTGCCAGGCTGCTCCCCTTCTTGAGGCTGCGCGACACCATCGTCCCCTGGGAGTCGGTGGTTCCGCTCGACTACACGGCCACCAACGTCCAGCTCAACGTGCAGATGGAGAGACTGGCGAAGCTCCACACCGCCGACCTCGCTCAGATCCTGAGCGAGATGAGCCAGTCCGAGCGCTCGATGGTCTTCGATTCCCTGGACGACGACACGGTCGCCGACATCATCGAGGAGTTCGAACCCGAAGGAGCAGGCCGAGATGCTGGAAGCCATCGAGGACGAGCGGGTGCCGGACGTGGTCGCCGCCATGGAGCCGGACGACGCCGCCGACATGCTGCAGGAGCTGCCGCCCGAGGAGACCGCGGACATCCTCGAGCAGATGGAGGAGGACGAGGCCGAGGACGTCAAGGAGCTGATGGAGCACGAACGCGACTCGGCCGGCGGCATCATGACCACCGAGTTCGTGGCGATCCCGGTCGGCCTCACGGCCGCCGAGGCGCTCGAGGAGTTGCGCGATAGCGCTGCCGAGACTGCCGGCGGAGAACACCTTCACGGTCTTCGCGGTGGACGAAGAGGGCGAGCTGAGCGGGGTCACCAACCTGCGGGACATCCTGGTCGCGGCCGCCCGACACGCCGCTTTCGGACATCATCCAAACTCACCCCGTGCGGTCGCGCAGGTCGACGACGACGCCGAGGATGCGGCGCGGTTGGTGGCGAAATACGACCTTCTTGCCCTGCCGGTGCTTGAACAGAACGAAGCTGGTGGGTATCAGTCACCGTGGACGACGCCCTTGACGCCCTGCTGCCGCGCCGACTGGAGAGAGCACCTCCCCCGTGAGCACTAGGCGCATCTGCGAGAGTGATCCCGATGGATCCGACCCCCACGAAGCCAACAGACACCGGGGTCGTTTCAGCTCGCCTGCACCCGGGGTGGGTGGAGCGCCGCAGCCTGATCAGGCCGGCGCCGCGGTCGCACGCGGCCGCCCGGAAGCCTCCGCCAGTCGAGAGGTTCCTGAGGGTCCGCACCGTCTTCGGTCGCGTCATCGCGCGCAACCGCATCCTCCTCCTCCTTGCCGTGATCGGCCCGGGCATCATCACGTCCAACGTGGACAACGACCCGGGCGGCATCACCACCTACTCGCTGGCCGGCTCGCACTACGGCTACGGCCTGCTGTGGATGATGATCCCCATACTCATCGCCCTGATCGTCATCCAGGAGATGTGCGTCCGCATGGCGATCGTCACGGGCAAAGGCCTCGCCGACCTCATCCGCGAGAACTTCGGCATCAAGATGACCTTCTACATCCTGATCGCGCTGCTGGTCACCAACATGTTCAACACGATGTCCGAGTTCGCCGGGGTGGCGGCGGGCGCGGAGCTGCTCGGGCTCACCAGGTACGTCGATGGTGCCCATCGGGGCTATCGCCATCACCGTCGCTCATCCTGCAGAGGCAACTACAAGTTCGTCGAGCGGGTCTTCCTGGTCGCCGTGCCTCTTCTACGTCACGTACATCGTCTCGGCCTTCCTGTCCAAGCCCGACTGGGGACAGATCGCGCAAGGCCTCCGTGGTCCCGCACATCGAGCCTTCGGCCGGCTTCATGGTGCTGGCGATCGGCCTGGTGGGCACCACGATCGCACCCTGGATGCAGTTCTACATCCAGGCTTCCACGGTGGAGAAGTCGGTCAAGAAGGAGGAGCTCACCTATTCGCGCATCGACGTGATCGTCGGCTCGATCATGGCCGTCGCGGTCGCCGCCTTCATCATCATCACCTGCGCTTCCACGCTCTTCAAGGCCGGGATCAAGGTGCAGTCGGCCGCTGAGGCGGCCCAAGCTCTGGCGCCGCTGGCCGGGAAACACGCCGAGACGCTGTTCGCCTTGGGACTGCTGGCGGCCGGGCTGTTCTCGTCGGGCATCCTGCCTCTTTCCACCGCGTACCACGTGTGCGAGGGCATGGGCTGGCCGGCGGGTGTCAACCACCGGTACGGCGAGGCCAAGCAGTTCTACCTGCTCTACGGGAGCATCATCGCTGTGGGCGCGCTCCCCATCCTCATCCCCGGACATCCCCTTGCTCAAGGTGATGTACTTCTCCCAGGTGTGCAACGGGGTCTTGCTGCCGTTCGTGCTTCTCATGATGCTGCGTTTGGTCAACGACAAGAGCCTCATGGGCGAGCACACCAACGGGCTGCTGCTCAACGTCATCTCCTACCTCACGGTGATCCTCGTCATCGTGCTGACGCTCGTCTCGATCTTTTTGCCGCTCTTTGCGCGTTAACAAGAGGGGAAACAGGCACTCACTCCTTCAGTGTGTTGGCATTCTTGTCGACATAGGCTGAGAGGAGACACGTGCATTTCAACTACACACCTTTTTCGCTGCTTCTTTTTGCTGCCGCGGTCATCGCGGCGGTGATGGCCTGGCACGCCTGGCGACGCCGGTCGTTCCCGGGCGCGGTGGCCTTCTTCGTGGTCACGATGTTCGCCTTCCTCTGGTCGCGTGGCCGGAGCTTTGGAGATGCTGGCGGTGGGGCTCCAGGCCAAGATCTTCTGGGCGGACATCGAGTATCTGTCCATCGCCGCCATCCCGGTGGCGTGGCTCTCCATGACCTTCTACGCTACCGGGCGTAGCCGGTGGCTCAATTGGCGGCGTATCGCCGCCTTGAGCCTCCTGCCGTTGACCACGGTAGTCCTGGTGTGGACCAACAATTACCACCACCTCATGCGCACCATCGTCTGGCTCGACGAACGGGGTCCTTTCCCGATCGTCGGGAGAGTGCTCGGCCCCTGGTTCTGGGTCCACACGGCCTACAGCTACCTCATGCTGGCGTTCGCCGTTTACCTCTTGGTGCGCGCGTTCAAGCTGTCTCCGCCACTCTACCGGGGCCAACCGTTGGTCTTGCTGGGCGGACTCTGCCTCCCCCTGGCATGGAATGCCGTCTATCTCCTCGTCCCGGGAGCGCTCCCCGCCCAGGACTACACGCCGGCCATCTTCGGTCTCGCCGGAGTGGTCGTCGCCTGGGGACTCTTCCGCTTCCGTCTGTTCACCCTTGTACCTGTCGCGAGAAACGCGCTCGTCGAGAACATGAGTGACGGCCTCCTGGTGATGGACGAGGGAGATCGGGTGCTGGACCTCAACGAGGCGGCGCGCCGCATCATCGGACGGCCGTCCCGCGAGATCCTGGCCAAGCCGCTGGCCGACACGTGGCCGGCATGGCGCCACATGGCGGGACGCTCCCGAATCGACACGGTCCCAGTTGAGGTCACAGCCGCCGAAGGCCCGGAGCGCCGCGACTACGAGGTACAGGGTGTCCCCGGTCAACGAGCGCGGACAGTGTCTGGGCCGGATGCTCGTGCTGCACGACATCACCGAGCGCAAGATCATGGAGGAGAGCCTCCGCAAGCAGGCCCTGGGACGACGCCCTCACCGGGCTGCCCAACCGGCGTCTTCTTCATGTCAAAACTGGAAGACGCCGTGCGCCGCGCCCGCCGCAAGAACGGCACTCTCTTCGCGGTGGCATCATGCTCGACCTCGACCGCTTCAAGCTCATCAACGACAGCATCGGCCACGCCGCCGGCGATTTCCTTCTGCAGAAAGTGGCGGAGAAGCTGCTGCGCGTGCGTGCGCGAGGCGGACACCGTCGCCCGCATGGGTGGAGACGAGTTCATGATCCTCATCAGCGACATCGACGGGGCGCGGGACGTGATCCCCGTCATCGACGGATCCAGGACGAGCTCCACATCACCGGTCCGCTTCCGCCGTCAGGACATCACGACGTTCGGCGAGCCTGGGAGTGGTCCTGTGGAACGACACCTTCGACGGGCCCGGAGGACCTGCTGCGCGCGGCGGACACGGCGATGTACCAGGCTAAGGAGGCCGGCCGCGCATGCTATCGGATCTTCGACGACGATATGCACAAAACCGTGCTGAAGACACTCCAGGCCGAGACCGATCTGCGGGCCGCCATCAAGGAAGGGGATTTCGCGCTGGCGTATCAGCCGATCATCAATCTCAAGACCGGCGCCATATCCTCACTGGAAGCCCTCATCCGCTGGCGACATCCCAAACGTGGCACCGTGATGCCTGAGGACTTCATCACCATTGCGGAGAACAGCGGCCTCATCGTGCCCCTGGGGATGCTTATCCTCGACGAGGTGTGCAGCCAACTCAGCCGCTGGCGCTCTCTGGGCGATGCCGCCCCAAACGCACCCATAAGCGTCAATATCTCTCCGCGGCAACTCACCGAGACCGACTTCGTGGAGCTGCTGCTCGGGAAGATGCGCGAGTGGCAGATCGGCCCGGACAACCTCATCCTCGAGATCACCGAGACCGCGCTCATCCGAGACCCGTTGAAATCCAAGCGGGTCATGGAGCACCTGCGCGATATCGGACTGAGGCTGTGCCTGGACGATTTCGGCACGGGATGGTCGTCGCTGCGGCACTTGAGCACCTTCCCGGTGCAGGAGATCAAGATCGACCGCAGTTTCGTCTCGCGTGTGCTCCCGGGCAACACCGAGTTCGAGATAGTACGTTCGTTGACCGCGCTCGCCCATACCCTAAGGCTCTCCGTCACCGGGGAAGGAGTCGAGCATAGCGACCAACTTGACCTTCTCGAGGAGGTAGGCTGCGACAACGCCCAAGGCTATTTCGTGGGGATGCCCATGTTCCCCGACAAGCTGATCGAGTATCTGGAGCATTTCCGACAGGGTACGCTCGCCCCTTACGAGGCCGAGTTCCTCGAAGGAGCGCCCGCTCAGACCACGCCCGCGACGCCTCCCAAACGGCCATCGCTGGCACCGCAGCAGGGCACCGTTTCCGCTGCTTGATTCCGGGCAGTTGAACCGCGAAAATCGGTCCGCGGCGGCTCCGTTTTGCAAAAGCGCTGCTAAGTTGATACTATGCGTGGCCGTTGTGTAAGCAATCGCCATTGTCTTCTCAGTCTTAGACTCTGGCAGAGGGCGAGCTGGATAGTTTTGACCAGGCCCAAAGCGCGTCGCAAGACTTTCTTAGGTTAACAATCCAACCCTGATAACAGCCGCTCTCAGGCTTTGCTTTTGCCTGGGTCGGAGTCCTCGCGCGCTTTTGGACAAGTCGACTTCCCGCCTCCCCTCCGGACCTGTAAACGGACATAGGCAGAGGTATGAAGAAGAGACTAGCGCTACTGACAATCGCAACCCTGTTGATCGCCGGCGCCCTCGCGGTCCCGGCCCAAGCTCAAACTTCAAGCTTCGCCGACGTGAGCGAGGCAAATCCCGCCCACAACGCCATTCAGTATCTGGCGGACAACTCCATCATCAGCGGCCTCGACAACGGCACTTTCGATCCGAACGGCACGCTCAACCGCGGCCAGGCGATCAAGATTCTAGTCGGCTGGCGGGGCGAGAAGCTCTCCGCATCCAGCTCGCACTTCACCGACGTAGACCCGACATACCAGCCCTACGTGGAGACCGCACTCGCCAAAGGCTGGCTCGAGGGCTATCCCGACGGGACATTCCACTTGTATGACACCGCGACGCGAGAGCAGATGGCCATTCTGGTCGACAAGAGCCTGGGGCTGGGCGACCAGGCCCTGGCACTCTCAGGATCACAGATCGCAGCGACACTCGCTTCGTTCTTGGATGAGGTCGCCGTGTCGCCGTCGGCGCGTCCCTTCGTGGCGCTGGCGATCCAGAAGGGGCTGATCAGCGGCGACAGCCGACGCTTGAATCCCCTCGACCCGATAACGCGGGCGCAGTTCAGCATGGTAGTGTTCCGCGCCGCGGTTCTGCTTGACCCGACCCTGGCCGGGACGGCCAGCTCCGCCGGCGCCGGCATCAAGAGTCAGGCCCTGCCGGATCCGGGCGCGACGGTCACGACGGCGGCCGACGCTTCGGTGCAGCCGGATCCCGTCGACCCGCAGCGGCAGGCTCTGGCCCAGTTCATGGACCAGAAGCTCTTCCAACCCCATAACAGCGCGGTCACCGGCGAGATGGTGCTTCAAAACGCCGACTGGTACGGCATTCCGGCGCTGTCGCAACTCGTGATCATGGCAGCGGAGACTTCGCTGGGCGACCCCGTACTGGGCGGAAGCCTAGCCCGCGAGAACAACTTTGGCTGCATGCGCTACCACGGCGCTGACACAGCGTGGGGCCAGCTTTCCGACGCTCGTATCTGGGTGGCCGGCAAAGATTGGTACTCTTTCCCCACCCCGCAGGCCGGCATGGCTGCCTTTGGCCGGTACCTCAAGTCCGGAGTGAACGGGTTCTACGTCTCGATCCTTGACTCGCCAAACCCGGATTGGCACCGGTTCGCGGCCGTCTACTACGGTAGCGGGGTGTCGGGCTTCTCGGCTTACGTGAGCCGGCTCTATGCCATCCAGGCACGGTTCCGCGCCCAGGCCGTTGCGAGTGGAGTGGGTTTGTAACACTGGCGCGGCCGGCCGGCCGGCCGCCCCGTCGGAAAGAGCCCCGGCGCGGCGCGAGCGCCGCGCTGGGGCCTGCCACGTCAGCCAAACTTCTCAGCGCGCCGGCTTCGCGCCGGCCCTGATGTGAGACTCCGCGAGCGGCGAATCGCCTAGCTCAGGTGTTCCTTGTCGCCGGTGAGGAAGTAGCGGGCGCCCTCGCCCATGTTCACGGCATGGTCTCCGATGCGCTCGAAGTACCGGCCCACCAGGGCGAGACGGATGGCGAGACCCAATGCGTTATCCCCCTTCATCTCGACGAGCTTCTTGAGAAGTAAGGAGTGGAGGTCGTCGATCTCATCGTCGTCGACGGCTATCTCCGCGCACAGGGCTTCGTCCTTTGCGGCCCAGGCATCGATGGCCTGCCCCATCAGTCTCGCGGCGGCGTTGCCGAGTCGCGAGACGGTGGACTTCACGTTCTTCAGGCCGGGTTGGCTGAAGTCGTCGGCCTGGACCATGGTCGCGATGTTGTATGCGAGATCGCCGGCACGCTCGAGGTCGCTGACCACCCGCAGTATCGCCACGATCAATCGCAGATCTCCCGCCACCGGGGCCTGCTGGGCAAGCAAGGTGAGGGCGCGCATCTCGATGTCCAGGAAGAGCGTGTCGATCTCCTGGTCCCCGGCCTTCACCTTGTCCGCGAGCTCGCTGTCGCCCTCTATCAAAGCGGAGGTGACCATCTGAGTGGCCTGCTCGACCAGCGCTCCCATGCGGACCACATCCTGGTCCAGACTCTCTAGCTCCTTGTGAAATGTATCCCGCATGCCCTCAATCCGTCCCTTCCGTCGGCCTAGCCAAAGCGACCCGACACGTAGTCTTCGGTCCGCTTGTCCGACGGCTTTGTGAAGATCTGACTGGTGTCGCCGAATTCCACGAGGATGCCCCAGCGTGCGGACGTCGCCTCGTCCACTTCGGTGTAGAGAAAAGCCGTCTCGTCCGAGACTCGGGCTGCCTGCTGCATGTTGTGGGTCACGATGATGATCGAGTAATCCTTCTTCAGCTCTTGCATGAGGTCTTCGATGCGAACGGTCGCGATGGGATCCAGCGCGGACGCCGGCTCGTCCATGAGGATGACGTCCGGCTCCACAGCGATCGCCCGAGCGATGCACAGCCGTTGCTGCTGGCCACCGGAGAGATCGAGCGCGCTCTTCTTGAGCTGATTACCGACCTCGTCCCAGAGAGCCGCCCGTCGCAGAGACCGCTCCACCAGCTCGTCCATGTTCCCCTTGTAACCGTTTATCCTGGCTCCAAACGCCACGTTGTCGTAGATGGACTTGGGGAAGGGATTCGGCCGCTGGAAGACCATGCCGATCCTCCGTCGCACCATCACCGGGTCCACGCCCTGGCCGTAGATATTCTCGCCGTGATACATGACTTCGCCGGAGACCCGGGCGCCTGGTATGAGCTCGTTCATGCGGTTGAAGCAGCGGATCAGCGTGCTCTTGCCGCACCCCGAAGGGCCGATGATGGCCGTGATCCTTCGCGGACGGATGTCCATGGTGACGCCCTTCAAGGCGATGTTGGCGCCGTAGTGGACATCGAGATCTATTGACCGTGAAGACAGGCGCGTCGCTGAATGAGCCGTCGGAATTCATCGAGTAAGTCTGCTCCTTGAGGCGAACATGCGAGCCGCGATTGTGAAGATCAATACGATGACGAGAAGTTCCAAGGCGCCCGCCCAAGCCCGGGCCTGAGCCGCCGCGTAGGGCTGCTGGGCCCCGCTGTAGATGAGAAGAGTCAGCGACGAGATCGGCGACCCGGTCAACTTCGTCACCAACTGGAGCGACCCCAAGGCCGTGAGGATCAAGGGGCGCGGTCTCCCCGGCGGCACGAGCGACCGCCAACATCACGCCCGTGGTGATGCCCGGTGCGGCCGAGGGCAGGATGACCTTGGTGATGGTCTGCCACTTCGCCGCGCCCAGCGCGTAGCTACCGTCTTTCAACTCGAGCGGCACCAGTTTCAGCATCTCCTCGCTCGACCTGACGATGATGGGCATCATGATGAGGGCGAGAGCGGCCGCGCCCATCACAGCCCCGTAGCCGAACTTGATCACCAGAGCCGTGTAGACGAAGACGCCGACGAAGATGGACGGCACTCCGGTCATCACGTCGGCAAAGAAACGGATCAGCTTCGCCAGCCAGTTCTTCTTGCCGTACTCGACGAGATAGATGGCCCCGAGAATCCCCAAGGGCACCGAAACGACCGTGGCAAGCCCGACCATGATGGCGGTGCCTATCAGACCGTTCAGAAACCCGCCCCCGGTCGCGGTGTCGCTGAAGGGCAGGGACTTGGTCAGAAAGCCCCAGCTCATGGCCGACAAGCCCTTTGCTGGCGATCTGGACCAAGATCAGCACGACCGGGATGAGGGTGAGAACGACGGCAAGCACGATCAAGAAGGTGCTCCTGCGGTTGCGCCACATCCGCCGCCTGGCCGGACGCGCACCCGATCAAGGTCGCGCCCGAAGCCCCGCGGGAGCCACCCCAGACGTCCGCGGCGTCGGCCGGCCTTGTCGACTCCCATCTCCACCGGTTCTCCGTTCATGTCCGGTTGAAGCGCCACACGATGCCGCGGGCGACCATATTGACGATGATCGTCATGACGAACAGCACCACGCCGGCCGCGATCAGCGCGTGGACCTGCAGTCCGGTGGCCTCATTCCACTCGTTGGCGATGACTCCCGCTATCGAGCCACCGGGTTTGAAGATCGAGGCATTGATCAGCTGGACTCGACCCGATCAACAGAGCGACGACGATGGTCTCTCCCAGCGCCCGCCCGAGTCCCAGCATGGTCGCCCCGACGATGCCGCCGCGGCTCCGCGGAAGAACGGCCTCCTTGCACCATCTCCCATCGCGTGGCCCCGAGGGCGTAGGCGGCATGACGATCGGCGTCGGGGACGGTCTTGAACACCTCCCGGGATATCGAGGTGATGATGGGCGTGATCATGATGGAAAGGATGATGCCCGCCGCAAAATACGAAACTCCGGTCGACGGTCCGCTGAAGATGGGGATGAAGCCCAAGTATCTTGGAGAGAAAATCTTCAATCGGCCGCAGAAAGTACGGGAGGACGACGAACACTCCCCACAGTCCGTAGATGACGCTGGGAACCGCCGCCAGCAGGTCGACGGCATATTCGATGGGAGTCCGCAGCCGCTTGGGAGAGTACTCGGTGAGAAACAAGGCGACTCCCACACTCATCGGCACCGCCACTATCAGAGCGATTATCGAGGTGACGAGCGTGCCGTAGATGAAAGGCAGGATCTGGATAGATGCCCGCATTGGGATCCCAGTTGGTGCCCGTCACGAAAGAGATGCCCTGCGACGCGGAAGGCGGGCAGGGCCTGCCGCGTGGTGGAGTAGACCATGTACGCGAGCGCAAGGAGAATCAGCGTCCCGCTGACCCCGGCCAGAATAGCGAACAGGGAGTCGGCCCTGCGGCCGACTCCCTTTCGCTTCCAGGTACCGGTGGACACGGTCCTGGAGGAGGGGAGGAGCTAGGAGGCGCCAATCGCATTGATCGCCTGCAGGGCCGCTGTCGTCAAAGCGCGGCGTCAGGGGAGCGTAGCCGAGTCCCTTGGCGATGGCGGTGCCGTCAGGACCGAGGGCCCAGGTCAGGAAGGCCCTGAGAGCGGCGGCCTTCGCGGGATCGGGCATCTTGTCGTAGGCGAGGATGTAGGTGCTGGTGACGATCGGGTAGGCCTGCGGGTTGGCGCTGTTGCTGACCACCGGGAGGAGGTTGAAGTCGGCCGGGAAGCTGGACAGATCAGCGGCAGCGGTGGTGGAGTCCAGGCTGGGGGTGATGAAGTTGCCGGCTGCGTTCTTCATCTGAGCCACAGTCATGTTGTTCGACAGCGCGTAGGCAAGCTCGACGTAGCCGATGGCGCCCTTGGTCTGCGTGATGAGGGCGGCCACGCCGGCATTGCCCTTGCCGCCGACGCCGTTGGGCCACTTGACGGTCTTGCCTACACCCGGGCTGGTTTTCCAGGCGGCGTTCACCGCGGCCAGGTAGCTGGTGAAGGCGTTCGTGGTACCCGAAGAATCCGAGCGGTGGACGGTCTGGATGGCGTAGGTGGGCAGGGTGACGCCCGCGTTGAGAGCCGCGATCGCGGGGTCGTTCCATTTCGTGATCTTGCCCTGGAGGATGTTGCAGAGCGTGTCCGAGTCCAGCTTCAGCGGCGTCGTCTTCAACTCGGGCAGGTTGTAGGCCAGCGTGATCGAGCCGAACACGGTGGGGACCTGGATCACTTTGGCGCCGGACCGGGCGGCTTCGGCAGCAGCGATCTCGGTGTCTTTCATGAATGCATCAGACGCGCCGAAGTCGAGCGTCTGCGCCGTGAACTGGGTGATGCCGGCCCCGGAGCCAACACCCTGGTAGTTGATCTTGACGCCAGGCTGGAGCGACTGGAACGCTCCGATCCACGCTACGTAGACCGGCTGCGGGAAGGTGGCCCCGGCGCCGTTCAGGCTGGCGGACAGCGCCGCCGCGGTGGTCGTGGTGGCCGCGGCTGCAGTGGTCGTAGTGGCTGCCGCCGCCGTGGTCGTTGTGGCCGCTGCCGCAGTGGTCGTGGTGGCGGCTGCCGCAGTGGTCGTGGTAGTCGTGGAGCTGCTGCCGCAACCTGCGGCGAGCACGCCTACCACTGCCGCCACGAGTAGCACGATCGCTACGGAGATGATCAAACGTTTGCCTTTGCCCCGGATAACCATGCTTGTCTTCCTCTCTTTCGTGTCGCCGCAGTATCGGCTTCGTTACACCTGTTTCGTGTTGCGCCCGCGTACCGTACCAGTGGCCTCACCGCCCGGTTGTTAACGCTCTGTTAACCTCGTGTCAATTCTATGTTAAATGCTGCCGACCCCGTCTAGAGGCGGATTGCCGGCTTCACTGAAGGCCACTTTTACCTTCTTTTTCCGCTCATTTAACGTTCGTGTAACACAGCGAAGCTTTGGGCCCCCCTACTCTCATGCAGAAGTGCAGATCGACGCGACCGAAAGAGAGCCTCATGGGGTCGCACGCAAGAAGAAGATCCGCGGCCCTACCCCTGACTGACCGCCCAGTGCTGGGGGAGATCGCATCAGCCGAGCGCTCGGCCGCCGAAGCGCATGGCCTTCCCGACTCATCCCTCCAGAAATCTTTCGCGTCGCGAGAGACTCGGAGTTCACGTCGGAGCTTTCATGGTGGTCGGTTGGAACCTCGTGATCGTCAACCTGTCCCGTTCACCGCACCACATGTGGTGCTGGCCGTGGATCGCAGCCTGGGCGGCGATAGTCTGTCTACACGGGACCCTCGCTGCTTTGGGGATCGACTCCACCCGCGTCGCACGTGTCGCTAGCCGCCCGCCGCCGGTCGGGAAGGCACGTAACTCTCGATGAGCGTGTTCAGCGCCCTGAGCATCCGGGCGTTCCGCAGGCTATCAATCGCCGCTTCGAGCACGGGCAGGGGCAACCCTGTGGCCCGACGGATCTGCTCGAGCGTAAGCGGACGCGCCTCTGCCCAGAGAGTCTCGAGAACCGCGATCTCAGTCCGTCCTTGAGCAATGACCGTCGTGGAGTCACGATTGATCTCGACCAGAACGAGATCATCGTGGACGCTTCGTGGCCAGGGGTTCTTGTGTAGGGCTTGCCGACTCTTGCAGTGAGTCCATTGACCACTCTCCGGTTGTTGGGGCCGAGCAACCGTTTCGCACCGATAGCGGGTGCCGGGGACTGGACGGAGGCCGCTATCACAGATACAACGCTAGAGGCTAGGAAAGGACCTGGTGTTAACATTCGGTGATGGAAACGTTAATTGTGCGCTGAAGCGGGGGTTTGGATACTGGATACGCCAAAGAAACGCATCCTTTTGATCGAAGATGATTCGACCATTTCCGACCTGCTCGCCTACAATCTCCGCCGGGCCGGATACGAGGTCCTTCAGCAGCACAACGGCCGTGCCGGGCTGGAAACGGCTCTCTCACAGAGCGTCGACCTCGTGCTCATGGACTTGATGCTTCCCGGGCTGGACGGCATGACGGCCAGCAGGGAGATAATCCGGCGCAAGCCCGCGCTCCCCATCATCATGCTCACCGCCCGCAGCGAGCGAGAGAGTGTCCTCGAGGGCTTCGAGATCGGAGCCGATGACTACATCACCAAGCCCTTCGATCTCGATCTGCTCCTCGCCCGGATCCAGGCTCGCCTGCGCCGCGGTGCTGCACCGAGCCCAGGTCTTCGAGCGGAAGAGGCCGGCCCGCTGGTCTCCACCAGCGATCTCGTTCTCGACCGGGACGCCCACGTGATCCGTACTCCGGCGGGTGAGACCCCGCTCAATCCTAAGGAGCACGATCTACTCGAGTTGCTTCTGTCCCAACCCGGTCATCTATTTCCTCGTGAAGAGATCGTGGAACGCGTCTGGCGCCACCGTTACCTGCCGGCCTCCCGCTCGCTGGACGTCCACGTGCGTCGCTTGCGCGCCAAGCTCGAAGAGGTGCAGGCAAGCGTCTCGTTGGAAACGGTTCGGGGGATCGGCTACAGGCTTGTTCCTCAGGAGAAATCGACCTCGGACTCCGTGGGCTCTGACGGCGCAGATTCTCAAGAAATGAGTCGGTCAAGCTCGGACCGAAAATGATACGCATCCGCTGGAGGCTGCCGGTCGTCTTTGCAGCGGCCAGTCTAATATTCGCGGGCATCGTCGCTCTCACCTCAGGCTTGGTGCTGCGTGACGTCTACCTGAACCGCCTGGAAGACGATATCGCCCGCCAAGTCCAGGAGTATTCGGCGGTCCTCCAAACCACGTGGCAGAGCTCTGGTACTCCCACAGGCACTGAACTGGAGAACCTCACTACCAAGGCGGGCACCGCGGGGAGCCTTCGCCTGACCGTGATCGCGCACGACGGGAAGGTACTCGCAGACTCGGAGGCGGATCCCGCCACGTTGGAGAACCACGCCACCCGGCCCGAGGTGGCCCTGGCCTTGACCGGTCGCGAGGGTCGAGTCCGCCGCCTGTCGGCGACCCTGAAGGAGCAGTTGGTCTACGTGGCCGAGCCGATGCCCAGTTCCTCGGCGCCGTGGTCCAAGGGAGTGCTTCGCGGCGCCGTGCCGGCAAGCCGGATTGACGCTACGCTGGTGGCTTCCTGGCGGGTTCCCCTGATCGTCTGGGCGGTCCTTCTTCTGCCGATCCTAGGCGCAGGTTACCTTTTTACGCGCGGTATAACGCGGCCCCTCGGGCGACTTCGGCGCATGGCGGTTCAAGTGGCCTCAGGTGACCTTGGCTCGCGAACCGGCGTCAAGACCAAGGATGAGTTGGGCGAGCTGGCCGTCGCGCTCAACGAGATGGCCTCAGAGCTTCAGTCCCGGGTGAGACGACTCGCGGCGGAAGAGGAAAGGTCGAATGAGCTGCTCAACGCCATGAGCGACGGTGTCGTCCTTGTCGATGAGGACGGACGGTTCATCCGGGGCAACCCTGCCGCCGGGCAGATCCTAGGCGCGGACCTGGAGAACATGTCGGACCGGCCGATGGTCTTTGCTGCCCGCAACTTCCCTGCCCGGGCGCTTGCCCAGAAGGCCGCCAAGTCCGAGAGACCCATAACGGAAGTGGTGGAACTTGCGGGCCGCCGTTACTTGTCCGTGGAGGTCATCCCGCTGCGGCTTTCTGAGGACCAGCGCGTTCAGACGCTCTTCATCATCCGAGACGAGACCGCCCGGCTCATGACAGAGCGCATGCGGCGCGATTTCGCCACCAACGTCTCGCACGAACTGAAGACTCCCTTGGCTGGACTGCTGCTGCTGGCCGACACCATGCAGCACGCTATCCGAGAGGATCCCCAGGAAGCCGAGCGTTTTGCCGCGCGCCTTTCGTCAGAGATCGACCGCCTCTCCGAACTCACAAACGACCTTCTTACGCTCTCGCGCCTCGAGGACGAGACCGCTCCCGAGGATGCCCACCTCGTCCGGCTGGACCTGGCGGACCTGGCGGCGCAGACTGCTGTTGAGCTCAAGCCCCTGGCTGCGGCAAAGCGCCAGAGGTTGACGGTCCATACATCCGGGAGCGTGCACGTTTTGGGCGATGAGGTGACGCTACGGACGCTGATCAGGAATCTTCTCGACAACGCATTTCGATACACCGACCCCGAAGGTCACGTCGATGTGACAGTAGGCACCGAGCGTGACCCGTCCGGCGATGAATGGGCCGTGCTGGCCGTAAAGGACGATGGGGTAGGCATCCCTCAGGCCGATCAGACGAGGATATTCGAGCGCTTCTATCGCGTGGACAAGGCGCGCTCCCGCGACACCGGCGGGACCGGGCTGGGCCTCAGCATCGTCCGCCACGTGGCGGAGCGCCATGGCGGGCGCGTCGCATTAGAGAGCGACCTGGGAATCGGCTCGACCTTCACGGTCTGGATACCGGCCCAACCCTGAAAATGCGGACGAACTCACGTCAGTTTTGTAGCACATGAAGGGGGCCGGGCGACCCGCAGGCACGTAGTCCGGCGTGACCACCGCGTCCGGTTCGAAGCCCCTCTCCGCCGCCCGGGGAGCCACGACGTCCATCATCTCCTCCGTGTAGCCCGTGCAAGAACCGATGCGCATGCCCCGGGCCCGAAGCCGGCCCACCAGCCCCACCACCGCTGGAATGGGCTCGGTGAAGTTCGGGAGCACGCCGAGCAGCATCGGCTCAAAGTCAGCGTACAGCTCGTCCAGGTCGTGGGCGTCGGGCTCGCCGTCGAAGCGCGCCAGCCACTGACGTGTGACGGTATCCGTGCGCAGCAAAGCCCGGAGATGCTCCTGCTTCGGAAGACCCATGAACTTTCTGACCTCCGCCGGCGCAACTTCCACCCCGCGGCGCGCGAAAACGTCGATAAACACGGCAAGAGGCGCATGGCAGCCGTAGTCCACGGTGGTTCCGGCCCAGTCGAACACAACGGCCAGGACCCGAGATCCATTGTTTACCATCCGGTCTGCTCCTTGCCCCAAGATGCCCGCCAGAATGACCGTCACCGGCTAGATTCGCCGGCGAAGCATTGTCGTTGGCACCAAAGGTAAGGCAGCGTCCGCATGCGATGGTTACGCTTTCGTTAAACGACTGTGAAAGCTATGTTGCTTGTGCGGGTTTTCGCTGCCGCCCGGCGGTCGGGCGGTTTAAGAAATCTTCGCGATGGGATAGCCTGTAATCCCTGTGCTGTGATCCCTTTGGAGATGGGCACTACGTCTGGAGGCAGCGTTGCAAGACACTGGACCAACTCCCGAATCGATCCCGGAAGATCTCGGAAAGGGCTCCGGCTCGCCGGCTGTCAGGGCTGTCAGGGCCGCGCCGCTCGACGTCGGCGACCCGTCACTTCTCGTCAACAGGGAACTCGGCCAGCTCCGGTTCTTTTCCCGGGTGCTTGAGGAAGCACAAGACGAGACGGTCCCGCTCCTGGAGCGCATAAAGTTCCTCTCCATCCTCGGCTCCATCATGTCCGAGTTCTTCATGGTGAGGGTAGCGGGACTCAAGCAGCAGATAGCCGCCGGCATCACCGAACGCTCGCCGGACGGCCTTACTGCCGGCGAGCAGCTCGCCGCCATCCGCCCCATGGTCGTGCAACTCATGGAGGGGTCGCGGATTTGCTTCCGCGAGGTCCTGACCGGGCTCAACGCATCGGGAGTACACGTGGTGGACTACGACGCTCTCGACGAAGAGCAGAAGACGCGCGCCCGGACTTACTTCGAGAGCATCGTGTTCCCGGTGCTCACCCCCCTAGCCTACGATCCTTCGCGACCCTTCCCCTTCATCTCGAACATGAGCCTCAACCTGGCTGTGACCATCCGCGACGACGACGGCGCCGAGCGCTTCGCCCGGGTGAAAGTGCCAAGCACGTTGCCGCGGTTGATCCCAGTCTCTTCCGGGGACCAGGACGTCCGCCTGGTCTGGCTGGAGCAGGTTGTCGCCGCCTACCTGATGGAACTCTTCCCGGGCATGGAGATCGTAGAGTCGCACCCGTTCCGGGTCACCCGGGACGCCGAGATCGCCATCCAAGAGATGGAGGCGGAGGACCTACTAGAGACGGTGGAGCGCTTCGTCCGTCGCCGCCGCTTTGGGTCGGTCGTCCGCTTGGTGATCGACCGGCACATGCCGGACTACATCCAGTCTATCCTCAGGAAGAACCTGCAACTGGAGCCGGAAGATGTCTACGAGGTGGATCTCCCCCTGGCCATGAGCAGCCTGGGATGTCTATACGGCTACGACCGCCCCGATCTCAAGGATCCGCTCTTTATCCCCGTGGATCCGGCGGGACTGGAGGATGCCGAGGGACCGGACATATTCGCGGCCATACGCGAGCAGGACATACTGCTTCACCACCCGTACGAGTCTTTCGAACCGGTGGTCGAATTCTTGGAGACGGCCGCCCGCGACCCGAACGTTCTGGCCATCAAGCAGACGCTCTACCGAGTGGGCCGTAACTCACCGGTGGTGTCGGCGCTGCTGGAGGCCGCTGCCAACGGCAAGCAGGTGGCCGTGCTGGTCGAGCTCAAGGCCCGCTTCGACGAGGAGAGCAACATCGAGTGGGCGAGAGCCCTCGAACATGAAGGCGTCCATGTCATCTACGGCTTGCTGGGGCTGAAGACCCACTCGAAGATCGCCCTCGTCGTGCGCAAGGAAGGCGCGGGTATGCGCCGCTATGTGCACTTGTCTACCGGCAACTACAATGCCGTGACAGCCACCCAGTACACCGATCTGGGCCTCTTCACCTCGCGCGAGGATTTCGGTGCGGACGCCTCGGACCTCTTCAACTATCTCACCGGCTATTCAAAGCTCAGGGAATACCGCAAGCTCGTTGTCGCTCCCTTGAATCTTCGGGAGAGGGTGGAGAGCTTGATCCGCCGGGAGATCGAGCACGTCAAACGCGGCGAGAGAGGTCACCTCATCTTCAAGATCAACGCTTTGGTAGACAAGAAGATGATCCAGGTTCTCTATCGAGGCCTCGCAGGCCGGGGTGGAGATCGACCTTTTGGCACGAGGCATTTGCTGCCTGCGACCGGGGGTCCCTGGCATCAGCGAGAACATCAAAGTGACCAGTATCGTGGGCCGCTTCTTGGAGCACAGCCGCGTCTACTACTTCCACAACGGGGGCAGCCCGGAGTGCTACTTGGGAAGCGCAGACCTGATGCCGCGAAACCTCGACCGCAGGGTGGAGGTCCTTTTCCCGGTGGAGGATCCGGCGCTCATCGAGAGGCTGCGGCGAGAGATCCTCGACACCTACATGCGCGACAACGTGAAGGCGCGCATCATGCAACCCGACGGTACATATGAGCGCGTTCGACCAGCGCCGGGCGAGATGCCCGTCAACAGCCAGGAGTGGTTTATCGCCCACCGCACGCCTGGAGTTTGAGCGCACGGGAATATATACGGCGATGGATTTGAGAAGCGTCACAAAGGGCCGCCTCTCGGCCTCGGAAAGGGTGACCATGGAGCTCTACTTCCTGAGACACGGTATCGCCGGTGAGCGCGCAGAATGGCAAGGCGATGATTCCGAGCGCCCGCTCAGCGACCCAGGCCGCGAAGAGATGACGCGGGTGGCGGGCGCCATCGCCAAGCTGGGACTCGCTCTGGATGCCATCATCACCAGCCCTTACGCCCGGGCCCTCCAAACGGCGGACATAGTCGCCCAGCATCTGAACATGCAGGACAAGCTCGTGAAGGAAGACCGGCTCGCGCCGGGCTTTGGTATGGAAAAACTCGCGAGGCTTTTGAAAGCCTACCCGGACGCTAAAGCTCTGATGCTTGTGGGCCATGAGCCTGACTTCAGCGAAACGGTCAACGAGCTGGTTGGGGGCAGGATCGTGCTCAAAAAGGGGGGGATGGCTTACGTTCGAGCGGCTTACCCATCGCTTAAGAAGGCTGAACTGGTTTGGCTGGTTCCGCCGGCGCTCCTCGGGCTCTAGCGTGGAGATCGAGGCGAAGTTCAAGGCGCCGGACGGGGACATCCTCCGTGGTCTGGCCGAGACTCCCCGGCTGGCGGGCTTTCCGCTTTCAGCGGGCAAGGTGGAGAATCTCAGTGACACCTACATGGACACGGCCCGCTGGCTGATACTCGCGGCCGGCTACGCCTGCCGGCGACGGGTCAGCGGTGACCACATCCTCATCACGCTCAAGCAGTTGCGCCGTGCCGATGACGTCGTACACCGCCGCGAGGAATTCGAGGTGGACCTCGCGGAAGACCTGCCCCCCGACAAATGGCCGGAGAGCCCAGCGCGCAACAAGGTGCTCGACATCATCGGCGATCAGCCCCTGGACGAGGTTCTCGACCTGCGTCAGACCCGCATCACCCGTCTTGTGGGTGCGGCCGAGAATCCCGTCGCGGAACTGAGCCTGGACGAGGTCGACCTGGGAGGATCCGACGCTTCGAACACTTCCGCCACTTCCAGCGAACCTGGCACCCACTTCTTCGAAGTCGAGGCCGAGCTCAAGGAGGGAGGCACGGAGCGCGATCTAGCCGCAATCGTCGCGGCCCTGCAGAAAGAGTGGCATTTGGAGCCGGAGCCCCTCTCCAAGTTCGAGCGCGCCGTGGCCCTCGCTTGGGAAAGGCCGGTGCTCGAGACGGGCCCGTCAGACAGCGCCACATCTGAAGCAACCCCGGACGACGCAAGACCGCAGAGCTTCCGGGAGACCGAGAAGCAGAGGGACTCCTCCCCCACGGGCAACGCGGTGCCGCAGAAATCCGGGGAGACCGAGCAGCATGCCGGCATCCCGCAGGAGCCCGCCGCCGACCTCGTCGCGGTCGACCAGTTCGCGCCGGATGAGCAAGAGAAGGAGCCCGAAGAGGGTTCGAAGAGGGCGCGCAAGCATGGGAAGAAGCAGAGATTCCTCGGGGATGGCTTGACAGTCCTGGAGAAACCGGGGCTTACCGCCGGAGATACAATGGCTGAGGCGGCCAACAAGACCCTTCTGTACCACCTTCAGCGGATGATGCTGCACGAGCCCGGCACCCGCGACGGCGAGGATGCCGAGGAGCTGCACGACATGAGGGTCGCCACGCGGCGGATGCGGGCCGCCCTCAGGGTGTTCCGAGACCACCTCGACATGGACGCTTTCCGTCCGCATCTGAAACTCATGCAGGAGACGGGGCGAGAGCTCGGCACCGTGCGCGACCTAGACGTGTTCCGGATCAAAACCCAGGTCTATATCGACTCCCTCCTGCCTGAAGAGCGATCCGGCCTTGATCCCCTGCTCGAAGCCTGGGCCAAAGAGCGGGAGAGGGCGCGGACGGAGCTGATCGCGTTCCTTGATAGCGCCCGCTACCAGCATTTCAAGGAGCGTTTCGAGCATTTTCTCCGCACACCGGGGGCCGGTGCAGGACCCCGCGTGACCGCCGAAGGCGAGCCACTTCCAAGCCGGGTGCGCGATGTGCTCCCCGGCGTTGTCTTCGACAGGCTCGCGAGCGTAAGGGCCTTCGACGAGTGGATCACCCGAGACGACGCGCCTCTTGCCCGTTTCCACCAGCTTCGCATCACCTCGAAAGGGCTCCGTTATACCCTCGAGTTCTTCCAGGAGGTGCTCGGGCCAGACAGCAAGGTCCTCATCGACAAGACGAAACTGCTGCAGGACCATTTGGGGGACCTGCAAGACGCGGTCGTGACGTGTGACGTACTGCTGGGCTTCCTTTCCTCGGGAACGTGGGGCCCGCCGCGGCAGGGCAGGAAGGACCCGCGCCCATTATTCCCAGTGAACGCCCCGGGGCTGGCTACCTACCTGGCCGTGAAGCAGAACGAGATCGAAAGACTGATGCGCACGTTCGGACCGGTGTGGGAGCAGCTCCGAGGACCGGAGTTCAGCCGGCCGTTGGCGGCGCTGGTGGGGGTTCTTTAGACTCGGCCGGAGGATATGGACTGCCGTTTAGCTCGATTTTGAGCTTCCTGCCCAAGGTCTTCTGGACGGCCCGCTCGCGGGTCTCGATCCCCCAGAGCTCCAGTTGCGCGTCGCCACTCGTCTCGATAGCCAAGCAAAGGCCTTTCGGCCCGGAGGGGCGCAGCCGAGCATGCTTCACCACTTTTTGGTGACTCCTGTCCAGGCTCTCGACCAACCTCACCAGCAGACTGAGAAACGCGACCAACTTCCGGGTGTCCCGGTCCAGGACGGCATACCCGGGATGCTTTGCGCTGGGCAGGGCTTTGCGGTGAAAGAGAGCCGTGAGCGCCATTATCTCTATCTCGGTCTTGTAGAAGCCAAGGAGATCCGCATTGTTGATCAAGTAGTACGAGTGAACGTGGTGGTTGCTGTAAGAGAGGAACGCGCCTATGT
Source organism: uncultured Methanoregulaceae archaeon (assembly GCA_963768845.1). Classification (GTDB taxonomy): domain Archaea; phylum Halobacteriota; class Methanomicrobia; order Methanomicrobiales; family Methanospirillaceae; genus Methanoregula. The sequence continues at coordinate 132,923 of CAVYJJ010000013.1, read as the reverse complement.
CATGCAGGAGCGTCGCATAGCCGAGAAGCTCGCGCTCCCATTCCCCGTATGGGTGCAGGCGGGCCTTTTGAGCGCTGTCAAAGAGTTCTAGAGCGAGGCGCTCGGCGTTGCGCGCGTGGGACTCATCGATCTTGCACGAGCGCCCCAGTTGCACGATGCTCCTTTCGCGCACCGATAACCGATGGACATCGTGGGCGCTTTCAGCGAAGTAGTCCATTAAGAGACCCTCGCGAAGGCCACCCTCTTGCAGCACGTGGATCTCGGCGAGCCCGAGTTCCTCCATAAGAGCGTCGAGGATAGCGGCGCCGCTGATGATGATGTCGGCTCGGTCGGGATTGAGTCCCGGAACTTTCCGCCTGTCCTCGAGCGGAAGGGCGCACAGCATTGCCGCCACCCGCCTCAAGTCCGTGTAACTGAGGATCTCTTCCGTCTCGAGCGAGCGGTTGCGGAGGGCGCGAGCGGCCACCGAGGCTAAGTTTTGAATGGTGCCCGAGCTTCCGATCGCCAGATCGATGCGATGCTGTTTGATGTGATAGACGGTGTGAATAGCAGCGTGTCGCACATACTGTCGCAGAAGCTGGTAGCGCTCCGGCGGGACCGGCATCCCTTCATTCGGGGATAAAAGTATGGTCGTAAGTCGGACGGCACCGACCCCGATAGTGTCCAGATACTGGTACTCATGCTGTCCGCCGACGATGACTTCGGTGCTCCCTCCGCCGATGTCCAAGAAGACGGCGTTCCCATCGCCAAGATGCACGAAGCTCGATAGCCCCGAGTAGATGAGGCGCGCTTCCTCTCTGCCGGAGATGACGCGTACGTCGAGGCCAGCCTCTTCGCGCAGCCTGTGCAGAAACTCCTCCTCGTTGACCGCTTCGCGCGTAGCCGAGGTGGCGACTGCCACTATCTTCTGCGCTCCGTGGAAACGAGCCAGCTCGACGAACTTGCGGCACACGAGAACCGCACGGTCCATGGCCTCGGGCTGAAGCCGCCTATCCGTGAACTCCCCCTCCCCGAGGCGAGCGGCTTCCCGCTGCTGGGTCACCGTGCTGTAGGAGTGGTTCGGGATAAGGCGCACGACCAACAGCCGGATCGCGTTGGTCCCGATGTCGATAAAGGCGACGACCTCGCCGCCCGGAGTTTCGAGGAGATGATCCATCTCAGACGGCGTGCCAACGGCGTACGGTCTCGATCAGCTCGGTAGGCTTCTCCTCGACCACGTCGAGCTTGCCCGCGTAGACGGCTCCAATGTTGCCATCGAGAGTTATGACGTCGCCTTCTGCCGATTTCCCGGTCGTCCGAAACGGCATATGCCCTCGGCGGTGCGTATCGCGAGGTCCGGGCAGTTCACGATGCAGACCTTGCCCATCTGGCGAGCAACCACCGCGGCATGAGAGGTGCGGGCGCCACGGGCGGCCAGCACGCCGGCCGAGGCAGTGACGCCCGGCAAGTCGTCCGGGGAGAGCGTGTTCCGTACGAGGATCACGGGCCCTTCGACCGCGTACGCTTCCGCCCTCTCGCTCGTAAGCGCCACCCGGCCGGAGGCGACACCGGCAGACGCCGACTCACCAAACGCCAAGAGGCTTCCTCATGGGAGTCCACCCGCCGCACGTATGACGGTCTCGGGGTCCAGTCTCGCCGAGCTGGAGTCAGCCCCGCCGCAGGCGTGAGAAGACCCTCCGCCACCATCTCGACTGCGATCCGTCAACGCAGCCAGTGGAGCTCTCTTGCCGACTCTGCTCTGCAGGATGTACAGCTTGCCTTCCTGGACCGTGAACTCGATGTCCTGCATGTCCTTGGAATCCTGTTCGAGCCGCCGGCAGACCCGCTCGAGCTCGCGAAACATCTTCGGCATCGCCTGCTTGAACTCCAACACGGAGCCGGAGGCCTCCCCGGAGACGACATCCTCTCCCTGCACGCCGAACTTGAAATCCACCATCATCTCGTTGGCGCCCGTCGAGGGGTCTCGGGTGAAAGCCACCCCCGCTCCCGAGTTCATGCCTCGGTTGCCGAACACCATCGTCTGCACGTCACCGCGGTGGAGGGGGCCGATTCGAGCATCTCGGCTTTGAGGAACGCCTCGACCCGAGGACCGCGGGCCGAGCCCAGCACTGCGGAGGTCGCAAGCCTCAACTGCTCGCTGACGTCGGCGGGAAACCTGCGCCCGGTCCAGATCGGCGAAGAGCCCTTCGTACTCCGTCGCCAGCCTCCGAAGGCTTCCGGAATCGAGCTCTATGGCGTCGGGCACTCCCTCGCTGTCCAGGCGCATCTCTGAGCAGAGAATCGTAAGGCGCCGGCTTCATGGGAGAAGACGGTCTGCCCCATGCTCTGGATGAGCCGCCGGTAAGAATCCCAGGCGAAGCGCGGGTTCCCGGTCATGAAGATGAGTCCGTCCAACGTCTGCCGGTTCAAGCCCACGTTGAGCAGGGTCTCCATGAGCCCGGGCATCGAGATCGGGAGCCCCCGACCTCACAGAGACCAGAAGGGGCCTGCGCCGGTCTCCGTACTTGAGCCCAGTGGCGTTCTCCAAGAACTGGAGCCCTTTCTCGAGGAGCTTGGGGACGTCGGCCGGGAAGTTGGCCACCGCCTCGGTGAAAGTCCTCGCAGATGCCCACTCCCAGTGCGAAGCCGGGGGGCACCGTGGACCGCTAGTGACACCATTCGCGCCAGATTGGCGGCCTTGCTGCCGAAGGCTTCGTCCTTTGAGATCTTCGCCGGAGCGCCTCGCCCAAAGAAGGCCAGCCTGTGCGCTGGTGTCTGTCATGTCCGTCCAGCCTACCCGTTCGCATTCTCGAGGACGTAGTCACGCATGATGTAGACGGCCTTCATCAGGGAGTTCGTAGACTCCTCGATAGCGCGCGCCAGATTCAGGAGAGCCCAGAACTGCTTGAAATCCGGTGCTCTCGTCGCATGATCACTCGTTCGACAGCCCGGTAGGCTTCGTCTTCCTCCCGCTCGAAGTTCAGGATTCGGTCGACCGGGCGCCACGAAAGTCTTCTATGTCTTCCCGGGTGTAACCCTTCTGCACGTACTGAGCCGCGCACAGCGCCTTGAGGAACTCCTGGCTGGCGCTCAGTGCGATCTCCGACATCTTGACCAGCCCGGCGTAGGTGCCCTCCCAGGCGGCGTTGGGGACCGCGAGCGTGGCGAGATGGCTGGCTTCCTCCAGGTAGTCCAGAACGTCATCTGAGGCCGTCAGCAGCTCCGCGAAGAGGTCGGCCGACTCGGTGCGCTTCGACAGCGCGCGGACCGTGTTGACCAGATCGTCGCCCTGGCTCTCCCAGCGTTTGGTCCGCCGGGCGCTGCGCTCCACCACGGAGATGTCTCCGCCTTGCTGCAGGCTGAGAAGGGCGTCGCGCAGCGAGGTGGCAACGTCCGTGATGAGCATCGCCTGCTCGGAGCACGTCTCGAGAAGCCCCTGATGGCCGAACTGGGAATGACGGAGCAGTTCGGTGCGGATCTCGTCGTTGATCAGCAGCCGTGACCGCTTGGCCAGCAGCCCGGTGGTGGCCGTCCGCAGAACCCATTCCACGTACTCGAGAGCCTTGTCGGGCCCGAGGATCTCGTGGAGCGGCTCCCGATAGCGCAGCGGCGCCGCCATTTCGAGAGCCTCGTAGATGAGCTTGGCCCCGCCCAGCTTGAGGAAGCCCATGTGGCCGACGTCGTTGTCCGCGGCCCAGCGCAGAGCCGGCCAGCGCCCTCCCTCTTGGGCAGGAACTCGCGCAACGCCTTGCGGGCCCGGTTCCAGTCGATGAGGAAGACCAGCCGCGAGCCGAGGAAATCGAGGAAGTGCTTTCTGCTCTTCGCGGTCCTTCGCGGTGAACTGGCCCACCGAGAGATGGTACACGTCCTTCTCGAAGCCGGCGGCACCTTGCTTGGACACGGTGTCGTTCCACTTCACGTCCCACATGTCCAGGAGACCGCGCAGGAAAAGCAGCCGGGGCAGATGGATGTCGGTGTAGGTGACCGTGGTGGTCAGTCCGGTGACGACGATCACCATCACGTGGGCGTCGGTCATGCCGATGTCGTTCTGGATGACCAGTTTGGCGCCGGTCCGGGTGGCGGTGGCGCCCAGCCCGGGATGATCGAACTTGAGCGGCGCCGTGCGGGCGATGCCGCCCATGAAGGCGCGCACCAGCTCCTTGTCTTTCTCTTTCAGCAGATAGGTGGGCGCGCCGTCGATGACCTCGGTGGCGAGCTCCGCCTGCATGGCGTTGAGTTCCTTGTGAAGGTCCATGACGAGCACGTGCAGGGTGTCTTCGCCCTTGCGATCTCCGGACGTGATGGGCTCGATAAGCGCCCCCGAGATGGGGCCGTCATCCGACGTGGGCAGTTCTTTGAGGAGGCGATTCAGGCGACTCTTGTAGGGCTTGGCCGCAGCGCCGCCCTTTGCCTGGATCGGGCTGAAGCATCTCCTCCATCCCTTCCCGGATCCCGGAGAAGATCTCGGTGGAGAAGGGGATGCGGTATTTCCCTTCTTCGGCTTTGGTGGCGCTCGCAACCACGGCGTCGAGGTGCGGATTGTCGATCTCGGAGGCCCGGCGCTCGAGCTGCAGATCGGGGAATTCCCGAGCGGGTTCCTCGGCTCGAGCGCGCGCGGTCTGCAAAAGCGTGAAGAAGTACTTGACCTTGTCATTCGCGATCAGCGCGGAGTTGACCAGTTCGGGCAGCAAGAGCTCGCTCTCGCCTAACTCCTTGATTATGTCCTTCTTTTCCACGCTTCCCTTTCGCAAGACTTCGGAGTCCTACGCTGCATGCTCCCCATATCGCCACAAGTATATGCAGCCCGTCGCGGGGCGCGGCGGGCGCAACCTGAGGGGGCTGAGATTGCGCCTGCCGCTGTGCCGCGCGAAACGGGAGGGAGCCGCCGGTCGCGCCGTCGGGCGGAGATGGACGCTGCGCAATACCGGCGGCTCGACTCTAGACCAAGTCAGGGCCGGCTGTGTTAACGCCATGTTAAGCCTGTGGGAAAAAGTGGACTTCTGTCTGCCTCGTGTTCATGAAGCTGAGGGCGCAGGCGGGAACGGATATCGTCAAGATTTCGCTCCTTTTCTCTTGCGCTTAACATGTTGGTAACACGAACGAGCACATTCAAGTCTAGACTTTAGTTGCCTCGATGCATGCCGCACCGGAGTCTGGAGGTGAAAACGCTGGCGCTTCCTTTTCGAGGAGAAGAGGTATACGACTCGCACGCGACCGGCCGGCGAGTCGCTGAGATCACCGTGGTAAGACCGAGCGCTGGGAGCGGGAGGACCTGCAAGCTTCATGTCACAGAGAACCTCGGCTTCCGCCGACTGCCAGTTGCCTCGTAGCGACGCCGCACCCCGTCGGCACATGAGGTCCGATCGGACAGAGGTGCGACGCAAGCAGTGCCGGGAGGTGACAAGGGGTGGCTGAGGTGACCAGGGTGCTCTTCTTATGCACCAAGAATTCGGCCCGTAGCCAAATGGCAGAGGCGTTTCTGAGGAAGTACGGTGGCGACCACTTCGAGGCCCACAGTGCCGGCCTCGAACCGGAGAGATCGACCCTCTGACGGTAAGGGTCATGGCCGAGCTGGGATACGACCTTTCCGGCCAGTGGTCGAAAGGCATCGATCAGTATCTTGGCAAGGTCTTCTTCCGCTACCTGATCATCATGTGCGCGGAGGCGGAGGCCGGCTGCCCGAAGGTGTGGCCGGGCGTGAGCGAGCGCGTGTCCTGGTCCATCGAGGATCCCACCGCTCTTGAAGGTCCCGCAAGAAGACAAGCTGAGGAAGTTCCGAGAAGTCCGCGACCAGATCGAAGAACTCGTGAACGCCTGGGTGAGGAGAAGAGTAACCAGCCCTACTCGATGAGCAGACAACTGGAGCTAGCGAACTCGTTCAAATCGGCGACCTGGAGGAAACATGGGTGACAAAGACTCAGACAAGCGCATTGCAAAGCTCGAAAAGCGCGTCAGGGAGCTGGACGAACGGCTCGCCAAGTTCGAGAAGAACCGGAAAGAAGGCTGCCAAGGCAGCAAAGGAAACCGTCACGGACAAACTTGCCGAGATGGAGCGGGGCGTGCGCTTGAACGAGCGCGAGCCCGCTGACATCTGATTTCCAAAGAGGAGCGGCTCAAATACCAGCAAAAGAGGAGAGTTGAAGTCCAAGCCGCCCTTCCCGGAAGAGATGATCTACCTCTAAGAGAGGCTCTCGCCGTGGCAGCAGGACGACCTGCTTGAGTGCCTGATGATGGCCACGCCCCTCGGGGAAGCGGCAATGATCAACGTGCTTGAGCAAATTCTGTTGCGCCACTTGGTCGCAGAGTTGCTGAAAGGGCAGGCGGGCTGATTGCAGGGCGCCATTGCGTCCGGGCCACCCCCCCCGTTCGGATTGCGAAACTGAAGTATGATCCCCACGCCCGATCTGGCCGCGCCGCGCCCACCTCTTTAACCTCGCTGTAACACACTGCTAACTCGAAACTCGGCGCACACCGGTATAGTCGAGTGCCTGGAGAGGATCTTCCCTCTCCCAAGCGAGGCGAGGGGTGACCATGCGGATTCTAAGGAACGTCTTCAGGCGGAAGCTGAGAGTTATGCTCACCATCTTCGGCATCACCATCGGGGTGCTCGCCCTGGTGGTCATGGGAAGCATGGCCGAGAAGATCAACCTGCTGGTCGCAGGCGGCACCCGCTACTATTCCGGCAAGGTCACCGTGGCGGCGGCGAGCTCCGCGTCGGTGTTCTCCACCCAGCCGCTATCCATCAGCAAGCTTGCCGCAGATCAAGAAGGTGCCCGGCGTGGCCGAGGTATCGGCCGGCATCGGCACCCTGCTCTCCACGGATTCCTCGGCTTCCTTCGGCATGCCCGCCATGATCGAGGGCAGCGACATGCGCGGCCAGAACCTCGAGACCTTCAAGATCAGCTACTCGCAGGGACGGGCCCTCACTGCCGCCGATCACGGTTCGGTCGTGGTGGGCGCCGATCTCGTCAAGAAGCTCTCCGCCACGGGTGGGCGGGTTCGTCACCATACGAGGAGAGCAGTTCAAGGTCGTGGGCATCCTCGACAAGACCTTGACCGCTCCCGACTCCTCGGTCTGGATGACGCTTCCGGACGCGCAGCGGCTCTTCATGCAGGATCTGCCGGAGATGCTGCGGAGCCAGGTCAACCAGAGTGACCTCGCCACCTCCTTTGTCGTCTACCCCACCAAGGGCACCGACCCGGAAGCGCTGGCCAAGGCCATCAACCAGGCCGTCCCGGGCGTGAAAGCCACCGGTCCGAGCGCCTTCCAGGAGGAGATAGCGAACTCGACCAGGATCCTCAACGCCATCCTGTACGGCATCGCCCTGATCTCGCTCATCGTGGGAGGACTGTCGGTCATAAACACCATGACCATGTCGGTGAGCGAGCGCACCCGCGAGATCGGAGTGCGCAAGGCGATCGGCGCCTCCGACGGCCAGATCGTCCGCCAGTTCCTCGCGGAGGCGGCAGTGATCGGCTTCATCGGGGGAGCCACCGGCCTGATACTGGGATGGATGGCGGCCACGGTGGCCAACGGCTTAGGGCAGGCCTCCGGCCTCACCCTCTTTCTCGTCACCCCCAGGCTCGCCATCGGAGCCGTGGTCTTTGCCGTCGTCCTAGGTCTCGTGAGCGGCCTGTATCCCTCGCTCCACGCTGCCCGTTTGAAACCCGTCGTAGCGCTTCGCTATGAGTAATCGAAGCTCTCTCAAGGCCTCGCTGCAGGCCTCGGCGCCCACGGAACGAAGGAGAACCTGATGCCCGCGCTGATTAGAGGACTGGATGTCCACAAACGATACGTCCTGGGACGAGAGAATTTCGTCGATGCTCTCCAGGGGGCATCCCTTGAGATCGAGGAAGGCGAGATGGCGGCGATCATGGGCCCTTCCGGGTCCGGAAAATCGACCCTGCTCCACATCCTCGGGTGCCTCGACTCCTTGAATTCCGGCGAGGTCTGGCTGGCCGATCGCCGGGTGGACGACCTTGGTAGGCGCGATCTCACTCAGCTCAGACGCAACGAGGTCGGCTTCATCTTCCAGACCTTCAACCTGGTGCCGAGTCTCACTGCCATTGAGAACGTGGCCCTTGCCGCCCAGTATCGCGGGAAAGAGCAATCGCGAAGCCCGGGAGGCGGCGCGGCAGGTCCTCTCCGAAGTCGACCTTGCTGACCGCGAGAACCACCGACCACCCGAGCTTTCCGGCGGTCAACAGCAGCGAGTAGCCATCGCCCGGGCCCTTGTCAACCACCCCAAGGTCATATTCGGGGACGAACCGACCGGAAACTTGGATTCGACCAGTGCCGGCGAGATCGTGCGCATGATGCGAGACATCAACCGAGGGACCGGCACGACGTTCGTCCTGGTCACTCACGACCCCGAAGTGGCGAGAAACTGCGACCGCGCCGTCCATATGCTGGACGGGAAGGTGACGTCCGTCCCCGGCGTGACAGCAGCCGGCTAGCCCCCTGAATGGGCATGCGCCAGAAACACAACGGAAAGGCTGTCCCTTTGCACGCGAATCCGGCACGGACCCGATTCCCTCGTGGCCTCATCGACCGCGCCAGCGCTCGCGTCGATGAGCCGGTCATAAATCCGCTTGTGCTTGCCCCTGGAGTACTCGACCTCCCAACGTCCATCGGCTCGATGACCAATGAGAAAGAGGCTTGCCTCCTCCTCTTCGTTGATGGACGGGGCGGCGCCGTCACGGAACCGTCTGAAGGCGTAATGACCCATGACCCGATACTCCTTACCTGCACTTAGTCAAAGAGTGAGTGAGTGAGTGAGTGAGTGAGTGAGCCGCCCCATGGAGGGGCCGCCCGCTCGAGATTCGCAGCATCCTGCGGTGCTGCTGCCGTCCGTCATTAGAAGGACCTGGGGCCGCCTACGGCGAAGTCGCCGTTGTAGTTGAGGACGGCCCAAGCAGTCTTGGTTGCTGGGTCCACTCCACACGTGCCCAACTTGTAGCTGGAGTCCCAAGGGCCGAGAACGAATTTGTGGTTCACGCCGAAATTCTTCGTCACGGCTTGGACCCATTTGCCACTAGAGTCTCGTGCGAGCACCCCGAACGCACCGTGCGCGATCTGCGACTGGGCGGCCGAGCCGCTGGCGGCGTAGCTCATGGAGAGCACGTACTCATCCGTCTTTTCGCTGCCGAGCGACCTTGACATGCCCTCGAGGCGAAGGATGTCGCTGGACAGTCCAGGCTCAGCCGCGAACCATCCGGTGGTGACGTCGTTGCTGATCTTCTTGCCGTAGTTGGTGGCGTAGTTGTTATTGTTCGTGCCCGCGCCGTTCGTGCCGGCGAGGATCGACATCGAAGTGCCCTTGAAGCCCTTCTCCATGGTCGCGGCGACGGTCGTGTTGTCCGTCATGCCGGCGTAGGATGCGCCCTGAGCGACGATCTTGTCCGTTGCCGTTCAGGCTGTAGGTGAGGCTGGAGACCTTCTCGAAGTCGAAGGTGCCGCCGTTCAGGCCGTAGTCGCCGCCGGCGTTGGAATCAGCGTAGTAGTCGACGGTCACGCGCGGGCCATCCACCGTGAAGATGTAGTAGCCGATCCGGCCCAGGTCCTGCTGGATCGGGGTGTCATTGGCGGAGACCGGCGTCGTCGGGACGTAGAACTTGGAGCTGTCAGACTGGGTGATCAGCTGGTGGACCTGGCTCTTGCCGTCCGGGCTGGTCACCAGGGACGCGTAGTGATGGTGATCGTGACCCGAGATCACCGCGGCCACCTTGTTGGCCTGCATCGAAGCGAGGAACTTGTTCTCGGCGGCCTGCTTGGCGGTCAGGGCAGCAAGTTCCGTGGCGCTGAGTTTGGTGGTGTCCATCCCATTGCCATCGCCAGGGTCTTTGCCCGCGGCAGGGTTCACCGGCACGATGTTGCCACCGAACATGTTGTCCTTGTGGTTGCCGCCCAGGATGTTCTTATGGGTGAAGACGAAGGCCTGGGTGTTGGCGGGGCGGCTGGAGAGCGTGTCGTCTGATCCACTGCTGCTGCTGGGGGATCGTGCTGTTGTAGTAGTTGCCGGTCCCGTCGAACTGGTCGAGCAGCATGAAGGTGGCGTTGTTGTACTGGAAAGAGTAGGAAACGCTGTTGTTGGCGGTGTTGACGGCGGTGGGTTCGGAGAAGTTGGAGCCCACGGTGAAGGTGCCGCCTCGCCTGGCTGCCGGAGCATTATTGGCAAGGTCGGCTGCGGGAATGATTGCCGTGGTGATGGCCGACGGCGTGTTGTTGTTCACGCCGGTGCCGATCTGCGGGAAGGCGTACCGAGTTTCTGGGCCCGAGTTCAGGTAGTTGGGGTCTTCAGCCGCTTCATGGTTTCCGCGAAGCGGGTAGAAGCCGATGCCGGCGTTGTAGAGATCCTGAGCGTAGAGCGCGCGGGTGTCGATGTTGACCTTGCTGCCCATGTCGACTGTGTCGCCGACGGCGACCACGAGCTTGACGCCGGCTTTGACGAACTGCTGGTCGACCTGCTTGATGATGTTGGCCGCGACGGTGTTCGGATTGTAGCCGTCGTCGGCTACGGTCCATTGGGTGTCGGAGATGACGCCGAAGGACCACGGCCTGACATTTGCCGCCTCGGCGGCGGGGGTGCCAGTCTGCGTCGTGGCCACGACGATGCCGCCGGCCAAAGCCCCGGCGCAAACGGCACTCGCCACGAACTTGAACGTCTTAGTTCTTCTGAAACCAGTCTTCAACATATGCGACGACACCTCCGTGGTGATCCCGCTGGCGCCTGCCCGCGGATTCTTTGGAACGCACGATCTCACCATAGGAGGGCCGAAAGCAGCCCAGGTTAACATTCGGCAAACGCCGAGTTAAGGATTTGAGAATGTTCTCGGGCGGCTCCTGCGCGGAGCACCGGCCCAGCAAGAAACAGCGGGCCGGAGAGAATACCGCAGCCTCACGAAGAAACGGCGGCCCGGGGATAGACCGCAACCCGAGGACGAAACGGCGGCCGTCGCAGCTTCAGCAGGTAACGTGGAGGACCGCGAAGACCTCTTTCGTCTTCATGGCGCGGAGCATTTCCAGCGCCTTTTCCAGTGGCACCGCGACGACCTCCACTCCTCGCTTCTCCGCCTCCCGGTAGACCTCCGGCATCACCGGCAGGCTCCCGTTGACCCCGGTCCCGATGATCAGCCTTGTCGCCGCCCCAAGGGATCTTCTCGAGCGCGGACAGAGGTGTGTGTCCGTACCGGTCGCGAAAGGGCTTCGAAGGCTTCTTCACCCTCCTACGCACCTTCCCAGCGTCGATCGTGAGGTCGTAGTCGTAGCGCTTCCCAGCGAGCTCGATCTCTCCGAATGCGATAAATCTAGCCTTCACGAGATCCTTCTCCCCCAGCAGGTTCCGACCCCCAGCAGCCCGCCGCGTTGTCGCCCGAGCGCCAACTGCTAGATTACGCTCACGTTCGCGGCCGCAGCGGCGAGGGAAGGAGCGGCGACGTGAGCCATTCCGAGCAGCCTAATTCGTGGCCACCACCTCAATACGACCGGCGCAAGCGAAAGAAGCGACGCACCCGCTCCCTGCGCATCGGCGCGGTGATCGCGGTCGTCGCCATCCTGGCCGTCGTGGTGGCGGTCTCTTTTCGCCCTCACGGTGCGGCCACGTCTTCCAGCAGCTCCACGACCGTCGGCCTCCAGCTCCAACTCCACCGCCGGTACCGGCACTTCGCAGACCCCGGGCGCCACCGGCCCCGGTGACGCGCGCACCCCCGGCAGCTTCTACGGTCCGATCAACACCGCCTTCGCCGGCCTGACGATGTTCCGCGGCAACGGCTCCGCGCACCTACTATGGCGAGGGACCCGCTCCCGCAAAACCCGCAGATCCTCTGGCGCTTCGGGCCGATGTCCGGCATGTCCACGCAGGCCCATTCGAACCCCGGAGTCAAGAAGACTCTGGACCGGCACCGGCTGGACCGGCCAGCCCGTCCGTGGCCGAGCGTCGACGGCAAGACCTGGGTGATCGTCGGCTGCCTACGACAAGAAGATCCACTTCTTCGACGCCGACACCGGCAAGGAGCTGCTCCCGCCCTTCACCGGCGGCGACATCTTCAAAGGCTCGATCACCACCGACCCGGACGGCTATCCCTCGTCTACATGGGCTGCCGCGACGGCAATTGGCGCGTCGTCGCCATCGATCGCAGCAAGCCCACGGAGCTCTGGCACCTGAACGCCCACGACACCAGCCCGTCATGTGGAACAAGGACTGGGACGGCAACGTGGTCATCCGCAACGACTACGCCTTCGTGCCCGGCGAGAACAGCCACTTCTTCATCGTCAAGCTCAACCGCGGCTACGACGCCAACGGCAAGGTGACCGTGCATCCCAAGATCGTGCTCGACTTCCCCGGCTGGACCGCGCAGGAACTCAAGGACATCGGCGACCAACGACGTGTCCATCGAGAATTCGCCGGCACTCGTGGGAGACCGTCTGTATTTCGCAAATTCTGGTGGGCTTATCCATGGCCTGGACGTGAGCGCCACCCTCAAGAAACTCGCCCCGGGTGAAGAACCGCCGCGAGCGTGCCGGGCCGCGTATCCCGAAGTCTTCACCTACTGGGACGGCGACGACACCGACTCCTCCATCGTGGTGACGACCAGGCGGCTACCTCTACGTGGGCGTCGAGCTGTCAGCGCTTCTGCCGCGCGCCCAGCAGGTGGGCCAGATCATCAAGCTCGATCCGCGCAAGAACAAGCCCGGCGAGAACCCGCTGGTCTGGTCCGTGAGGTGACCAAGAAGGCCGAGCGACGGACTCTCCGGCGTCTGGGCGACCGCTGCGCTCTACAAGGACATGGTCTACGTGCCCACGCATCCCGGGTCGCTGCTGGGCATCGACCGCACTGACCGGCACGATCGTCTGGAAGAAGCCTTTCACGCCACATGCCTGGAGCAGCGCGGTGGTGATCGACCACACGCTCGTCGTGGGCGACACCTACGGCGACGCTCCACGCCTACGACGTGAGCGACACCCAGGTCGACCCGCCGCAGACTCTGGACGTTCAAGATCCCGAGCGGCGGAGCGATCGAGTCCACGCCGGCGGTGTGGAAAGGTCGCATCTACGTGGGCTCGCGGGACGGCTACTTCTACTGTTTCGGCGACTAGCGGCGGCCTCGGGGCGCCGATCAGCCGGACCTCCGAGGCGGCGGGCACAATCTCGCCCGTGCCGGACATATGATAAGCGGAGACGGTTTTGGGGCGTCTGAGAGATCTCACTCACATCGGAGGAATTGGGTGCGCCGAAGGACTCGAGCGTGAGCCTTGTTGGAGACGCATTCGGCGGCCCTTGGCAACTGGTCGAGGCTTTCGGTTCTTCCATCCAGGCAGCGCCTCGCTTGTTGTCTCTTCTACCTCGCTGATCTGCCGCTCCGAGGATGTAGCCCAGGCCATGGGCATTCGGAAGGAGCGGTAGGCAGTCACCTTCACCGCGCTCGAATCACCATGCGCCCGTTGTTGGAGGAATCGTCATGAAGCAATGCGACGATCTGGAAGAGTGCTGCACCAAATGGCCCCCCACGTGGACGACACCGGACATGGAATGTCATCGAACACGGCGAGCGAAGAAGAAGCAGAAGCCTGTTCGTCGCTACCTGGTCCTCTTGCGGTGGGCCTGGTTCTCGTAGTCGGCGATTCCGTTGGGCATCCTCGAGGCGGCGCACATTTGGAAAGGCATAGGCAGATCTTGGTGATCGGGGGAACGACAGAACCACTCTGTCCCCGGAAGACGCTGCTCAGACGTGGTATCAAGGCGGCTCCTACATGGGTCTTGGGCGGGCAACGTGGAGACGATTCCTGCAAAGCCCAGAGATCTTCCCGATTCCTCTAGCGGCCCCATGCCTTCAGCGCCAAAAGGGACCGAGCGCCCAAGGCCACCGCCCAAGAAGGACCCGGCGACAATCAGAAAACCCGTTTGGACTCTCGGCGACTAGGTCGACGCTAGTGATTACGCCGGCCTGGTCCAGCGAGCGAAGAGGGACGGACGCCCTGTGCTTTCTTTCTACTGCCCCAGCAGATGCCATCAGCGCCCTCGGCCTCAACACAGCACCAGTCCATATCTTGCCCCGTTCTAACCGACTCATCGCCGAATGGCTTCCTTGGGTGAACGACCCAAGTGGAGTCAGCCTCGACTCGTTCCTTGGCTCCGGCGCTCCGCCCGCGGCCGAGATCTTCAAGTTTCTTGTGGATGCGACCCTCAACCCGCCACCGGATACCAGCGCAACGACATCGTCTCCTGAGGAAATCGCTCAATCCTGGTATCAAAGCGCATCTATACATGCGCTTCGGCCGGCAACGTGGAGACCATTCCGGCGAAGCCCAAAGACCTTCCGACTTCTTTTATGGCGGCCCGATACCCACGCGGCCGATTGCGAAAGACGGCCAAGGAAATCCGATACAGAAGGATCCAGCTGCGATCAAGAAGCCTCTTTGGGTCTTTGGAGATCAAGTCCACGTGCCCGATTACACGGCGCAGATCCGGCAAGCCGAGAAAGACATGCGACCCATACTCTTCTATGCGACGCCCGTCTCCTATGCCGTCAGCGCGCTGGGGCTCAAGCAGCAGGGTTCGACGGATTCGCCCCTCGAGCGCCTCATTGTCATGTGGCTTCCTTGGGATAACGCTCGGGACGGCACGATTAGTGTCCTGGGGTGGAACCTATTGCGTAGCTTCGCGCGCGCCGAATCTTTCTAGAATTGGCTGACTCTACCCTCGAGCCGGGTCGAACGATGGACACGACCACTTCACCCGCTCCGGCGCCTCAACCACGGAGGCCTCGACGACCACAAGCTCTTTGGCCACTCCAGCTACCGTGCCCGGGAGTGAGCAAGCCTCCATCCGGAAGGCCGTCTTGGCTGCCGTTCCAACTTCAGCGGCGGTCTACGAGACCAAAATCGTCGTGACCCTTGTGCGCGGACAGTGGGCAGCGGCATGGTTTCGGGCACCATCGGGATATGAAGACGGAGATACTGCTTGCTCAAGAACGAAAACGGGAGCTGGCGGGTTGTTTTCGGAATACAAAACAAGTCGTGGAGCACAACCGACGAGATGGTAAGTCAAATGAAGTTGCGTGGGGTAACCCGAAAGCTTTGCCTAGTGAACTAGCTACGCATCCAGACTGACGTAGCCACGGGCGTCTACTCGCGAAACCCCACCTTCTCATGGCTCCCATCGCAGAACGGCTTGTGCTCGGCAGCGCCACACCGGCACAACGTGCAATGCTCCTCGGAAACGCCTTCGCCGAATGCCGTATCCTCCACCTCGATCCACCCCTCCAGGCAATACGGGCCGTCCTTCGCGACAACCACGCGCGGGGGCCGTTCCGGGTCGGGCTGCTCTTCTCCGGCGATCGAGTAGCTGAGCGCCCCGGAAGGGCACCGCTCGATGACCGCGATGATCTCCTCCACGGGTGCCGCGTCCGGGTCGATCCAGGGCCGGCGGTCGTGGTCAAAGACCTTCGGCAGCCCAGCTACGCAGTGCTGCATATGCGCGCAAACCCCGTGGTTGTAATGGATGGTGATCCGCTCGCCGACGTAGTCCACCCGGTGGTCGAGACGACCGTCACATGTGTTGCTGGAATCGAAGCCCATGGTGCGGTGGGTGCCGTCGCAGGAAGGCTTGTTCGCGGAGGCACCACAACGACACAGCGCGACGACGGGGCGGGCTCCACCCGGCGGCTCCTTCCGTGAAGATATCAGGCCCTCGACCCCTGGTAGGTCGAGGGCCTGATAGAGGAGTGGCCCATTCTTTATCGGCCGGATCTTGGGTCGCCGGTCTGCGCCTGTAGCTTCAGTGGCGCTTTGCTCCGAACTCCCACGTGATCCAATCGTCATCTCAGGCCACATTTTGCGTAGCTTACGAGAGGATGTCCTTACGCTGGAAGCGCAGGAAACCAAGGCCCGTCATTCCGACTATCCAGATGACGTACGCGATTATTCCTTTGATGATGGGGCCCGAGACCACTGGTGATCGGAGTAGATTGGTCCATTCGTTGAAATAGTGCGTGAAGAGATATGGCTGCAGGAATATTCAGATACCTTGTATTTCCTGCAGATCTCCCGGGACATCTCGAGATATTTCTTTACAGAACCTTCGTGCACGGTCGGGATGATATTGCCATGGCAGATCCCCTTTCCCTTAAACTTTGTGCATTTCCCTGCAAGCGGCATCCGCCGGTAACTCGTATTACACTTGGTGCACCGGAACTTCTGTTTGGAGAATGCAGAGAGGTTTCCCATGAGGTCGCGGATGAAGTGGGTAGTAAGCACCCGTTCAGCAACATCATCTGCATCGACTGCACGTATTTTTTCAGCAAGGACGAGTTCTGCCTCAAGCTTTTCGGTCATGGTCTTGAGCATGGTATACATCGATTCGAGCGGTCCCGCAGAGATATCCGAAGTGTCGTGAGTAAACTGGAATCCTTCGAGCTGTGCCGGGGTTCCGATCCGCCGTTCAACACGATCAATAAAACCGGTTATCGTTTTGGGTTCACCGTACGCAAGAGCGCTTGTGTATAGTTCAAGGGGGTAGTGATCGCAGACATCGATATTCAGGGCTTCCTTATCAATTTCTGCAGGATCGATCCTGCTTGTCAACACGAGAGGTGCGTCCATAGAACCACCCCGGCTCTGGGGTAGGAATGACCGTGAAAAATTGATAAGACCATCTAAAAGCAGCATGATACAATCTTCATCACCATCGCATTGACCCGTAAAAATCCCGTTTGCAACCAGTGTATGATCATCAGCAACCGTCAGGCAGTAGACCCTCTCTTCCGGTGCGGGAACTACATCCACCGACCGTATGTGGTCAGCGATTACATTTGCACCTTCGAGTACCGGGATGGCATCGCCCTGTTTCAGTTCCATTGCCCGGATTTTCCGAAGGTATGTCGTGTCCCACACCAGCATTGCATGGTCGGAGGTTACGGTAATTTCTTTTCCAAGGGTTGTCACAACATGGAGCAGCGTTGCGGGAGCCCTGTGGATGGATACCGAGGTAATCCTGCGGATATGCATAGTTCCCCCGGTATCTACGGTGCGGGTATAATACGGCTGTGCCGGATCGGAATAATAGGTCCCCAGCCGGTCTATACCTGGGCGGCTTAAATCAAAATTTTCAACAACAAATTTCCGGACAGGAGATTTTTTCCAGTGCTTTCCATCATATACTTCGATCTCGGTATCACCATAGAAACAGTTCCGGCGCTTGGCGGCATGGAAGAAGGGGTGGGCATACCCGACATTTGCCCTGGTAAACCCGATGATCCTTGCAAGTACACCGGCGCTCGTATGGGGTGCCAGACCAATAACCAGGTGCCCGACCAGATCTGCGGGTTTTTTAATACGGTAAAAGGGTTCAAGCCCATAGAATTTTACCAGCAGGTCATCCATGAATTGCGCCACGTTCACCAGGTATTCCGCACACGAATCAGAGACAAGAATGTCCTGAGGACGCAATTCAACAATCTGCGATCCGTTCTGGAGATCATAACCAAGATGATCTTTTTCATACCCGAGAGAACGGAGTTTCTCGACAGAAACACGAACCTCATCAGGGCAGATGTGAGTGAGGGGCAGATCAATCATATCAAACCGTGTTGTCCCGTCCTTGAAAACAAAGATATTCTGGATTGCCCGAAGGATACCCTTCTCCATCGCTTCTACGGTTTTTTCCCGGGAAATTACCCCTTTTACCCCTTTCACCAGCGCCACACAATCGGATTTAAGACCCAGCCGCTCTATTGCCTTTGCATATTCCCCTTTCACATTGAGGGAGACACGCTGGCTGCAGGTTGTCGGCACATCGCAACCAGGACAACGCTCTAAAAAAGTTTCTCTCCCGCACTTGGGACATGTGGTAATCGCGATCGTATGAGCACCGCATTTTTCACACCGGTTTGTATAGGTAATTTCCTGGCATTCCGTACATCTTCGTCTTCCAACCTCGATCTCAATAATCCCGCCTTCTTTCTGGAAATCGATATCAGTGATATCAGCATCCACTTCTGCGGTATGGTTGGATGCAGACTGGAATGATCGGCGGGAACCTCCTGAGTCACCAAGCGGAAACAGTACATGAGGGGGAGGATTCATTTTTCTGGGTTTGGACTTTCCCGGTCTGCCCATACGTCCGCCTATCCGGGTACCTGCCCGGGAACGGAGTTTCATACCGGAAAGATGCATCACGAGAATAAGGGGGTCTTCAGAAGGCGCATTCTTCCAAACATCACGTTTTTGCAGGAGTTCGTCAAGTCCAAGACAGGAAACAAACGCACGATAGGTTTTGATCCGGATATTCCCTTCCCGCACCTCGTGCGGGATAAGCAGTTCTTCGAGAATTGTCTTTATTGGGGGTTCGTTGGGTATCTGCAGGAAACCCTCTGAAATTTTCCCAAGCCGCATTACAGCATCTGCAAGAGTACCTATCTGCTCAACAGTAAGGTCGTCCCAGAACCATGTATATGCGGGATGGAGGTAGCCTCCTGCTCCTGCCAGGGCAAGAGCTTCACCTTCATTTTCCGGAGGTTTTGTACCCAAGGGGGATTCCATCTGCCACCACTCCTCGCAATAGCCACAGGGCACGAGGGGGTGATTGTTCTCAAGAAATTCACCAAATGAGATAAGAATCTCACCTACATCAAGAATCCTTTCAATCCCGGGCCCGAGTTTTTTCGCAGTGGCTTCATCGTCAATCCTGAGCACATCCCCGTTCTGCATCCTCACCGTAGGCCCTTCGATAGAATCAACCGGGACCACTCCGCACGCCTTGCCTGGCCGTTCGGTCTTCATCTGGGTACCGACCGCAAGAAACTCGCCGAGGATATACAGTGTGGCGGGGTGGAGCCCCGAAGCAGCAAACCCGGTATTCCGTGACCTTCCGTACCGGAGCCGGAATCCGCCTTTTCTCATCGGGTAAGAAAAAACCGGCCTGCCGCCGATCAGGTCACGCAGGTACTTGTCCAGGGGCTTGATACTGACTGTGCCTTCGTCTGTCTTATTTTTGATGAGTTTTGCCAGCCAGTCCCAGCCGTCCATCTTCATTTTTTCAACTTTGCTCTTGAGTTTTGGTGCTTTCCCGGCAATCCCTTCTGCAAGAACCAGTGCCATACCGCCCCGCACCGTATTCGTTTCTACCCGCTCAAGATTGCGATGACCTGAAACTTCTTCCTGTTCCGTCGCCTCGCCATCAATACAGACAGGGCAGTTTTCTACGATGAGCCGGATCTCCTGCTCGCTGGGCAGGTACTGGAGGTTCATGATGGTGTTGTACTGCCGGATCTCCTCGATATACCGCTCGACTTCCTCCTGGCGGGGGTTGTACCGGTTGATGCCAAGCTGGCGGCGGACATAGTCGCCAACAAGCACCGAGAGTGCCTGTGCAGTCCCCCCCGCACTTCCGGATGGGGCCGGCATAAAAGATTTTCAGATACTGGCTCCCATCATCGTTTTTCCCAAGCCCGATTTTGGCAATCCCTTCAGTGGGTGCTGCAACAACACCTTCTGTAAGCAGTGCCATTGCCGTACGAATTGCATGGTCGAGGATCTGTTCGTTTGTGGTCTCACCAAATTTACGGGAAACAAAATCATCACCTATCCGTAAAGCAACTTCTTCACGTGACATCTGCGATTCAAGTTCGCGGATCCGAACTGCCACTCCTTTGATACCGAGGAGCGCCTCAACCCTGTCTGCAAGGTCGCTTGCAATAGGGATCTCAATATCGGTTGACGGGTCATAACCAACAGAACGGGCTTTTTTGGCTATCGCTATTGCTAAAAAAAGGTCATCCATCAGAGATTTTTCATATGCCTCCATTGCTGGAGAAAGCACAAGCATACCGGTAGATTTTGCGGGAGGGGATTTATCTGTTCGTGTTATGACGTAAAAGAATATTAGTAAGAGGTGCAAATCGTGTTATTTTTCTTCCTGTATGTTATCAACTATGGCCGGGAGTCCCGTTTCTCCCATCTGCCAGAGTGTCAGGGTTGCGCATGACCGGATAATTTCATCTGCGTCGTCCAGTCTGCGGGTAAGGGGATCAACCGCGGGTTTTCCGATCCTGCACAGAGCACCGGACAAAAAACCCCGTAACTGCCTGTCATCGCCTGCCATCGCATCTATTACAGGCTCAATTGCCGGAATACCGATATTTCCCAGTGCCGCTGCAGAATAACGCCGGAATTCAATATCCTTATGAGATTTCATAGCCGAAATCAGGGGCTCAACAGCGGCGGAGCCGATGCTGGAAAGTGCCATTGCCACATACCAGCGGTGATCATTATCCGGCGCTCCTTCAAGTTCCCGGATCAATGGTCCAACCGCAGGTTTTCCCATTCCACCAAGCTCCCGCACAGCCTGGTGCCGGGTATCAACAGAGTTGGTATTCAGGGCAGTTATGAGCTGATGAATTTTCATCACATCCGGGGACAGTTTGCCTCCACTATCATTCTTCTCTGGCATGATACTCTGAACTGGTCTTTTCATTCTTCTTTGGTATTACTATTCCGAAGTTTTCGCGCGAGGGATTCAACGGATGGGATCAGAATTGCATCAAGGGCATCGGCAATCGCTTTTCGTTCTTCATCGTCTGCATTTTCAAGCATCTGGATAAGCGGATGGATTGCATCCGATTCTTTCAGCTCACCAAGAGCCGTGACAACCTCAAGCCGCAGTGTGCCATCGGAAAATTTTAAAAACTGCAGGAGAGGCGCCAATGCAGGTTTTCCAAATCCTGCAAGAGATGTGGCAGATTCGGATCGGACATTTTCATACTTGTCCGCAAGTGAGCAGATCAGCGGTTTGATAGCCCTCGTGTCGCGGATTTTCCCTAATGCAATAGCAGCCCCCCAGCGGAGATTTCCATCACCTTTCTCGAGGGCATGGATGAGGGGATCCACGGCCGCTTCACCAATCAGGCCGAGAGCATGAGCGGCGCGGCCTTTGACAAACCGGTCCTCGTCACAGAGCAGGGCTATGAGTGGTCCAACAGCCCTTGTATCGCCGATCTCACCCAATGCAATAGCTGCCTTCCAACGCACATCATCATCTTCATGATTGAGTGCCCCGATGAGTGCGTCAACGGCAGGACCCCCGATTTTGGAAAGAGCTTCTGCTGCTTTCCACCGTACTCCACTCAATTCATCGATTTTCAATGCAGAGATCAAGGGCTCAACTGCACAGGCGTCCCTCAGATCCCCAAGGGCCTCTGCTGCCTCATATTGCACGGTTGGATCTTTACTTTTTAGTGCTGAGATCAACCCCTCCACATTATGTTTTTGCTTGAGTTTTTTTACATCTGTTCCAACGAAAAAACCGGTAATGCGACCAAAAAAAACCAGATTCGCTACGATAAGTGCCATAATATACAATTTACCATTTTTTTTCCAGAAAGAAGGAATGACAGACCCCCTCTGAAGATACTATTACAATTAACCAGATAAATGAATTGTTTCCCGGGGAAAAACACATCGAAACTTATTAACCAGATAAACATAGGAAAACAATTGGGAAATCTCTGAGCAGGATCACAGTTTTGAGATCAGAAATGGAATAATATTAATCAGCAGTTCTGTGTCCCGGAGACCGCAATAATGGATCAACTCGTGATCGTAAACATCCTGCTCTTAGTTATTTTCGTTGTTGTCCTGGTACTCCCATTTAAGGTTAGACAGGTTGAAGAAAATCTTGAGGTGTTTCTCTTCATCTGCGGGATCGCTGCATTAAGCGTGTCCAGTTTTGCATCCCTGCAGGGAGAGACATTCGGGTGGACTCCTGCCATTGTTTTTGAAGCATTCTCCGCGCCGGTCATGATTACGACAGTGGCGGGTATTCCCGTAGGTATTGTTCAGATGGTATTGATCGTAGGCCTGATCATCTATTTTGCTCATACGCAGATCCAGACGGCGGTACAGACCCTGGTAAACCGGGTGCCATTACCGGTCCTTATCTTCATCCTGATTTGCAGTCTTGGGATAATTTCCAGCATCATATCTGCTATACTTGCAGCCATTATTCTTGTTGAGATCGTGTGTGCCCTGCCACTGGGACGACCGGAGAAGATTGGTATAACGGTAATCGCCTGTTTTTCAATCGGTCTTGGGGCTGCACTCACACCCCTCGGTGAGCCCCTCTCTACCATCGCGATCTCAAAATTGTCAGGAGAACCTTACCATGCATCGTTCAGGTTCCTTTTCGATCTGCTGGGGATCTTTATCATCCCGGGGATCATCGCTATGGGAATTCTTGGCATTGCGTTCTTACGGCGGCAGGGAATGCCCAGCGAAGGACTTGAATGCAGCCTCGTCCGTGAAAGCATCCGTGACATCGTGAGCCGTGCGGGCAAAGTATACCTGTTTATTATGGCGCTGGTCTTTCTTGGGGACGGGTTCAAGCCGATTATTCTTCAGTTTATTATCCAGATACCTTCAGAAGGACTGTTCTGGGTGAATATCGTTTCGGCAATCCTTGATAATGCAACCCTTACCGCAGCAGAAATTGGCCCTCAAATGAGCCTTATACAGATTAAAAGCGCAATAATGGGTCTTTTGATTTCGGGGGGGATGCTTATCCCCGGAAATATTCCTAATATAATCGCGGCCGGTAAAATGGGTATTACCAGTAAAGAATGGGCAAAATATGGTTTGCCTCTTGGATTTGCCCTTATGCTGGTCTACTTTGTGATCCTGTTTGTACCTGGATATTTTGGCGTTTCCTAAAATACTCTTAACGTATGCGGGGTTTTTCATAAAGGCTGGTGCAACGGCATCATTTTATCGGATCCATGATATCTTTTGCGGGAAAATCACTTTTCCTGATCCGCCAGTACCACCCGTGCAAAAAATCCATACCGTTCATAAACCCACAAGAAACTATATATTTAACTTCTACGGTATAGTCCAATTGATTATAAAAACATTTGGCGGATTATGGTAAACGATATAACCGAGACTATCAATGTTTTGCGGTGTGCTGCCGTTGGGAGATGCCGTGAGAGGCTCGAACAGGCAGCCCAAAAAGCCAAAGGTTTGCTTAGTAACGGTCAGTCACAGGACCTGATTGACAAAAACCAGCCCTGCCAGGAACAATATGGGGTTGCTTCCATCATGAAACGCAAGCACGGGTTATAACGGAGGACTTATGGAAGAAGAGAAAACTCTGCTGCAGCAGATACGTGATAAGGAACAGGAATTTTCCAAAAAGATCGAGACCGTAAAACGGGAGACCGATGCACAGATTGCAGCGGCAAAAGCACAAAAAGAGAGTGCACTTCTCGGGGCTGAGCAAAAAGGAAAATATGCTGCTGAAGAACTGGTTCGCCGGGAAAAACAAAAGGTTGATGATGAGATTGGGCGGATGAAAAAAACCGCAGCAACTGAAACAGAGAGTGCAAGGGTAAACGGTGAGAAAAACCTCCCGTCAGCGGTTAAAAAAATTGTAAGTTATGTGATCATGGAATAATTCAGTATCTCGATGCCTGAAATTTTTTATGCTCCAGAAGATGAAAAGAATCCGGGTAGTAGGGCCAAAAAAGGAATTTAACCACGTAGTAGACCTCTTGTATCACGAAGGAACCATTCACCTTGAAGATATTAACCAGTGTATCTCCCAGGAGGAGATTCATCTTTCCAAAGTGGAGAAAGAAAAGACCATAGAAGTTGCTGAAATTTTAAGTAAAATTTTAGTTATCCTCGCTGCCCTTCCGAAAATACCTCCAGACGAAGCGGCTCAGGCATCTATCGACCATGAACTGGAAGGTAAAAGCAGGGATGAAATAATTCAGCAGGCAAGAAGGGTAATCAGTGAACTTGAAATTATAACAAAAGATTTTGCATCCAGAAAAAGCGACCTGAAACTTTCCATTACGAGCCTTGAGAGGTATGCAAAAATCCTCAATATTATCCAGCCCATGGAGCGTGAGCTTCCGGTTCTTGAAAATTATGAAGTAACTATTCTTCTTATACAGAAACAGTTTGAAAATGTTCTTATCCTCATCAGCGAAGAGATGATGAAGATCACCGGTAACCGGTTTGAAATGTCCTCAACTTCTGTGGATGATGACACTCTCGCGACCCTGATGATTTTTCATAAACGCTATTCCCAGCAGGTCCATTCTTTTATTTATTCGGTGAATGTCAACGAAGTCCGTCTCCCCCAGGAATATATGGGCAAGCCGTTTTACGAGATGTTTGCCCAGATTGAAACAGATAAACTGGAGAAAGCAGAAGAGATCAAATTTATCGATGACAAACTTGCCGGACTATCAGACACATGGTACCAGGAACTGGTGGTACTTAAAAAAACCTTTGAAGATATCAGCGAAGAGCTTGAAGAAGTGAATAAATTCGGACATTCTGAATTCACGTTTGTCGTTATGGGATGGATCCCAAAAAAATTTTTAAGACGACTCAAAGAATCCTTAATCAATACATTTGGTGGCAGGGTCGTAATCGAGGAGATCGATACTACCGTCCGAAGATATGGAAAAAGCACCTTCCTTCTATGATAACCCGCAGTGGATAAAACCATTTGAGTCGGTCATGCAACTGGTCAGGCCACCCATGTACAGGGAGATCGATCCCTCCCCGGTACTTGCGATCTTTTTCCCGATATTTTTTGGGCTGATGGTAGGTGATATCGGGTACGGGCTGGTCATTTTTGCTTTCGCACTAATCCTGAAAAACAAATTCGCGTCCATTGGATTTGTAAGAAACCTTGCAGATATCCTGATGATCTCATCTGTACCGACCATTATTTTCGGATTCCTCTTTGGAGAGTTTTTCGGGGATTTCGGGGAGATCATGGGCTGGATTCACCCGGTACATCTTCTTGGGGTTACCTGGAACCGGCTGGAAGCAATTATCCCCCTGCTTATCTTTGCAATTGCATTGGGCGTAATCCACATCTTTTTAGGTCTCATTATCGGGATAATCAATGAAATAACCAGGAAAAATAAAAAACACCTGTCGGAAAAAGTAGGGATGTTGCTTGCACTTTCTGGTCTGATCGCCATCCTTTCCCTTGCTCTTGAAATAACACCGGCATGGACCCTCTACCCGACAATCGTAATGGTGATTGTGGCACTTGTGTTGATCATTTATGGTGCCGGTGCCATGGGTCCGATGGAGATAATGAGTTCCGTGGGTAATATTCTGTCTTATGCCAGGCTGATGGCAATTGGCCTGGCTTCGGCAATACTGGCTTTTGTTGCCAACAAACTTGGGGGCGAGATGGAGGTACTTGCAGTCGGAATTATCGTTGCAGTCCTCCTGCATACACTTAACATAATTCTTGCCATGTTTTCTCCTTCTATCCATTCTGTGCGACTGCACCTCGTGGAGTTTTTCTCAAAATTTTATAAAGGCGGTGGCATCGTATACAAACCGTTTAAAAAAGCGATAAATAAGGGGACTGAACCCCATCCTCCTTAATAATTGCATTTTTTCATGAGGGTTGCAGGTTTTTTTTCTTTGCAGTTTTTTTCTTTCTCTCGATGAGGGTTTTTACTTTTTTTAACCTGAACAGATCCTCTCTCTCCCGTTCTTCTATTGCATTTTTAATATACTTTGCCTGGTTTTTCAATTCAGGTATCAGGATCTGTTCGAGAGCATTGACCCGCCGCCTGTTCCTCTGTATTTCAGCACCGAGTCTTCTCATCGCGGTTTCTGTTTCAGCAAGTTCAATGAGAAGATCAAGTTCAGCTTCGAATCGCTCTGCTGTTTCATCGATCCTGCTGCTCGTTGAGATGATGCCGTATCCCCGCTCCAGCGTGCTTTTTGAGATACGTTTTTTCTCAATAACCGGGACTGGTACGCCCATTATGTTTTTTCCGCTGATGTCCACAGTAATAGCTTTCCTGGTAGCAAAAGAGGCGGATTTTAGCGTAAGAGGATCATCTACGGCCTGGGCAATAAGAAGGGCAAAATCTGCGGAGCGTGAAACCTGCTCAAGACTCTTCACGGGAATTTGAGACCGTCGTCAGAATTTTAAAAAATTCCTGGATGAGAGCATCCATTTTTTCTCTGAGAAGATCGCGGCCCTGCTCTGCAAGCTTTATCTGGGCCTTTTTTTTCATCAGCTCCATTCTCGTCGGTTTGACCTGTTCCATTTCTTACCCTTCCTTCTCTTTATACGCAGGATGGTATTTTTTGATAAACTCACGCTTAATCCGCTTGAGCTCATCTTCCGGAAGGATAGCAAAAAGGTCCCATGCAATCTGGAGGGTCTTTTCGATTGATCGCTCTTCATTCCCCTGCGTGATAAACCGCTTTTCTATCTCATCAGCAAACTTTAAGTATTTTTTATCTATTTCTGTGAGTGCTTCCTCACCCACAATTGCAACCAGCCTGCGAAGATCTCTCCCGTACGCATAGGACGCATACAACTGATCGGCAACACCCCGGTGGTCTTCGCGGGTTTTACCCGGCCCTATTCCCAGGTTCATGAGCCTCGAAAGGCAGGGAAGCGCATCAACCGGAGGATCAGCACCTCTCCGGTAAAGATCGCGGGACAAAACAATCTGTCCTTCCGTGATATAACCGGTCAAGTCGGGGACAGGGTGGGTAATATCATCATCGGGCATCGTGAGGATAGGGATCTGGGTAATCGAGCCGGTTTTTCCTTTGAGCCGTCCTGCCCGTTCGTAAATTGTGGAGAGATCGGTATACATATAACCGGGATATCCACGCCTTCCCGGTACCTCCTCGCGGGCTGTCGATATCTCACGGAGAGCTTCACAATAATTTATCATATCCGTCAGGATAACCAGCACGTGAAGGTTATGGGTAAACGCTAAAAATTCAGCAACAGTGAGCCCGCACCGGGGAGCTGCCAGGCGTTCAACCGTCGGATCATCCGCAAGATTCATGAAAAAAACAACTCGCTCCAATGCTCCGGTGCTTTCAAAGTCCCGGATAAAAAATGATGCTTCCTTGTGGGTGATTCCCATGGCGACAAATACAACGGCAAACTGTTCGCCTTCTCCGAGGACTTTAGCCTGTCGTGCAATCTGCGCTGCAAGTTTGCTCGCGGGCAGGCCGGATCCTGAAAAGATCGGAAGCTTCTGGCCACGTACAAGGGTGTTCAGGCCGTCTATGGTAGACATACCGGTCTGGATGAAATCTGCAGGTTTGTCACGGGCTGAGGGATTGATAGGAGTACCAGCAATATCAAGAATGGATTCAGGTATAATATCCGGGCCTCCGTCCCGCGCTTTCCCGACACCATTGAATACGCGGCCCAGCATATCGAGGGAAACAGGGATCCGTGCCGGCTCACCGGTGAACCTGACTTTTGTCACCAGGGTGTCAATCCCTCTTGTGCCCTCAAAAACCTGGATGACTGCCATGTCCTCAGAAATATCAAGAACCTGCCCGGTCCTTTCCTCACCATCCTTGAGGAAAATCCTGACGATTTCCCCAAATGAAGCTCCCTGAACGTTGCTGACGAAGATCAGGGGGCCTGACACATAAGTGATCGTCTGGTAATCTTTTGTGAGAAGGGATGCCTGTTTCATTTTTCCACCTCAAGGGATGCAAGCTCCCGGCTGATGTCGTCAATCATTTTGCTGATGCTTTCGGTTTTTTCAATATCCTTCATACGCCCTATACTTGTTTTGAAAG
Organism: uncultured Methanoregulaceae archaeon; assembly: GCA_963768845.1. Lineage (GTDB taxonomy): Archaea > Halobacteriota > Methanomicrobia > Methanomicrobiales > Methanospirillaceae > Methanoregula. The sequence continues at coordinate 105,339 of CAVYJJ010000013.1, read as the reverse complement.
GAAGTGCCTGGATTTGTTTTAATGTGATCCCGCGGTCCATTGCCTCATTCACCCGCGAATAATAGGTCATGATGACCTTGAGCATCAGGTACTGCTTTTCCATGGGACAGAATGAGTCAGTATCACTATAGGCACTCTGCTGGAGAAAGTCCTCCCGGATCATCCTGGTCACATCGAGAATCGCTTTTTCACTCTCTGGCAGCGCATCGGGACCAACGAGCTGGACAATTTCCTGGAGCTCGACTTCTTTTTGTAACAGGTACATCGTCTTTTCCCTGATATCCCTCCAGTCCTTTGCAACATTCCCGACATACCAGTCAGCAATACTGTCCAGGTATAAGGAATAGCTTTTTATCCAGTTTACCGAAGGGAAATGCCGTCGGTAGGCCAGGTTTGTATCCAGAGCCCAGAATGTCCCGACGACACGGAGGGTATTCTGGGTGATGGGCTCTGAGAAGTCTCCACCCGGGGGTGATACAGCACCAACAACAGTAATCGATCCCGTTCGTTCTCCTGCGCCGACACACACTACCCTGCCGGCGCGTTCATAAAATGCCGAAAGCCGGGTGGCAAGATATGCCGGGTAACCTTCCTCTCCGGGCATCTCCTCAAGTCTTCCGGATACTTCTCTGAGAGCTTCTCCCCACCGGGAGGTTGAATCCGCCATCAGGGCAACGTCGTATCCCATATCCCGGAAATACTCCGCAATCGTAATTCCTGTATATATCGACGCTTCCCGAGCTGCAACCGGCATATTTGAGGTGTTTGCGATAAGGATTGTCCGTTCTATAAGGGGAAGACCTGTACGGGGATCGATAAGTTCGGGAAACTCGGCAAGGACATCGGTCATCTCGTTACCGCGTTCCCCGCAGCCAATATAAACAACGATTTGCGTGTCTGACCACTTGGCAAGTGTCTGTTCTGATACCGTTTTTCCCGTCCCAAAACCCCCGGGGATCATAGCTGTACCGCCTTTTGTAACAGGGAAAATGCAATCAAACACTCTCTGGCCGGTAATCAGCGGTAGTATTGGATCAAGCTTTTTTTGTATCGGACGCGGAATCCGTACCGGCCAGACCTGCATCATGGAAAGGTGGAGGATATCATCAAGGACACAAATGGTATCTTCTACGGTAAATGAACCATTTTTGATATTGGTAACCGTTCCTGAGGTTTTATGCGGAACGAGTATCTTATGCTCGAAATGGAATTCACGAACTGTTCCGAGTATATCTCCTTCAGAAACGGTGTCGCCTTTTTTCACAGATGCAGAAAACTCCCATTTTTTCTGGCGGTCCAGCCCGGGCGCTGAAATGCCCCGTTCGATAAAATTTCCACATTTTTCAAGCAATACCGGGAGGGGTCTCTGCACTCCGTCATATATAGAGGCAAGGAGACCAGGGCCAAGTTCAACGGAGAGAGGTTTTTCGGTATTTTCAACGTTCTCCCCGATAGTGAGACCGGTCGTATCTTCGTAAACCTGGATAACCGCATCGTTTCCCTCGAGGCGAATAATCTCTCCTCTCAGTGCTTCGGCCCCGACTTTTACCACATCATACATTTTTGACCCTTTCATTCCGCGGGCGATGATAACAGGGCCGGAAATTCTCGATATTGTTCCTGAAATCATAAAATTCACCTCCTCAAAACGATGTTATAGCCGATTGCCTTTCGTAAGAGTCGTTCGATATAGGATCTCCTGTCGAGCTCCTTGGATTTTGAAGGAATGGGGATGATCAGTGGGCGGGCAAGCTTTTCAATACGGTTCATCAGTTTCTCATCCAGCATAAGCATAAAATCCTCGTTCACCGCTACTATCCCGATATCGTCTTTGTATAAGAGGGGGGAAATTACTTTTTTTGCTTCTTCGGGACTGTCTGCTTCCAGTACTTCCACGCCTGCAAGACGGAATCCTGAAGCACGATCACTATCCGTTACGATGACAAATTTATACATACACAAGTTCCTCTTTGAGCTGTTCATCCGGGAGATCGACCGTTTTACACCGGGATATTATCCGGATATTAGTGATTTCGTTGTATTTTGCCCAGAAATACCCGATAACTGAGGCAACGCTCAGGGGATCACCTAAAAATGCACTGACTCCTTTCCGGATCAGAAATTTCTCGAGTGCCTTTTCCATAACAGAAATTTTTTGTGTTTTTATTGCAGCTTCCGGTACATCTGATAGGAAACGGTAGGAGGTATATTCCAGCTTTTTGATAACTTCATCAACAGAATGCAGGGTTATAAACTGATTCAGAATATCCAGAGGCAGTTCCCTGCCGCCTTCAATGAGGAATTTCCTGGATTCTTCACTATCGACATGATCGCGTACCATTCGTAAAATGGTCTTGATATTCACTACATCAATTTCTGTAGCCAGGATATTATAAATGAGAATTGTATTGTAAGACGGGGATTTTACGGTATCCAGTGATTCAATAAAATAATATTTGTCAAGTGCACATTCAAGAATTGCAAGGTCATTTTTTTCAGAATATTCATGAAATTTTTCAGTCAGGGGTTTGGCATACACAATTCCCCAGGTTGCCAGTAAATCGATAACTGCCCGTACGTCCGGCTGTCTGACAAGTTCGGTAAGTGTCACCTCATCGAGCTCACCAGCTGGTACAAGACATTCCAGTATCTCGTCATTTGTTACGTGGACATTTTTTCCACGGAGTATCGTTTTTATGTTCTGGATATCCCAGCGGTGCAGGAAGATCCTGATATACCGTTCGGCCTCACCATTCTTAGAAAAGTTGAGAATTTTACGGAACGTTCTGGTAAAATTTTTCCTGAGGGCATATTCAATGCACAGCACGCCCCGGTAAAGGACTTTCGCTTCAACGATATCCTCTTTGTAAGGTGTCTTTTCGAGGCTGGTAATCAGCGAGTCGAGATCGGGTTGAAAAATCATATCCTCGAGAGCACGCCGGTCCAGCAGACCGGCTTTTCATTCCCCGGATCCGTGCATTCACATACCCGTAATCCACGTCAATCACCGTACAGGACTGCATAGATTTGGAGTTTTCTTTGTTCCTTTGCCCGTTCCAGCCGTGATTCAATGGTATTTGAGATTTTTATCGATTCGTCTGGTGTACTGACCACAAGACCCCCGGCAGTGTGGAGGTCGGTTTTGACCATCCCTGATGAATTCAGGTCAGCCAGGATCCCCTGTATGAGATGTTCATCCTGTTTATCGATATGGACAACAATCTTTTCTCCTCCAAGGGCTCCGATGGCTTCATGGGTAAGGTTTTTCAGGATATTCGGATATTTCGGATCCTTTCGGATCTGTGACAGGAACTGTCCTGCTTCAGTAAATGCTTGCGAAAATACCTTTTCCTTTGTTTTAATGAGTTTTTCCTTATTCTCACCTTTGGTAAGATACATCAGTTTGTTTTTCTCAACAGCAACGGCATTTTTTGCTTCTTCAAGAAGGGACTTTTGTACCGCTGCTGCCTGATTTTTCGTTTCTTCGGAAATTGCCTGCACAACACTTTGTGCTTTATCCAAAAGCTCCCGCTCTTTTTCCTGCGCGCTCTCCTCAACCGATTTCAACAGGTTTTCATAAGCCATTGAATCACCCTCTTTTTATATGAGGCATTTCTGCCATATTCCGGTACGCTGGTGACTCCCGTATGTTCCCGGTTCGGGAGCATGAAAGAAAAGTTTTTGATCGCAGGAACGCACTGGAATTAATGAACTATTTTTATCGTGAGATTATTTCACCATCAGGATGATCATTGATGCAATCACAAATCCAAGGATGACCAGTGTTTCTGGAATTGCTTCGATAATGATGATCGTACCCGCGGTTTCCGGTTTTTCAGCGATCGCTCCGGCTCCGGCAGCACCTATCCGTGATTGTGCCCACCCTGTTGCAATTGCACCTCCCGGAAAAGGCAATTGCCGCTCCAATAGGGACTTCCCAACCAACCATTTTTTTAACCTCCTCAATGTTAGTATCCTAACAGATTCTTATATTTAAATATATCTTTAGTAAACATAATAATTATTATTTCATTAATCGAAAAATTAAAAAAAAGAATTATTCTGCTTTGCCCAATATCATGTCCAGTTGCCTGATATTTTCATCGGTGAGAACGAAGGGAGATTTCATTTTTTTTCCCAGGATTATGAGTGATTTAAGATCCTCTTTTGATACTTTTGAGAATCTGTATGAACTCCACCGCTGACGGTCTATCGATGTCCAGACTTCCCCAAGCACCTCTTTTAATATTGCGGAATCCGTTGATGGAAAAGAATTCCATTCGGCGCCTATTCGGCGCCGCATCTTCTCCAAAGCTCTTCTACCGCTTTTTCTTTCTGTACCTGAAACAGTCTTCTTCCAAGGTTATCGTCAGTTGTGCCAGACATAGGTATAATTTGTGGGATTATTCTGTTCCTGGTTAATATTGTTTTCCAGCATCCTTTCCAGCATCCTTAGTATCTCAGAATTTTTTCCCAGGGGTGTCAGGTTTTTGGGTTATATGCAAAAAAGTATATATATAGGGAATGGGATTGTTTCATCATCCCCAAATGAGGATATGGAGGGGGACCTTATGCCGGATGTATCACAAAAAGAGGTGGGAAGGCGGTTGTATCACGCACACCGTGAAAAGAGAGTGGAAGAGGCGATTAAAAAAATAAGACATGGTGTTGGAACTGAATGGAGACTCGTTTACTCTCGAGGATATCGATCTTTTGGGTCATCTGCTGCAATGTACATGGAATACTATTGATCAGAAAATCTGGGACTCGTTGCTCTTTTCCAATATGACCAAGAATGATATCGATAAAATCCTTTCATTCGGAGAGGGAGTCAGCCCGGGGAATAACCCGAGTACAGAAGCGGTTGCAGAAATTAAAAAAATTCTGCTCTCTTTTAAATAATGAATTTCTTTTTAAAAAGATCGTGACATTCTCAAATACTCTGAAAAAACCGGCGTACAGGTGCAGGATTATGATGTTGCTACCTGGACGCACTCTTTAATAGAGCCGATCCGGGCAACCGCACCGCACATATCCGGCACATAGGCGAGCGCCTTACCACTGTTCACCATGATAGCCGGATATTGTTCCATAACCGGGGAGACCACCATACAGGTATCTGCATAGACCCGCGCTCCACTCTCTTCAATGATGCCAACAATCTTAAAATTCTTATCAATTACTCCTTGTGCCGCAAAAATGTAAAAGGGTTTTTTGACTGTTTTTCCGGTAAGGAGCCGGGCGATTTCTGAAGCTCATCGTGCGAACAGTGCGGGCAGCCTACAGCAACTGCATCGACATGAATCTCTGAAAAAAGCTGGTCGATTTCTGTGGGTTCAACGGTAATGGTCTCGAGACCAGTTAGATTATACCGGTTTTTCGTTGCCTCGGGGGTGATATTCTCGACATGATAGATTGCCACTGCACCGGTTGCAGCCATCGCAGCACCAAGAGTCTTTCAGCTGATCTTTTTCCGGAGTAGAGGCCCCGGAAATACGGTATTTTATTTCCTGCCAGTTTACCGACATGATATCCAAGTGCACCGTAACGGGAAATATTCCCGTATTTTTCATCGGATTTTACGTCAATGATGATCTGGGGTTGACGGTTTTTTTTAAGGTGAAGCCCATAACAGGGGGTTTTTCCAATAAGTGCGGCAGCAAGCGCACCCGGCCCCTCCCTCGCGGTTTGTCCGTGCTCCGATAACCGAATTTGCATAGGCTGACAGCTGATGATTCCGACCAGGCGAGATGATCACCAAAGGATGTTTTATGCAGGTAATAGGGAGTGCAGGTGCATTCAAGGTGCACTCCCAGCCTCTCATATGCCGCAATCACAGCCTGCTGTCGCTCGGCAAACGCCGGGTCGATACCCATTTCTTTCCAGCGCAGGCGTGGCATACCAATAGGGTTTAACACTGCCGGGACAACGGCACGAGAATCCAGACTTGATAGCCATGCAAGCCCGTATTCCCCGATCGTTTTGTACGAGGCCCCGCTGACCTGTGCGCTTCTGATAGGGACAAGGCGTTCTGCACCAAAGACCTTGCCAGAGTTACCAGAAGTTCCATCATCTTCTGCCGGGTCTCACCATTCTCGCCGGCAAGTATCTTTTCTTCTTCAGGATCCAGATACATCCGGTTCACCAGTCTGCTCGCGAGAAGTCAGCCTCGCGTCCAAGAACCATCGTTGCATCAACTCCCACTTTCACGTTTGTCCCATCATCAAGCTGGCAGGGATCAAGGGACGACCCACGCACGCCGGTAATCACCATGACATCCCGATCACCGCTCACTCGTGTCGCTATTGCGTACTCTACATCAAGAGGATTACCGGGATCGATATCCTCGTCAACAACTACAACGTGTTTAAGAGAGGTATGAGCCGCAAATGCTGCCATAATTGCATTTTTTGCATCTCCCTGTGTAATTTTTTTGATCTGGATAACTGCATGAAGGTAGCCGCAGCCGCCTTTTGTTAGTACGACATTCTTCACTTCAGTGACGCCTGCCACGGCACGATATATCTTCGGCTCATAAGGTGCTCCCATCAATACCTTATGTTCGTCACCACCGGGCAGGATGCCATGGTAAATAAAATCCTGTTTGAGGTGCATTCCGGTAAACTCAATTACCGGTTGCTGCCTGACGGGATCATACGTGCCGGTGATATCAACAAATGGCCCTTCTGCGGTGACATCACTCCCGATATATCCTTCCAGGACTATTTCGGCATCCGGGACAAACACACCGTTACTACACTTACGGACAGTTATTTCACCGCCAAGAAGCTCAGCCGCAAAACCAAGTTCCTTGCCGGGCAGGAACACGGGTACAGCTTGCAAATGTCACCGCGGGGTGTGTACCAATAGTGACCGCAATCGGAAGTTTCTCGCCCTTTGCCAATGCTTTTCCCAGCATGACATGCGTGTGCCGCCCTTCAACAAGACGGGCTGCCACCCGGTGATCATCAAGTACCTGCATCCGGTGAATTGACGCATTCTCTACTCCTTCATATTGCGCAAAAACAATCCCCGAAGTCAGGTACTTCCCGCCATCCCTTGGGAAATGATGCATGATAGGGATGACGGAGAGATTCGGTTTTTTCATTGTCAGGGTGCCGGAGGTTTTTACCTTTCCATCAAATTTTGCCTCGGCAAGTGTTTTTACCATCTTCTGTTCATCGATTTCGAGAGCGATTGAGAGAGCACGCCGGCTTGCTGTGAGGTTCATAACCGCCCGGGTGCCTTCGATTTTATGGAAAAAAAGGAGCTTGTCGGTTTTTGCCGCCATCTTTGGCGCCTGCATATCAGCTGAAACAGCCTCTTCAACATCGATAACGAGCCCATGTTCCCGCATTTTCTCAATAAATTCACGCATCGTAACCACTCCACCGCTTTCCAATAGTATGTTCGACCTTAAGATGATCGAGTACGCGGGCAACGACCATGTCAACCAGATCATCGATTGTTTCAGGATTGTTGTAGAACCCCGGACAGGCCGGGATAATCGTTGCTCCGGCGTCTTCCGCAGCGAGCATGTTCTTTAAATGAATTTTAGAGAGCGGTGTCTCGCGGGGGACAAGAATGCAGGTGCGATGTTCTTTCAAGCAGACATCGGCACTCCGTGTGATCAGGTTGTCTGCGTACCCTGTGGCAATTGCTGCAAGGGTTTTTGCACTGCAGGGAATAACAACCATTCCATCCACTTTGTGGGATCCACTTGCGATGGGTGCGGCAATTTGATCAATAGCATAATGGGTCGCTTTAAATCCCTCAAACGAAACCCCTTCGTGCGCAGCAATCTGTCTTGCCACATCTGAAACGATGAGGTGAACCTTCGCATCCCTGCAGAGCACCTCGAGAAGGCGTCGGGCATAGCAGACCCCGCTTGCACCAGTTACTCCAATAACGTATTCTTTTTCCATCGTATCTTCGCTCTCTCCTGTGATACCAATGTCTGATTCAGGATAAAAAGAGTTTATGCCGGATAATGAAAGAAAAGTCAAGAATTATTTCGTTTTTGGTGGAGCAAAGAAACGATACCGCACATGGGCCTCCTCAACGCTGCGTGCATTTCTCGGATTAAGATCCCGGCGCGCTTCGATAACGAGAGTATTGAGAATATTATGAAGACGGAGTGCATCGTAATCCTTGTCACGGTATTCATTTAAAAAGTCCAGAAGATCATTTGTGCTCTTGAGCACACCGGAACTTCCCACGAGGTTCAAGCGGTTGAGTGTCATGGCAAGGTTCTTTTTGGCTATATCCATTTTGTAAGGATCACCGGTTGCCAGGTTGAGCTCGGTAATCGAATTCAACAGGTCAGTATAGACCTTGAGTTTGTAGGTGCTTTCATGCATCCTGCGTTCAGCATTGCGAAGATTAAACAATGTTATGGTTATGACAACAACGATTGCCACAACGCCACATGTCACTACGATCCAGTCTTCTAACATTATATTTACCTCAAAAATCAGGGGTTCCTTTTTGCTACAGTTACATCAACCTTGACACGGTTTCCGCTCATCTCGATTCTATATAACCCGGTGTTATACATTGGAATCAGGTGCCTGAGTTCAAAACCATTTGTACGACCATAGCCATACGTATCTGTCTGATTCGTACGCACATTGGTTACCTTCATTTCGAACCAGCTGTAGATTACGTTGTCTGTAAGGGGGAGGACATCAAACCCGATACCCCATGATGCGTCGTCAACCCGTACTTCTTCAGAAAAAATATCCTTCTCGCTCTGGAAGGAGTATGACTTCTTGAGGTAAAGGCTGCCCATGGAAAAAGAGGGTTGCGGGGCGGGGACTTTGGGGGTTTCCGTGATTTCTGATGTTTGCACAGGTGTTTGTACAGGAGGGGATACCGGGACCTGGATGCATCCGGCTATGAGTGAGACGGCAAAGATCAGTGTAAGAATGGGAACCACACTTTTTTTCATATGGGGGAGTGTTGGAGGCGTTAATATATTATATTAATTTATCTTCAGAAAAAAATCCCGATTATCATGGAAGAATTGAAATGGCTTCGATATGGGAAGAAGAGAATTTGCCATAAATTCATTAAAACAGGGTATTCTGGCGCGTCTCTTTCCTGATATGTAAAACCTCACACCCGGATTCAGCTACAGCCTCCCGGTTCTCCGGGAGCGTGTATACTCCAAGGCGCCATTGCTCGCGTCTGGTAACATTGAGTGTTCGGATTCGTGGGGAGAGCTCGTTAAAACCGACAACAGTGTGCCGGTTTTTCACTCTTACGCCAAGCGACATCTCGCGGGGAATTTTAGGAATATCTACCAGGACCTCGTGAGGATGGAGGCCTGCCTTCGAAGCGATCATGGTTGCGAATTCACGGCATTTTTCTATCGGAACGCCATTCTCAACAAGATTGGTATTAACCTGGTCGCTTCCTACATACAGCGCCCGTTTATAAAGCCGGCGTTCATAGAGCCGGAGGGCAAGGTCCCGGGCAACCGGATTTTCCGACGTGCGCAATGCATGTATACAGGTTGCGTCATCCATCCGCAGGAGGTTTTGAGAGTCTTCCTGATTTGCACCATCCAGGTGTTCCAGCACTGCCAGCTGAAACATGCTCTCTCCAATCCTGCTGACATGGTGGAAATACACGGTCGGTCGCATAAGTGTTCGGGCAATAAGCAGCGATTCGGCCGCATTGACACCGTTCTCATCGAGGATTGTCCCCTCGCTGGTATGGATCAGGTGGCGGATGAGACGCTGTGCATCGACATAGCCATATGGCGCACCCGTGTAGTAGGCGTCCCGAAGAAGGTAATCCATCCGGTCTACATCCAGATCTCCATGAATTATTCCTGACAATGAATGCTTTCCTTTCACCACAGCACAGAGTTCCGAAGGATCAATCCCCCACTCACGTAACTGGTGACCTGCCTGTTCCTCAACAATCAGTTCAATATCATCATGGGTCCGGTGAAGGAACTTCTCTATGAACGGTTCGCTTGCATGGGAAAATGGCCCATGACCGATGTCATGGAGAAGTGCCGCAGCAACAACCAGGGTGTGTTCATGATCAGGAAGCCCGAACCGGCGAGATGCTACATCGGCAAGAAACATGGTGCCGAGCGAGTGTTCAAACCGCGTATGGTTGGCCCCGGGATACACAAGATACGAAAATCCGAGCTGCTTAATGTAGCGGAGTCGCTGGAGTGCCGGGGAATCGAGCAGGGCAAGCGCAAAATCCTCCACCTCTACATAGCCATGGACCGGGTCTTTGATTATCTTCACGGGTTCACTAAAGAATCTTCATATATAATGCATAAAAGTATTGATGAATGATCACGTTCCTTTCTGGGGGGACAGGAACCCCAAAGCTTCCTGAGGGGCATGCAAAAGGTCATTGACCGGCACGAGATCGCGGTGATTGTTAACACCGCCGAGGATATCTGGATATCCGGGAACCATATTTCACCGGATCTTGATACGGTCATGTACTTGTTTGCCGGGATACTCAATACCGATACATGGTGGGGAATAAGGAATGATTCTTTCATCACGTATGATGAGATTATCCGGCTTGGTGTTGATGAGTTTATCAGAATAGGGGATAAGGACCGTGCAGTGCATATCGCCCGCGGAGAAATGCTTCGAAAAGGAATGCGCCTGACAAATGCAACGAAAATTCTCTGCGACCGGTTCGGTGTTCGCGAGATTGTTCTGCCAATGACAGATACACAAGTTACCACACAGGTAAAAACAGAACTTGGCCTGATCCACTTCCAGGAATACTGGGTACGGGCGAAGGGAAAAATTGAGATAGAGAAAGTAGTAAGAAGTTTCAGCGAACCCCCCGTTGCCTCCGAGGAGGCTCTTGCAGTGATTGAAGCAAGCGATACAATCGTTATCGGGCCATCCAATCCGATCACCAGTATCTCCCCGATCCTTGAATGTCAGGGAATAAAAGCTGCTCTCATGGATAAATTGGTTATCGCTATAAGCCCTTTCATCGGTAATGCTCCTTTCAGCGGACCTGCCGGTCACCTCATGCAGGCTGCGGGTTTCGAACCAAGCTCGCGAGGAACATTCAACTGCTATGAAGGAATTTTAGATATCTTTGTCCAGGATATCCGGGATTCAATTGATGTGAACAATTCCGTCAGGTTGGACACGCTTATGATTGACGAACAAAAAAGTGTTGCACTCGCTAAGGAAATCCTGCGCATTGCGAGCGAATGCTGAACCTCACATAGTCATTTTAAAAAACTGCTTTTTGCAAACCTATATAATGCCTCACAGTAACGGTTATCGTGGGAAATATGAACCAAAAAACAGACTGGAAGATTGTATTTTCCTTGTTACTCTGCTCTGCGTTAATATCCGGTTGTTTATCAGGTCAGGAATCCACAAAAGGCACCCTTCACCTTACATCGTCGCCTTCCGGTGCTGAAATATATCTTGACAATCAATTCCAGGGAAGTACCCCGCGGATATTTCCGGTGTCGAACAGGGAAATCATACCCTTGAATTCCGGTATTCTGGATACCAAAGCTGGTCAGCAGGTATTTTAGTATCTCCGGGAACCTCTAATTATTTTGCAGCTTTAACACTTCGTCCCGATGTTCAGGGGTCAGAGAAAAACACACCTAATACAACGACACCACCAATAAAAGTTACCGTTCAGGCTGTCAAACAGACCCTGGTTCTGGGCGAATCGATTTTATTTACAGGCACCAGTTTTGGTTCAGACCGTGTTTCATTGACAGTATACGGGCCCGGAAAATTTTCAAGCGGTGTTATTCTGGATACTCCTAAAGCTAATTCCGGCGGTTTATGGAGTTATTTGTGGAATCCGGGATATTCTATCCAATCTGGTTCATATATTCTGGTAGTGGAGGATGAATTCCATACAACTTCTGATAAGGTTGAATTCCGCGTGGTTGGAGGAGGAGAGGTTACCATTACCTCGAATAGTTTTTCAGCTGCCAGAGGAGAGACCCTGAAATTTTCGGGTCGGTGCACAACAGGTGCTCAAAGTGTTTTACTGGTACTATATGGTCCTGAACGATTTTCAAATGGTGTGGAAATCGGTTCGTTGTCTGTTGCTGCTGACAAAACATGGAATTTTAAATATACCCTTGATTACTCAATACCCACCGGCAGTTATGCTATGTATGTATATGATATCCCAAAAACTTCATCCGGTACCACACAATTTACGGTTGGATTCACTTCCTAAAATGAAAATTTTTCATATCTGTTATCCAGGCCGACATACTATTGGAGCATTTCTTACCCGGCTTCACAGGAAACGGTATTCCCGGGATGAATCCGTACCTGCAAAGGGGATGATCATCAACCGCCATTAATTTCCCTGTGTCAATACGATAACAGTGAAATTAAAAAAATTTCATTTCGCCTAATGGAATGACTCGCAATAACAAAAAACACGTCAATGCGCTTTTTTTTCACTCGGTATTTTTGATACTACCCCCTCAACTGAAATACCCTTGTGAGAGAGCAAATCAGATAAAAAACGGGTTTAATTATCCCAAAGGTAAGAAAAACCTTTTAGAGGTACCCGATACCTATTTGAAGGATTTTATACTAATACTCGTTCGGAGAACATACATGGGCATAACAAAAAAATTCCTCAACATGTTTAAATCAGGAAAAAGCAAGGACGGGGGGGAAAGAGCAAGAGAGGACGCGCAGGTTAGTGTGCAAAAGCTGGGTTATGAAAACTTCCTTACAGCACTCAATGACGGGGATCTTGATACACGGTGGAGTGCTGTTCGATCTGTTGGCAACCTCGGCGAGCCATTCATCGAACCGCTTATCGGGGGCTTAAAGGATGACTACTGGATCATCAGGCGCGGGTCGGCAGATACTCTGGGAAAAATTGGCGCACCGGCTGTCGGTCCGTTGATTGAGGCCCTTCATGAACCGGGTGACGACGTCCGGCAGGAAATCGTGCGTGCTCTGCAGTTGATCGGTGAACCTTCTGTTGGAGCATTGATTCAGGGAATGAAACACAATCATCCGTTTGTCCGGCGCGGTGCTGTTCAGGCGCTCGGGATTATGGGAGAAACACGGGCTGTCCCCCAGCTCATTGAATCGCTGAAAGACACTGATGCCATGGTCCGGTATGAGAGCGCAGTTGCCCTTGGCCGTATCGGGGATCCGCGGACAATCAGCCCACTCATCGAAACACTGAATGATGCAAAAGAGCAGGTCCGGATGGCCGCAATGGCAACGCTCTGTTCACTGGGAGAACCCTCCATTGAACCTCTTATCCGTGCACTGATCGATCCAAACGAGGATATCTGCCGCAGGGCGACTCTTGCCCTTGTCACCATTGGCGAGCCCTCGGTTGATGCGTTGATCAAATCGCTCGGTGATCAGAACCCGGGTATCCGTAAGGGTTCGGTGGAAGTGCTGGGGCAGATCGGAAATACCCGGGCAATCCCGCCGATCATGAAAACGCTCGATGACCCTGAAAGAGCCGTCAGGATTGAAGCGGTAAAAGCACTTGCGGCTCTGGGAGTTCCTGCCATTGCACCGCTTATGCAGGTTTTCCGCGAGGGAAATCTCATGATGAAAACGAGCGCAATGGAAGCGCTCTGGATGCTCGGGCAGCCTGCAACAACGCCATTGATCATGGTTCTGAAAGATGACCAGAGTGATGTACGGAAGCGTGCGGCACTCCTGCTCGGAGAAATCGGTGACCAGAAAGCTGTTGACCACCTGACCAGCCTCCTCAACGATGAAAATGTTGCAGTAAGAAGGGAAGCCTTCGAAGCGCTTGAGATGATCAAGAAGAGAAATGCATATTAATACCTGTCAAATCTTTTTTTCTATGACAATTCAGTAAATTTTTTTTAGCATTTTTCTGCAATTGAAATATTCCGGACGTTTGAATCATATTTATCGTAACCCTCATAACCTTCCGGATACCTTTTTCATGCATGGTTTCACTTGCTGACATCAGTGCAGCTGAAAAGAGAATTTCCCGAAATATTATCCACACCCCTCTCGTGTATTCACCCACGTTTTCTGAGATAACCGGGGCACAAATCTATCTAAAGCTCGAAACGCTTCAGAAAGCCGGATCTTTCAAGGTGCGGGGTGCTTCAAATAAAATTCTTTCTCATCTGACCGAAATCGGGGATGGTGGAGTGGTCGCAGCCTCAGCCGGGAATCACGCTCAGGGTGTTGCAGTTGCAGCACATTCTGCTGGCATTCCGGTTACTATTGTTATGCCGGAATGGTCTTCCCTCTCAAAACAGGAAGTCTACCAGAGGTTATGGAGCACAAGTCATCATTCATGGCCAATCGTTAGAGGAGAGTATCGAAAAAGCACAGGAAATTGCACGCACAGGCCGGTTTTTTATTCACCCGTTTAACGATGAAGAAGTAATTGCCGGGCAGGGAACCATAGCACTCGAGATTTTTGCTGAACTTCCGGATGCGGATATGATTGTAGTACCGGTTGGGGGGGGAGGTTTGATAGCAGGTATCGCGATTGCAGCTAAAGAACAAAATCCTGATATTAAAATCATCGGAGTCCAGGCTAGGGCGTGTCCGTCTGCAACAGAAGCCATCCGACAGGGATTCCCCTGCCAGGTTCCGGCAGAAAAAACCATCGCAGACGGTATCCGGGTGGCAGAGACAGGAGATGTTACATTCCCACTCATACGGAGTTATGTAGACCAGCTGGTGCTTGTTTCAGAAGAAGAGATCGCTGATGCAATACTCCTGTTACTTGAACGCAAACATGTAGTCGCTGAAGGTGCCGGTGCAGTACCCCTCGCCGCGATCATGAACGGTTCTTTCGATATCGTACCGGGCAGCAAGGTTGTGCTCGTAATCAGCGGGGGGAATATTGAAAGTAACCAGTTGTTCAGGGTAATCCGGCAATCGCTCACCCGTCAGGGACGGATCATGCGTTTTTCAGTAATGCTTAATGACCAGCCTGGTACTTTAGCCCGGCTCCTTTCGTTGATCGCAAAAGAACGGGGCAATATTCTGCATATTCACCATACACAGGGCGACTGCGACATCCCAGTGCAGATGGCTAAGGTTACCATAGAACTGGAAACACGGGGATTGGATCACAGTGCATCGATTAAAAAAGTTCTTGAAAAGAACGCATATCACATCAGCGCATGATAACCCGATAAAAAACGCTGAAATATTCCTCTTAAAAAAATTATAGTTAACCAACACCTTTCCAGTAATCGTACTCGTGCTTCCAGATATCCTTATTGAACATCACAAGACGCTTGAAATATTCTCTTCGTTCTGCATGATACTTTTCCTGTACCGGGTCCTTCCAGTTGGACTTTATGGCATCAACAAGTTTCCTTCCCAGGTCTTTTGCCTGTTTCTCTGCAGGAACAATCGCGTTTGGATCAGCACCGAGAAGGACTCCGACTCTTCCAACGGTTGTTGCACCCAGATTCATCATCGTTGAGTTCATATAGTCTGCAACCTCGTCTGCCATTGAGCCACCCGCTGTCGAGACCGCACAACCATATTTTCCCGTAAACGACTGGCAGTGGATTGAATCCGCCATTCGGTCGAACAGCGTTTTGATCTGGGCAGTAACGGAGTTGATATAATTTGGAGAGCCCCAGACAATACCATCTGCATCCAGCAGTTTTTCAAGAAGCATCGGGAAATCATCATCATGGATGCATTCACCTTTCGCATAACAGGTACCACAAGCGGTACAATACTTTATATCAAGGCTGCAGATGTCAACAAACGTCACATCCGCTCCAGCCTGTCGTGCTCCTTCTAAAACACCCATAACCAGCCGGCGTGTCTGGCTTTTATCCCGTTTTGGACTCCCGTTGATACCGACAATCTTCATACATTTCACCTGTGTAGGGATTTCACCGGTCAAATATAAAGATATCCCGGAATTAAAACCCTCTGCCGTGGAGAGCAAGGTAACTGGCAGAAATCAGTACCAATAATTGAAATTAAAAGAGACTGCCAATACCTCTCGTGGTGTCCCGGACAGGAAACTGATATCTGTGTACCGGGATAACCCTCTCTCTGATTATGAGCGAAGCGAATGAGAGAGTGGAATATCATATCTCAAAAAACCGGTTGGAGACTATGGTCGATGGTATCTTTGCCATCGCGATGACAATTCTCGTGCTGGGGATTACTTCGCCCAAACCCGATATATCTCAGGCTCAGGCCGTTCTTGCCGGAGAGATTGTTGGTATTCTACCGGAAATCTTTATTTTTATTGTCTCTTTTTTAATTCTCGCTGCATTCTGGCTGAGTCATCACCGGCAGTTCCATTTCGTCAAGATTATCGATTCACGTTTGCTCTGGATTAATATCCTCCTCCTCATCTCTATTGTTTTTATTCCATTTTCCACGGATGTGGCAGGAGACTATCCCGAAATCCTGATCGCTGTTCTGCTCTTCCATATCAATATTATAATTATCGGGCTCATCTTTTCCTTTCATGCCCATTATATTCTACGGTCCAAAAAACTGTGTGGTCCTGATTTCGATCTGAACTTCCTGCAGGTACAATTCCATCAATCAGTGCTTATCCCGCTGGTCGCGTTCATCGCCGTAATCATCGCATTTGTCAATCCTTCGTCGTCACTTCTGGTATACCTGGCCATTCCTGTTGCAAGGTTTTTCATGCAAAGGGCCGGCGACTGATTGAACGAAGGAGGGAAAAAGGGTAGCGGGGTATAATTTATTCCCAATAGTATTTTACAAAAAGTTTTGACAGCCTTATCTTTGGAGTAAAGTACCTGAGGGCGATTGGCACGATAAGAATTGTCACGATACAACTGCCAATCAGCCACGTGGAAAAAAAACCGGTGATTTCACTTGTTTTAATGATATTCCCAAAACTGAGTGTTAAAACACTCCACGCAACTCCGGTGATATTGTTGATGAGTACACCAAACAGGAGAAACATCACCAGATCCCGTGGGCTTTCAAGAGACAGATCGACTTTTAAGGTGCGGAGTGCTACCAGCGGAATCATGACCGAAACAAGACCTGCAATTGCCCAGATAATCGTAACTTCCGGGTGCAATACAAGTTGCTCTGAAGCCAAAAATCCCGAACCGACCAGTGTCCCGACATATGCAGCAATAGCTCCGTAGGCACCAAACCAGAGCGTGAACAGAATCATAAATGCGACAGCAATAACGATCCATGACACCCCGCTCGCAGTTGCCGGAGCAATCCTGACCGAGAGCCAGGCAAGAAGCGTGTCAACAATAATAAGAACAAAAGTTAGAATAACGAAAGAGTACGTTGGTTCATGAACATTTTTCATTTATTCACCATTATTCCATTTTGTTTTCCGACATAAATAGTATATATTTTCCTTTCGGGTAATGGTAACGGGTATTCCTGAACGTTGTTTCCCAAAACATTCACAATTTTTATCAGCGCAACACGGTATGTATTGTGTAGGGAACGTGAGGAAACAATGACCGCCCAGGATACATCGGGGATCAGTAACATTACTGAACAGGAAACCGATCTGGAAGACAGCGCTAAACGTGTTCTGGAAGAACGCAACGATGCCGGTCTCGAAGGTCTGGTCGGCGATCTGGATTCAGTTATTATCGCCACCGAACCGGATCATCTTGTTCCGGCAGTATACGATCTCCTGAGATACACAGGCCTGTCATGCACAGAGTCGTTTTTTGATGCTGACTCCCAAAGCTATGTCCTGAATACACGTGGATCGGCATCTGTTATAGTGCGATCACGACTTTCCACAAAAAACCCGTTTTTTTCGTTCAATCAAGCAAAAATGACAGGAAATCTACCCAACACCCGGCTGGAGACTTTTATCTTTGACACCAAAAACCTGCGGGATTATGTAGCTATTCAGAAGATCAAGGGGGTGAAATTCCTTACACCTGACATCGTAGAATCGGAATATTACTCATTCATCCAGACACTCCCCTCACGGTTTACCGGGAATTCTACCGGTTTTATTGAATGGCATGATAAGGATCGGAGATATATCTCACAGCAGGGAACAAACATTACTCCGGATATTATAAAACCGCTACACCATTACCTGGAAAATATCTCAGTCCTTGATCATACAGCAACAAGAGTCAGGGCGCAGGACCGTAGCGCCGCAATCCTTGAATTTATCGCTCTCACCAATCACCATTACGATTTTGCTGTCCATGTCAAATCCCTTAATTCAATCACGAGTGTTGCCCGTAGAAAAAAGGATGATTTTGCGATGGTATTTACCTCAGGCATTACTTCATATTCGAACGATACTGATTCCGGTCCGACCGAGAAGTTCATCCAGAATTATGGAACACGTGTCCATCATATGGCATTTCGGACAACCGAAATCGAAAAAACAGTCAACTCTCTGAAGAATGAGGGAATGGGATTCCTGCTCGATATCGTTGGTTCCGAGGAAGAGGGGCTCAAACAGATATTCTCCGAACCTTCCCACAACACCCTGATCGTGAACGAGTATATCCATCGCTATGGTGATTTCGATGGATTCTTCACACGGAGCAATGTCGAGCGGCTGACAAAAGCAACAGAAAAACAGTAAGATACCCTTAAATTTTTCTAAAAACATTCTGCTGAGCCAGAAAGATCCCTGGCAAACTCAAACCGTACGAAATGGAACACTCGATCCGGTCCTGTTGAGCCGATGGGATTATTCCCATAAAATCCATAATCCCCTGCGCCCCATAGATATAGGATTTCATCATGCGCATTCCTATACAGTCAGTTACACCTGCAAGTGGTCAGGCAGAAGTCTACGGATGGGTCCACGAGGTGCGGGATCTCGGGGGTCTTGCCTTCTTTTTAATCCGCGACCGGACCGGAATCATTCAGGTAACCATTCCCAAGAAGAAAGCTTCTGAAGCGGTGCTTGCCGCAGCAAAACAAGTCTCCCGCGAATCTGTTGTCCGGGTCGTGGGGATAGTGAAAGCTATAGATAAGGCACCAGGAGGACGCGAGCTGGTGCCCGATGTATTCGAGATCATCAGTCTTGCGGATAGTCCACTCCCCCTTGATGTTGTTGAGAAGGTCCCGGCCGACCTCGACACCCGCCTCGATGCCCGGTTCCTTGATGCCCGGAGACCCCGGGTATCTGCTGTTTTTCAGATTCGCAGCGCAGCGATGCATGCCATTAACCAGTACCTGCATCACGAGAAATTTATCAATATCACTACCCCCAAGATAGTTGCAGCTGCCACAGAGGGCGGGACGGAGCTGTTCCCGATTGCCTATTTTGATAAAGAGGCATTTCTCAACCAGAGTCCGCAGCTCTATAAACAGATGATGATGGCTGCTGGATTTGAAAAGGTCTATGAGATCGGCCCTATCTTCCGCGCTGAGGAGCACAATACAACCAAGCACCTGAATGAAGCCACCTCGATTGATATCGAAGTTTCATATGCGGATCACCTCGAAGTAATGCGCATCCTTGAAGAGATGATGGTAAAAACCTATGAATATGTCAGTGCAACCTGTGGCGACCAGCTTGCAAACCTCGAAATCTCAGATTTTGTAATTCCAGAAGCCCCCTTTCCCCGGCTTCCCTACGATGAGGCAATCAGCATCGCTGGGAAAAAGATTGAAGACCCAATAAAGTACGGGGATGATATCAGTCCTGCGGCCGAGCGGGCAATCGGAGCAGAAATGGGCGGACATTACTTCATCGTGGACTGGCCCAGCGAGATACGTCCTTATTATGCAATGCCATACGAGAATGACCCCACGGTCTGCAAGGCCTTCGATCTTATGCACCCGAGAATGGAGTTATCGAGCGGGGCACAACGTGTGCACCAGCACGATCTCCTCGTTGAGCAGATAAAAAAGAAGGGGTTGAATCCTGAGAGTTTTGAGTTCTACCTGCGTCCGTTCCGGTTTGGCATGCCGCCACATGCAGGATGGGGACTTGGAGCCGATCGGCTGATAATGACGATGCTCGGATTATCAAATGTGCGGGAAGCAGTACTTTTTCCCCGTGACATGCACCGGTTGGTCCCCTGACCACATAGATTTTTTATCGCTGCGCTCAATTTGATTGTACATACAGTATCCGGTTTATCCTATGTCAAAGGATTATTTCATCGACAAAGTTCTTGCAACAACGGTTGTAGGAAGCTACCCTGTAGTAAAAGGAAGCGGGCTGAGAAGTATTTTTGATCCCCTCCATACCTCAGTTGAGACTGCCGTCGCCGATCAGATAGCCTGCGGGTATAGATATCATCTCTGATGGTCAGGTAAGGGGTGACATGATACAGGTTTTTACCTCAAAATTGCCTGGAGTGAAAGGGCAGGAGGTCATCGGCAAAGTGCAGCCTGCATCCGGGGCCATAACTGCCGGAGATACAAAGTATGCTCTTGCACAATTCCCAAAAGTGAAAGGGATCATTACGGGTCCCACAACACTGGCACATGGTCTTCATTTAAACACACCAATGTACCGGAACAAGGAGGAACTTGCATTGGATCTTGCCACTGCGCTGGTGCCTGAGGCAAAGGCACTGGAAGCCGCCGGAGTAACGCTGTTACAGATAGATGAACCGATATTTTCGACGGGAATGGCAGATCTTTCTGTGGGAAAGGAGGCTATCGGCCTCATAACTTCGTCTCTCAGAATACCAACCTGCATGCATGTCTGTGGAAATCTGGGGAATGTCCTCGATGAAATCCTGAAATTCAACGTCAATGTGCTCGATTTTGAGTTCTCGAATAACCCGGCAAATCTCGACCTGCTCTCGCGGCGTGACCTGGCGGGTCGGATGATTGGGTATGGCTGTGTGGACTCATCAATTGAAAGGGTTGAAACCGTAGCAGAGATCAAAAAACGGATAGAGAAAGGAATCGAAATTTTTGACCCGCGGATTTTACTGCTGGATCCGGATTGCGGTCTGCGTATGCGATCCCGCGATGTGGCATTTGCAAAACTGAAACATATGGCTGAAGCAGCCAGGATGGTCCGCATCGGTCTTTGATTTTTCTGACCTAGGCATTTCAATGAAATCTATTAAGACCTGACATCCCTGATGATCGAAGAGGGGGCCGGGAATTCTCCATGGATAAATCAATCGCAACATCCGGTGTTATACGAGAAATTGGGACATTATCACAGCATGACAGAATTCCCTGTCAGCTCCAACCAAAAACCGAAATGTGTTACATCAGAAATATTAATCCGGGATAAAGTCTATGCAGACATTGAAAAAAGAGACCACCCGCGTCAGGGTTTTCCAGCACACACCAGCAGAACCGCTCGGTTACCTCGAGACTATCTTTACAGAGGAGGGGATCCCGTACGAACATGTACAGCTGTGGAGAGATGATCCTGTCACTGCGGGATCAGCTACACACTTTGTTTTTCTTGGCGGGCCGATGAGCGTGAACGATGAGGTGCAATTACCGTGGCTCAAAGCGGAGAAAGACCTGATCCGTAAGGCAGTAAAAAGGGGAATTCCTGTGCTCGGTCTGTGCCTTGGTGCCCAGCTGATAGCATCGGCGCACGGAGCCGCGGTGTATCCATTTGTGGACGAAACCGGGTGGTACCAGGTTCATCCCACAAACGATTCTATAGGAGTTTTTGGATCCTTCCCGGATCCCTTTTGGGTATTCCAGATGCATGGGGAGACATTCCACCTCCCGATTGGAGGCAGACTTCAGTGCAGGGGGGATAAGGTTCCGCACCAGGGATTCAGGCTTGGGTCAGCTCTCGGTCTCCAGTTCCACCTGGAGATGACTGGAAGTCTGATCAGGGACTGGACTCAAGATAAAAGAAAATTCAAAAAACAAAAGATTGAACGCGATACGAAACATTTCCTTGAGACGAGCAATCTTCTCTGCGGGGAAGTGGCAAGGGAATTTTTGTATAAAAAACACCCGTAATACCGATGGAGAAACAAAAATTTCACATTTCATGAAATCTTTTACTTTTTTTTATTGATTCTGCTCCGCCGGTTAAAGAATTTTACGTGTCAGTGAGATTTGACAGATAAAGAGTATACCAAATGTCAAATTGATATTGAGGTGTTGGGTCCTGACTCCGCGGATTATAAGATCGTTAAACAACAGGTTATGAATTATTTTCTTCGTTTGATTTCCTCTTTCATGGGACATTTTTAAAAAAACAAAATTGTTACATTTTTTGAAAACTGGAATTAGATTTAAATTCCTTCCTGCAATAAAACACCACAAGGTGTAACCTCATGTCATCAAAGCTTATGGATTACTTCAACAAATCACCGAGGATAGGAACGCTTAGTACCGGCAGATAAAGCAGGAAACGTCGATTCCGGTGTCTTTGGCTCTCCCCGCATGTCCAATGAGAAGACGATAGTCATGGGCCTGGGAAAGAACCGCTCGCTTTCAAATCTCCAGCAAAACCCACACGCAGTTTACTTGATCATGGAGCCGGGAACGACTATAATGGACTGGAGAGGGATCCGTGTCTACCTGAAGGCAACAAACATTGTTACATCCGGACCAGTGCTCGAAATCTTCAAAGAGGAGATGGCGAAGATTGCTGGTGAAGATGCGGCAAAAATGATCTATGCCGTGATAAGCTTTGAAGTAGGTGAAGTCAGGCCGCTCATAGATATGGGCCAGGGATGGGAAAAGTCGGTTTAAACCGCCTTTCTCTCCATTTATCATTAATCTTATAAGTGAGGTAGTTCTCAATGATAGAAAAAACTGCAGCCCGGGGAAATATTCAGGCATTCCGCCTTTCTGGAAAGCTTACCGAAGAAGACTATACGAACAACCTGATTCCTGAACTGGAACGAGCCCTTGAAAATTATAAAACCATCCGTCTGCTCCTCCGGGTTGAACATTTCGAGGGATGGAAACCCGGGGGTGCATGGGAGGAGTTTAAAAATTGGCCCCTTTACTCGAAAATTGAGCGTATTGCTTTCGTTGCAGATGATTCATGGGCCGAGTGGATGAGCTGGATGTTGAAGATGTTCGGGGCATTTACCGGTTTATCCATCAGTTTCTACCGAATTGACCAGATGGAAACTGCGTGGGACTGGATTGAAGCATCATAACTTTCGTTCTTGACATAATGGAAGAATAAATTATGAAAATTGTAATCGATCGCGAGAACTGCTCTGTCTGTGGAACCTGCTGGGAGACATGCCCGGACATTTTCGAACAGAACCCGAATGATTCATTCAGTCAGATCACGGGAAAATTCAGGGTGAATGGAAAAAACGGCGAGGGAGTACCGCCACGGGCTTACGAGGACTGCGCAACCAAAGCAGCAGAACTCTGCTGTGCCGAAGTCATCCACATTGAGGAAGGATAAGTTCCTTTAAGTTGCATTGTCGTTTGGGAGGATTGCTACCCCACGGATCAAGATCCGGGAGGTGGTGGTGCATTGCCGGGATGATGAATTTATAGAATAGAAAAAAAATTTCGAACGCGATAACATTCATACGGGCAGGATTTTGGAGATGTTCTCGCGGTGGGTTTTCATAAAAAGAGCAGATTTTACGAGTGGAAAATTGCATAATTCACAGATTACTGCGATTGTTTAAAAAAATGAGAATTTATACCACACGGGATGTAGTCGATGCTTCGATACCATTATCGGTAATGATAAATGGTAATAAGCGCCGTGGGGATGCCGAATCCTTCATCTTATGCACTGCAAGAGATCGCTCAATCTCAGCCTGATGAATATCCGTCTTGAATTCAATGACAATATCTGATGCACGCATGATCCTGGTCATTTCTATAGGTGCATGAATTCCTGTGTAGACTACAAACATGATGTTTGCATTTCGTTTCTTCATTTCTTCTCGGGTAAGCCGTAGAAACTTGAGTGCTTCCTCGATTCCGTATTTAATAATAATGGTCGAGAGAGATCAACTACAATTCTGCCTCCCGCCATATGCGACAGGTACATTTCGGGATGAAGATCTGTAGCGTCGACCATTCCGAGCTCGACATCTCCATCGTTCATCAGATAGGTTCCCTCTTCGCCTTCCACCTTCCAGAATTGCGATGCAGCGAGATCAACACCGGCAAGCGGTGTCCCATAGATCATGATAATGGTCCCTTCAGGAAATCCACCGTCAAGTAACAGGTTGAGACCTACAATTCCGGTAGTGCGTTTTTTCTGTTTTCCACTATCCGGAATGTCCTGAATATGACCCTTTATATCTGCCAAAATGCTTCTGCCATATGTTTTTTTTGCCGCTTTAAAAGGTTTGTGTGATTGTTGACCGGTATGAATTGGGTTTTATCAGGGTTTTTTTGCACGTATCATTGAGTACCAAATTTTTCCCGCAAAGTTCTGCGCAGCAATTTCCATCCATGAACCCTTGGTAACGAATCTACAATCACCATCGTGCGGGGAATCTTATATCCGGCAAGGTGTGTCTGACAATAAGACCCGAGTTCTGCTTCTGTAAAGGACGCACACGGTTTGAGGACCACCGCTGCCACCGGTATCTCCCCTTTACGCTCATCCGGTATTCCAAATACCGCAACATCGGCGATTGCCCGGGTGCTGGATTATCACATTCTCGACTTCTGTAGGGTATATCTTCCAACCGGACATGATGATCATATCTTTTTTTCGGTCGGTGATGGAGAGGATGCCCTCTTCATCAAGATACCCGATGTCCCCGGTGAGGAACCACCCCTCTTTGCGGAAGACTGCTGCCGTCGCCTCCTTAAGGTTCCAGTATCCTTGTGCTATAGAAGGGCCGCGGAGTGCAATCTCGCCCCTCTCACCTGATTTGAGTTCTTTTTCCGGATCATCAGTATCCACAATCGATACTTCGGTATAGCCAACTGCAACACCAACACTCTGGTAATTCCTCGTAAGATGAGGGTAATCCGGGAGAGTTGTAGGTACCTGATCCAATCACAATCGTTTCCGATAAACCATAAGAATTGGCAACCGGGAATGTGGTACCGGTGGTCAAACGCTTCCCAGACTACGGGCAGGAGCTGCCCCCCGCCTGAGATAATTACCCGTGCGTGAGCGAGTCGTTTCTCGGTTCCCGGGGGAGCATGTACAAGAGAGTGAAGAACCGGGGGCATACCCGCGAGAACTGTGACCTTGTAATTTTCGGCATTATCGAGGTAACGGTCGAGTTCGAAGCGCTCCATTATTACATACGTTCCACCCGCGCGGAGAGTGGAAAGCCCCCATGAGAGCCCTACATGCCCCATCGGGTAAATTCCAAGATAAATATCATCCTGACGGAGCCCGAGGGCTTCACGTTCAGTATCGAGTGCGGTCATCCAGTTGCCATGGGTCAGCATCGCACCCTTGGGTTTTCCTGTCGTCCCCGCTGTGTACTGGATATGACAGAGATCATCTGCCCTGCAGTTCACCGCACGCATGGCTGCTGGTGCAGTCGGGAATGATTCCCACGCGACCGACCCTTCACAAGAACATCCGATGCAGATAATATGACCAAGTGCCGGAGCGTTCTGATGAATGCCGGCAACAATATTTACCCCCTGACAATCCGTAATGATCGCAGAAGCTCCGCATCTTTGATCGCATGGAGCAGACTCCTTCACCGCGATACACGATGTTAGTAGGCACAGCGACAGCACCTATCCGCCAGATCGCAAAATAGCTGATAAGATATTCGGGAGAGCTATCGAGGTATATACAGACCCTGTCACCCTTCTTGATACCGAGTGTTGAGAGTCCCAGACCAATCCGGTTCATTTCCTCCCGGAGTTTTCCGTCACTGTATACCTCGTTCCTTGAGGGACAGATCAAGGCGGTTTTTACCGCGGGAACACTTTTTGCATCAAGGAGGGTGGTGACATTAGACATGCGGCATCAGTTGAATACGATGAACCAAAATTTGATGTTGATGTATTTAGGTTTTCATAATCTGATGTGTGATATCATCAAAGAGGGTGTGGGAATTCAGTCCCATTTCAATTGAGAAATATGCTAATGTATTTCAGGTTACTAATCCGATTTATCAATCTGATAATTATGGAAAATAATGAGTCCCAGGTGGGAGATGCTCCTGATAACCCGAATCAGAGATCCACTCATCCAAAAAATTCCGGCAGTCGGGGGAATTCTCAATATCGGCGGAGAGATCCTGACCGCCGCATGGGGGGTTCTGAGTCTGCATCTGAAAAAGATACAGATTTAAAAGAGAAAGAGGGCGGTTCTGAGGAGGAGGAAGAAACCGGACCTGAACGGTCATCTCCTCAGCAACGGCATCACAGGGGCGGCAGACAGGAAAAAAGAATTATCGAAGAGTCGGCTTATGACCCATATTGCGAATAAAATGGCTGATTGTTATGAGGGTACAATAGTCTTTCCGTAAACCCAAATAAGGGATAAATTGTCAGGGTAATGCTTAGAAAAAATTCTATAAAAAATCGTTTTTTTAAATTATATTACTGGTATTCCAGCGGCTGCACCTGTTTGGGGAGCCCGCCTTTGAAATGTTGTTGGATCTTTTGGTAATACTCCCTCAACCTTTCATTCATCATCGGATGCACTTTCTTCTGTGCCGTCTCGAAATGTCGCTGGGTCACCAAAGTCGCGTCTTCACGCAGTGCCAGCATGCCTGCTTCCCTGCACATCGATTCCAGATCAGAACCAACAAACCCCTCAGTCATTCCTGAGAGCGCTGATGCAATCCGGTCTCGGGCAGGGTCGGCAAGGACAAGGTTCTTCTCATTCAGTAGTTCGATAAATCGCTTTCTGCGGATTCCGACACTAATGCCGGATTTGGTATTTGCATCAGGAGTAATCTGTGCCTGGATATCATCGACTGACAGATCCCGGTCCTTTCCCAGTGTCTCAACAAGTTCCGCAATTGCTTCCTCGCTGTATCCTTCCAACAGCTGCATGATCTCCTCAAGTGTCGAACCTTCAAGGGGCATGAACCGCGTATGGATGTGGATAATCTTTTTCCGGTCCTCAAAAGCAGGTTCCCCGATATACACCAGCCTGTCAAACCGGCCAGCCCTCAACAGAGCCGGGTCAACAATATCCGGACGGTTTGTTGCGCCCATAACGACAACATCTTTGAGTTCCTCAAGACCATCCATCTCGGTCAGGATCTGGTTGAGAACATTATCAATAACATGCGAATCACCTGATGTACCCCGTGCAGGGGCCAGGGCGTCGATCTCATCGAAGAAAATAATTGAGGGTGAGACCTGCCGTGCCTTTTTGAATACCTCACGCACAGCCCGTTCGCTTTCGCCCACCCATTTTGAAAGGAGCTGGGGGCCACGGACCGGGATGAAATTTGCCCCGCTCTCGCTGGCGACTGCCTTTGCAATGAGGGTCTTTCCCGTTCCGGGCGGACCATAGAGAAGAACACCCCTGGGGGGTTCGATACCAAGATCTTCGAATTTTTGCCGGTGGGTAAGGGGATACTCGACTGCTTCACGTATTTCGGTTTTTGCCTCTTCAAGCCCCCCAACATTTTCCCATTTCACATGGGAGACCTCGAGCATCACTTCACGCATCGCGCTGGGACCGACATCCCTCTGGGCGCTGCGGAAGTCATTGGCATATACTTTGAGGGTTTCGAGAATATCTTGAGGAATCTCTTCTGAATCGAGATGTTCTGACAGGTCAGGAAGGTATCTTCGCAACGCACGGATTGCTGCCTCACGGGCAAGTGCAGCGAGATCTGCACCGACAAAACCGTGCGTCTGCTGGGCAAGGATTTCAATCTTCACGTCTTCAGCAAGCGGCATACCGCGGGAATGGATCTTCAGTATTTCAATCCGGTCCAGTCTCGCTTGGGACACCGATCTCAATCTCCCGGTCAAATCTTCCCGGTCTCCTGAGGGCAGCATCGATTGCATCAACCCGGTTTGTCGCACCGATCACAACAACCTGCCCGCGCTCCTCAAGACCATCCATCATGGTGAGCAGCTGGGCGACAACCCGGCGTTCAACTTCTCCTGTTACCTCCTCTCGCCGTGGTGCAATGGAGTCGAGTTCATCTATGAAAATTATCGACGGGGCGTTCTCCCGTGCTTCCTCAAAGACTTCACGGAGCCGTTGTTCGCTCTCACCATAATATTTCGATATGACCTCAGGACCCGCAATTGATATGAAATGCGCACCACTCTCGCTGGCGACTGCTTTTGCGATAAGCGTCTTTCCGGTCCCAGGAGGGCCATAAAGGAGCACACCTTTTGGCGGTTCAATCCCAAGTTTCTGAAAAAGTTCAGGGTGTCGGAGCGGAAGTTCTATAGTCTCACGGAGACGCTGAAGTTCGTCTTTTAGTCCTCCGATATCCTCATACGAGAACCGTTTGATTCCTTCAAAACCAGCTGCCGGCTTGTCAGAGAACTCAACAGAGGTATTCTTGGTGATGATTACGGCTTCCTCGGGTTCTATATCCACGACTTTGAAAGCTACGATCTGTGGCTGGATAAATGGTAACCCGAGCATTATTGGAACAGAATCATTCTTCGCAATCGGGAAGTCGATCAACCCGTTTACCACATGGGGATTGTTGGCAATCGGTATTTTTTTCGGAAGATCCTCAGGAGGTGCCAGCACAACCCGCTTTGCTTCCACCTCATCCGCAATTTTCACAACTTTTACCGTATCACCAATGCTGACACCAGCATTAAGCCGGGTAAAATTGTCAATCCGTATCTTGCGCTGGTTCCAGTCCTCGACAAGTGAACGCCAGACTTTGGCAACGGTCCGGCGTTTCCCTTCAATTGCCACAAGATCACCCGGTGAGATCTTGAGGAGTAACATCGTCTCGGGATCAAGACGGGCTTTTCCGCCACCCTGATCACCGGGATACGCAGAATCCACCCTCAATTGAACTTCAGACATTACCTTAAAGGTCATATACGCAGGGATTTATAAGTACTGTAAATGCTGGTCCTTGTTTTTGATCCATTCCACGGTGCAGCGGGCGATATGATTATCGGAGCACTGCTGGACTGCGGGGCGGATAAGAAGTGCGTGATGAAGGCAATGCAATCCGTGATCGCTGAACCAGGTATCACCGAAGTATCACGGGCCGGTATCAGAGCAGTGAAAGTAGATACCCACGCCACACCAAACCCCCGCACATTATCTGAAGTCATGCAACGACTCAGTGAGGCCGGGGCTGATGTCCCCAAAGAAGCACTTGCGATGGCAAAACGTGTCTTTAAAAGGATCAATGATGCCGAAGAGCTGGTTCATGGCACCCATGCTCACTTTCATGAAGTGGGAGCAGATGATGCAATTGCAGATGTGATTGGTGCCTGCACGGCTCTTTATTCGCTTCGTGTTGATGGAGTGGTGGTAAAGCCAATCGCACTTGGAAATGGATCCGCAATGGGATCTCACGGTACATTCCCAATACCAGCACCCGCTACCGCCGAAATTCTCAGACAATCGTCTCTGTTGATCAGGGAGGGAAAAGAAGAGGGCGAATTATGTACCCCCACCGGAGCTGCCCTCCTTGCAGAATTCTCAACGATCGTTCCAACGGAACTGGGAACATACTCGGTGAAGAATGTAGGATATGGTGCCGGCTCAAGGAATCCCGCCAAAATACCAAATGTCATCAGAGCAATGATTGTTGAAACTATTGAAAATACAGGCCCTATGCCAGTGGACACCGTTGATATTCTCGAAACAAATGTCGATGATATAAGTGGTGAAGTAATTGCCAACGCGATAGTTCGGTTTTTAGAAAATGGTGCCCGGGATGCAAGTGCAATTCCGATTGTTATGAAAAAAGGGAGACCGGGGTTCCTTATCCGGGTAATCTGCTCAAGCGATAGGAGCCCGGAGCTCGCCGAGGAAATGGCACGGGAACTGGGGACACTGGGTATTCGCTGTTTTCCTGCGATCCACCGTTTTATCGCTGAACGGACTATTGAACCTGTTGATGTCGAAATATCCGAAAACAGGCGGGCTATGCCGATCAAATACGGAAGGATCAGGGGTGAGGTCTATACACTCAAAGCCGAATTTGATCCGGCAAGGATCTGGGCAGAGGAGCTGGGAATTCCGGTGCGAATGGTTTTGCGTGCTGTTGAAAAAGCCGGCTGGAGATCTGCAGGGAAAACAGGATTCGATCGGGTGACCAATGAAGACTGATCGCCGGAGTACCGGTAATGCTGCGCTTGACCTTCTGATCGGTGGAGGACTTGAAGTAAGGACAATCACACAATTCTATGGGGAACCTGCGAGTGGAAAGAGTACCTTGTGCATGATTGCCGCAGTTGCCTGTCTTCGCGCTGGTCAAACGGTAATATTTATCGATTCTGAAGGATTTTCCATAGAGCGTTTCCGGCAGATAGCAGGGAAGGACACAGAAGAAATTGCCGACAGATTATTTTTATTCGAACCACTGGATTTCGAACACCAGGGTACCATGATCGCTGAAGCTGATAAGGTGCTCAAGACAAAAAAACCCGGGTTGCTGGTCATGGATTCTGCGACGGCGTTATACCGGACCGATCTGGAGAAGGGCAGGGATTCAATTCAGATGCTGACCCGCCAGATGATCCAGCTGCTGGGGTATTCCAAGCGGTATGAGATCCCGGTAATTATCACCAATCAGGTATACATGGATACGGTGAA
Source organism: uncultured Methanoregulaceae archaeon (assembly GCA_963768845.1). Taxonomy (GTDB): domain Archaea; phylum Halobacteriota; class Methanomicrobia; order Methanomicrobiales; family Methanospirillaceae; genus Methanoregula. The sequence continues at coordinate 74,766 of CAVYJJ010000013.1, read as the reverse complement.
AAACACGTATTTCGGTCTTGGAGGAACTGCGCTGGAACATTTATCAAAAGTAATCATCCGCCTCGAAAAAACAGATATCCCCGGGTTCCGCAGGGCACGACTCGTCAAACACCGTTCACAACCAGAAGGGGCATACTTCGACTATGAAATCACCGGAGACGGGATCAGAACACGAGAGTAATTGAGGCTTTTTTTAATTTTTTGACCGTATTTTAGTGCTTATCTCTTGATATTCGCTCGTAATAACGATGGCGTGAAACGGGTCTTTGAAGGAACCGCGAATGTTGCTTTACGGGATAATTCGGGCAACACGGTTGCAGTCCTTGAGAGCGCCAGGGAAATCACTGAAAGAAAAAAGGCAGAGGATACTTTACGTGAACGTGAATAAAGGCTCCGGCTCCTCGTTGACAGCACTGAAGATGTAATCTTTTTAACAGGACCCTCTGGGACGATACCTGTTACTTTAATCCTACCGCCAGGTATAGTTTATCGGAGGAAAATCTGCTTGGATCGACCCCAATTGACATACTGGACAAAGAGGCTGCTCACCGGCTAATAGAACAGGTGAAAAACGTTGCAAAAACCGGACAGAGCATCAGAGAGGAGACCTCAATAGTCTGGCAAGGGCAGATGCTCTGGTTCATTGACAGCCTGTCATCCGATCAGGGACGCAAATGGTACCTTTACGGCGGTTGTGACTATTTCTCATAATATTACGGCTCGCAAACATGCAGAGTTGGCACTGCATGACAGTGAAGCGACTGCAAGTGCAATCATCAATGCACCGAAAGATTCGGTAATCCTGATGGATACGCAAGGGGTTATTCTGGCACTGAATGAAACCACCTCAGTTCACTTTGGGAAAACAAGCGCCGATTGGGTTGGAGTTCTGCAGATGATCTCCTGCCAAAAGAAATTGCACATTCGAGAAGGTCGATTATTTCCCGGGTCTTGGAAAAGAGAGAGATGGTGCGCTTTGAAGATGAACACAATGGTAGATGGTATGATACCGTTGCATATCCTATCCTGAATAAGTCCGTAGACGTAAATAAAAAATTGCTGTTATCGCGCGCGATATCACAGACCTGAAAAAATGCAAAATAAATGATCATCTAGGTCTATGCGCTGATCTGTAACATAAATTCCTCCAGAAATCCTGCAAACGATAAACACCATGAGTAATCAGAAAATGCTGAAAAATTTGAAAAAAAAGGGGTAGTCAGTATGAGATTTTTCCGGAAAAAACCGTTGTTGCGGGCCCTTCCATTTTTGTCCCAAATTTAAGGTAGATTGTCAGAGGGCCCCCCCGTGTATCCACAGAAACGGTTTCACCGGTATACCCAAGTTTATGCACAACTGCAGCTGATGCAGTTGCCCCGGTACCGCAGGAAAGTGTCTCTTCCTCTACGCCGCGCTCGTAAGTACGGATTCTGATACTGTCAGGTCCGGTTCGCTCCACGAAATTTACATTTGCACCTTTTTCGAATGTCGGGTGGTGGCGGATTGCCGGTGCCACTGCTTCGACATCGATGGAATCAACCGCGTCAACGATAATGACTGCATGAGGGACCCCGGTATTTACCGCGTAAACATCGAACTCCCCTATCCTCTCCTTATATTCCCCTTCACCGTATGACGGTATATCCTTACGGTCAAATTTCGGTGTCGGCATGGCGATTGTCGCAGAAAATTCATCTTCCTTATATCCCATTACGACCCCAATCTCGCCGGCAGGAGTTTCTACCGTACAGATTTCCTTTGCATATCCGGCATCTAAAGCATATTTGGCAAGGCAGCGGATCCCATTACCGCACATCTCTGCCTCGCTTTCGTCAGGTTGGTGTATGCGCATTTTCAGTGTGCTTTTTTCCGATTTGGAGAGGAAAATAACCCCATCCGCACCAATCCCGAACCGACGATCGCAATAGATAGCAGCAAACTGCCCTTTCATGTCATCCGGTATGATGATTTTTTCATGTTCGTCAATTAATACAAAATCATTGCCGTTTCCCTGTAATTTGGTAAATAGTATTTCCATGTAATTACCCCGCAGTTGCTGCCCTGTAACTAGAGACGCCTTTCATATATTCATTCATCGTGTCTGGTATTAATTTCAAGGGTTTTTTGGAATTCTTCGATACCCCATCCGAGGTACTCCCGGATAATTATATAGGCCATTTGTGGTGGAATTGCACCTGCTTCCGTCACGATAAGATCGATATATTCCGCGGGAGTCACATCGAATGCAGGATTGCGCACAGTGACATTCTTAAGAGTCCTGGCGATCTCATCCGGCAGAACCTCGTTTCCATTACGCTCCTCAATCTGGATTAATTCACCAAATATTGTCCGTGGCGCAAACTTGTAGGTTTCTGCTGCAACAAGGACATTCACCCGTGCTTCATGAGCGGTATGGGCAACCTGTGAGGTTCCAATCTTGTTCACTACTGCCCCGTTTACTGTGACAGCATCTGCGCCTACGATAACAAGGTCAACATCATTGATATACGAACGCACAGCTGAATCGACAATGAACTGTGTTTTAATCCCGGCGTCATTGAGTGTCCTGATGGTGATATACCCCTGGTTTCGCGGTCGCACTTCAGTTGCAAAGACCTCAATCTCCTTTCCGCTTTGGTGCGCTTCAATGATACATCCGAGTGCAGCTTCAGAATTGCAATGAGTGAGAAGAGTATCCCCGTCCCGTATATGTCGGGCTCCGAACTGTGCGATTTTTTCCACAGCGTGCTGGGATGAGTAAATGAACTGCTCCGCACGATTGATCACTCCTTTTTTTGCATCTTCCAGTGTTTCTGCCCGACCAAGATCGGACATAACAATGTGTACTGCATTCGGGAGTGAAACGGCAGTTGGGCGCGTTGCGATCAGGATCCGGGCGGCAGCATCCATTTCCCGCTTGAATGAGGTAAGATCATCAGCCTTCATTTCCGTTGCATGATGGCGGAGCGCTTCTGCCGCTTCACGCGCAATTCTGCCGGCACCCCGTATCTCCATGCTCTTTATCTTCTTTGCAGTTTCAGTTACGAACATCAGCTTCAATGATTGAATGTTCAGAAAAGTACATAGAGTTTATCACCGGGACTTACCATGTCGCTAGCAGTTGTTTTTGATAGTGCGGGAACACTCCTGAACACGTACCGGGTTGCAAAGGACATATGCAATAAAAAACTCCTGCCCGGTATTGAAACTACAACACTCACGTTTAGTTCACCGGACCGTGTCCTTGTTGTTTTACCTGTCCACTCGAAGGATATTATAAAAACACCGGGTGAAATACTGCTTTCGTCCTATCTGGTTGAGCATGAACTGGGATTCGGTGTAAGCTGTACCAGAAAAATTGTTACCGCTGAGGAAATAGGCGATATTCTCTACACGGACACGCGGGTTCATGTGAGTGATCTTCAGGAATGTATACGAAATGTGTGGACAGTTTGTAAAGCAGAATCCATTGTTACCCTGAACAGCGGTGCTATTGTCAACATGGCTGACAAGTGTATAGAATTTGCGATAACTGCCGGTGGCTGGCCATTCGACGGTGCCAAAGAGACCATCAATGCCCTCCACCGCATGGGGGTTCCGGTATTCATCGCATCCGGTGACAGGGTCACAAAACTGGAAAAGATGGCGGACCACCTGGGGATTCCCCGCGACAGGGTCTATGGAGTCGCAACACCCACGGTCAAAGCGCAGATAGTCAATGACCTGAAGCAGGAGTACGACAAGGTTATGATGGTTGGTGATGGAATTAATGACTTGTGCGCCATGCAGAATGCCGATATTGCAATACTTACTATACAACAGGCCGCAGACCGCCCGGAAGAACTCTATAACGAAGCTGATTTCGTGGTAAACAATGTACGTGAAGTAGTTCCCATCGTGCAGAACATTCTTACATCAAAAAAACATTTCGATCGTGACGACTGTAATGCAGCATATAAAAGGTAATATGCCACAAGTATCACATTAGGTATTAGGGTATTATGAAGGCTCCACTGATCACGGTCGACAACCTCTGCATGGATTTTGATAGCACGAGGGTCCTCAAGAACATTTCTTTTGAGATTGCCGAAGGGGAGATCCTGGGAATTATTGGCAGGAGTGGCGCAGGTAAAACAGTTCTCATGCACCTCATTCGGGGCGTAGAGCAACCACCGACAGGAGGGCGGATTATATACCACGTAGCCGCATGTAACGGATGCGACTATATGGATGTCGGTAGCACCGCAGGGAAACCCTGCCCTCATTGCGGGGGCCCTCTCCTGGCGCTCGACGTAGATCTCTGGAATGAAAAAAATGAGTCGCTAAAACGTCGTCTTATGCGACGTACCGCAATTATGTTCCAGCGCACATTCGCGTTATACGGTGATGACCGGGTCATTGAAAATGTGCTTCATGCTCTTGATGACATCGATTACCCTCAGGATAACGCAATCAACCGGGCAGCTGACCTTATAGATCAGGTCAGACTTTCGCACAGAATGATGCATATCGCACGGGATCTTTCGGGAGGGGAGAAACAGCGTGTGGTCCTGGCGCGACAGCTTGCAAAAGAACCTTTCATGCTCTTCGCAGATGAACCGACCGGGACCCTCGATCCTGGCACTGCGAAAATAGTTCATTCAATGCTTATTGACGCGGCCAAAACGAACAATATGGGAATGGTTGTCACCTCCCATTTCTCCCAGGTAATTGAAGATGTGGCAAATCGTGCTATCCTTCTTGTGGATGGCGGGATTGCGAAAATCGGGACACCCGGGGAAGTTATCGCCGAATTCATGAAAGGGTATGACGACACCGAAAAATTTGAAGATACCGAGCCTGGGGAGAAGGTAGTTGTTGCACGGGACCTTTTCAAGCGCTACATTTCTGTTGATCGCGGTGTTGTTAAAGCAGTAAACGGGGTTACCTTTGAGGTATTCGCCAAAGAGATCTTCGGGATTATCGGTAAGAGTGGTGCAGGAAAGACCACGCTCTCGGGAATTATTGCTGGACTCGTCGAGCCAACCAGCGGAGAGATGAATATCAGGATTGGCGAAGAATGGGTTGATATGACCAAACCCGGAATAGAGCAACGTGGCAGGGCAACGGCATATATCGGTCTCCTCCATCAGGAATATGACCTTTTCCCCCACCGCACTGTACTTGACAACCTTACCGATGCAATTGGATTGGAGTTCCCAAAAGAACTCGCAATGCGAAAGGCACTTGTAACGCTCAAGATGGCTGGATTCTCCGATGAGAAAAGCCGGGAAATCCTTGAACGAATGCCCGGGCAGCTCTCGGAGGGCGAGCGGCATCGTGTTGCACTCGCGCAGGTTCTTATCCGTGAGCCGAGGATTGTGATACTTGACGAACCGACAGGTACGATGGATCCCATCACTAAGATAGATGTGAAACATTCAATCATGCACTCTCGCGAAGAGATGGAAGAGACATTTATTGTCGTTTCCCATGATATGGAATTTGTCCGGGATGTCTGTGACCGGCTTGCACTTATGCGAGGCGGAAAGATAGTGCAGATTGGCAAGACCGCAGAAGTGCTCGCGTTCCTCACTGAAGAAGAGCGTAAGCTCATGAGTCAGCCTTCTGCTTGAGGAGCATAATGATTACTGTCCACCTCGATGGCGAGAGGCTGGAGATTAATGAGGGGAGTACTCTTGGTTCAGTCATTCCCAACCATCCGCCCGAATGCAGCATTGCAATTATCCGCCCTTCAACACAGGAGCAGTCAAAGACAGGCAATCTTGCAATCAGCACAACTGCCGGTGAAGTTACTATTGAGATTGCCGGCAAAAGCAACGATTTCCTGAACTCTTCAGATATTTTGCCAAAGCTCACCCTTCACTGGGGTGATCGTTACGCGACTGCATTCGGACCATTTCCCTCAGCGATTCACCCACTGCGCAAACCCCACATCTACGAACGAGGTGATGTAATTCTTGGCTGTGGGGGTTATGAGCCGGCACGGTCCTACCTGATTTTCTCTAAAGTCCACCATTCCGCAGATCATGGGGCAGATGAAACTGGGGGAGTCTTTGCAAAAGTTGTAAGCGGACGGGGTGTTCTGGATCGGTGGACGACAGGAGACCGTATAACGAAAATCGAACCGATCATCAGTTGGGCAGACACCAGTCGTTCCTTCACTACCACCGATCTGGGCCTTATTATTGAGGACGGCATGCAGATTGCAACACGGGTTAACGTGATCGCTCAGGGGTATGCCCCGGATCGGATCACAACTGAGGCTGCAAGTAGTGTAGAACACCTGCTTCTTGGGCTTAAGACAGGGAGATTTTATGTGAGCCGGGTAACCAGCACCCATATTCTCGATTCAAGGCTTGCCGGCACATCAGATATTGAGAGAGAGTTCAGGAGGCCGCGCAGGGAGGGGACGGTAACGGTGCGAACTTCGGGGCAACTGGCTGGAGGTATCTATATTTACCGGGATGATGTTCCCAGCAGCCTTGTTCATGATGTGGTCGGCCAGGTTGTACAGGGAATAGAACTGGTAAAACTTGCCAAAGATCATGATATTCTCATGGTTAACGTTCTGCCACAACGAATTGACCTTCTCGGACTTCCTCTCGTGAAGGCAAAGGAGATTGCTGCCGCTGAACAAATTTCCCTTCATATTGACAAGGAAGACGGGGAGAGAATTGTTGTTTCACAGGATCCTGGCAACACATTGGACGTTCTAAAAGAGAGGGGGGTCACCGTAACAACAGCACCTCTTGAAAAGGTCATAGATATAACTCTGGATGATGAAAGAGCCCCCATCAGCTGCGATATTTTCCGCAGTATCACCGGACTCAAGCAACATGATGCCGGGATGATACCGGTCTTTTTTAAATTCGACGACGTTGTTCTGTTCAGGTCTGCGGTCCCGGCAGGAACAAAAATCAACCCTGAGAATACACCCACTGGGGAGGTTCCTGCCGCTGCCCTCGCTATTACCAATGATTCCCGGAAGGCTTCCGGATTCGTAGGTGTGCGCCTCTCGGCAAATAAAGAGTTCGGTCCCACCTCTGAACCGTTTGAAGGTACCAATATAATCGGGAGTGTTATCGATACTGAAAAACTCAAAAAAGTGAAGGAGAAGGAGAACGTGTATATCAGGGTGGTAAAGCGGTGACCGGATATAAGCCGATACTTGCAGGCACCGTAACCAAGTATATGGTGGTGGAGTCGTTTGAGGTAACTCCTGCCGATCTAGCAATGCGTGCTTATGAAATTTCGCAGGGGGTAATGATCAAGGAGACCTGTTTTGGTATAGTTATTAACGGCAATGAGAAAGAGGTCGACCGCATTATTGCCGAACTGCGAAAACTCGATCCTGAACATATCTTTGTGAAGGACCGGGGGTTCCCTCCCGGTGATCCCCGCCGCTGCCGGGCGAACCTCGGTGGTGCTCGACCTGGATACAATGGTATGGAGCACGAGATGACCATTATTCCCTATGTTTCACATGGTCTTGAAGAACTCAAAAAATGTGATGAAAAGACGATTCCTGCCCCGGAAAATCCGCTGGAGCACCCGTTACTTGATATTTATAAACTCAAGAAACTGATCGATGCACAGGAGCCCTGACATGGCAAAAGTATTCATCTACCCATCCACGAGCCTCATCCTCTCAGATATGGTGTCACGGTTTGGACACACACCACTCAGTTCGGCCATCGCCATTCGTGAACGAATCCAGACGGCTGGTCTGGAATCCCCCCCGCTCCAGATTACCCCTGAGGAGCCTAAAAAAGGTCTGAAGTGGGCTGCAGTCGAGGTTCCTGCAGGTGTACGGGGACGCATGTCACTTTATGGGCCGATGATCGGGGAATGTGAAGCAGCTATCATCATCAACGATGCTGACCTTGCGTTCGGTTGTATGGGCTGTGCCAGGACAAATGAGTTGATTAAATTTCTCGTTCATCAGAAAGAGATCCCCAAGCTCGAACTGAACTACCCGAAGAATGATGATGAAGGCGTAAAATTTGTAGCTGCTATCAAACGCTTCCTCACGGATCTGGGTGGGCTGAAATGACAAACCCTGTTCGTATTGCACAACTGTCCTGCGGACCGGAATATGCCGGGATCCAGCACGAGATAGAGACAGCTGCACGGGAAGTCGGGGGCGAGATTTTTTACCCGGACGTCGCCCTCAAAGACATACGCCGCGATTTTGATATGTTCGGGCTGGATGTTAAGAGCCCGGACCTGAAGCTCGCTATTGCAAGGGCAATGGCACTGGTAGAAGGCCGGGTAGAGGCGGACGCCGTTTTCATCGCTACCTGTTTTCGGTGCGCAGAGGCAGCAATCGTGCGTAACGAACTCCGGCGCTACATCAACGAACATTCAAAGCCTCCGGTGGTCAGTTACTCGTTTACAGAACGAACGACCGCCGGAACTCTCCTCACAAGGATGGAGGCACTCACCACGATTGCCCGGAGGCGTGCCCTTCTTGCAAGGGAGACCCAGAGCGGTCTCACGCTCGGCGTAGACTCGGGTTCTGCCACGACAAAAGCGGTTGTGATGAGGGACAACAGGATCATCGGCACGGGTTGGCAGCCCACCACAGAAGTCATAAAAAGCGCACAGGAAGTCATTGCCGATGCTCTCCATAACGCGGGTGTCACCCGCGATGAGATCCAAGCCGTAGGGACTACGGGTTACGGCCGTTTCCTTGTGGGAAAAGAGATTCATGCCGATCTCATCCAGGAAGAACTGACGGTAAATTCAAAGGGAGCTGTCTACCTTGCCAACCGGCAGCACGGACCTGCAACAGTGATTGATATTGGCGGGATGGACAACAAGGCTATCTCGGTGATGGATGGCATCCCGGGCGTTTTCACGATGGGCGGTATCTGCGCCGGTGCGAGCGGGAGGTTCCTTGAGATGACTGCAAAGCGCCTTGGCGTCGATATTACCGAGCTCGGCCCGCTTTCCATGAAAGGATTCGGCGGGCGTGTTCCCATGAACAGTTACTGTATCGTTTTTGGGACGCAGAGCCTGGTCAATGCGCTTGCAGCAGGGAGTACCCGCGAGGATGTGGCTGCCGCTGCGTGTCATAGTGTAGCCGAACAGGTTTTTGAACAACAACTGCAGGAAGTTGATATCAAGGAACCGGTAATCATGGTCGGGGGTACATCACTCATTGAGGGGCTTGTTTTTGCAATGGGTGAACTGCTCCAGACAAAGATTGTCGTCCCCCCCTATTCACAATATATTGGTGCTGTCGGATCGGCGCTGCTTGTATCAGGATTTATAAAGGACGATTAGATGCTTGCCATTGAGTACTTTGAAGTGGAATGTCCCGAGCCGTTGGGAGCTCAGTACTGATAAGCAGATCGCAAACGATGTCCTGCTGGACCATAACCTCCTGAGAGTGCTTCATAAACTTCACATCTGCATCGATCCGAAGGTACCGATCTTTGTGGCAGTTGGTGTCTTAAAAAAGATCACCACAAGCGTCCGCGTTGGGGATTTTGCGAATGTGAATCCCCTTGAAGGAAAAATTACTCTCGTTATTTCCAATGAAACTGTACCTTGCTCCCATGCTGAAGATTTTCTGGCAGAAATTCGGCAAAGACCATGTGGAACAACCAGACCGTTTCACGGTAATCCTGTATGACGTCAAGGCAGATCTGAAAGAGATTGAAGAGATTGTTGTTGCGGATCCGAGTGAATCACTCTATAAGGATCTCATTTATGCACTAAGGTGTATTGCACCTGAAGGATTCCGGCTGAGAAGTGAAAAATTCAGCAAGGAAAAATTCTCATTTGTTGCCAGTGAGAACACCCTTGCCGGGAATATTGATGATCTTGTCAGGGAAAAATTTGCTCTTATGGGGGAGGTCCCATGACACTGGTGCCCATTACCTACAAGGGAGGGGTCTACCAGCACGACATTATCATAGATCTCATTGAGGATCTTGGCGGCTATATTATCCAAAAACATGTTATTGCGGCGGAAGTCGTGCTCCAGTGCTTTGTTCCCCGGGAGGATATCGAGCCTATCCGCACGATCGCAAAACCGCTTTTTGGGGAAGTAACCGATACGCCACTTGTCGGTACAGAGATAGCAATTGTCAGTATGAGCCTTGAGATCCATCACCTCCCCCACCCGTCCTGTGATATCGCGGAATATGTGCGGCGAATCGGGGCAAAAAGTAACATGGTCAGCCTTGCACGGGGTCCGGGAAAAAGGATCGCCGGCTTAAATGATGAGGAACGGGATGTTATCAACGAACATGATATCGCAGTATATCTGATGGGCAATTTTGAGACTTGTATTGAATATAAAATGCCCACTCTCAGAAGAGGTATTGAAGTACCTATCGTACTCTGCGGAGGCCCTGATAAAGAGACCCTCCAAAAAATTATTGACCCGCCCGTAGACGGATATGTTGGAAATGTAGGCAGGTTCATGCGCCGGACAAAAGAGGCTGATGAACTTGAAAAACTCGATGAGATCATCGCTGAGATTATCCGGGTGCTTGAAAAGAAGCGTGAGGAAATCCAGAAAGATCCTCTCTCAGTTTCTCCTGCGAGACTTATGGGTCTGATTAATGAAAAGGTTCCTGCAATCCATGGTGTAACCTCCCCAACACCACTCACCGTGCAGATGGCCGGGCTCAGGGTTAGCTGCCTTATGATACATTTGCCGGGGAAATCAGGAATCTCGAGATCGAAGATGGGATACTGCTTGGGGATATCTCTGAAGTTGTTCCCTCCCGGATGAGAGACTATATCCTGGTAAAAATCCTGCCATTCTCAGAAACGAATACGGTGATTTGATGGAAAAAACAACCAAAGAAGAATTTGAGGAACGGCTTGCACGGATTGTGGCGCGTGGAGCAGATATCACTGCAGAGGAATGGTTGCGGGAGATTGAAGTGGAATATGGACGGGTTCCCCTTATATTCAAACGAATGGGTGAACGCCCTGAAGTACTTATTTCCCATCTTCTCTACAAGGGCACGGTTGCTCAGACGAGCCCTCTCGATCCAAAGTATGTAGAACTTATCAGCCTCGCTGTGGGAGCTGCGCTAAAATGCCCACACTGTACCGGTTATCACATGCAGGCTGCACTCAAGATGGGTGCAAGCAGGGAAGAGATCCTTGAGGTGATCCTGCTGGCAGGGATGATATCCAATTCTTCCGTGCTCGCGAATTCGTACCGGATTTTTGACGAAAAAATGGAGCAGTGTATTCCCTGTGAAACAAAAGGTGTGACCTTGCCGGGTCCAAAACGAAAAACTGCAGCCCTTAAAAAGAAATAATAATTCAATCAAAAGTGGGGATTGCAGGTGTTTTCTTTTTTCTTTTTAATTTCTTACCGGATCGAATCCTATAAATGGTGACTCCGGATAGATTTATGATAGAGATATCTGAAAAATTGTAAAAAACCATTTCAGGATTGCGGTTCATTATGAAATCCATTATTCTTGCCGGGGGTGTCGGGACGAGGCTTTGGCCACTCTCCCGACAGTATTATCCCAAGCAGTTCATTCCACTGGATGGTCAGTCGCTTTTTCAAAAGACATACGAACGGGCAACCCGGCTGATCCGATCCGGAAGAAATATTTGTTGTTACCAATGAGATCCACCAGTATCTCGTTCGTAACCAGATTGAGGAGTTGGGATACACAATTTCTGATGATCATCTTCTTGCGGAACCTGAAGGGAAAAACACCTTACCTGCCATCTCGTGGGCTATGCAGCGTATCAGGACCCTTTTTTCTTCCGCTACTGCAGTGGTATTTCCCAGCGATCACATTTTAGGAGATTCCGCCCTTGATCAAATCCGTGCGTCCGAACCTCTGGCGAGAAAATACCTTGTCACGTTTGGAATTAAACCCACATCACCCCATACGGGCTATGGGTATATCAAACAGGGAAAAGCCCTTTCAAATGGGGCAATTGTTGATGAATTCAAAGAAAAACCTGATGAAACTACCGCAAAAGAATATGTCGATAGAGGCTATCTGTGGAATAGCGGTATATTTCTCCTCTCAACTGATTGCTTTTTTAGGGAACTGAAAAAATATCGTCCGGATCTTTTCAATGCATTTTCAGAGGGCCACGTACCAGAGTACCGGAAACTTGAATCAATATCGATAGATTACGGACTCCTTGAACGTTCTAAAAAGGTGTCTGTTGTCACTCTTGAGACAGAGTGGAATGATCTGGGTACATTTAAAGCACTTTACGATAGTGAGCTGCATGATAGTGAGGGCAATGTAGGCAATGCAGAGTATTTTTCTGCAACGAACAATTTTGTCCAGGCACCAGGAAAACATGTGGGACTGATCGGAGTTCACAATCTTATTGTTGTTGACACATCCGATGCTCTCCTTATTTGCGACAACAGCCAGACAGAGCAGGTAAAACAGCTCGTAAACCGCTATAATGAACGCAAAGATCCTGTTACCAGATTCCACCGGCAGGTACATCGCCCGTGGGGATCTTACACTGTCCTGGAAGAAACGGATATCTACAAAATCAAACGGGTGAGCGTGAAACCCGGCCACCGACTGTCCCTTCAGCTGCACCATCACCGGAGTGAACATTGGGTTGTGGTAAGCGGGACTGCGGAAGTCGAACTGGATGGAGAAACCCGGTTCCTCAGGCAAGGTGAAAGCACGTTTGTCCGCAGTGGCATGAGGCATCGTTTAAAAAACCCAGGTATCATACCGCTTGAAGTCATTGAAGTCCAGCTTGGCGAATACCTTGAAGAGGATGATATTGTCAGAATTGACGATGAGTATGGAAGGAAATAATTTTTTCTAAAATCCCAAACAGAATAAATCCGGAGTATATTCTCAAACACCCTATCACCGTTCAAAAACCTGTTCTTTTTCTGTAATTTTCTCTCAGTCCAAATAAAATACCCATGAATCGTGGCTTTCTGGTAAAAATACCTTGAAATATTCGTCAGTTTTAATCTTGATTTTATCAGGTCGCCAATGCCCTTTGCGTGGCCGATCCTGACTATGACAAGAGAAAGCGCAGGCTCATGATTAAAACTCACGCAGCTTTAAGGGTCAGAATTTGGCCATAAAATGAGGTTGTTTTGTTAAACAGCCTTCAAATATCCGATTTTTAGAACTGGACTGAATCGGGGCATTTTGCGGGGTTTTCCGGAGGGGGAAACTGGCAATCGGAGCCCGATTTGGGGTTATTTTACTGTGGAAAAGTACGGATATTTATGAGTCCGGAGTTTATTATCAGAAGGTTACATTGCGGTTAATGTTAATCGGAGCGGATAATCCGAATGACCGTGATAAATATATGGCAATCTATATAATTATGATTGGGAAAGGAAATATACAATGGGCAATTGGACTGATTTCTCAATAAGGACATGTTTTCATATACTTCAGAAAACTCAAAAAACAAAGGAGAGAGAAAATGAGATTGTTGAAAAAAAATTTCCTTCTTTCGATAACAGCGATTCTTATACTGTTACTGATTATTGTCTTTCCTGCTTCTGCTGAAATAAAAACTACTCACACCGATGATGGGAAAATCCTGATAAGCAATAACATAAATTGGATAAAATTCGATCCGGTCAGTGACATCATTGCCGGTCAGATCACAGTTACCGGCACGACAAATCTGCCCGCTGGATCGCCAATTACCGGACAACTTTACATAGCAACAGATCTATGCCGCCAGAAAACCTGTAACGTGGATATGAGTCTCTATGGAAATTTAAGTACGGTAATAATTCAGTCGGGAGCAAATAGTAGCAATAACACATTTTCCATACCCATTAATACAAAAAATGTGATCTCTTCAACTGATTACTTTTTCCAAATTGATTCCAGTATTGGATCGTATGGCGATATTAAAATTGTAATTCCTGAATTATTTAAAGAACAAATCCAATCTTCCATTTCCGCGTCTTCGCATTCTTCTGAACGGTACTGGATATGGATTAACCCTCTCACTGATGAAACGGCGACCCATGTAACTATTAAGGACGTTCCTACTCACTTCCAATTAACCGGATCAACTAATCTGCCCGTGGGAGAGAATATCCCGTATATCATTATACCCTATAATTATTTTGATGTGAGATTTCCCGACAGAAACTGGACAATTTCACTAATCAGGAATCAAGGTTATGTTATACCAGGTAAAAAAACAGGAATTAACAGTTTCAGTATGGAAGTTGACGCCTCCCAGTATTGCCCCGGGTCATATTTTGTGATCCTCTGGAACCCAAGGTTCAATTCTTCTGATCCGAATGACTTCTTGGCATCATCTACGGCTTTTGGATTCAAAGAAAATGCGAATCTCGAGCTCGATATCCAGTTGTCCTACTACCCCAACATATCCTCTGACAATAATAGTCAATGGTTCTCCCATAACCGTATTTGGGCCAACGTCTCCGAGAACGACTACTCCAATCCCGTTATCCACAACAACTCCATTAACCACATCAGGAACATACGCAGCACTGGTCTGTTCAATCTGCATCTTCGTGTTGGTAAAAAACTATAAAAAAAGACAGTGATTAAGATGACTTTGACAACGAAAAATAAAATTGGGTATCTGATAAAATTGGTTACAATTTTATCCCTCTGTATTGGATTCGCAAATGCCACAGGAACAGGAATGAATAAAGAAAGTTTGGTTTCCGCAAATGATACTGGAACGGGAGAAATACTTAACAATATAACTGCGGAATTCAATCAGACTTCTGCAATAACAAAACTCTCTGCCGATACAACCCTTCTCCCGAAAATTCAAAAGGAACTTGCGGAACTGAATGTTCCGGAAAGTATTATTGATGCAGCCATCGCAGCTCAGAAAGAGAAATTAGCTAAGAACCCACTTGTTATAAATGATTCAGTTGATGCAACTCGAGAATTGCAAGGATTTTTTGTGAATAATGACTCAACATCTCCCGCTCCAAACTCCGTTCAAGAAGGATTTATTCAGCATGGATCTGATGGAATAACTCGGGCTTTCTCTTCAGAGAGGAAGCAGCTTTTTTTGTTGTAGATTCAGAAACAGAAAAATTCCAATCCCCTTCTGGTGTTGAAAAACCTGTATCATACTCAATAGCAGTCCCTAATGGAACACTCATCGTTATCAAGAATAATATTACCTACGCTACTTATAATGGGAGAATACTCCTCACCGTCTTCCATGATAATTTGTCATCGTTATCAAATCCGGGTTCTGATTCCCCCGCGCAAACAGGTCTATCATGGGTAGAATATGCAGAAAGCAATACCCCCTCGTCTTTCGGTTCATTCTCCTCACTCTGGAATATTCCTCACAGCCCCGATTTATCATACGCACAGACGAATATCCTCTTCAATGGCATAGAATCAAGTAATCCAATCCTGACCTATATCAATCAACCTGTAACTGCATTCAATTTCAAGAGTAATTGCAATAACGTGCCTGGTTGTGTTTGGCAAAATGTATGGACTGGTTCTGCTTGGTGCGTTTACGGTCAAAATAACGATGATTTCCATACATACCCTCCTGTTTATTTCTCTGAATCAGATCCAGCATGGGGTACGTAATTTGGGACAATCCTACTTCTCGCTATTTTATTCAAATAACAAATGAACGAACTAATGGATGGGCAGGAATAGGTGTATCTGGACTATCTACGAATGCAATATACCAACAAGCAGTTGTTGCTTACGAGCTTGGCCAATAATTCCAGTTATTTTTCCTGATAATCGAAAAATCTCGAGCACCACGTTTACAGAAATGTGGGCCGAGAACATGCAAGGTAATTCAATTTCTTTGAATTGGGTCCCTCACATAAAGACTGAAGGACATCCTTTAATCACCGGTCTTCAACGTTGATCTTTCTCAGGCACCTTCAACAGTGATATTAAATACTGCTGATTACAGGACAAAAACCGGTACCTTTCAAAACGGTAACTGGAATCTGGATTTTAACCTTGACGGAATATCGGATAAAACATTCACGCTCGGAACAACCGGAGATATTTCTGTAGTTGGCGACTGGAATGGTTACAATTATTCTGCCATTGGTGTTTTCCGGCCATCGAACGGGAATTGGTACATTGATACGAACAAGGATTTTATTTCCGATTCAACTGTCCAGTTCGGAACTACCGGTGATATTCCTACGGTCGGATTTTGGGATGGCGGGGGGACCTCCGACTTAGGAGTGTTCCGACCGGGAACGGGGAACTGGTATTTGGATTACAACAAAGACGGTGTTTACAATAAGATGTTCCACTTTGGGACCGCCGGCGATATTCCGCTTGTTGGTGACTTTAATGGTGGCGGGGTGTCTGATGCAGCGGTATTCCGACCGGCTGAGTGGGTACCGGTACATCGATTATGATGAAAATGGAGTTGCAGAAAAGGCGTTCCACTTTGGAACCACTGGTGATATTCCGGTTGTAGGTGACTTTAATGGAGGTGGTGTGTCGGATGCAGCAATTTTCCGACCGGAACGGGGAACTGGTATATGGATTACAACGAAGATGGAACCTACGAGACGTCGTTTCATTTCGGAATTGCGGGTGATATCCCAATAGCCGGTGATTGGAACGCAGATGGTATCACTGATGTGGGTGTGTTCCGCCCATTTAATGGGAACTGGTACTTGGATTATAACAAAGATAGCTTCGTCGATAAGACTTTCCATTTCGGATCTTCCAGTGATATTCCAAAAGTTGGAAAATGGGTTTAATTTTCATATCCCATATTAATTATTTTCGATAACACATCCTTCCTTTAAAAAATCAGAAAAAATTTTCTATCCACCTCTGAAAGGTTAAACACCATAATGTTAATCGACCGCATCTACTACAATCCAGATGCATTGTATGCAAATCGCAAGAAAGAACGCATAAAGCAGAAATTACCAATATAAAAGAATTTCTCCATTTGTTAAAACAGGCAGCACCTACGGTAATAATGAGGATCTATTATTTTCTTTTTTCGTGTTTAATGTGTTTTTGGGCGTATTGGCGGGTATCCTTGCTTCCAGCCGATACCAGGAACTGCTTTCCATGTCCAATAAGATCAGCTCTTCCCGCAGCCCTGAGTCCTTCAATGACCAGTTTCCTGTTCTTCGGATCACGATACTGCATCAGAGCCCGTTGTATCTTCTTTTCATGTCCTTTCGGTACATGAACCGGCTCAAGGGTGAAAGGATTCAGACCGGTATAATACATGCATGTCGAAACACTCATAGGTGTGGGTGTAAAGTCCTGCACCTGTTCAGTATACAGAGAGTGGTCACGAATATAGAGTGCCAGGTCTATCATATCGTTTATCGTGCAGCCTGGATGTCCCGACATGAAATACGGGAGGATATACTGGCGTTTCTTTTTACCCTGCTGTAATAGTTCGAAACGTTCGCAGAACCGATCAAAAACTTCACGTCTGGGTTTATTCATTGCAACCGTGACCTTTTCTGTCACATGCTCGGGAGCAACCTTGAGATGGCCGGAAACATGGTGATCGCATATCATTTCAAGGTAACCGGAATCGTCTTCCATTGTGAGGTCATAACGGATACCGGAACCGATGAATACTTTTTTTACCCGGGAATTTCGCGGATCTTTTTCAGGAGGGCTACCTGAGGGCGGTGACTTGTGTTCAGGTTTTTACATGCAAGTGCTGCAGTTTTTATCACGGCACGCCCCATATTTTTCCCAGAGAGAACACGAAAGGCAGTACATGTTTGCTGTTGGACCTCCAATGTCCTGCACTATACCTTTGAATTCGGGCATCCGGGTCATTTTCGTTACTTCACGGATGATTGATTCGCTGCTTCGGCTCTGGAGAATCCTTCCCTGGTGGTGGGTTAATGCACAGAACGAGCAGGCACCAAAACACCCCCGGTGACTCGTTACCGAGAACTGCACGGTTTCAAGGGCAGGGACTCGTTCCTTATACGATGGATGTGCACGGCGCGAGAACGGCAGATCGTAGATATGATCGAGTTCTGCGGTCGACAATGGCAATGAAGGAGGATTCTGGATAACAACCATTTTCGGGTGCAGTTGAGCTATCGGCCTGCCGCGAACAGGATCCTGTTCGTGGTAATGCATGGCAAATGCCCGGGCATAGGATTTTTTATCTGTTGCAACTTCTGAAAACCCGGGGAGTTCAACAATTCCCTCCGGATTTTTACTGCGCCACTCTGCAATTTCCATTCCGAAGGCTGTACCGCAGACATTCCTGATTGTAGAGATGGTTTCACCTGAAGCAAGACGCCGGGCTATCTCTACAACCTGCCTCTCCCCCATCCCAAATATGAGAAGATCTGCCGGGGCGTCAGCAAGGAGAGATTGCCGGACCCGGTCCTGCCAGTAATCGTAATGGGCAAACCTCCTCAGGCTTGCCTCAATGCCCCCGATAATAATCGGGGTGTCCGGGAACAGTTCGTGGACCCGGTTTGTGTAGACAATAGTTGCCCGATCGGGTCGTCTGGGAACCCCACCAGGAGAGTAGACATCATCACTCCGCCGTTTGAGATTGGGAGTGAAATTATTCACCATCGAGTCGACATTTCCAGAAGATATACCGAAGAACAGTCGTGGTTTTCCAAACACCGTAAAATCAGCCGCATTCGTCCAATCGGGCTGGGCGATGATTCCAACGGTATAACCAGCATCCCACAGGACACGACCAACCAGTGCAGTACCAAACGCGGGATGATCAACATACGCATCCCCGGTCACCAGGATGATATCAAATTGAGGAATACCCAGCTTATTTCTCTCGATCTCTGACAAGGGAAGAAATCCTGGCTGAGTCATAAAGACAGGGGTTTAGTAAATATTCTGATGACCAGAAAACATTCTTCACGAAGAATAATTACCAGTCAGATCACGGATCATATCCGCAAGTCCTTCCGGAAGATCGTCCGCCTGATCTTCATCCTGAGAGGATTCTTCACTGGTTTCATTCGAATCCGTGTTATCCGTAGTTCCGGATGATTCCGTATTCTCATCTTTTCCCAAAACGGGAAGATGGATTTGAGTTTTTTTATCAAATTCCATTCGTGCGGAAAGACCGGTAAATTCTAAAATCACCGCTTCAATAATAAGATACGTTGTTGCTTTTTCCCGCAGGCAACCAGTAAGGGCGTGTCCGGAACGGCCTACCGAAGCATGATAGTGGATATGAGGACCACCTTCACCAGCATAGATGGTTCCCACACCAAAGACTTCCCAGCCCCCTTCAAACATCACAAAATGAGGGACCGGGGGAATTACCGGCTCTTCAGGCCCGGTTACCATTCTCCCGTTCATCAGAGCACCTAGGAAGAGTATCGAGCCGGCCTGAATAGATTTGTCTTCGATAAACTGACGAAGTGAAATCAACATATCCTCGCCGTTATCGATCCTCACGACAAAAACCCTGCCGAGCTGACCTTCCGTATATTGCATATATTCAGATTCCTTGTTTGGTATTCATATGGTTTGTGCGGATTAATACCTTTTTTTGGCGCGGGTTGCGGAATGTTCGTCGTACAAGTTCCAAAAAATGGGACTGATAATTGAGTCCGGTTCCTTAATTGGGGGAGATTTGTCCATTACCTCCCACCAGCACCACCGCCACCAAAACCGCCTCCACCCCCAAAACCACCGCCACCCCCAAAGCCCCCTCCGCTTCCGGATCCTCCGTGGCTTGGGGGGCTGAAGTGAAGCAGGGGAAGAAACGCATAATTCATACCGACAACCCCCAAAGGAACACCGGTTTCATTTACCCGGATGTTAAGTGATTTCATCGCCTTTTCTACGTTTTCTCCAACACCGAGTGCTGTCCCGTAAACAAGCCACTCTCCCCACATTGACATATCGGACGGAGCATATTTTTGTATCATGGTGAGGTCAGAAAGGAAATGGGAAAACGCGTCCCATTCCAGTTTTTCCTTGTATTTGTCGTCTTTCCAGTGTCCAAACAGGGTCGAGGGAGCGGCGACGGCAATTATGACCTGAACAAGGACAGCCGCCCAGAGAATTATCAGCTGGGAAAAGGATATAGGATTGCATGGAAGTCGTACGAATGCAAGGATGAGTGTTATCGCAAACAGTACAATAGTGGTTAACAGGAGGGGAATGATATGTTCTCGTCCATCGACAATGTATTGTGCAGGGAGTGCCGCATCTGCTCTGGAAGTCACATCGGTGAGCATCCGCTGGTATTGCAATGCCTTTTCTTCTGCAGTATGATTGGTCTGCGCTTTCTTTGCCAGTGCTTCAATTTTGTCCGTGTCAAGAACATTATTCTCTGATAATTGCTGAATAAATGCAAGCACCCGCAGTTCGTAGGGATCGGATGTTGCCGTTGAAAGAATCTGGATCTCAATGCCTTTCCCGCTCCTTTTTCTGTTATTTGAATGATTTTCCGGCGGTGTAATTCGAGCAGGGTTGCATAATAGCCATCTTCATCAAAATCAAGCGCATCATCTTTGAATAAGAGGTTCACCTGCCATGGCTTAAGAGCCGGATTTGGTATAGTGCTCAGATATTCCGGGATGGTGAACATCTTTTCCCTGCCGTAGTGGTAATACAGGTAAATAAGGAGAACAGGTACCAGAATGACACCAGCTTTTGCAAGGATATTCAGCAGATTTGCAACAAAATATGGCAGGTTATACCAGAAACTACCGGATGCTGTCTTACTGTTAAGGTCGGCCACTTGAGTCCTGATACCGGGTATACCGGAAAGACCACCGACTGTAGTCAGGAGTTCAACTGCCACATTCTCATCGGCTGCCGCGCTGCCGGTGATAGTGTAGGTATCCCCATTGTTCTGAACCCCCATAAACGGGGGGTATGCATAAACCTGTTCCACATTTTTTGCCGGAATGGTGATTTTTATATTGTGATAAGGGATATGACTCCCCCCTGGCAAATTTGAGGTTAAGGTGCGATGTTGTTGAATCATATTCAAGAGGAGGGTGAAGGATGTAGGAATATTCGACGGAGTATTTTCCCTCATTGTAGTAATCCGGATTAAATATCCCAACTTCATTGGTTTCAGCAAGACTGAGGATAGTCGATTTCGATGCACTGCCTTTTGCACCGTCAGAAACTATCACGTTACCTCCTTCATCTTTTGCATACCCGATAGTACCCTGAAGGGGGATTTACTGAAACGAATTGCACGTTAGGACCTGAATAGGCACCAAAGGTAAGGGGGGCATCCCAGGAGCGGTAGAGCATACGGTATTCCCCGGAGGTCTTAACATCATACGTATATCTCTCGGTAAGGGTCCCGTTATCATACAGGACAGCATCATATGTGTCCACCACCAGGTTGCCCTCAAAAAGTGGTGGAATAATAGCTATAAGGAAGAGTCCGATAATTCCGATGATCAGGCTCGCGATTACAACTTTCGCCAGTTGCTTTTTTTCACTCACAGCAATTACCCATTAGAACTCAATCTTTGGCGGGGTCTTGATCGCTTCTTCAAATTGCAGGTACCTCGAGCTTGATGAGCCCGATTAAACGTCCTATAATATTTGAAGGAATTGTATCCATCATCGTGTTAAATTCCTGTGAGATATTGTTATAAGTATAACGCTGCCGGGCAATCTCATCCTCGACACTTTTTACCGAGTCCATAAGACTCATGACGGTCGTGTTGGTTTTCAGATCCGGATAATTTTCTGCAACAGCCAGCAGGCGTCCGAAGATCGACCGTGACTCGGCTTCAACCTTATTCAGATCGCCCGGGGAAGCAGTAGCAACACTTGCCCGCATGGCAGTAACACGTTCGAAGGTTTCTTTTTCGAATTTCGCATAACTTTTTACCGCACCGAGGAGCTGTTCGATCATGTCAAGCCGTTTCTTCATAGCGACACGGATCTGTCCGAGGGTGGCTTCAGAGGAATTTTTCAGGCTGAAGAATCGGTTGTATATACCTACAGCCCAGAAGATCAGTCCAATAATTACCAGGGCTATAACACCCAGCACAATCCAAACGATAATGTCCATAGTTATCATTGTACTGATATTCTTTCCACTACATAAGACTATTAGGAAATTTTAAAAAAACTGAAGACAAGAGGAAGAAAAAAATTTAAAAGATTCTTAAAATAAACCGTCACGAAATTACAAGGCTCCCGACAACACGGAGTTTACCCCCTTCAAGGTAGTGAAGGACAACACGTGCGCCTTGAGGGTATATCAACGCCTTTTCCGTGGTAAGGGTAATTGCAGGCATTCTCCAGTCTCCTTCAATCACGACTTTTTCAAGACGAGTGGGAATAAACTGCATCCAGTGACCGGCATAGATTACCATCCCTTCTTTCAGGGGAGCAGGCCAGTACTTTACCAACTGTGCTTTTCCTGAAAAGGTAGTTGCGTATTTTATATCCGGGTCGTTTGTCAGGACAAAACCTCGGTCAAGATCTTCCGATTCGATATTTTTCAGGGCCAGTCCTACCCGGTCCCCTGAAATAGCAAAATCCGCATCATCATCATGTTTCTGGATGGAACGAATCTGAGCAGTTTTTTCTGTCGGAAGAATTTTTAAAATGTCATGCTTTTTTATCGATCCCTGTGCTACAAAACCCAGCACCACAACACCGACACCTTTCACATTGAAATGTGCATCAACCGGAACGACCCCCTTTCCACGAGTGTCGTGCATTTTCTGGTGCGCAGTCTGTTTTACCGCAATATCGAGCATTTTCTCGCGAAGACCGACCATATCCTCTTCAATCACTTCATAATGCTCAAGAACGGTCCCCTTAATAAGCGGTGCAATTTGATCCGGTGAGATATAGTTTTTGAGAATGAGAAATCCATTGGATTTGCCTGCGCACTGGAGCATCAGAACGCACTCACCAAACGCGGCATTGATTTCATGAACCACCAGAACAACACGGTCTGCAATGGAGACTGCGTAAAACAACGAGGATAATTTTTCCGGATACCGGGTCGGTTCAATAAAGGTGACGGTTGCATCCCCTTTCTTCAGATTGTAAAAGGTAATATCGCTGGTTGTGCCTTTCTTCCCCAGATCTTTTGCATAATCAGGGGGCGCCAGGACAGCGACAGTGAGATTGGTCATGATTATCCATAGGATGTAGGGTAATAAGAGGGTTTATACAAAAAAGCGGCACATAATTCTTGACAGGACTAAGTGTCATTAATGAACAAATCCATAAAAGAATCATTCGGTAGTTAAAACACGAGATATTCGGTGACTCAATGCCCTACGACGTGACCGTGATAATTCCCACATTTAATGAAGAAGATAATATTGAAAAAATGATAGTTGCGGTCGACACAATATGCAAGGCTAACAACATCACCGAAGAAATTCTCGTCGTTGATGACAGCTCGTTCGATAATACTGCAACGATAGTAAAAAGACTGATGTCCGGATATCCTTTTCTCCACCTTATGATCCGGACGCAAAACCCGGGACTTTCCCCATCACTTTACGATGGGATAATCAACGCAAACGCGGATCTGATCCAGTGCATTGATTGTGATTTCTCGCATCCTCCGGAAAAAATTCCTGTTTTTTACCATATCCTGAAAACGGAAGGATATGATATGGTTATTGGAAGCCGTTATATTGACGGCGGTGAAGTAATCAACTGGCCGATTCTCCGAAGAATCTTATCATCAGGTGCAGCGCTTCTCAGTCGCTTCCTGATCCCTCACGTAAAGGATTCGGGAAGCGGGTTTTTCGCGTTAAACCGTCACATTCTAACCGGTACCGTCCTTTCACCCCGTGGATTCCGGATGGGTTTTGAAATTCTTGGCAAAGCTCACTGGACACAGGTACAGGAAATCCCCATTATATTTAAGGACCGGGAATTTGGACAAAGCAAGCTGAAAGGGAGAATTATCTGCGATTTCCTTATCCAGTGTGGCTCAATCTTCCATTACAATTTCATTGCTCATAAGAGTAACAATATAATCCGGGCATGGAAACTATTCCTTAACGGATAAATGGCAGAAGTGCCAGATTACTTAAAAAAAGGACACCATCTGATGAAAAGGAGTAATGTTATCAGTATTATTCAGGGAGTTATTGCTATTGCAATATTGTGGTTCCTTGTTAGGACCATTGATTACCATCTTACCCTCACACTCCTGGCCAACCTTGATATTCGGTTTATACTTCTTGCAGGTTTATGTTATTTTTTAAATAACCTGCTGATGGCATATCGGATAAAGAAAATTCTTTTTGCTCTTGGAGAGAACATTCGGTTCAGGTTGATTTTTTTTGCTCATATGGCAGGGATGTTTTTTTCGGATTTCACACCTGCCCGGAGTGGTTACCTCTACGTAGCGCTTGCGTTGAATAAACATGAAATTCCTTTGGAGAAGGGAATTAGCACCATTACCAGCACGTATCTCTATGATCTTACGTTTAAAATGATAGTTGCCATCCTTGGAGCGTATTTCATCTATGCTTACATATTTGCTGACCGCCTGAGTTATGCAATCATAATAACATTTCTCCTTATTCTTGGGGTAATTACAGGATATTTTATCATCATGTATCCTGGAGAGAGAATCAGAAATTTTTTCCAAAAACGGGAATTCTTAAGGAAAATCCTGCTTTTTGGGGAACAAAGCCATTCAATTCAGAAATATGCAACATTCATTTTATCGATAACCCTGGCAGGCTGGATTTTACGAGGGCTTCAATGGTACCTGATTGTACTATCAATGCATCAGGTTTTTCTCAAACCACTTGATGCGCTTTTATTAAATCCGTTGCTCACCCTCTTCTCTCTCATACCCCTTACGCCAGCAGGTTGGGGAATTCAGGAAGCAGGGATCGTTTTCGTATTTACTGCAATGGGAATCAGTGCAACGATTGCAACATCGTTTGCTCTTATTACCAGGTTTGTCGAAGTGGGAATCGATAGTATTGGTATTAAGGAACTCTTTGTAAAACCACTCAGAAACGAAGCCCTTTTTGAATATTATAATACGATACCGGGGGATATTGATGAAAAAGCTTTCAACTCTGATATGCTGGTTCAGAGATATTTTCAGAGAAGAAAAACTGAGATTATAAAGAATGCCCTTTCAATGGAAAAGCAGGACGTACTCATTGATATCGGGTGTGGAAGTGGGGTGCAGATCAAAGAAATCGGAGAAATGGGATATTCTCTTGCCATTGGCATAGATATCAACGTGAATGCAATTCGTTTTGCACGGGAAAGATCCCTTCCCGATGCTGAATTTATTATCGCAGATTCGCAATACCTTCCTATAAAATCATCCCGTGCAGACAAAATAATCTGTGCAGAGATCATTGAACACCTCAAAGATCCCCAACTCCTTGTCAATGAAATTGCCAGGGTTCTGAAAAGCGGGGGTACGGTTGCCATCACAACCCCCAATGATAAATCTGTCTGGGGGATCTATGAATTCCTCTGGGATTTGATTGGCAGGGGAAGAAACTATGGAGGGACCCATCTAAGATTTTTTTCAGAGTCCGACCTTAGAAGTTATTTTCCCGGATTCTCAGAATGTAAAACGCAATCCATCTTTTTTATATCTCCGGTTTTTGCACTCTTCAACAGGTTCGCACTGTTGGAAATAGGAAAAAAGATGGATAGGAGATTTGAGCAATGGGGTTTGGGGGTTTCAATCCTCCTTTATGCCAGAAAATAAAAACTGGCTCTTTTTTTTACATTTACACGTTATAAAATTATTGTGATATGAGAAGGTAAATCCCCGTACGTTGTGTCTCGATTCGGGTTTTTTCTGAAAGCCATGCAACTGCGTCGCCTTCAGGATTCATAGCAGAAATATCACCGGTAACAATATAGAAAATACTGTTATTTCCTTTCAGCTGGTTTATATTTTCAAGATCTGTGCTGTTATTTGCTCCAAATTCGAACGTTTTGTCAGTGAGGTTGGAGTAATAATAATTAAACGGCACTGCCATATAGTTCGGAACAAGCACAATGATATCACCATCATGTGTTTTTGACTCGACAATTCCAGCCAACCCCCGCCAGTCCTCCTTGGTATAATTGGAGTAATACTCTGCGAGAAGGGGGAGATTTATAATGAGAATCAGGATAACGATGAGATAAAGCAGCTTCCTGTTCGGTACCAGCCTGAATATAATCGGATAGGACATGGCGATGACCGTAAAATAGACGGGGAGGAGGTAGATAAGGTATCGGGGATTCATCGTCATTTTCGAGGAAATCAGCACGCTGATGACAATCGGCAGAATGAGAAACATTGCTGCAAAGAGACTCTTGTTTTTGTCCTGGGTATATAAGAAAATAAATCCGCCTGTCATCAGAACGATGTAGATAAAAGCAATAATCCAGTTTAATGAAGAGTACCCTCCTGAAAATCGAATAAATGTTTCCTGTATTAATATCGGTCCAAGTACGCCATACGTCGGAGGAGATCCAGTAAGTTTGAAAAAACGCTCACCGACGATAAAGAGCAGAGGAAGGGAGAGGATAAATGTTGCACAAAATGCTGCCAGAAGATTTTTTGCATAACGGATCCCCTTTTTCAGAGTACCTACTCTCGTAATTATTGCATGAAGATAGATAACGCCCAGTCCTACGAAAACATAATAGTGCGTCCAGAAGGCTATCGCTGAAATAATCCCAAATAGCACCCACCATGCCATATCATCGGTCCGGAGGGCAAGTAAGTAAAACAGAATTACCAGGGAAAAAACAAAAAGAACGGCTGCATATGAGTATGCTTCCTGTGAATAATAGATCCCAAAATACGAAAAAGTGAGCAGGGCTGCACTGATAACACCGACATTCTTATCATGGAACTCTTTGCCTATCAGATAAAAAACCGGAATAGTGAGAATTCCAAAAATTGCCGGTGCTGTACGCAAAATGAACTCACTCTGGCCAAAAATCAGCATTATATGTTCGATCCAGTGAAATAACGGGGGGTGGAAATCTGTAGAACGGCTGATTTCCCAGATTTCAAAAAACCCGGGTTTCGACCAGTTTAATGTTGTTGCTTCATCGAGCCAAAGGGAGTTAAAACCAAGATTATAAAAACGCAGGAATACCCCGATAATTGTTAAAGATAACAGAATTTGTGCATACCGGCTGTGAAAAATAACTGACTTACAATTTTCATAGGTGAGATCCCGAAACGATTGGATCGGAGAAATGAATTCGCCATCAAGATTTATACTTTGATCCGGCCTTATTTTTTTTTCCTTTACCCGATCGTCACGTTTCTTTGGCATTGCAATCAGGTACTATATCGTAAATATCCTGATATAGTTTGTTCCATTTACATTGTTTTTTGTCGATTTCAGAGGATTTATTAAAATTATAATAGCAGTCTGGTAAATTTTTTCGTCTGACTCCAGGTTATGAATCATATTTTACCACCAACGGTGATTTTATTTCATCGAGAAGATGGCTTGTACTCGTCACCACAATTGCCGATTCTTCGAGCATGAAATTTACTTTTTCGTGGTCACCGGATCTGCGGAAATCTGTCCTCAACCCGATTACCGGTTTCCCGCGAGCAAATGCATAACCCATTTCCCAGGCAGTGCCGGAATCTGCGTCTGCACCATCGATAATGGCAACAATTATGTCAGCACTTTCAAGAGCCTTTACATTTTTTAAAAAAATCGAACCCTGTTCTTCTCTATCTCTCCTGTCCGAATCATCACCTGCCTGTTGAGGCAAATATACCTCAAAAAAATTTTTTCTCAGTAATTCTTCAATTGAACGATTATAGGATCGTTCAGCTTCTGAAAAGAGGGGGGCCGCCAGATATACCTGATATTGGGAAAAAGTCGAAACATCCATCGCCATTATCTCCGGGAAGTTCTTCAGGAAAACACCCCGACCGTCCCGCTTTGAAGGCCCTTTGCCTTCACTGCCGTAATACGTTTGTGTAACTCCACATGTTGGCGATGAATTGACTCCGAGAATACATATTGGATTCCCCCTCTGATCGATAATAGCCTCTGTCCTTATCCTCAGCTCATGAAGGAGGTTGGAAAATTCCGGAGTGTTAAGTCGTTCAAGAAATGTCCCGGGTTTCCTGTCAGGTCCAAGATATTCAGTTTCCGGACACGGCAGAGGAACCATTTCGATCCCAAATTTTTTACACCGATCTATTGCATTCCTGAACATTTCAAGATCCGAGGATTTCGTAATCCCTTTTGCACGCAGTGCGGGATTAAGAATACAGGGGCTGCAAAGAACGTACATTGATACATTGTGTGCACGCACAGATGATCAATGATACCGTTGTATGCATTTCGGGATAACACATGTGACCCTCGGAAGTGTACGGTAAAAAAACTTGAAAAATACGGGTTTTTAAAAATATATACCAAAATTTCGCAAATTCCACGAAACACATTGCTCCTTGATCCAACAGCCGAACAGGCGCTCTCACCTGCAGACAGGTCCGCTAAATCAATAACAGTACTGGATTGCTCGTGGGCAGTTTTAGATACCGGTAAAGTAAGGTCGTGGCGAATCCGCCGGGCACTTCCATTTTTAATTGCGGCAAATCCGGTTAATTTTGGCAAGCCGTGTGTACTCTCCTCTGTTGAAGCACTGGCCGGAGCAATCTATATTCTTGGTGAAAAAGACAGGGCTGCCGAGCTCCTCGCAAAAGTCAGTTGGGGTATCCGCTTTTTGGAAGTAAACAAAGAGCCACTTGAACTCTATTCAAATGCAAGGGACAGTACTGAAGTTGTAAAAATTCAGGAACTCTATCTTTGAAGGATTTTTGAAAAAAATCTAAAAAATTTTCGAAATCTTTAAAAAAATACCAGTAGTAGCGTTCTTTCACACATACCTTGAAAATTCCGTGGACTAAAATATTATAGAATACTTGTAATAAAGTAACTGTAATATCAGGTACCGGGGTAATGAGCGGGGTGTGATAATTACTTTGTCGGATCTTGAGGCAATATCTGTTCTGTGCGTGGATGATGAAACATTATTACTGGAAGTTTTTGAAGATTTTTTCAAAAGGGAGCCGGGCTTTTCAATAACAACCTGCACGAATGCAACTGATGCATTGGAGAGATTTTCAACTCAATCATTTGATGCTATTCTGGCAGATTACGGTCTTCCGGATATGGACGGGATTAATCTTTTAAAAGAGGTCCGGGCCGGGGGATTTTTGGGGATTTTTATCATCATCACAGGTAAACATCGAGCTCATGTTGCCATCGATGCACTCAATAATGGGGCAGATTATTATGTGCAAAAAGGAGGGGGGATGGTAAATGACATGGCTGCTCTTGTTGAATTCATCAGGGAGGGTGTTGGAAAAATCCGGGCAAACCATGAGCTGGCTGAACGAGAGAGCACATATCGTTCGATTGTAGAGAACAATTCTGATCTTCTTTGCAGTTTCCTTCCTGAAGGAGAAATCCGGTTTGTCAATAATTCATACGCAGATTTTGTAGGTAAAAGTAAAAATGAATGTATTGGCAACAACTTCCATTCCTTTATACCGGATGCAGAAAGGAAAAATATCGTCGGGCAGTTACACAATCTGATACCTTCAAATCCCGGTATTATCATTGAACATGCCCTCCATAAGAGTGATGGAACATCACCAATAATTCAATGGAATTATCGTGCGCTTTTCAACCAGGGTGGCGAAGTTATCGAATACCAGACCGCAGGAAGAGAGGGTCCGGTATGCGTGAAGAGTCATGAATCTCTCATATCAAAGATTGAAAATACCATGGCCATCTCCACCCAGGCAGCGATAACAGGTATTGAGCCTGAGGATGACTGGAAAACATTTTCCCGTACCATCGACAGCCTTGAGAATCCGGTTTTTGCAATAGATAAAACCGGTGTTATTATTACGTGGAATAAGGCCATGGAGCACCTGACCGGCTTCTCAGCTAAAGACATGGTGGGAAAAGGAAAAAGGGAGTATGCGATTCCATTTTATGGTGAACCAAGACCGATGCTTGTTGATTATATTGTCATCTCAACCGATAAAAGACAATCCGGAAAATTCCCGGGAATAAAACGAGTCGGAAACACATTTACCAGTGAAATGGAAAAAGTCAAAATTCGCGAAAAACCGATGTGTTTGTGGGGAAAGGGAACTGCTGTATACGACGATAAGGGAGGGTTGATTGCAGCAATTGAGACAATAACTGTCATTGAGCAACAGCTTGAAACTCTGAAACCAGGTGAACCAGAAAAAGAGACATATATCGGGGGGTTGTCAAGTCCGACACTAAAAGTTGCCGGGGGAAGCGCGAGCGGGGCAATTGCCGGACTCATCCCTACACCCCCAAGAGGTTATGGGATTTACGCAACAAACAAACGCTTGTTTGTGATTCAAAATCCTGATTTTGACCTTTCCAAACCAAAAGGAATGCAGTATGGACCCTATGTTCTGGATGACCTTTTTGGTACCAGGACGACAATCGATAACCGTCCAAAAACAATCGATACGATCGAAAAATTGCTGGTATACGAAATCGCAAAACAAGACCTGGTAACAATAGAGTTAATGAATCCGGTTCTTCTTCCGGGTTTCCTGACACTGTATAACAAAACCGGGGGATCGTTCAGAATGTTTATTGATCACAAAACGGCATTTTTACAGATAGAGCATCTGATAAAATCGTTCTATCCGGAAATTTTGAGGATGGAATAGGGGAAAATACTGAGTTTTATCATTTTCGTTGGAAAAAATTTTCATATGGTAAGCACATTGTTGCCCCCCATAGCTTTTTTGTATACTACTTCCATGTACGATTGTATGATCAAGGTTGCCATCAATGGTTACGGCACAATCGGTAAACGCGTTGCTGATGCTGTTGCCGCCCAGAAGGATATGAAAGTAATCGGTGTATCAAAGACCCGCCCGAACGCTGAAGCGTTTGTAGCAAAACAACGGGGTTACCCCCTCTACATTGCCGATTTATCAAAAAAACCTTCATTCGAGAAAGCCGGTCTTACCGTTGCTGGATCGGTTGAAGACATGTGTAAAGCAGCCGACATTATTGTCGATGCAACACCTGGCGATGTAGGAGCAACGAATAAACCCCTGTATGAGAAACTTGGGAAAAAGGCACTCTGGCAGGGAGGTGAAGATCATGAAGTGGCAGGATTCTCCTTCAACTCATCATGTAATTATAAAGACGCGGTTGGCAGACAGTTCGTGAGAGTGGTTTCATGCAATACTACCGGACTCTGCCGGATCATTCATGAAATCGATAAAGAGTTTGGCGTTTCGCATGTGCACGCAGTCATGGTTAGACGTGGATCTGATCCCGGTGAGATCAAAAAAGGACCGATAGATGCTGTTGTACTCGATCCTGTCACCGTGCCCAGTCACCATGGTCCGGATGTTCTCTCCGTTCTGCCCCACATCTCTATCACAACAATGGCCATGATCGTTCCTACGACGATGATGCATATGCACGCAATCCAGATGACAACGAAAAAACCGGTCAGCAAAGAACGGGTCATTGAGCTCATCAACAAGCACCCCCGCCTTGGCCTTATCAAAAAGACAGCGGGTCTCAAAAGCACTGCGGAGCTCAAGGAGTTCGCCATGGATCTTGGTCGGCAGCGTTCGGATCTGTGGGAGAACTGCATCTTTGAAGACTCGGTCTATGCAAACAAGAACGAGCTCTGCTTTTTCCAGGCCATTCACCAGGAAGCAGATGTCGTTGTCGAAAATATCGATGCAATCCGCGCGATGATGGGAGGAGAGAAGGATGCGGTCAAATCCATCACCGCGACAAACGCAGCGTTGAACTTCAAAACTATACAAAATATGCACTGAGGGAGTATCGATGAGAGGGGACACCTAGGCATCCGATGCTCTCAAATTCACAATGGGAATCCCTATCTTCATTCTGGCGGGAAGTTTCATTCTCGTCATTATGGATACAGTTCCAACCTTCATGATGGAAATCGCGTTGACCCTCGCTATTGCAATTGCCATCAAGGTATCTCAAGAAAAATATAACGCCAATGAAGTTGATTAACCATTATCCATTTTTCTCAAAATCCTTAAGATCAGGATTTTTTTCCAGAATAACCATTAACTCCCATCATAACGCATTATTTTTAATGGATGCATACGAGCGGGTTACCCGAAATACTGTAGAAGTCGTTACCGAAGACGACCTTCGCGCTCTTCTCGCCCAACCGCAAAAAAAAGTATATGCAGGATATGAACCGAGCGGTGAGATCCATCTCGGTCATCTTGTTACGATCAACAAACTGGTGGATCTTCAGGCAGCAGGTTTTGAAGTCATTGTTTTGCTTGCGGATCTCCATGCTTTTCTCAACCGTAAAGGATCCATGGAAAAAGTCGGTGAGCTTGCCGATTACAACAAGCGTTGTTTTGAGGGGCTTGGGCTGAAGAATGTGAAATATGTACTCGGATCCGACCTCCAGCTGAACCGGGACTATGAACTTCTTGTACTCCAGCTTTCCCAACAGATTACCTTAAACCGGGCTACCCGAAGCATGGATGAAGTGGGGAGGCAGATGGATCATCCGACTGTTTCTCAGATGGTTTACCCTATCATGCAGATGGCCGATATCGCAATGCTCGGAGTCGATGCCGCGGTAGGTGGTATCGATCAACGGAAGATCCATATGCTTGCCCGTGAACATCTCATCAATTTTGGATATAAAGCACCGGTGTGCATCCACACGCCGATTCTCAACGGTCTCGATGGGAAAAAGATGTCATCTTCTCAGGGAAATTACATATCGGTCGCTGACACCGAAGAGGATATTTTAAAAAAATGCCAGAAAGCCTTTTGTCCTCCTGAAATTCCGGAGAATCCGGTTCTTCAGATATTCCAGTACCATATTTTCCCCCGTCTCCCGACGATTACTATCAAAAGACCGGAAAAATTTGGCGGTGACCGGACGTTTTCTGATTATAAGGAGCTTGAATTATCCTACGGTAAAGGTGAAGTGCATCCACTAGATCTCAAGAAATCCTGTGGGGTATCACTTGCTGAAATACTCGAACCGGTAAGGAACTATATAGGGTAGTAACGAAATTCCAGATTGTTGGTGGCGCGCTGTGAGTGTAGAAAAAAGAATAGATCAGTTCGATAAGAAACTTGAAGAGATGGGTGTTCGCATCAAGGATGCGAACCAGTTTAAAGTGTCTGAGGATGTTTTTGATGACGTTACACTCCTTGCGCTCTACAAACTTGTTCATAAAAAATACCTGTCAGTAATTGGCGGATCGATAAGCACAGGTAAAGAAGCGAATGTGTTTTATGGTGAACGTGACGGAACCGGTATTGCCATAAAGATCTATCGTATCCGTACTGCAAACTTTACGACTATGAGCTCGTATATCGTTGGTGACCGGAGATTTTCCCGCGTAAAAAAATCCCGCAAAGAACTGGTTTTTGCCTGGACAAGAAAGGAGTTTTCGAATCTTGCACGGGCGCGGGAAGCAGGTATTCCGTGTCCCGAACCCCTTGTATGGGACAGGAATATTCTGATCATGTCTTATCTGGGAGAGGGTGAAATTCCCTACCCGCAGCTCAAAAATGCTGTTATTGATGACCCGGAGGGTATCTATGCAAGTATCATGAACTACATTGATCTCCTCTATAAAAAAGGCTGAACTCGTCCATGGCGACCTGAGTGAGTTCAATATTTTATATGGTGACCAGCCATATCTCATTGATATGGGTCAGTCAGTTACTCGTGATCACCCCCGTGCCTACCAGTTTTTAATGCGGGACATACGAAATATCAACAGGTTTTTCAAGAACCGCTGCGATGTGCGTAACGATGTGGAAATTTTCAATTCAGTAACCGGACTTAATACAGCTGAACCATGATATCTGGGGAACATGTGATAATATATATTGAACCGTGCTGTGAAATGTACAATTGTATCCAATATTCGAGGTGAAACTAATATGATGCAGGAAGTTAAAATCGCCGGAAGCAGAGTAGGTGTGCTGATTGGAAAAGGCGGTGCAACAAAAAAAGAGCTTGAAGTAAAGACTCATACAACAATTACCGTGGATAGTAAAGAGGGCCTTGTAAAAGTGGAGAGTTCCGAGGAACACACGGTACCCCTGCTGCGTGCAGTGGAGATTATCAACGCCATCAACCGGGGATTCTCACCGGAACGTGCTTTTGAAATGATTGAGGATGAAGATCTTCTTCTCGATGTAATTGATCTTTCAGGAATGGCAGAGGGTCCGCGGCAGCTGGACAGACTCAGAGGAAGAATTATTGGAAAAGATGGTCGTGCACGAGAGCAGATTGAGGATATGACTGATGTGGAGATTTCAGTCTTTGGGAAGACTATCGCCCTGATTGGTTATCCAGAGCAGCTCAAAACTGCTCGCGCAGCAATCGATATGCTGATTGAGGGGGTGCCTCATGAAAATGTATTTGCTTTCCTTGACAAGAAAAAGAAAGAGGCCAAACAGGATATGATCAGTTATTATTACTGAATGGGAAATATTTCCAGATTCACCCATTCCGCATTTGGAAAAAGTCCTGTTTACATCGGTAAATCTATCAATAATATGGTAAAAAATTTTAAAATGAGGTTATCAGAGCATTTTAGTGGGATTATTCTAAGGGTAAAACATGCTTATTCAGGACCTGGAAATCCCCGATAATCTAAAACAGAGGTATACTCAGGCAGGGATATCCGAGTTATACCCTCCCCAGGCTGAATGTGTTGATAAAGGAATACTCACCGGGAAAAACACACTCGTTGCAATTCCGACAGCAAGCGGAAAGACTCTGATTGCCGAAATGGCAATGCATAATGCCATTAAAGCCGGGGGAAAATGCCTCTATATAGTCCCTCTCAAAGCACTTCCCGGCGAAAAATTTGAAGAATTCAGTAACAAAGGAGTGAAAACGGGCATTGCAACCGGTGATTTTGACCGTCGCGATGTTTTGCTGGGGAGAAACGACATCATTGTCGCAACCAGTGAAAAAGTGGATTCTCTTTTGCGTAACAATGCACCATGGATTTCAGATATCACTCTCCTGGTTATCGATGAAGTCCACCTTATTGACTCACCGGGCAGGGGTCCGACACTTGAGATGGTTATTGCAAAGATGCGGTTCAGGAATCCTGCGATGCAGATAATCGGACTTTCTGCAACCATCGGAAATCCGGAGGTTCTTGCGAGATGGCTTGATGCAGAACTTGTGACCAGCACATGGCGCCCTGTCGATCTCCGGCAAGGAGTTTTTTTCAAGGACTGCATCAATTTCAGGAACGGGGTGAGATCAGTCAAAGTGGTTTCGAAGAGCTATGATGATCTCAACCTGTGTCTTGACACGATTGATGAAGGCGGACAATGCCTTGTTTTTGTATCATCACGCCGTAATGCTGAGGCCTTCGCAAAACGAGCCTGCCGGTGCAATAAAATGTAATGAACCTGCACTCACCGCATATGCCGAAAGAATTCAGAAAGGGGCGGAGACGGACATGGGTAAGTTGCTTGCTGCCTGCGTGGCAAAGGGGGCCGCTTTTCACCATGCCGGGTTGGGTACGGCCGGAGCGTTCTATTGTGGAAGAAGGGTTCCGAAAGGGTCTGATCAAATGTATTTCTTCTACACCAACTCTTGCTGCGGGTCTTAATCTTCCCGCCCGGAGGGTAATCATAAGGGATTACCATCGATTCGTTGCAGGTGAAGGAATGCAGCCAATTCCCGTTAGTGAATATCACCAGATGGCGGGAAGAGCCGGTCGTCCGCGGCTTGATCCCTATGGTGAGGCAGTTCTTATTGCAAAAGACCAGGGTCAGGTGGAAGAGCTGTTTGAATGGTATATCGAAGCTCTTCCTGAGGAGGTCCACTCCAAAATCGCTGAACCAACGGCACTTTATACCCATATATTATCGTTAATAGCCTCAGGTTTTGCGAAAAACCGTAACGAGCTCACCTCGTTCATGAATCGGACATACTATGTCCATGAACACAGACAGGGGCGCCTCATTCAGAGAGTCTGTCGATACTGCACTCGCGTTTCTTGTATCTTCAGATATGGTAGTAGAAATCGGAGAACATCTCGGTTCAACTGAGTTCGGCACACTTGTTTCAAAACTCTATATCGATCCAAGGAGTGCGGCAATGATAGTCAGTATGCTTCGCGAGAGGGAAAGTTATACAGACCTGGGTCTGCTTCAGATAATCTGCAGTACACCGGATATGCCCAAACTGTATGTCCGGAACTCAGATATTGCAGCCCTGTCCCGTATGATAGATGATCATGAGAAAGATCTCTGGCTGACATTGCCGGATGATGATGATTCTGTAGAAGCATATTACCGTGCACTAAAAACGGCAATGCTTCTTTCTGATTGGACAGATGAGTTGTCAGAGGATAAAATCTGTGAGCGGTATTCAGTAGGACCTGGAGATATTTTTGGAATGGTAGAAAGTGTAACCTGGCTTCTCCATGCCAGTGCGGAGCTTGCCCGGATATTTGTATCAGGTTTTTTTCAGAACGTGCGTGATTACGAGATTTGCATGAAAAACGGGACACGTCGCGAACTTCTCCCACTTATACGGTTGAGAGGAATAGGGAGGGTTCGGGCAAGGAGATTATTCAACAACGGGCTGACAACTCCTGAAATAATTCTGGCAAGGGGAGTTGACCCCGTGAGGGCTATACTTGGGCAGGGGGTAGCCGAACAGATTTTTGATCAAATTCAACGAAAAAAAGGGTCTGTATCATCTCATGAGGACAGCAAAAATTCTTCATCGGGCCAGTCAACATTCAATCGTTTCGGGTGATTTGATGAATTCTTCTGAAGAAAAATGCGAGATTCGACAGGCGATTATGACGGTCAATGATCGGGACGAATGCCTTAAAGTGATACAAGAAATTGGACGGCATCATTCTATCAGTATTGTTTGTTTTGATGCAGATATGTTGGCCGGACGAGTGCATGCTGACACGGCTATTCAACACGCACGACGATCAATTTCTTCTCCAAAACCAATCTCCAACTCATTTGAAATGGAGGCTTTATTATTTGCTGCTGGATCCCGCCAGTGTAGTGTTGCTGCTGAATTCGGAATTCATAAAGGTGAAAATAAAATGTATGTCTGTTTGTACCCGCCAAAAGAGGATGCCTGGATGGCACTCGCAGACCAGATGCTTTTTGTGTCTGACACATGGGATGACTGGACTCCTCAAAAAGTTACCCGGCTTATGTCGTTGTTCAATATAACTCAGGATGAGCTTGAAACCGTTGGTCCATGTCATTTAATAGATCTTATACTTGAACGTATTGCTCTCCTTGAAGTGTGCAGATAGAGGCGCGTTTTTCATTGCCCAACGAAACGATATATTGATGTCAAGGATTCAGATTCAGATATTCATCAGAAATCCGGTTTGCCATTCTTACCGATTTGGACCTGATGGAAATTTCCTTTTCATTCAGATATGGTAAAAAAAAGATTGGTGCTTATTTATTTGCATGTGAAAGAATGTGCGCTATTTCCGGGACAATAAGATTTTTTGTAGCGAGGGTAACGGCGGCAGTCGAGCCGGGAATGCAAAAAATAACCTTCCCGTGGGAGATACCGGCTATTGCACGGGAAAGCATGGATGAAGTGCCTATTTCGTTATAACTCAGCATTCTGAAGAGTTCGCCAAAACCATCAATTTTTTTATCGAGGAGTGGCAGAACTGCTTCAATTGTAACATCATCATATGTGAGACCAGTACCTCCATTGATGATAATACAGTTAGAATTTTTTAAAGCATTATAAATCTCAGCACGGATTGAATCTATCTTATCGATTACTACAGCATAATATTCTACAGGGATTCCTGAAGATTGTAAAATTGTGTCAATAGCTTTCCCGCTTGTATCGTTTTCCTTTGTTCTTGAACTGGATACCGTAATAATTGCAGCACTTATTGGTAGAGATTTGATATGATTCTGCTTCATGGTAAAGAAATTGACATTTTTCCCTAATAATTGATTTGATGGTTAATTCCTGATGAGGGTTTTTGAAGGGGGCACCCTGGTGTTTCGTGTGGAGATTTTTTGATGTTACTACATTCAGAAAAATGTTTTATTCATTTATTTTTTATATGAAAATAAAAAATATGATGAAAGATTTATATACTCAAAAAATGATATTGAAACAAGCTCATTTTATTGTTATTTTAATTAACAGTAGGTCATATTCTGTATTTCCACACGAAACAAAGGGGTCTCTCCTTAACAAATGATACAAAAACCTCTAAAATCGCATAAACAGCATGCTAATGGGTAATAGATGTGCATATATATTTAAGAACGAATTGATATATTTGGGCGTTTTTAGTAAATTTACAAGGAATTTAAGACTTATTCCAATGGAAATAAGGGGGTTTATAAATAAAACAAACCGATCGTTTTTTAGTCTTATGTCACTAAGTGTTTGTTCCTTAGTGTCCTTTATGCCTGAACCAGAAGATCCCTCGACAGGGTTATTTAAAAAATACCTTGCCAATAACAAGATATTTCGCGACCGTGAAGTCCTCAGACACTCTTACAGACCGCAAATACTCCCCCATCGGAAACCTCAGATTGATAATGTTGCATCAATACTTGCGCCATCATTGAGAAATGAAACTCCTTCAAATATACTTATATACGGTAAGACGGGGACTGGAAAGACTGCGTGCGTGCGATACGTTGGTTCAGAGCTTGAGAAAGCCAGCAATAACATGGGCACGATTTGCCGGATTGTTCATTTAAATTGTGAAGTTATTGATACCCAGTACCGTGTCCTTGCCCAGATAGCAAAAAATCTTGATGGTATGGATGAAGTCGCAAGTGACAAGACGAGAACCCACATCCCAATGACTGGTTGGCCCACAGATCAAGTATATCGCTGACTCAAAAATCAACTTGAAGCCGGGGGCGGTGTATTGGTTATTGTACTGGATGAGATTGATAAGCTGGTAAAAAAGAGTGGTGATGACACACTTTACAATCTTACCAGAATCAATTCCGATCTCAAAAATTCCAAAGTAAGTATTATTGGAATTTCAAATGATCTGAGTTTCAAGGATTTTTTGGATCCTCGCGTCCTCTCCTCGCTCTCTGAAGAAGAGATTGTATTTCCGCCTTACAATGCGCCTCAACTTGTTGATATCCTTGCACAGCGGGCGGATGCAGCATTTATGGAAGGTGCGATTGCGGAAGGGGTCATACCGCTTTGTTCAGCACTTGCTGCTCAGGAACACGGAGATGCCCGGCGGGCCCTTGACCTTTTAAGAATTTCTGGCGAGCTTGCCGATCGCGATGAATCGGATCAGGTCAAAGAAGATCATGTAAAACAGGCTCAGGCAAAGATTGAGACTGACAGTATGATCGAATGTATCGCAACTCTTCCCACTCAGAGCAAACTTATACTCTTCTCAATGCTCATACTCGAGCAGTTGGGACAAAACATCTTTACGAGCGGGGAAGTCTCAAGGATCTACCAGGATATTGCTCCGAAAATTGAACTTGATGTACTTACTCATCGGCGTATCACCGATCTCATATCAGAATTGAATATGCTTGGTGTTATCAACACACGGGTTGTAAGCCGTGGACGGTATGGGAGAACAAAAGAGATGTGGTTTGACTCAAATACTGGCAAGATCCGTGAAGTCGTACTCAAGGATTCACGGCTGAATGGGTTAAAAGATCTCGATGTGAAGCAAATGGAAACAAAATGGTTGAAAACATGGTTCAGGTGATGAAGCATGCAGGAAAAAGACCTTGAACTCCTCCAGATTCTCGAGAATAACAGTCGTCTCTCTGCA
The DNA here is from genome assembly GCA_963768845.1 of uncultured Methanoregulaceae archaeon. Lineage (GTDB taxonomy): Archaea > Halobacteriota > Methanomicrobia > Methanomicrobiales > Methanospirillaceae > Methanoregula. Next base: position 34,992 of record CAVYJJ010000013.1, on the reverse strand, counting down.
ACAGAAATCGCAACAATGACCAATCTTACCCCAACCGAGGTGGAGGCACGGATTCACGCGCTCGAGAATGCGGGAATAATCTGCAAATATACTACCGTCATCAACTGGGAAAAAGCAGGTAACGGCGAAGTCTCTTCTATCATCGAACTGAAAGTGAGTCCCGAGCGTGACTTTGGTTACGACAGGATAGCAGAACGTCTATCACGGTTCAGGCAGGTAAAAACCCTGCGGCTGATGACAGGAACCTACGATCTCCAGCTGCTGGTAACCGGTAAGAATATGCAGGACGTTTCCCGTTTTGTGTCTGAACATGTGGCCCCGATGGACCGGATCCGTGAAACGGCAACACATATTATCATGAAGTCGTACAAGGAAAACGGGAACGTGCTCTTTGAACAACAGGAAGCAGAACGCCTCCCGTACTCATTTTAAGGTAAAGGTATGCGGAATTTTATTTCTGAACGTGCACAGAACATCCCGCCGTCGGGGATCAGGAAATTCTTCGATCTTGCTCTCACGATCGAGGATGTCATATCGCTGGGTGTTGGCGAGCCGGATTTTCGCACTCCCTGGAATATCTGTGAGTCAAGCATTTATTCAATTGAACAGGGTGTTACCTCTTATACTTCCAACAAAGGTCTCCCGGCCCTTCGTGAAACCCTTTCAAACTATTTGCAGCAGCACTATAATCTTACGTATAATAGTGAAAATGAAATTATTATCACGAGCGGTGTTTCCGAAGCGCTTGATATAGTTATCCGGGCAATTGTTGATCCTGGTGATGAAGTACTTATTGCACAACCCAGTTACGTTTCTTATGCGCCGTGTGTTACTCTGGCAGGAGGTATTCCTGTTCCCGTTCAATGTACGGAACCCGACCGGTTCAAACTTAACCCCGACGCCCTCCTGGATAAAGTCACCAGTAAAACAAAAGCCCTGATGATCAATTTCCCGAATAATCCAACTGGTGCAGTTATGAACCGGGAAGAGCTCAGGGCAATTTCTGATATCATCATCGATAAGGATCTTCTGCTCATCACTGATGAGGTGTATGCGGAACTCACGTATGAGGGAAGCCATGTTGCTGCAGCAACCGTTAGTGATCTCTGGCAACGGACAATTACTCTCAATGGGTTCTCTAAAGCGTACACAATGACCGGATGGCGTGTCGGGTATCTCTGTGCTCCAAAAGAGCTCTGTGAAGCAGTCCTGAAAATTCACCAGTATGTGATGCTGTGCGCACCGGTAATGGGACAGGTAGGTGCACTTGAAGCGATTCGTTCTGCAGAAGAGGATAAAAACAATATGGTGCAGGAGTACCGTTTAAGACGCAATATGTTTATTGCAGGACTAAACAGAATCGGTCTTCCAACACATGTCCCGGAAGGGGCATTCTATGCATTTCCATCGATAAAAAGCACCGGACTTTCTGATACAGAGTTTGCTGAGCGACTATTAAAAGAACAAAGGGTTGCGGTTGTTCCGGGGAGTGTCTTTGGGGCTGGAGGAGACTATCATGTACGCTGCGCATATGCAGTTTCCAGGAAGCAGCTGACCGAAGCACTTAGCAGGATTGAAACGTTTCTTGCGGATCTCTGAAATGGACTAGTAGAATTGCTCCAAACAATTTTTCCAAAATTTCTGTTTTCAAGTCACCTTTTCTGGGCATACTTTATTTTGCACCTCGATCAATACTACTTGATATTACAATGAGCTGCACGATCATCGTTGGTGGATTTTTTGGAGATGAAGGTAAGGGTAAGGTTGTTGCCCATATTGCATACAAGGACAAACCCGTTATAATCTCCCGCGGCGGTGTCGGGCCGAATGCCGGACACACTGTACAGGTAGGGGATCGCGAATATGGTGTCCGCATGGTGCCTTCTGGTTTTGTTTATAAGGATGCCAGACTCTGCATTGGAAGTGGGGTTTTGGTAGATCCCCGCATACTGAAGCAGGAAGTCGAAATGCTCGACGTTAAAGGTAGAGTTTTTGTTGATAAACGCTGCGGAATTATCACTGAAGACCATATCATGAGGGATAAAGGGAGTGCGCACCTCTCAAAGAAGATCGGAAGTACGGGATCAGGATGCGGGCCCGCAAATTCTGACAGGGTGATGAGGATTTCTCCTCAGGCAAAGGATGTGCCGGAACTTGCGGAATACCTGCTTGATGTTCCCAAGGCTATTGATGATGAGTTAAAAAAAGACAGAACGGTGCTGCTTGAAGGAACGCAGGGTTTTGGTATCTCTCTTTATTATGGTACGTATCCGTTTGTCACGAGCAAAGATACATCAGCATCCCAGATTGCAGCGGATAATGGAGTGGGTCCGACGAAAATCGACGACGTAATCGTGGTTTTCAAGGCATATCCGACACGAGTCGGGGAAGGTCCGTTCAGTACCGAAATGACATTTGAAAAGTCTGATTCGATGGGAATCCAGGAATTTGGAACGGTAACCCATCGGAAGCGACGTATTGGTGGATGGGACGGGAATATGGCCCGGTATTCAGCAATGATTAATGGATGTACCCAGGCTGCTATTACCGGTATTGACAGGATTGATAAAAGCTGTTTTGGGGTAACGGAATACGGTAAGCTGACCAAGAAGGCAAAGGACTTTTTAAAGAGCGCAGAGGATGATATTGGCAGTCCAGTTACTCTTATATCCACCGGACCAGAAATGACCCAGATTATTGATTTGAGGGAAAAACAGGTATGAGACGTTCACTCATGGATATACTATGTTGTCCGGTTTGCAAAGGGGATCTCTCTCTCAGCGTTGACAAGGAGGATGAAAAGGAAATTATAGAGGGTGGGCTGAGCTGCGCGGCATGCAATGTAACGTATCCTATTCATGAGGGTATCCCAAATCTCCTTCCAATAACCTCCCCCAAAAAATGATACACAGGAGCAGGAATGAATTTTGCATCAGCATTCAACATTCTGACTGTTCAGGAACCCGGTTCACACGAAACCTCTTTTGAATTTTATCTTAACCGGTTAGGAATTAATTTAATTGAAATTCCAAGGGAAAATATCTGGGCAGAGATTGGGGGTACCCTGCGATTAATTTTTAAAAATCGGGGCGCACCCACTCACCTGACAATATCCTCTCCTAATGCTGCGATGTTTACCGATTTTTTCCATGAGAATATGTATATCGTAGATGAAACCGTATTGACCATTCCAATACGAAAAGACTGTCATGAAGGTTTTTTCATTCTTGAGATTATCACCGGGTATGGGGGAATTAAAACCTCACTTCGTGTTGATGTCATATCAGGAGTAGTTATTCGGAAATCTGCTGCAAAGGAGGAGCCCCCGCTTCAGCCAGTTGCTCATGGCCGCCCGCATCTCCTGATGATTATGATGGGAATTGCACTGATTCTTTATAGCGCATTCCTTTATACAAAAAATGAATTTCTCAACACTGCTGCATTTATCATTCTCATTGTTGGTGCTCTCTACACATGGTACCGTCAGCAGTAGTGGCTGGAGTAGTGGTATTATTTGCCGCGCTAATTATTGATCGTCTGATCGGTGATCCTCACTCGCCATTTCATCCTGTAGCTCTGCTTGGGCGGTTCATCGGGAAGTGGGGAAAACCACAACGGTACTCGCCAGAAATCCAGCGTTTTGTTGGCATGTTTCTCTGGATTGTTACTGCAACCCTGTTCGCACTGCCTTTTTATTGTTTTGTGGCAGTTAGCCCGTGGTATCTGTATCTGATCTTTGCCCCGTTCCTCCTCAAATGCTGTTTTGCCTGGCGATCACTGGAAGAGCATACTCTTGCAGTAGTGAAGGCTCTGGATAAAGGAGTGGAAGAAGGCAGGGATCAGGTCAAAATGCTCGTATCTCGTGATCCGACTCACCTTGACCGGGCACATATTCTGTCAGCAGGGTATGAATCGATGACTGAAAATCTTACCGATAGCATTATTTCCCCACTTTTTTATTTCTCTTTATTTGGTCTTACCGGGGCCGCAGTCTACCGTGCAGCTAACACAATGGATGCGATGCTTGGGTATCGGGATGAGAGGATACGGTTGGGCTGGTTTTCAGCACGAATGGATGACATCCTTAATTTTGTTCCTGCCCGGCTCACCGTGATATTGCTGCTGATGTATTTTGTGTTCAAGGGTACGTTTTCCAATGCTCTGCGTGTGATGCATCGTGACGGTCGCAAACGTCCTGGTTTTAATGGTGGAAATGTCATGGCAGTGATGGCTGGGGGAACAGGAATAAAATTTGTAAAACCGGGAGTGTATGAAATTGGGGACGGTGAAAGAACATTTGATGATGCAGGTCATGAAATTATTCAGGCGGGCCGATTCGTAACTATCGCTTTTACTGTGCTTGCCAGTGGTACTCTGATTTTATTGGGATCATTGATCAATAGTACCGGCATATGAAACTTGAAGAACTGAGATTTGGTACTGAGCTCCTCAAGCGCGGCTTTGCATCCATGCAGAAAGGGGGTGTGATTATGGATGTCGTCAATGCTGACCAGGCAAAGATTGCTGAAGAAGCTGGTGCCGTCGCAGTTATGTCACTGGAACGGGTGCCTTCTGATATTCGGAAAATGGGGGGCGTTGCACGGATGGCGGATCCCGAAAAAGTTATTGAGATTATTGATGCCGTTTCCATTCCTGTCATGGGCAAGGTGCGTATAGGGCATTTTGTTGAAGCACAGGTCTTGGAAACCCTCGGTGTTGATATGATTGATGAGAGCGAGGTTCTGACTCCAGCCGATGAGCAATACCATATTGATAAAAAACTTTTCAAGATCCCCTTTGTCTGCGGAGCCCGGGATCTGGGAGAGGCTCTCAGGAGGATCAATGAAGGCGCGGCAATGATCCGGACCAAGGGTGAAGCAGGGACTGGTAATGTTGTTGAGGCGGTCAGGCATATGCGCAATATAATGGGAGAAATCCGATTACTCAAAGGCATGGATCGCCAGGAAATGGTCGATTATGCACGGGAAATCGAAGCACCCGCAGATCTTGTTATAGAATGCTCCGAACGTGGAAGGCTCCCGGTTGTGAACTTCTCTGCAGGTGGTATTGCCACTCCGTCAGATGCGGCAATGATGATGCAGTCTGGTGCTGATGGCGTTTTTGTTGGATCCGGGATTTTCAAATCTTCAAATCCTGAAAGAATGGCAAAAGCGATTGTTGAAGCGGTCAATCATTTCAGCGATGCAACCGTCATTGCCCGGGTAAGCAAAGGTCTTGGAGATGCAATGCCCGGCCTTGATGTGCACACACTCAGAGAAGATGAAAAGCTGCAGACTCGTGGACGTTAAGATCGGTGGTACTGGCGCTCCAGGGAAACGTAAGCGAGCACATCGGGGCTTTCAGGCTGGCTCTAACCAGAATGGGGTATAATACCTCATCCAGTGTTTTTGAAGTCAGGCACCCTGAAGACCTTGTTGGATGTACTGCCCTCGCAATTCCAGGTGGCGAATCGACGACCATCTCGCGGCTCATTGATAAGAATCACATGTACGAGCCAATCCGCTCGTTTTCCGGCGGCATTTTTGCAACTTGTGCTGGTATGGTGCTGGTGGCGACCCAGGTTGATGATGAACGCATCCATACGCTGGGTCTTATCGAAATATCGGTGGATCGGAATGCGTTCGGAAGACAGAGGGAATCCTTCGAAGCCGATCTTCCCATCAAAGGGCTCAAAGGAGGCCCATTCCATGCGATTTTCATCCGGGCGCCAGTTGTAACATTCGCTGGTGCCGGTGTAGGTGTCCTGTCATGTATGGATCAGGGCATAGTTGCTGTTGAATATGGAAAACATATGGCACTCTCTTTTCACCCGGAACTTTCATGTGATACCAGGCTGCATGAACGGTTTTTAAAGAACATTGGAGTTTAATTCCTCCAGATCCAAAGCGCGGACTTCAAACTCATTTCGTGAGGACCCACGATGCCACCATTCCTTCGGGAACCTTGAAGAATGGACAGGGGACCTCGTGATCGATACTCTTTTACCCTTTTGTGTTATGTAGCCTGTATACACAGAGGCCGGGGATGACTGAAGTAAATCTCTTTGAAACCGTGAAACAGCATGTGTGTGCATGTGCTCTTGACCTGAAACTCTCATCTGATATTGAAGCCCTGCTGAAAACGCCAATGCAGGAACTTCACGTCTCCATCCCTATACGTATGGACGACGGAAAACTGCGGGTATTTCAGGGATATCGTATTCAATATAATGATGCACGGGGTCCCACGAAAGGAGGTATCCGCTATCATCCAGCTGTGACCGTTGAGGAAGTCCGGGCTCTTGCTGCCTTAATGACCTGGAAATGTGCCCTCTATCGCCTCCCTCTGGGTGGTGCAAAAGGAGGTGTGATCTGTAATCCTAAGGAACTTTCCGCAAGAGAACTTGAGCGTTTGAGCAGGTCCTTTGTCCAGAAAATCGTAGCTTTCATAGGGCCGGATCGTGATATACCCGCACCGGATGTTGGTACAAACGCCAGCACCATGTCATGGATGATGGATGAGTACTCAAAAATCGTGGGGAAGACGTCTTTTGGTGTTATCACAGGAAAACCTCTTAGTATTGGGGGATCAGAAGGGCGGGAAGACGCCACTGCCAGGGGGGGCTGGTATGTGCTTGGTGAAGTAGCAAAGGATCTTGGCATTCCCCTGAAGCACGCGACCGTAGCTATTCAGGGATTCGGAAATGTCGGAGAAAATGCAGCGCTCCTTGCGCAGCCCTTGTGCGGTTGCAGGGTTATTGCCGTCAGTGATAGCGGAGGGGGAGTTATGAACCGGGAGGGTCTCGATATTCCAAAGCTCAGAGAACATAAAAAAAAGACGGGTTTTATTAAAAATTCAGGGCTTGGTGCGGATATCCCTAACAAAGAACTCCTGGAACTTGACGTTGACATTCTCATACCAGCTGCACTTGAAAATGCGATCACCATGGATAATGCGGATAGTATCAAAGCGAGAATCATCGCCGAATTCGGCAATGGACCCATATCGTCTGAAGCCGACACACACCTGAATGCCAAGGGTATCCCCATCATTCCTGATTTCCTCTGTAATGCAGGTGGAGTCATCGTATCGTATTATGAAATGGTGCAGAACCTGAATATGGATCACTGGGAACAGGATACCGTGCACTTGCGGTTGAAGACACAAATGACAGAAACCTATCGCATGGTGTCAGAAATGGCAAAAAATAACAAAATTTCCCTGAGACGCGCTGCATACAGCCGGGCCATGGAACATGTTGTGGATGCGATGAAAATGCGGGGTTGGATATAAGGATATCCGACACCCGTCGTAAAGTCTCTTAAGGAAACTGACAGAAAATGCAGGGATTCAGATGAATTCAACACAGGTTGTTGACAGCATCCTTTCGGCACGATACCTCAGGGAAGGCGAAAAAACATTTGAGGATATCTGCCGGCGCGTTGCATCGGCGGTTGCAGATAACGAGGATGAGGCGACCGCTTTTTACACTATCATGGCCTCCCTGCGTTTTTTACCCAACTCCCCCACACTCATGAACGCCGGGACAGACTTGGGACAGACTATCAGCCTGTTTCGTTCTTCCAGTACCGGATTCTATCCCCGGTATCTTCGATGCCATGAAACAAGGTGCGATAATCCATAAGACCGGTGGGGGAACAGGGTATAATTTCTCACATATCCGGCCACAAGGTTCCCGTGTGCGTTCTACAGACGGAGTTGCTTCAGGTCCGGTATCCTTTATGGGAATCTTCAATGCAGCAACCGAAGTAATCAGGCAGGGTGGTCGCCGCCGGGGAGCCAATATGGGGATATTAAATGTCTGGCATCCCGACATCCTTTCATTCCTGTCAGCAAAATCACAGGAAGGGGATATCTCCAATTTTAACCTGTCTGTCATGGCGGATGATAAATTCATGGAGCTGGTGTCACGGAAAAAGTTTGAAACTACCTGTGTCACTCATCCACAATCCGGTGAACCGATTACAGTCGGACAAATATGGTCAGGAATTGTGGACGGGATCTGGAAGACCGGGGAACCCGGTATACTTTTTTATGATGAAATAAACCGGCACAATCCCGTTCCGGATTTTGGTGCCATCGATTCAACCAATCCCTGCGGTGAACAACCCCTGCTCCCGTACGAAAGCTGCGTTCTTGGAAGCATCAATCTTGCCTCCTTTGTCCGTAACGGGATCCTTGATGAACACGAACTGAACGAAACAGTGCGAACAGCAGTCCGGTTCCTTGATAAGGTCATTGACAAAAACGTCTACCCTATTCCGGCAATTGAAGAAGCAACGAAAAAAACCCGGAAGATTGGTCTGGGTCTTATGGGCGTCCATGATGCTCTTCTTAAGGTTGAATTGCCATACGATTCCGTTCAGGGAAGAGCCTGGTGCGAACATGTCATCCGGACTGTCACCGATACCGCAGTAGACGAATCACACCGACTGGCGGAAAAATATGGGGCGTTCCCGGCGTGGAAAAAGAGTATCTGGAAAGAGTTCCCCATAAGGAACGCAACACTGACTACCATAGCACCGACCGGAACAGTATCCCTTCTTGCCGGGTGCTCAAGCGGCATTGAACCTGTCTTCTCTTTTGCCTATACGCGAAGAAACACCGTTGGCAAAACGTTTGTTATTGTAAATCCTGTATTCCGGACCGCTCTTGAAAAAACCCTGTCTGGTGCAGGATTGTCCAATTCAGAGCAAAGAAAAAAGGCAGATGAGACCATTAACCACGTTCATGAGCGGGGGACGGTCCATGACCTCAACTGGCTGCCGGAGAAATTCCGGGCCCTTTTCAGGACTGCACTGGATATCCACTGGAAGGACCATATCCTGATGCAGGCTGCATTCCAGAAACATGTGCATGCCTCGATCAGTAAGACCATTAATATGCCCACTACCGCAACGAGGGAGGAATGTGCAGATGCTCTCCTCATGGCGTGGAAGTGAAGACTGAAAGGGATCACGATATACCGGACCAGGAAGCAGGCAAAATGAGGTTCTGTCCCTGAAAGATGCAGCATTGGATTAAAATTTGCCTTATAAATTCTATAACACCCGGCAGAACTGCAAAAAAATTATCCCTTATCCAAATCCCCTAACCTGCCAGTCTTTCTTCATCGCTTCAGTTTTTCGCTCTTTTGGTAACAGCTCGATTGCATACCGCAACGCTGTCCGGGGCATCTTCTTTTTATTTTGCATAACAAAATCAAAGACTTCTTTTGGATGATTGCGGCTGGCCTCTTTTAAGAGCCACCCATATCCTTTCCGGACCAGATCATCATCGTCAGTAAGCAGCAGATCTGCAATTTCAATTGCCTCTTTGAGGAATTTCCCGTGTTTTGCCGGGACAATCAGTGATACAGCTGCTGCCCGCCGTATCCAGCGGTTATCCGACTTCGTCCAGCGTTTCAGTTCATCAATATATTCCGGGAACTTTTCAATAAAGTCACCCATGGTATGGTTGCAGAAGCTGTCACAGGCAGCCCAGTTGGAGATGTATGCATCAATCCAGTGCCGGAACACCTGGAAGTCCTCTTTCTCGTAACGGTCAGTGAGAAGATGAGCCCAGCTGGAAACGACAAAGGCCTCTTCGCAATAGCCTGATTTGTACACACTCCTCGCAGAGAGAAAATATCTCTTTCTTGTCCCTTCACTTTGATCTCTTTCCAGTACTTCTTAGCAATCTTCCCGACAGCCGGAACTTTAACACCGTAATACCTGACCTCCTCTTTAAAGAACCGCTGGAATATTTTTTGGGTGGCGGGATCTGCGCTGTTAATGAGATCGTTTCTGATTAATGTAATAACCGGATCCATAGTGAATGGTTGGTGGCGGGGGGAAGATAAGCGGTGCGGGTTGGAAGACGTGCTATGAACGCGACAGATCTTACGAATGTATGAGTGCTGTACCAGGAACAGATCGCAGAGATCCTGCCCGTCAAAAGAAAATCCGGATAATCCGGGCAAAAAATCGTTTTAAGGACTGATCCCTCACGCACCTAATTTACCGGGGAGATCTCTGTGTCCATGCCCGGATCGCATCCCCGTCGCGGAAGTCACCGGTCGGGACTTTAAGCAGTCATGCCAGACTTCGTTCAGCAAAGTTCAACCTGTCTGTATCAATGGCGCCGGTAAACATCGTCACTTTGACCGGACGAATGGGAGTGAATGCCGCAACAAGCTGATCAGTGAACACTTTCATATCGCCGGTCTTTGGATACACCGGAGCAATACCTGCAACAAATCCGGCCACCGGTAACATAAAAAAGACTCGTCTTTGTTGGCAGTGACAAATGCTGCCACATCGCCTGTTACCTTTCCGGTGTACCTGGGTGCTGCTATCCCAAACGCATGGTATCCCGCAAGTGATGTGACCGTTTTCATTTCACTGATATCAGTACCATATCCTTCTGAGAGCAGTTGCCTGCCGATTACCAGAGCGATCCTGGCATTCGACTCTTTCTGCGATGCATACGCTACAAGAATTCGTACAGACAAGCGTACATTTGAATCACTTCTGGCATAAAACACGGCTATTCCCATTTCAAAAAATACGCACGTTTTTCACTTTTGCGGACCACACAAACGTAATGCAGTTCCCGCCCCCGCTCCCCGGAATCCTTCCGGGGGATCTCATCCATAACTTCCCGGTCATATCACTCATCTTCGCCAACTCAGTTACCATCGTACTTGCCATCCTCGGAAACTGGGACCTTGCAACGGTATTGTTCATCTACTGGTCGCAGAGCATCATAATCGGCATCTTCACGGTCGTTTCGCTCCTAAGTGCCAATACCGCAGCCCTTGCAGCAGACTTCGAAAAACCGGGACAGGCACGAGGTGGGCAAGGCACGGTCAACACCCGTCATATCTGGTTCTACAAGTGCTTCCTTGCCCGGGTTCTTCACCCTTCACTACGGTCTCTTCCACTGGGGGTATTACACCTTTATCGTGGAATCCGGGCTCTTTGGAACCGTTCATTTCTCGGATCCCAACATCTGGCTCTCCTGTTCACTCTTCTTTGCAAATCACCTCTACTCGTATCTCACTTACCGGCACCAGGGTCCAAAGGAGCCATATACCTCATGGAGCAGTTCTTCCGGCCTTACCAGCGGATCATCCCCATGCACCTGACCATCATCTTCGGCAGCATCGTGGTTTTCGCCCTGCAAGTGTTCGGGATACAATCGACGATGCCGGCCCTCGTGCTCTTCCTCTTCCTCAAGACGTATTTCGATATCTCCACCCATCTGATCAAACATGCAGAGGAAAAGACCCCTTATGATCCAAGTCCGGTGGTACTGAATACCCCGGATCCTATCGTATAAAAGGCGATAACACTTAAGGAAATACACCTGATTCTATTCAGGCTAAAGAGGCAACTAAGCATGGCAACCGATCCTGTCTGTCTGATGATAGTTGATGAAGACGATGCAGAATTCACCAGTGAGTACAAGAACCAGAAATACTATTTCTGCTGTAACTGGTGCAAAAAACAGTTCGATGAGAACCCGAAGCGATATTCGCGGATTTGCCCGATGTCAGTGTTGACCTGAAAGCAAGTAACCTGAACAGTATTTGATCCTCTGGCGGGATAATGACTCCGTTGGAAATCCTGAAAAACCTGGCAGCGGATACCATTTTAAAGCCACGCGGGCAGATACAGATACAATAATCCACAGACCAAAACGATCGGGAATTTTTTTATGAAACCTGAAGATGATCCCTGGCTTAAAAATGCACATAAAAATGCAGAACTCCTGGACCGGGAGATCAAAAAACTGTCGTCATTAACCGGTCCGATCAGGGAAAACCGCCCGATCATTACCAAATACCAGGATTTCTGGAACCAGGCAAAACATATCACCGCGTTATTCAAAGAGCTCAAACCGCTTGCCCGGAGTGACCGGGATCTGCTCTGGAAACAGTTCAATGCCCTCTGCCGTGAGGTAAAGGAGAAACAAAAGACCGAGTACGGGGCGCTGGAATCCCTGTCGCAGGGACATTTCGATGAAATTATGAAGCTTGTGGAACAGGCCGAGGCTCCCGTTCCGATGCCCCGGCTGTGGAGATCCATGATCTGGTGGAACGCGGGCAGGCGCTCAAAAATGCCGGTGACCTGCTGGGGAAATTCAAGCACGAGATGATTGCAAAACACAAGAAAACCTGTTTTGACCACATCCAGAAGATCCGGAAAACCCATGATGCTGCATGGGGGCCGGTAAAAGCGGGAAAGCCGCGGCAGCAGTCGGAAACAGAGTCCCGTGTCCGGAAGAATCTCGAGGCCAATTATGAACGGCTACCGGAAAGCGGCGAGTGCCCTGGAGAATTTCCAGATCGGCAGGGGCCATATACGCACATTTCTTGCCTCATGTGAGAATCCCGGAGAAGGTTGCACGGGCAACATGCCCGGCTTGCGGAAACCGAAGCCCGGATTAAGGATATCGAGGAAGGTATCCGGAAACTGGAGAAGTGGATTGCAGAAGACGAGCGAAGGCTGAAAGGGAAGTAATCACTCTTTTTAGTGAAACATTCCGTTGTCGTTACGCTCTATAGACAGCATTTTACGGTACTCGTCCATTATGGCCTTACCCGGTTCTCCCCGTTCTGAGAATCACGTGAGGCCGGGTGGGTTGCCGAACACTCCGTTTTTTCATACGGGCTGAATACACGAATAATGCCAGCTCGCCATCCGGGGTGATGCTGTACAGTTTTTCCTGATCATTGCCCGGATCGGTCTCCTCCCGGATAAGGTTCCACCCGATCAGGGTTGCAATAAGCCGGGAAAAGGCCGCGGGAGAGAGTTCCTGCCCGGCAGTTCCCTCATCCGTATCCCGGACCGGGATCTGCCAGACCTTTGTCTCGTTGAACAGCGTCTCTTTTGGCACCAGGGTACTTGTCTCCTTCCCCTGTTCCTGTCCCCGGAAGAGGATGGTGAGGATCACGAGATAGTGCGGATTGGCCGGCAGGTTCTTTGTGGGAAGGGTCGGGACCGGCACTCTTCGCGACGGGGAATTGCCGAATGCGTAATAGGCGTCGCCCTCAACCCAGAGCGACATCGAGAACAGGCCCAGCGAGAGACGTTTTGAGCCCGCAGAGATATCGAACGAATACCGGGCATCCGGATGGTCGCTGAAGATCCCGAGAACCGGGTCGCGAATCGCAGTCAAACGTTGCCGCATCGATACAGACCAGTGCACAGGAAATATTCCGGGAGAGGGAGATGGCGTTTACCTCATCAATCGCATCGCGGATGGCGCACTTCCACATTCTTTTCTGGGCATCATCCCGGGCCGAGTTGGTATAGACCTCTTTTTCAGCAAAGATGAACGTGTGCGTAACGGTCCGGAGATCCTTAAGAACAGCAGGATAGGTTGTATGGATACGGTCACCCGCGCTGATGATGTGGATGTGTTCCTGCGGATCCATGAGTATATATCCGGATTTGGATGATAAATGGTTGTCCAGTATCCCGGCACGATCTTTCTAAACAATTTAAAAATCAGGAACAGGAAAAAAATATTTTTTTAGATGAAGAGAGGTGCCAGCACCAGCGTCAGAGTTGCAAGGAGCTTGATGAGCACGTGGAGCGACGGACCTGCGGTATCCTTGAACGGGTCGCCAACCGTATCTCCGATGACCGCTGCCTTGTGGGCCTCGCTCTTCTTGCCGCCATGGACACCGGTCTCGATGTATTTCTTGGCATTGTCCCATGCACCACCGCTGTTGTTGAGGATGAGTGCAAGGAGGATACCGGTGATGGTCGCTACCATGAGGAAGCCGGCGAGGGCCTCGTACTTCATGGTGACACCGATGACGATCGGGAACAGCGATCACGAGGATGCCCGGGAGGACCATGTTCTTCAGCGCACCCTGGGTTGTGATATCAATGACCGCTGCATAGTCAGGCTTCTTGGTGCCTGCCATGATGCCGGGGTCCTTGAACTGGATGCGGACCGCATCGATGACGGACTGTGCGGTCTTGGAAACTGCACGGATGGCGAGGCTTGCAAAGAGGAAGACGAGCATCGCGCCGAGGAGTGCCCCGACAAAGACCGGTACGGATGCGAGATTGACCGTCGTAAATGCGACCCCGCCTTTTTCTATGAGCAGTTTCGAGATATCAGCCATATAAGCGTTGAAGAGCAGGAACACCGCGAGGGATGCACTGCCGATGGCATATCCCTTGGTGAGTGCCTTGGTGGTGTTCCCGGCTGCATCGAGCTTGTCCATGCGGTGCCGGACTTCCTCCGGCGCCTGGCTCATCTCGACAATTCCACCTGCATTGTCCGCGATGGGACCGAAGGTGTCCATGGTAAGGACGTAGGCACAGACCATCAGCATACCGATGGTTGCAACGGCAGTACCGTAGAGGCCGCCGCTCGGGATGCCGGTCATAGTCCCGCACCAGTACGAGACAAGAAGGGAAACGCCGATGAGGATTGCGGGAATGGCGGTGGTCTCGAGACCGACCGAGAATCCCATAATGAGGTTGGTTCCCGCCCCGGTCTCAGAAGCATTGGCGATATCCTGCACGGGGCGGTAGTGGTGGTCGGTGTAGTAGAGGGTGACCCTGAGGAAGGCTACGGAAAGGGCAATACCCACGAAACCTGCAAGGACGAAGTACATCCATCCGGGTGTTGCACCGAGGAGGTAATAGACCCCGCCGGTGAGGAAGATCGCGGAGATGATGGCGGTGATGTAGTATCCGCGGTTCATGGCGTCCATCGGGTCGGCACCGTCTTTACCCCTGACAGTGAGGATACCGATCATGCTCGCAAGGAGACCGAGTGCACACATGACAATCGGGAAGAGAATACCGTTGACACCGAAGATGGGGAAGAGCGCGACACCAAGGATCATTGCACCGATGTTCTCGGCTGCCGTGGACTCGAAGAGGTCAGCACCACGGCCTGCACAGTCGCCGACGTTGTCTCCGACAAGGTCTGCAATGGTGGCCGGGTTCCGGACATCATCTTCAGGGATACCGGCCTCGACCTTGCCAACAAGATCTGCACCGACATCAGCTGCCTTGGTGTAGATACCTCCTCCCAGCTGGGCAAAAAGGGCCACGAACGAGGCACCGAAACCGAACCCGATGATGACGAACGGTGTGTGCGTCGGGTCTGCACCGAGCGCAATGTACGTCAACGAGACGCCGAGGAGCGACATCGAGGTGATGATCAGGCCTGAGATAGCCCCGCCACGGAACGAGAAGTCAAGTGCTTTTCCGTCGCTTGTCTGGGCGGCTGCTGCCGTGCGGATGTTGGTCCTGACGGCAATCCACATAGCGACGACGCCGGCAACTGCACTGCAGGCCGCACCGACGATGAACGCAGCTGCCGTTGAAAGGGCAATCGACTGCTGTCCGGTGAGATAATACACCGCAAAGATCACAACGGCGGACACGATGGCGAGCACGGCAATAGTCGAGTACTGGCGCTTGATGAATGCTTCCGCACCCACCCGGATCGCATCGGCGACCTCGCGCATCTTAGGCGTACCCTCGTCTTGTGAGAGGAGATTCCGCGTAAGGATTGCTGCAAGACCCAGTGCGATAACACAGATCGCAATCACGATTAGTAATACAGAGTCAATCATTCAATGACCTCCCTGCTGTGCCGAGGGAATCCTGCTGTGGAATGGAACCACATGTATACCATGGACATGCAGCACCATCCGGACCAGGCTCGGACGACACATCAGGTATGATTATTTGGTACAGGTAGAAATCTGCCTGAATGGAACCAAAGGAGGGTGCAACGGCTCCCGGGAATCGCTCCCGAAAACTTCCACAATCCATCCTAAGAGATTAATAGTGCTTTTTTGAAACATTAAACTTTTATCATAAACGTTTTCTGGTAAAACCATAATCCGGATTTACGAAAATTATCAGGAATTCCAGTTTCAAAACGGCGATCTTTTCTACAAATTGTACACGGTGATGAGTTGTGTGAACAATTCAATATGATTAATAATGACAAATCACCATATTTTTTAAAAAGGAGGACAACGAGTGCAACTTTTATTATTTCTCATTTTAGGACCGCTCATCACGGCATTCTTTATGCTTCTTGTGCGTAAAGAACCCGAACGCAACGGGATAGTAAAACTATCCGCACTGGGCATTGGTGTGGTTACAATTATACTTCTTTTAACCTTGTTTGACAAAGGAACACTTTATTATTCATTTGCGGCCGAATCAACCAGCCTTCTTATGTTTATTATCGAGATGGTAATTGCGGTATTTATCCTGTATCTCGGTATAAAATTCAAGAACTATCTTGTAACTGGTCTGATATTGGTGCAATCTGCCCTGATGCTTTATTTTGAGCTGGTTTACGCTCATTCTGTCAATGTGAAATATACCCTCTTTATCGACCAGTTCTCGATTATCATGGCCCTTATTATTGGTATCATCGGGGGCCTTATCTGTGTATATTCGCTGGGATACATGAAGGATTTCCATGCGCATCACAAAGAACTGCAGGACAGGCGTAATTTCTTCTTTTTTATCATGTTTGTGTTCCTCTCATCGATGTTCGGGCTGGTGTTTTCCAATAACCTCCTCTGGGTATATTTTTTCTGGGAGATTACCACACTCTGTTCGTTCCTCCTGATTGGGTACACAAAAACTGAAGAAGCTACCAATAATGCCTTTCTCGCACTATGGATGAACCTGCTTGGCGGTATTGGATTTGCGGTTGCCATCCTGTATCTTGCGACGCAGACAGGTGGGATTCTGGGACTTGAAGGGCTGCTTGCTTCAGGAAAAGCCATCGTTCTCATACCCGTTGTCCTTATCGGGTTTGCCGGCCTGACAAAAGCTGCACAACTGCCATTTTCCTCGTGGCTTGTCGGGGCAATGGTAGCACCGACACCGGTTTCGGCACTGCTGCATTCCAGCACGATGGTAAAGGCCGGTGTCTATATCCTCGTGCGTCTTGCCCCCATTTTCCAGGCGACATTCTCCGGTTATGTCCTTGCTTTTATTGGTGCACTGACGTTCCTTCTTGCATCCGCGATTGCCATATCCCAGAGTAATGCCAAACGGGTGCTTGCCTATTCAACCATAGCAAATCTCGGTCTTATCGTTGCCTGTGCCGGTATCGGGACATATGAAGCGATTTGGGCTGCGATCCTCCTGATCATATTCCACGCAATCTCCAAATCGCTCCTTTTCCTTGCGGTGGGGACGGTCGAACACGAGATCGAAAGCCGGGACATCGAAGACATGAACGGGTTAATCATGCGGATGCCAAAAGTTGCAGCAATGATGGTAATCGGCATTGCCGGAATGTTCCTTGCCCCGTTCGGTATGCTGATATCAAAATGGGCGGCGATCCAGGCATTTATCGATGCACCCCTGGGATTTATCTTTGTCATCATCCTTGCATTTGGCAGCGCACTGACCCTCTTTTTCTGGGCAAAGTGGATGGGGAGGTTGATTGTTGTAACCCTGGAACGGGAAAACCTCGAAAAAAATATTGATTCGAACATCTGGATTGCGCTGATCTCTCTTGCCGGGTTGACAGCGATTACCTGCTTTATTTTCCCGGTGATTTCAAGCACCCTCATCGAACCATTCCTTCTGCAGAATTATGGTAATGTGACACGGCTGTCGCAGGACAACATCCTCATAATGATTATGATGCTATTCCTGATAGTTCTCCTCCCGATAAGCATCCTCTTGCCTCAAAAGAAGCACAGGCATCTGACCCCGTATATGGGTGGAATGACAACCAATGCGGATCTGTCATATAACGGAGCAATTGGCTTGAAACGAGACTTAAAACTATCCAATTATTATATGAACTCGTGGTTTGGGGAGATCAGGCTTCAGACTTTTGGTATTTATCTTGTACTGGGCTTATCGGTTTTATGTTTATTATGGCTGCATATGCGGGAGCAATCATATGATATCTATTGTTGGAATTGTCGCATTCATACTTCTTGCGCCAGTGATTGGAGGGTTTATTGCAGGTATCGACCGGAAGATTACTGCGCACATGCAGGGTCGGGTTGGCCCCCCAATTCTTCAGCCTTTTTACGATGTAGGAAAACTCTTTGAAAAAGAGATGACTGTAGCAAATGATTCACAGCGTTTCTACGTGATCAGCTACTTTATCTTCATGATCTTCACCGGGGCACTCTTCTTTGCCGGAGGGGATATCCTGCTGGTGATCTTCGCTCTCACACTTGCCCAGATCTTCCTTGTTCTCGGGGCGTATTCAGCAAATTCTCCCTATAGTCATGTCGGGGCAGAACGTGAACTGATCCAGATCATGGCTTATGAACCAATGGTCATTCTCGCGGCAGTAGGTATGTATGTTGTTACAAAAAGTTTCAGCGTCAGTACAATTGCCAGCTGATGATCAACCCCTGGTGCTTTTCCTGCCGGGGATCTTTGCAGGTTTCATTTATGTTCTGACGATAAAACTGCGCAAATCACCATTTGATATATCAACTTCACACCATGCCCATCAGGAAATTGTTAAAGGAGTCACCACAGAATTTTCCGGCCCTACTCTTGGTCTTATCGAAATAACCCACTGGTATGAAACGGTATTTTTACTTGGGTTCGTGTATTTGTTCTTTGCATTTAACCCCCTTATCGCAATTATTGCCGTTATCTTCGTTTACCTTCTTGAACTGCTGATAGACAATGCAAGTGCCCGTGTTAAGTGGCAGCTTGTCGTGAAAAGTTCGTGGATGGTTGCCGCAATAGTTGGTGTGGTAAATCTTGCGGCCCTATATTATGTGGGAGTGGGTTGAGCAATGACTTATCTTTCAAAGTCTCCCTGGATCCTGCATTATGATGCAACGAGCTGTAATGGCTGCGATATCGAAGTGCTCGCCAGCCTGACACCGATGTATGATGTGGAGCGATTCGGAATAATCAATACCGGAAACCCCAAGCATGCGGATATCTTTGTGATCACCGGTTCGGTAAATGAACAGAACCGCGAAGTGGTAAGGAATCTCTATGAACAGATGCCCAATCCAAAGGTTGTCGTCGCAGTCGGAATCTGTGCATGCTCAGGTGGTGTTTTCCGGGAATGTTACAATGTGGCCGGTGGGATTGACAAGATTATCCCGGTCGATGTGTACGTTCCTGGTTGTGCAGCTCGTCCTGAGTCGATCATCGATGGGATTGTGACAGCACTGGGAATTCTTGAAAGAAAGCGGAATGCACCGCAGACCGGTATCAGCGAACAACAACCTGTGGAATTACAACAAGGAGGTGGGGCACAATGACAATTGAGGAACAGACCATCATACCGATTGATGTATCCGAGCTCGTCTCACGGGCCGAAAAGATGAAAAAAGAGGGTAACAGGCTTGTCCAGATCGGGTGTACCGGGATCGAAGGAGGGTATGAGATCAATTACTCATTTGACAAGGACTACAAATTCCAGAACCTCCGGATCCTGGTCAGACAGGATACCATCGTCCCCAGCATCAGTGGTGTCTATTGGGGTGCTTTCATCTATGAAAATGAGATCCACGACCTGTTCGGGATCACGGTTACAGGAATGAATATCGATTTCAAAGGAACACTTTACAAGACGACGGTCAAATATCCGTTTTCCATCCCTACGTTCAAGGAGGACAACCCATGTCAAAACAAATAATCATCCCGTTCGGCCCCCAGCACCCCGTACTCCCGGAACCCATCCACCTCGACCTTGTACTTGAGGATGAGACTGTTGTCGATGTACTCCCTTCAATAGGGTATGTGCACCGCGGTCTCGAAAAGCTCGTTGAAAAACGGGAATTTACTGAATATACTTTTATCGCTGAACGCATTTGCGGAATCTGCAGTTTCATCCACAGTCTTGTCTATGTGCAGGGAGTTGAGCAAATTATGGGGATTGAAGTACCGGAGCGGGCACATTACCTGCGGACGATCTGGTCTGAATACTCCAGGCTTCACTCTCATCTTCTCTGGCTTGGTTGTTTTGCTGATGGTATGGGTTTTGAGAACCTTTTCATGAACTCCTGGAGGATTCGCGAAAATATCCTTGATGAGCTTGAGGCAACCACGGGCGGTCGTGTAATCCAGAGTGCCTGCAAGGTCGGGGGTGTGAGGAAAGATATTTCTGGTGAACAACTGGATGGAATGGTCTTCCGGTTGAAGGATATTAAAAAAGATCTGCAAAACATCACCAGCGTGTTTCTGGAAGACACCTCGGTTAAACACCGGTTAAAAAATGTAGGTGTGCTTTCAAAACAGGATGCGTATGATTGCGGCGCGGTGGGGCCCACTGGCAGGGGAAGCGGGGTGGCAATCGACCTGCGGGAAACGGGATATGCTGCCTACGGCAAACTCAACTTCAAACCGGCAGTTGCAACCGAAGGGGACTGTTATGCACGATGTAATGTCAGGATACAGGAACTGTTCTCATCTATTGACATCATAGAGCAGGCAGCAAAAAAGATCCCTGATGGTCCCATTGAGGTAAAGATTACCGGTGCCCCGAATGGTGAGTATTTCTCAAGGGCTGAGCAACCCCGCGGTGAGGTTATCCATTATGTGAAAGGGAATGGGAAAAAGAATCTTGTTCGATCAAGAGTAAGGACTCCCACATTCTCCAATATCCCTCCACTTGTGAAGATGCTTTCCGGTTGCCAGCTTGCAGATGTCCCGGTTATAGTATTGTCCATTGATCCCTGCATCAGTTGTACGGAGAGGTGATGAACGATGACAATTCTTAAAATGGCAGCAACGGCCATAAAAAGTCTTTTTTCACGCCCGGCAACACTGATGTATCCTGTCCGCCCGGCAAAACGGACCCCGGCGACCCGTGGGCATATCGTGATCGATCCTGCAAACTGTATTACGTGCCGTTCCTGCCAGCGGAAATGTCCCACGGGAGCAATTTGTGTGGAAGTAAAGGAGAAGACATGGCAGATTGACCGGATGCGGTGCGTGATCTGCAATTCCTGCGGTGATGTCTGTCCCACCAAATGCCTTTCAATGGATCCGGCATATCCGCCAGCACTGACTGCACGTGGCGGGGTCTACAAAGTTACCGTTGCCGGGCCAAAAAAGAAGGAACCGGCGCCACCTTCGGCTGACAGTCAAAAGCCGGACAAGATTTAAAAAAATATTTTTATAAAAAAGTAAAGGATTCCGGTATCAGGGTCTGAAGATCAACCACAACAGCCTGAGCCGGGGTGGGGTTTACGTTCATCTGTTTCTGGAATGCGGTCTGGGACTGCCATGTACCTGCATTTATACCAAGCACACCCCTGTACTGGGTCAACCCGCGGATGTGGACATGACCTGTGTGCAGGATCTCTGGTAGTGGGTCGATTATTAACCTGTCCGTTTTTCCTGCTGCAATCGGTGTCCTGCGCCCGTATGCCGGGGCAAGATGCCGGCGCTGGAGCATCTCCTCCATCATAATCCCGCTCTGCTCGTAGGATGCACCTGGGATCAGACCGATCATATCATCAATTGATCTCCCGTGATACATCAGAACCCTCACCCCCTGGAGGTTGACAACCGCCGGGTTTTCGACAAGTATACAGTTCTCCGGGAATTTTTTTGTAAATTGTTGTGGGATTACCGGTTGGGGTTCCGCGCCCCTGACAACATCATGGTTTCCCGGAGAAATGATGATCTTCATGCGGGAAGGAAGATCCTGCATCATAGACCCGAATGCATCATACTGTTCGTAAATATTTTTTATCACCAGTTCGTTCTCCTGGCCTGGATAGATGCCAATGCCATCCACGAGATCTCCGGCAATCAGCAGATACGAGAAATCAGAATCTGAAAGCCAGTCTGTGAACCTGTTCCAGCAATCTGCAAGGAACGTATTGCTGCCAACATGGACATCAGAAATAAAAACCGCTTTACCGGGGTGTTCACTCTTATATGGTGTATTATCTATTCTGATATCCGGGCGATAGATTTGTTCGGCAAAAAAGAGTTTCCCGTCATTGGAGAGTTTGCCCTTCACTCCGATAACTTCGTCATGGATAATGCGTTCTGCATCGGAAAAGACGGGCGGTCTTTACGGAAAAGAACAGGAATGTTTGCAGAAGAATCCTCTAATTCGGCAATCCGGTGACCATTTGTTGTAGTCTTCACTTCGACGACCATACCAATAATAGTACATTCTTCCTGCCGGTAACGGGTATTGCGGATAAGTGCTTCAATCGGCATTGCCCCGCACCGGCTCCTGATCATGTTTCCCAGACGGTTATACCGGTCCCGGAAATAGTGCAGATAATCGCTTGTTCCGTTTATACTGCCGGACGTACCGGGGCTTCCGCTGATTATTTCAACGGTGGGATCAGAGAGGAACCGTGTCCCGTCCCGCGTCGCATTCATGCCGGGAATATGTTTTGCCGAAACTACAATGGTCTCCCCGGGAACCTGCGCGATAATGCGATCAATGAGTTCCAGTTCATTCTGTTCCTGGATATAACGGACAACATCGGGATGCACCTGCAGTTTGGTTTCAAGAAACCTGAGGGTGATCTGCTGTGCATCAAGCATGAATAGTATATGCACATGGAGAAAATATAGGGTTTTATTATGGCACTACGAAATTTACAAAAGATCAGATCGGCACTAGGATGAAGGATTGATATTCTTTATCATGAGAATTTTGTATAACGGGAATTTCGTGGACTCTTCATGTATGATATATTCCAGATGCTTATCCTCGGATTTGTTATCGGTTTGACCGGGGCGCTAGCCCCTGGTCCAACGCTTGTTGCAACCATCAATGCATCAATTTCGGGCAATTGGGCAACCGGGTTGAAAATCTCTCTCGGACATTTAATTGTTGAACTTTTTCTTGTTATCCTGATTCTTTTAGGATTGGCAGCAGTTGCCCAGAACCATACTTCAGTGATAGCAGGAATCGGGGGGATTGCCCTGATTTTGTTTGGCGGGCTGACCATCACCGGCAGCAGGACAGCTACTATGAGTAAACTCACCGGTCCAACCTGCCAGCAATCCTTATATGGCAGGATTGATTACGAGTGCAGCAAATCCGTATTTCTGGATTTGGTGGTTCTCAATAGGAAGCGCGATGGTAATTGCCGGGTTAGAGGGTGGACTGGTGTTTGTTGGAATTTTCATGGTTGGGCACTGGAGTGCTGACACCGTGTGGTATACACTGGTTTCAATCGCGGTGTCAAAAGGGAGAACTATCTTTTCTGATTCTGTATACCGGAAGATTATGGTACTTTGTGGGATTTTCCTTATCATTTTTGGGATTTTCTACCTGTCATCCATTATTGTCTCACCGTAAGATCCTGCGGCATTTTATATAATGCCACGTGGCTAATTATGAAAGGTTAACAGAATAATAAAAAATAAAATCAAGAGCGTTATAGAATGGCAGATAATGATAATAATCGTAATATCCGCGCGCTGATTGCGAAATTCCGGGAAAGTGACAACTGGGGGGTGTCCCTGGCGCGCGATCTTATCTGGATCGGTGCAGTTGTCGGAGGGATCGCACTCGCCTTGTTCCTTCTCTGTGGTACCTGGCCTGCAGTTGTTACCATCGAATCACAGAGTATGGTACCTCATATGAACGTGGGGGATCTTGTTGTCGTTGTCCAAAAGGATCGTTACGGTGTTTTTGAAACATGGGTTGATGGGAAAAAGAGTGGCAGACTGATGTATGAAGAGTATGGCGATGTTATCATCTACAAACCAAACGGCCTGACCAGTATTCACCCCATTATCCATAGAGCAATTCAGTATGTGG
Organism: uncultured Methanoregulaceae archaeon; assembly: GCA_963768845.1. Classification (GTDB taxonomy): domain Archaea; phylum Halobacteriota; class Methanomicrobia; order Methanomicrobiales; family Methanospirillaceae; genus Methanoregula. Next base: position 11,235 of record CAVYJJ010000013.1, on the reverse strand, counting down.
ATAATGAACCGGTAACAGAAATCAAGGGAGTTAAACTCCTGGGAAATTATTCCCCCCCACACCCGGGCTATATCACTTGGGGAGATAACAATCCGCGCCCCGACCAGGGTCTCAATTATCCAGGTATCGGCATTATCGAGCCTGTAAAGGATGAATGGGTGATTGGCAAGGCTCTTTTTGCGGTTCCGCTCGTAGGATATCTTCCTCTCCATATCATTGAAGTGACCGTGGTTATCATTGGTATCATGATACTTCATGAGCTGTATCTGCGTTCTGCGGATTCAAAGAAAAAGAAACGGCCCAATAAACTCGGGAAAAAACAGCGTTAGGTCTGGTAATTACTATGTCAGAGATTTCACAACTCCTCTCAGATGTACTCAGCGGACATCGCCTTTCAGTGGCAGAAGCTGAGGGTCTCATGAATTGTAATGACCGAAATATCTTCCGGATTGCAGCTGCCGCAGATGAGATGAGGGATCGTCGGGTAGATGATATCGTTACCTATGTGAAAAACCAGAACCTGCACGTGACCAATATCTGTAAGAATCTCTGTGGTTTCTGTGGTTTTGGCAGGAGTGCGGAAGATGAAGGGGCCTATTGCAATGATAAGGCGGCAATTCAGGCAAAAACGAACCTTGCAATGGAACGGGGTGTCACTGAGATATGTCTGCTGAGCGGGGTGCATCCCGATTTTACCATAGACACATACTGTGATCTAATTTCATGGGTGCACGAAATCGGACCGCATATTCATTTGCATGCGTTCAGCCCGGACGAGGTTTCCCATGCAGCATCAAAGAGCAATCTTTCCACACCCGAAGTACTTGAACGATTGAAGACGGCCGGTCTGGGATCGTTACAGGGGACTGCAGCTGAGATTCTTGTTGACTCTGTAAGAAAGGTGATCTGTCCCAGAAAATTGGGTACTGCGGAATGGGTGCGAATTATCAAAGAAGCACACACCATGGGGATCCCATCGACCGCAACTATAATGTACGGCTCCTGTGAGACCGCACGTGACCGGGCCGAGCATCTTGGTATCCTGCGAACTATTCAGGATGAAACGAAAGGTTTTACTGAACTGGTTCCCCTGACCTACATCCATACCAACACGCCCCTCTATAAAGCGGGTATTGCCCGTGCAGGTGCAACAGGACGGGAGGACCTGCTCATGATCGCGGTTTCCCGGCTGTTTTTGGATAATTTCGATAACATTCAGGTCCCGTGGGGTAAGCTGGGATTGAAAATGTCGCAGGTGACGTTGCTCGCAGGCGGTAACGACCTTGCCGGTACGATGTTCTCCGATGATGTTTCAGTAAATGCAGGTGCAACTGATGCTGACTATCTTGATCCTGATGTTATGGAACGTATGGTTTCAGACATTGGGAGAACCTTAAAAGAGCGAACAACGCTGTATAAACTGATTTAAAGGAACAGGATTAATCTCAAAAAATCAACTAAATTTTTTCCCCCTACTCATCGATATCAGAGAAGATCCAGTGCTTCCCGGCCGGTCATACCTGTCCGGATACCACGGCCTAAGGCAGATCGGTTTGCCTCCTTGATGATCCCTTTCAGGATATCATCGGTATCCGTAATTGAAGGCCCGATTGCAGGTCTTACTTTCGCTGCAGGATAACTGAATGAATCGAGTGCAGCAACATCAAAAGCACCACACCCAACCATTCCAACATCGGTCATTACAGCAACAAGGTTCGCCGGGCCGAGGGGAATAATATATCCGTCTGCAACCTTTCTGGTCAGTTGAATTTTAACCTGTTCCATATCTCTCCAGTAGAGATGATTGGTGCACGGGGATTAATAATCATGTGGCGTAAGAATACGATACAGATATTTTGCCCGGGACACCACAATACCAAAAGAACCCGGATATCTGAAGAATACCCTGGAGGAGCTATGGAGAGTCGCCTGCAGATTTTGCTGGAAGATATAAAAACCGGCCACCGGATAACTGAAGATGAAGCGCTGTATCTGTTCCAGATGAGAAATCGACAGATCTGGGAGATTGCGGCAGCTGCAGATGAGATGCGGGAACAACGGGTCGGCAATGAAGTTACCTATGTCAGGAACCAGAACATCAATGTGACCAATCTCTGTGTCAATTCCTGCGGTTTCTGCGGCTTTTCAAAAAAACAGGGTGATGGCGGCATCTATTTTCACGATAAAACTGAGATCCAGGAGAAGGCAACCCTGGCAAAAAAACGCGAAGTATCTGAGATATGTACGGTCAGCGGGCTCCATCCGGATTTTACTGCTCAATCCTATTGTGACGTCTACCGATGGATTCACGAGGCTGCTCCCGGGGTCCACCTTCATGCAAGCAATCCGATGGAAGTTGCATATGCTGCCAAAAAAAGTCATTTAAGCACGCATGAAGTGCTGTATGCAATGAAGGAGGCGGGACTCGGATCGATGTGTGGGACAGCTGCAGAAATCCTTGTTGATGCAGTCCGTAAAAAAATCTGTGCGCAGAAGATTTCAACGGATGAGTGGGTTCGCATTATCCGGGAGGCGCACGAGATGGGTATTCCAACGACAGCAACGATCATGTATGGTCACTGCGAGAGTGATGAAGATCGGGTGCATCACCTTTCAATCCTGCGTGAAATCCAGGATGAGACTCACGGGTTCACCGAATTTGTCCCTCTTTCATTTATCCATATGAACACTCCCCTCTATAAGGCAGGAATTGCACGGGCGGGAGCGACAGGAAGGGAGGACCTCCTGATGGTTGCCGTTGCACGCTTGTTCCTGGACAACTTTCAGAATATCCAGGTTTCATGGGTAAAAGAGGGTATCAAGATGGCCCAGTTGAGTCTGGTTGCCGGTGCCAATGATCTTGGAGGAACGATGTTCGAAGAGAGCATTTCAAAAGGGGCGGGAGCGGTCAATACCGATTACCTCGATCCTGCTGAGATGCAGCGGGTTGCAGAGGATGTCGGCAGACTACTCAGGCGCCGGACAACGCTCTATGAACTGGTCTGACCGGGACTTATCGAAACCAAACGGTACTTGAACAGGAGGGTACATGAGAAGAACCGAGCGTGAGATCACCGATCTCCCGAAATTGAATCTATCCTCAAAAATGCGACTGTCTGCAGGATTGGAATGGCTGATGGTGGTGAGCCCTACATTGTCCCGGTCTGTTTTGGCTATTCAGACGGGAAAATCTACTTTCATTCAGCCATGTCCGGAAAAAAAATTACCCTGCTGGAGAAAAACCCCCGGTGCTGTTTTGAAGTTGACCAGTGTGACGGCATCATACGAGGTGAGCAACCGTGTGCATCGGAGATGCGATACCAAAGCGTGATCGGGTTTGGCAGGGCGAATATCATTTCAGACCGTGCGGAGAAGAAACTGGGCCTGAACTGCATCATGCGCCATTATGGGAGCGAGGTGTGCGGGTTTTCCGATGATGACATCAGAAATGTCTGTGTAATCAGGATTGATATTGATTCAATGACAGGAAAAAAATACGGTTGAAGGAAAAATATTTTTTTATTCAATCGTGATCGCGTTTCACAAGCCGGACGATTTTATCACCGATTTTCTGTGCTTTTTCTACGGCTTCCTCGTCAGAGAGTACATCACCTTTCTGGTAACCTTTCCCTTTGACCGACCCCAGCGATGAAAATTCATGGGTGCTTAAGAACCCCTCAAGTGTCTGGATCGTCCGGCTTGCACCCTTATTTGCATGAACGGCTACGGCGATACCCTTCCTTCCTGCAAGCTTCCGGTCATGGTAGAGGGAATAGGTGCGGTCGATGAAGTTTTTCAGGTGGCCGCAGACATCGAAATAATAGGTAGGTGAGCCGATGATAAGTACATCGCAGTCCAGTACTTTTATTTATCACCTCATCCCAGTCATCGTTCTCTATCACGCACCATTTTTTCTCCTTGCATTTCTCACAGCCCAGACACGGGTGAATTTTTTTTCCAGAGAGCGAGACGAATTCGGTTTTGATCCCCGCATCATCACACTGTTTGAGGATCACGTTGACCAGTTCTGAGGTATTGCCATCCTTACGCATGCTTCCCGATATCCCGAGCACTTTCATATGTTATGCTATACTTGTGCATTTATCATAGTTTTGATAACCGGGTTAAGAATGAAGTGAACGGAATGCAGTGAGAATCTCTTCCATGGGGTCTCCCACCCTGTAGAAGAGATGCGATGCGCAGGAGCAGTCACTACAACCGAACCCCGGAATACCGTTCCCGATGAATTCATGGGCAATCCGGCATTCCATGCGATCTGCTGTGATTGCATAGACTCCACACACAAGGGAAAAAAAGGGTGAAGTGAGGAGATAGTCGACATGCCACTTCGGTTTTTTGTCACGCAATCGGGCAAGCGAGAAATGACGCTCGAGTCGTTGTAGCCCTCCGCTTCCCAGCGCTGATCCTACATAGATATACCAGCCAGCCCGAAACGTGACGGACTCCCAATGCACCAGCCCGGATCGTGCAACCAGGAGTTTTAAAAACAAGGCAGTAGCTTCCTTTATCCATAACCGCTCTTCATCAACCCCAGCGCAGCTGCGATGTGGCGACTTCCCCCTTTTTCAACTGGTTCCCCATGACCCGGGTAAAGCCCTTGTACATCAAGAAGCGAGAGCCGGTTGAGTGACTGCGCAAGTTCCATCCTGCTTCCTCCCGGGAAATCATACCGTCCGAAACAACCGTCCGAAAACACCGTATCTCCGCTAATAAGTACATGATCCCGCTCGGAAAAGAGGCAGATACTTCCCGGTGTATGACCCGGTGTATGAATGACTGTCAATTCCCCGATGACGTCACCATCATCTAATAAGATATCCGGAGCAATACCCGGAGAACGTGCGCCAAAGTTCATGGACAGGCTCTGGGCATCATCAACAAGGCCCCTGGCATCATTTTTATGAATAGCAACCTTTGCCTTACACATGAAGGCGATCTCTTTTATCCTGGCGGTATGATCAAAGTGGCAGTGTGTCAGGACAATTGTATCGATCTCATCTTTGAATGGCCTGATAGCCATGGGTGGTAAACCCGCGTCAACGAGAATCGTCCCGTAAACATAGGAGTTCGCATAAGCAGACTGTTCAGGAACCCATGTGACCTGCATGCACAATAATAAGGACTCCCGACAGATGTTTCTTATGGATTCGCTGATCCGCAGATGTGTTTCCGGTATTCCTCCGGAGCTTAAAGGAGTGGCACAAGCGGAAGGTTTGGATCCGGCGCGCTTTGCACGAGGTATTGCAGCTGGAAGAATCGTTGTTCCGGCAAACCCGAAGCGGGTGCACCGGCCGTGTGCGATCGGCGAGGGGTGCCAGGTTAAAATTAATGTGAATATCGGGACTTCCGGCACCCGCTGCGATCCTGCACTTGAAGAGGAAAAGGCACAGGCAGCGCTGGTGAATGGTGCCGATGCGCTGATGGATCTCTCGACCGGTGGTGACCTTGTTGCAATCCGGAAAAAAATCCTCGCATTCGATACTACAGTAGGAACCGTGCCGGTCTACGAGGCGGTACGCCGTGCGGGTAATGCAGCGGATGTCGATGCGGACCTGCTTTTCAAGGTAATCCGCGAGCACTGCCAGCAGGGAGTTGACTTCCTCACGCTCCACTGCGGGGTGAACCGGCAGGCACTCGCGGCGCTCAGGAGCGATCCACGGGTGATGGGCGTAGTGAGCCGGGGAGGATCATTCCACTGTGCAATGATGATGCAGCGTGACGAAGAGAACCCGCTGTATGCTGAATACGATTACCTGTTGGAGATCCTTGCGGAGTATGATGTGACGATCAGCCTGGGTGACGGTATGCGTCCCGGCTGCCTGCAGGATGCAGAGAAACTCGCCAAGTCGGTGGAGTATATCACCCTCGGAATACTGGCAAAACAGGCGCTGGAAAAGGGGGTCCAGCGTATGATCGAAGGGCCGGGTCACATGCCGCTTGACCAGGTGGGCTACAATGTGCGGATGATCAAGGAAATTACCGACCATGCGCCGCTCTACCTGCTCGGTCCGCTTGTGACCGATATCGCGCCGGGCTACGACCATGTCGTGGCGGCCATCGGGGGAGCAACGGCCTGTTTAAACGGTGCCGACTTCCTCTGCATGGTCTCGCCGAGCGAGCACCTCGCCCTGCCGGATGTTGCTGATATCATTGAGGGCACACGGGTGGCAAAGATCGCTGCGCACATCGGCGACACTGTCCGGAAGCACGAGGGCTGGCGGATGGAACGCGAAGTGCAGATGGCCGAGGCCCGGCATGAACTCGACTGGGATGCCCAATTCAGGCTTGCCCTATTTGGCGATCATGCAAAGAAGATCCACTGCCGTGACGGGGACATGGAGACCTGCTCGATGTGCGGGGATCTGTGTGCGGTGAAGATGGTGAACGGAGCTGTTTGGGACGGGAAAGAAGGGTAGTGGGAAGGGGAAGTAAGGGATCATTCCCCCTCCGGAATATTTGGTAGCGGGGAAGAGGTCTCTTTCCTTTCTGTCAACAAACCCGTATTATTCATCTGATCTTGTTTTTTTAAAAAAAGCAGGGATGCAATATACCAAAAAGTTATATCCTCGCCCGGAGATTCAGTTCCATCTGGCGCAGAACCGCCTTCGCCTGCTCTTCGCTCATATCAGGATTCTTGAACCAAGTGAACCGCTCGCACATCAGTCCGGGTATCGATGTTCCCAGCCCGGCCCAATAACTTTAGGGAAGAGGCACCGTGAAAGTATCAGATTCAGCATCCGGTCTCTGAAAGCGGGATACGCTTCGGAATTCAGCGGTCTTCCCGTACCGTCCCCCGGGCATATGATGCGGCGATACCGATCAGGCTGATAACGAAAAAGACGGTAAACGCGATATTGACACTCTGTTGCAGTTCGGGATACACTTCCGGAGAGATCCGGACTGTCCCGATGACCGCAGAAAACACGAGCATCGCGATCGCAAGGCTGAGCATCTGACCGATTGCCCGCATCGTAGAAACCATACCGGAAGCAAGACCAAGGTACCGAACCTCAACGGAACTCATGATGGCGTTGGTGTTCGGCGAGGAGAAGAGGCCATACCCGAAACCGAGGATAGTTAGTCCTGCGATAATGACCACAAGGGGCGTTGTGGGGGAAAGGAGCATCAGGACCCCGAGACCGACCGTGGTGCACGCCATGCCAGCGGTGGCAAGGATCCGGGGCTCAATCCTGTCCGACAGGTGACCTGCAGCCGGGGAGACGATCATCTGGACGACCGGTTGGGCGATGAGGATCAGTCCCGTGGTCTGGGGATCGATTCCGCGGTTGAACTGCAGGTACAGGCTCATGAGGAACCCGACAGCAAATACAACGGCATAGTTGATCAGGGCTGCGATATTCGAGAAGAGGAAGACGGGGCTCTTTTTGAATAGTGCGATCTCGACCATGGGTTCCGGCACGCGCTGCTCCCACCAGAGAAACACGGTGAGGACCGCAAGACCGAGCACTATCCAGAAAATGCCTGAATACGATGGCAGCAGGGTAAGGCCATAGATACAGCCAAACAGCATCACGCTGTACAGGGCTGCACCGGTCAGATCAAAGCGCCGTTCGCCTGCCTCTGCCCATTCCCCGGGGATATAGAGTAACGGTGAGCACGATAACGAAAAGTGCGAGGGGGATATTGATGAGAAAGATGCTGGGCCACCCGATGTTTTGGGTCAGGACGCCCCCAATAAATGGCCCAAGGGAGAGTCCGGCATACACCGTTGCCGTGATGATCCCGATCGCCCGCCCCCGTTCCCCGGGCGGGAAGACCGAAGTAACGATTGCAATCGACGTTGAGAAGACCATCGCACCCCCGAGTGCCTGGATGACCCGGGCCGTGATGATGACGGGACCAGACCAGGAGACAGCAGCAAGGAGTGATCCAATTCCAAAAAGGATGTTTCCCAGGATGAAAAATTTCTTCCTCCCGTACAGATCGGCAAGCTTCCCAAACGGGACAATGCAGATCGCTGCTGTGAGCAGGTACGCTGAGGTTACCCAGCCCAAAGTCACGGCATCGATATCAAACGACGCACTGATGGCTGGCAGCGCAACATTCAGGGAAGAGACGGTATACGGGACAAGAAAGGATGCAAGTGAGGCGACTACAAGAAGGATACGCTTCTTACTATCCCCGGGCATCAAAGGAGAGGTTGGGTGCGAAGGAAGATGAGGATTTTTATCTGCAGCATATGATCTCGTTGACCACAAAGCACTCTAATTCCCTCCTCCAACCCTTGAGGTATAATGACACTCGATGAGTTTTTTTACCAGGTATTCGAGTTCCTTCCGCGGCAGGGGCCCGGGTGCACGGGTGCGACAAAGAAAGTGTTTTCATATCTCCCTCCCCTCCCAAAGGATGCTGAAAATCCTCGATATCGGGTGCGGTTCAGGAACCCAGACCCGGGATCTGGCAGCACTCACCAGCGGCACCATCACAGCGGTAGATAATCACCAGCCGTTTCTGGATTCCATAAACGCATGGGCCGTTAAAAGCAGGTCTTGAAGGGAGGATCCAGATACATTGCGCTTCGATGGATGCGCTGCCCTTCGAACCGGGGCAGTTTGACCTGATCTGGTCCGAAGGAGCAATTTTCATCATGGGTTTTTTTGAGGGACTCCGGGCATGGAAACCCCTTTTGAAGAAGGGCGGGTATATGGTCGTCTCCGATGCGGCATGGTTTGAACCAGAGCCCCCTCAGGAGCTTGTGCAGTGGTGGGAAAAAGAGGGGTATATTCCCAAAACGGAGGATCAGCTCAGGGAGCAGGTAAAGAACGCAGGTCTTCGTCTCATTGGCACATACCGGCTGCCTGAAGCCGGCTGGTGGGATAATTATTATGTCCCGATGCTTGCCCGCATAACGGAGCTCAGGAAGAGTCACGGATCTGATCCCGCTTGTGCTGCAATCCTTGAATCCTTCGAATATGAAGCGGAGATGTACCGGAAGTACAAGCGGTATTACGGGTACACGTTCTTTATAATGCAGAACCCGTGACCGGAAGAGCCAACGGCGTTAGTAATACTCTCCGTTATCAGGAACGCATCCCTCACTTTTTTTCCATGTCAAAATCATATCCCTGTACTCCCACTCCGTTGACCACTATCCTGATGTTCCTTTGAATCCCTCAGGTAATTATCCATGAACCAGAATATCGACCGGCAACTGCAGATCTATGCAACCTCCTTTGGCGCAGACTACTTCGGCGTGGCGGACCTTTCCCCTGCCCGTGATTTCATCCACGAACAGGGCGGGGAATGGGTCAGCAGGTACCCGCGGGGGATTGTGATAGGCATGAGATTGCAGGACAGCCTTGTAGACCTCCTGCCGGAGGACGACAAAGCAGCAGCGATCCTCTATAAGCACAACAGTCTATGATGTCGTGAACCAGGCCCTCGACCTGATTGCGCTCCGGGTTGCAAACATGCTCCAGCGTGCGGGATATGGCGCCTTTCCTGTACCAGCATCAAAGAGAACAGATGACGAGCATATCTGCGGAGTGTTCTCCCAGAAACTGGCTGCACACCTTGCCGGACTGGGCTGGATCGGAAAGAGCTGCCTGCTGGTGACACCTGACCATGGACCAAGGGTCCGGTGGGTGACCGTGCTTACCGATACGCCACTGAAACCAACCGGATTCCCGATGGAGCCGCGGTGCGGAAAATGCACTGCCTGCGTGGACATCTGCCCGTGGGTGCATTCACCGGACGGGATTCTCCGGATGAGCCCCGCGAAGCCCGGTTTGATGCTGCGGCATGCGACCGGTACTTTAAGGAGCCGAGAAGAAGATGGGTGTTGCGTGTCTGCGGGCTGTGTCTCTGGGTGTGCCCGCATGGGCGAAAAACGGGAAGAAAGGGAAAGGAAAGAAGAAGCAAATGATCGCCCCTCTGCGCCAGCCCTACCCCCGTCGGGGGCGGTGGCGCATGTGATGCCTCGGCATTACCTGTACAGGATGTTTCGACTGTTATTGCAAACCGGTAATACGGTCATCGTAAAGCGTGGGTTGCCCCGGTGGCGGGGGCAGAGTCAAGGGGAGCGCCCGAGAACGTCAGTATTTTTTAATGATTTCTATTAAGGGAATACCAAAAAAAAGATTACTACTTCGAAAGATTCAGGATCCGGATCGCCAGCCATGCTGCGTTGTCGCCGTTGTCCACGCCAACGCAGGCAACCGGGACGCCTTTTGGCATCTGTGCGATAGAGAGGAGTGAATCCATTCCGTTGAGTGTCCCACTCACCGGTACACCGATAACGGGTTTGTCGGATTTCGATGCGATCACGCCGGGCAGGGCTGCGGAGAGACCAGCGATTGCGATATAAACCTTGCAGGTGCTGGCCTTGATGTAGGCATCGAGCTTGTCGGGATCGCGGTGGGCCGAGAGGATCTGAGCATCATAAGAAACATTATTCTGCATCAAGGACTCGTTTGACCTTATCGGTGATTGCCGCGTCGGATGCCGATCCTGAAATAATCGCTACGTCTGCCATGTCTGCCATCCAAACTTATATTCTGTCTATATAAATATACTATGGGCAGATCCACATGGAAAAAGAACTACTTCTGATGCTACCAGGCCCGGTTCCAATGCCGGAACGGGTACGGTATGCAATGATGCGTCAGGCAATAAACCACCGCAGCGCTGAATTTGGTGCTGTCTATGCAGATTGTGTGCGTGTATTAAAAACCGCCTTTGGAACAACAAACGACCTCTTTGTGATCAGTGGATCAGGTACTGCAGGTATGGAAGCTGCAGTTGCCAACTTTGGCAAGGACAAGGAAATTGCCTGTCTTGTCAACGGGAAGTTTGGAGAGAGGCTCTTTAAAATAAGCCAGCGCTATGGAAAAGCGCATGAAATCGCTTCTGATTGGGGAACCCCGCTCAACCTTGAGGCGCTTGAGGAACGGCTCGAACAAGGTGCTCAGGTTGTCACGCTCGTCCATAACGAAACCTCTGCCGGTATCAAGAATCCGGCAAAAGAAATAGGCCATATCGCAAAAAAGCATGATGCGCTGTTTTTAATGGATGGCATTACTTCGATAGGTGGCGATATTGTCGAGGCAGATGCCTGGGGAGCAGATGTTGCCATTGTCGGATCCCAGAAATGTATCGCTGCTCCTGCTGGACTTGCCGGAATCTCAGTCAGTAACAGGGCATGGGACAGACTTTGTAAAAATCCTCCTTACTATCTGGACCTTGCCGCGTACA
>CAVYJJ010000012.1:0-68857 GCA_963768845.1 uncultured Methanoregulaceae archaeon | reverse complement strand
TCAGAATGGAAATCGAAATCCTGCCTCAGCCGTAACTAAATCAGGGAATATGGTGTTCTGATTTCAACCGGGAAACAATATTTTTTGTGTGCCCGGAAGGAATTCCCTGACCAGTTATCTGGCCATCTGAGGTAAGCCCGGAGAAGACAGAACGAACCGCATCTCCATGGGAAGGGCCATATCCCCCCTCCAGCACCAGTGCAAGAGGGACTCCTGCGGCGTGTACAAGCATCCGGGTCAGGACTTCGAAATCCTGCGGTTGTATCCCCATCATACCGAGAGGATCATCAGACATAATGTCCTGTCCGGCTGATACGATCATGATATCGGGAGAGAAACGCTCGATCGAAGGGACGAAAATTTCAGAAAAAACATAATAATAATCAGCAATGGTCGAACCTGACTGCAGCGGGGCATTTATGGTGTACCCTTTACCATCCCCGGCACCGGTTTCGGAGATAGTTCCTGTGTACGGGAAAAAATGTTCCTGGTGCACTGAACAGTACAGCACCCGGTCCGTACCATAAAAACTGTTCTGGGTCCCGTTTCCGTGATGGATATCCCAGTCAGCGATGGCGATCCTGTCAACGCGTTCCAGTGCTTTTTTCGCCGCAACCGCAACGTTATTGATCAGGCAAAAACCCATCGCCCGGTTATACTCGGCATGATGGCCCGGCGGACGTACCAGCGCAAAACTGTGTTCACCATCAAGAGATCTCTCTACAGCCCCTATCGCCCCACCTGCAGCATGAAGGGCAGCAGCAAAAGAATTCCTGGTAATATACGTATCAGGGTCCAGCCAGCCCAGCGAAGTAGTCGCGGAACATCGCTGCTCAAGCCATGACAGATATCCGGGATCATGGACCCGTTCCACGTCCCTGATGGATGCCGGTGCCGGTGTCCTCCGGATAACACCCCGTGGGATACCCGAACACGCAATTTCCAGACGGGCATTATTTTCGGGATGATGGGGATTTTCGTGTTCAGCACAGATCGGGTCAATGAATACGCTGCAGCGTGCCATACGGGATCAGACTCGGAACAGGGGATTATGCTTATAGTAAATATCCCGAATACCAGAATATCCGTTTTGTGCTGGAAAAGCAGGTATACAGATATCCTGCCTGATTTTGGGGCCCCGGTGTACATAAAAAGAATGGGGATACCGGTCCTCGAGAATTCATTCTGGTAACTGCATGCAAAAAAGCACAGATACTTTGAATGAGTCAAACCCTGTCTTCCCCGACTGCCCCTGCGCAATGTGATGGTGATGTTATTACCTTCTTGGGGGTAATCGCAACGGGGGAGCTAAAGTAGCGGGGGAAAAACCCCCATAAACGTTCGGGTTTTTAAAAACTTTTCCCATGAAAATCGAAAAATTCAGGTATGATGAGGCGATTATCATCTCTATTATTCAGTTACGATGAACGCCGCCGCCCCGGAGGGACGCCCCCGCGGCGGATTAGCAACCAAAAATACCATTAACCTCCCTGTCCCGCTGTGCCCCGAAGAGGCCCTGAGGCGGGGACCTTCGTATATTATACGATTTTCATGGTTTGGGTGCGAACACACTGTTCACGCCCGTTTCTACAGAGCAAATATTTCTCCAAAACCGCACTTACCTTTTTTATTGCAGGAAAATAGGATAATTCTGGCCTAGGTGTCAGGATTCGTGTCCTGAGGGAGATGTTCGTCCAGAAGTTCTTCTGCACTTCTCGCAGAGCATCTTTTTCTTGCGATCCAGTTCGTCAAGCGTGTCGGGTTTAAACATGATGCATTCCCTGTCATTGCAGTGCACAAGCCCGAGAAGGTGCCCGACTTCATGCGCTCCTTCCTTGGTTATCCGGTCAATGAGGTCGTCGTCGCTCCCTTCCCGCCCGTAATACTCATTGCCCAGTCGTGCGGTCGAAACCACCGCTGCACCGACTGACAGGCGGGCAAGCCCGAACACAAAACTGTGACCATTGTTAAAAAGGTCCTGGTGAACCACAAGGAGAAGAGGTTCTTTCATGCCGTGACGGTGCTTGTATAACTGGATGCTGTCTAACAATACCTGTGCATCAAGTTGTTTTCGCCCGTCCACGTACCCCATCATGCGCACATGGTTTTCCGATACCGATGCCGGAACGCCCATTATTGAAGATATCTTACGGGCGACCGGGATCTGAAGGCCGGCGGAGATAAGGAATCCCAAAAAATATGGATATGCATCGCTATATTCTGTTTAAATGGGCTCCTATAAACATATTGAGACGTGCATCGGAGAATATATCGCGAAACACTATACCGATACTGTTGAAGTCGGGATCGGGAAGAATACCACCGCCGCACAGATACTCCATGATGCTGGTCTCCGGGTCCGCTGCACGGATGTGAAGAATGTGCCTGTGCCTGATGGCCTGTCATTTTCCCTTGATGATATCTTTTCACCGGATATCAGCCTGTACAAAGGTGCAGACGTCATGTACGCGATCCGTCCGGCCATCGAGATGATTCCCCCCATGATCGCGGTGGCAAAAAAGATTCCGTGCGATCTTCTCGTTTACCATCTCGGCTTTGAAACCTACGGGAACGGCGGGGAAAAAATCGATTGCGGAGTTCTCCTCCACCGCTATGTTAAGGGTTCAGAACCCGTCAAAGAGCGTTGACTGGGATTGGGGAGGAGATTTTTTTTCTGCCACCGGTGCGGAGTCTTCGGGTTCTTCCTGGACATGTGGTTCCGGTTTGGCGGATTTTTTCTTTTTTTGAGGATTTATTCTCGGGCTCTTTTACCCCTTTTCCTTCCTGGGAAAGGGATTTGATTATTTCCTGTGAGCGGGCCTTCTCGTTTAAGAAGAAATTGAGCTGGTCAGCATCAAACATCAGTTCACGCGCGTAACCTGGCGGGATCGTACTCCACCAGCAGGGAAAAGATATCCAGGTAATTCTCGCGCAGGGTGTTCTGGGGGATGTGCATGATGCTGGAAATCTTGTTCAGCGTGAGAATCCGGATGGCTTTCTGCTTCTTTGCAGTTGACATTTTCTGCCACCGTTCAGGAGGCATGATCCGTGCATGAATACCTTTTCCCCCCGCAGCATCAGCCACGCCCAGCAGCATAAGGGCAGTTGCATACCTCCAGAGGGTATGGTATTGCCTGCGATAGGTATAACCAAGGTACTCATCTGCCCTTGAGAGGTACTGGTATCCCCTGCGCAACCGCTGATGGATCCGACATCAGGTGCACGTTTCCTTCTATCCACTGCTCAATGGTTTCCGGTACTTCATCCACATCATAGGAGAGTCGCATCAGCTGGTCATCTCTTGTAGTGTGGAAAATCGCCGTGATCAGCGAGAAGATCGATACCCGTTTATCTTTCTGGGAGGTGTGCACCTCAAGATCTTCAAGCCGTGTCCCGCCCGATAGCCGAGGCATAGAGCATGTTGACCGCTGACCGGATATCGCCTTCTGCGCTCTCTGCAATGGAGTGAAGGGCAGCATCACTGCAGGTGATTTTTTCCGCTGCACAGAGATATTTCAGCCGTGGACCGATTGAGCGCGCAGGAACTGCCTTGAACTGGACCGGTTCACAGCGGAACCGTATTTCCGGGGAGAGACCATACAGATCGTTTGCGATCAGGATGATCGGTTGCTGGGCATTCCGGATACACTCGATGATCGCTTTGGCTCCGCCACGATCCGCGGTTCCCTGCAGGTTGTCCGCTTCATCAAGGACGATCAGTTTTCTTTTCGACCCGGTAAGGCTTGCGGTGGTACTTCCGATACCGGCAATACGTTCGATGACTGCAGCAGTCCGCTGGTCACTGGCATTCAGCTCGATAACTTCCCATCTCATATCATTTGCCAGCGCGTAGGCACTTGACGTCTTACCGATACCGGGCTTTCCGTACAGGAGCAGAGGTTTGGATTTCCTTGTCCAGTTCTTCGCCCACTCCGCAATCTGCCGGATTGCTGTCGTGTTGCCGACGATATCCTGTAGCCGTGCGGGGCGGTATTTCTCTGCCCAGTCCATACAGACACGTTGACTGTATATCAAATAAATTATCTCTGATGAAATGAAACTAGGATACACGAAACAGCAAGCAACTCATTTCAGGTGATGCCGTGACCCACAACTGCTCCACAGAGACGATTGCAAAAGTAGTCCGGGAATATGAGGGTGTCAGGAGGAAGCATTCCATCGGAGAGATGGTCAGGGCTCTGAAGATCGACGCACCTCATGTTGTCGCCTCATTTGGCGAGGATGCAGCGGTTATCGAGCACAACGACGAGGTGCTCTTACTTGCGGCAGACGGGATCTGGAGCAAACTGATGGAAGCAGATCCCTATTGGGCAGGGTACTGTTCGGTGCTTGTCAATATCCATGATATCGCGGCGATGGGTGGCCACCCCATCGCGATGGTCGATATATTCTCGATAGCGAAGACAACAGTCCAGGAGCTTGTCGTGAAAGGCATGCACGACGCGTCCGCGCAGTTCGGGGTTCCCATTGTCGGCGGGCACCTGCACCCGGATGCCCCGTACAGTGTCATCGATGTTTCAATTCTCGGCTCAGCGCGGCGGGACTCTGTCATCTACAGCCACACGGCAAAAGAGGGTGACGTAGTTGTAGCCGCCATCGATCTCTCGGGTCGTGTTCATCCTTCCTGTGCACTCAACTGGGACTCGGTAACGATGAAATCCGCTGCAGAAGTACGGGCACAGATCGGGCTGATGGAAGAGATCGGGAAACGCCACTTAGTAACGGCTGGCAAGGATATCAGCAACCCGGGCCTGATTGGGACGCTGGGGATGCTGCTTGAAGTCAGCGGAAAAGGGGCGGAAATCGACCTTAGTCTGATCCCAAAACCAAACCTTGCAGCAAACAACATGACGTTTGAACAATGGGTGCGGATGTACCCGGGGATGGGCTTTGTCCTCACCGCCAAAAAAGAGCATGTGCCTGAACTTACCCGCCTCTTTGCAGGTGTGGGAATGACTGCCCGGGAAATCGGTACGGTGAACGCCACCCATGAACTGCGGGTCACCTACAACGGGCAGGATACACAGGTATTTGATTTTATTGACAACGGTATCATGCACCTTTCTGATGAGGACGTTGCATGTCTGCCCCGGTAAAACGCATCGGCATCGGCATTGCGGATGACGCACGGAAAGTCATTGCCAGTGCAAACAGCGTGAGCGGGAAATTCATAACCGCCTGTTATTGCCTGCCCGGAAGTTATCGATAAAAAAAGCACCGGGAACTCCGTAGAGATTGTTGAACACGAGGACCCCGTAAAGGCCCTCATCGATGATCTTATGACAGGAAGGATTGATGCTGCCGTGCGGGGAACACTTCCCGCGAATTCTACTCTCAAAGCACTAAAGATTGCAGAGGGCGTGGACCACCTTGAACGGATTGCACTTCTTGAGACCGTACAGGGAAAAAAATTCCTTCTTACCCCGGTAGGTGTTGACGAGGGATGGACGGTTCCTGAAAAACTTGAACTGATCAAAAAAGGGCGTATTATTGCACAAAAATTCGGTCTTTTACCAAAAGTCGGTGTCCTTTCCGGGGGCAGGCTGGGGGATGTCGGGAGGCACAGCCAGGTAGATACGAGTATGGCTGAAGCAGAACTGGTAGCCCGGCTGGCAGGGGCAGACCACTGTGAAATCCTGATTGAGGATGCCGTTGAAACCTGTGGGCTCATCATCGCACCTGATGGGATTTCAGGCAATTTAATCTTCAGGACACTCATCTTTTTGGGAGGGGGGCACGGACATGGCGCGCCCGTGGTAAATATCAGCAGAATTTTCGTGGATACTTCGCGCGCCTCACCAAATTATTCAAATGCGCTATTGCTCGCAGCATCTTTGTTGGAATAATTTTAAATCAATAAAATCGACTTATTTTTTAAATACAGCATTTTAACAGGATTAAAAATTATTCTGCGAAGTTTTGCGCTTCGTTTTCCACTTCCTTAACAGTATGAGCCCCAATATCGTAATACTGGGTAAAATAAGGGATTTTCCCAAAAAGTATATATATATACCAATATGACTTTCTTTTTGAGGTAAGAAAAATGGCAGATTTACCAATCGCCGCAGTTGTAAGGATTGCAAAGAAGAACGGAGCCGAAAGAGTCGGAAGCGATGCAGCAGAGGCACTCGTTGTCAAGGCAGAAAAGTACATCGCCCAGCTCACACAAGGAAGCAAACAAGCTGGCCGAGCACGCAGGAAGAAAGACGATCAAGAAAGAAGACGTTGACCTGGCTTCAAAGCCCTGAAATCAACTCTTTTTTGCAGTAATTCAATTCTGGTTTTAAATTCTTTCGTAAATTGTTATTTGATTTGTCTTTTAATTGCCAGTTGTAAAGTAGCAGTTACCTTCTGGGTTCCAAAGGTTTGAAAAAACTGAACGCTCATGGGGGTTTCACCCCCGCCGCTGTGGCTCCCCCCATTTGCGATAACTCTTAAAAAGGTAATACAGCAGCATCGCATAGCGCAGGGGCAGTCCGGGGGGACAGGCACTGTCCCCTCCTTCATAGGATCTGAACTTTTTATTTTAAGATTTGATTCAGGGAATTCTGTAGAGCCCTTTCAAAAAATTATTAAAAAATTAAAACTTCCCCTTCGTGCTCCGGATTATCTTTTTATCCCCGCTTATAGAGAGAGCCTGCCCAAGAGCAATCCCGAATGCCTTGAACGCTGCTTCACACTTGTGGTGATCGTTTTTACCCGAGAACAGGATGTGTGCAGTGATACCGGCCCGGGAGCACAGGCTGTAGAAGAAATGTTCGAAGATATCAACAGGAATCGTACCGAGTGTCCGCCCGCCAAAGGTGCCGGTAAAGACCAGATACCCCCTTCCCCCGCAGTCGAGTGCGACTGTTGCAAGGGACTCGTCCATCGGGATGATCGCGTGTCCAAAACGCTGTATCCCCACCCCTTCGCTGATTATTCCTTTTACCGCATCCCCGAGAACTATTCCGATATCTTCAATCGTGTGGTGGCAGTCTACAGAGAGGTCACCTTTCGCTGTGCAGGCAAGGTCAAAGCCCCCGTGTTTTGCCATCGCGGTGAGCATGTGGTCAAAGAATGGCACACCACTGTCAACCGTGACCTTCCCGGTTCCCTCCGGATTCAGGGTGATTGCGATATTCGTTTCCTTTGTCTCACGTTTTACCGTTATATTCCTCATAGACTTTCCTCTAAGGCATCTTGTAAGGTGATCTTCCCGCTGTACAGGGCAGATCCGAGCACTGCGCCGAACGCACCGGCATCCCTCAGGCCGGCAATATCCGAACGTGCCGATACTCCCCCGGCAACAACTACGGGAATATCTACATGATCGATAAGGCACTTAACCGGCGTAAACTGTACTCCCTGCTGGAGTCCTTCCACATCGACATTCGTGTAGAGCAGGGAGCCGGCACCCAGTTCCTCGAAAGCGCCCTGCCCAGTCAAGGTAGTCGCCTGCCGTAACCTGCCACCCGTGAACAGCGATCTGGCCGCCTTTGGCATCGACACCTGCCATGATCCGGTCGCTGCCATATTCATCCGAGCAAGATTCCTGATGCTTTCCGGCTCTTTTGTGGCGAGCGTGGAGATGATGATCCGGGTAACACCAGTCTTTATCCAGCGGGCAGCATCATCGGTTGAACGGATCCCCCCGCCCAGCTCAATTTCAACCCCGGTCTTTTTAACCAGGTCGGTGATAAGCTCCACGTTTTTTCCTGAACTCCCGAATGCACCGTCAAGGTTCACAACATGGAGTGCATCCGCACCTTCGTCAAGCCAGCGTGTGGCACAGGCAAGAGGATCGCCAAATGTGGTTGCACTCTCGCGTTTTCCCTGCACCAGCTGGACACATCGCCCCCCGAGAATATCAACAGCGGGAAAAATTCGCATAAGTCTCAGCGGATCATCCGTTGGATCGACATGACGAGGATATCCTTTGCACCTGCCTGCTTCAGGGCATTGATCAGGCAGTAGACCCGTTCTTCACTGACCACGGCATGCACAGCGACAAGGTTCTCGCTCGATGCAACTTCCATCACGGTAGGACCTGAAAGCCCCGGAAGGACCCGTTTTACCGCATCAAGGGAGGACCTCTTTACATTCATCATAAGATAGCACTGGCCGCGTGCCCGGATGACACTCTCCAACGCAAGATGAATCTCTTCGATCTTTTCCTTTTTCGTCCGGATAGATTCCCTGTTTGCAATCAGGAAGGTGGATGTTTCCATCACCTCATCGATCACCCTGAGACGGTTGGTCTTTAATGTCGTACCTGAACTGGAAAGGTCGACGATTGCGTCGGCAATCCCGAGGTGGGGGGTCCTTCACAGGCGCCGCCCACAAGGACAACGTTGACTTTTACCTTGTGCTTCGCAAAGTACGCTTTGGTGATCACGGGAAATTCAGTCGCGACTTTCATCCCTGCGAGTTGGTTAACTGAAGTTATCGCCGAATCTTCATGGACAGCCAGCACGAGTTTTGCTTTCCCGGACTGGAGGTCCAGTAACTCTTCTACATCGGACTTCCGCTCAACTACCATATCATGGCCGGTGATCCCGATATCTGCGGCCCCTGTTGCCACGTATTCAGGGATATCGACCGGGCGGGCAAACAGGATCTCAACATGCGGGTCAAGGGTTTTTGTGATCAGCCGCCGCTCCCCGATCTCCGGCAGGTGGAGCCCGCTCTTTTCCACCAGGTCCATGATGGGTGCCGCGATCCTGCCTTTATTCGGGATCGCGAGCCGCACAATGGGAGTAGGTTTTCTCGTTTTCCGGTCGGTTTTTACCTGCTTTGCCATAGGAAATCAGAAAGTCTTGAGCTCCCCGCGGATTACTTTCTCGGTGATACTGGTGACGTTTTCCAGCCAGTTATCGACTACACCGTTAATTTCTCCCTTGATCTTCTGCATTTTGACGCCGGTTACCGGAAGTACCTGCACACTTGCCACAAGCGGGCGGTCGATAGGCTGCCCGATCTGGGAGAGGAGTCGGACATACATCTCTTCAATACCCTCAACCTGGGTAACACAATCGGTGGCAATCTGGGTTGAGAGGAGGTTATAGATCTTGCCAACGTGATTGATCGGGTTCTTACCGCTTGTTGCTTCCATGCTCATCGGGCGGTTGGGGGTTATGAGGCCATTGCAGCGGTTGCCGCGTCCGACTGACCCGTCATCACCCATTTCAGCCGAGGTGCCCGTAACGGTCAGGTAAATGCTCTCATTTTTAATGTCATCGCCCGTGTTCACGTGGACCTCGACCTTGCGTTTTGTGCTCTTCTTTGCCACTTTCCCGATCTGTTCCTTGAGGATCTCCATATATTCCTGGTATTGCTGGATATCCGCACAGTACCTGTCGACAATCGCACAGGCAATAGTCAGGGTGATGGTGTTGCCGTCACGCAGTCCCATAATTTTTATATCCTGCCCGATCGCCGGATACTTCGGCCGCAGTTTTTCATCAATATAACTGCTTACGCTCCTGATAATATTTTCAACATCGGAAAACGGGGCATGCCCGACACCAAATGACGTGTCGTTTGCTCTCGGGACTCGTCCATTCCGGGGTTTGAATACATCGCAGAGATCGGTCGATCCTGTACCCAGCCGGGCAGTCCATGATGACATCGCGTTCCATATTCAGGGTCTTGAAATGGGTGCGAAGATAATTCCGTGTCGCTTCAACAGCGATCGCATCGGTGGGGATAGAAACGTTGTTGAACCTTTTTGTTGCACGACCGTCGATCAGGATAAAGATGGGCCGGATAATCTTGCCGCCGCCAAACTGAGGGCAGGATTCTCCGGCTGACAACCTCTCCCTGGTCGGTATTGTGGTGAAGGACGGCTCCAAACTCTTCGAGATATTCATTGCACAGCGCCCTGGAGATAGATTCTGCAATGCCATCGGCAATGCTGTCCGGGTGTCCGAGACATTTTCGCTCGACAAGTTCGATCTGCTGTTTTTCCAGAGGGATCTGGGCTAATGCTTCAATCTGGATATTTCTCTTCATTGATTTCCTCATAACAATGCGTACTAATAAAAGGGACTGGAATTCATATAACGATTTCTAATTTACCATAGTTTTTGTTTTTTTTATGAGTGGGAGTAATTTTTGTTGGCTATTCCGGGTCTATCACAGATTCAATGGTGAAGAACCTATTACGGAGGTAATACGATCAGTGGAGGTAGTTACGGGTTTTTTAAAAAAGGGAAAACATGAAAAAATGTCCGGAGAACCGGACTAATACCCGGGAACCCCGCTCAGGGACTCTTTGCTTGCACGGCGGGCAGGGATTTTTTACATTGGGGTCATTTACTCCGCCGCGGGGGTGTCCCTTCGGGAGCGGCGGCAATCATCGTACCGGATAGTTACAAGGGTAAAAAAATTCCCCGTATCATTTTTTTGAAGAACACGATTTTCATAGAGAAATATTTTTATGGTAAAATAATCGCCCCTGTGAAAAACCAGGGCAGGTAGCAGATACAACACCTCCCCTGCGAGGGGCATGCCCGGCGGCAGGGGCAAAGACCAAAAGAGCGTCAGGATTTTTTAAAATGATTGCTGCCGGGGAAAAATTCCCGAATTATCTTCTCAGGAATTTGTGGAGAATGGTCATCTCGCTTCCCTTTGGGACCTTTTTTGCGGCGGGTTTGGTTGGCACCTGGGCCTGATCTTCCTTCTCATCTTCATCGATGTCCTCATCATGAGGGGGTGCCCTTTTTTCCCGGACAGGGGTATCATGGTGTGCTGTTTTCTTTTCAGACGGAGGTATCCACTCCGGGGAACCAGCCTTATGAACCCCCAGTTTTGTCCCGCAGCCCGGACAGAAATTGGCAGCAGGTGGAATTTTTTTCCCGCAGTTCTGGCAGAACGGTGGCAGTTCAGCTCTTTCATCAGGAACCATTGGTTCCTGTGCCGGTTCCCGGGCATAACGGGGAATTACTTCAGTCTCCTCCGGTTCATGTTCTTTAACGGGAGGTAAACCACGTTCTGTTGCCGGCCGTTTCACGGATTGAAGAGTGGAGGGTTTGAGGGGCTGCATGGCATTTTTCATTGCAACTTTCATGGCAGACTGCACCTCGCGTTTGCGGAGTGGCTGGGTATCTCCTCTTCTGGCCGTGGATATTTCGTAATAGGCGGGTTCCTGTTCCGCTTCGGGTTTTTTCACCGGTTCAGGCACTTCCCTGACCATTGAACGCCGGGGAGGGCGGGGCTCTTCAACCTCGGGTACCGGTTCCTCCATCTTATGGAACACTACATGCCGTTTCACGGGGGGCTGCTTTTCAAGTTCTTTTCCCGGTTTTCTTTTTGGGTGCAGTTCCTGCTTCTGCACGGGTTTCTCTTTCTGGACGGGGGGTTGTTCTTCTTTTTGTTCAGGAATTTCCTGTGCAGGGGTCTTTTTTTGTCTGCCCTGTTCTTTTAAGAGTGTGATCCATTCATCCACCTCGCCGGCACGTTCCATACCGTTCTGGATGAAAATAAGTTTCATAGTCTTGATTTCATCATCAGCTGATTTGAGGGAGAGGACCAGCACGGGATCAGAACTATCAGAATATTCAATCGTGCTTCCGGCTATTGAATCACGGGGAATGTCTTTTGCAGTAACCTTGACCTTTTTTTCCTGCGTATCGATTAAAAAAATGCGCTGGTTGGTGAGATACGCATGAAAGGAGAATTTCTTTACCGCAACATTTAACGAACCGATGAGGACCTGTTCACCTGGTTGCAGATATACCGAAATCCCTCCTTCTTCTTCATCAGAACCAGGTTCCGGCAGAAGTGGTCCGGAGGAGTTTGTCCCTGCTCCTTTCTGCCCTGCACTGCTCCCTGGACTTTCAGGCCTTCCTGTACCAGAGGAAGATTTTTCGGATTCTATTTCTATTATTCCGCCACAATAGCCGCAGACCTCTATGTTATCCCGTATATTCATTCCGCAATGAGGGCATTTCATCAGTGATCTCCCTTTCCCGGTATCCAGACTGGATAGCTGATATGTTCTCACATGATAAGAAAAATTCTCTGGTCGGCTTCGACCGGGCCTGTTCGGAATTCTTTTTTATATATCAGGAGAGATGCCCCTGGTAAGAATCTCAGTGATGGATATCCTGTCCTCTTCACGTTCAGAGTGATGAATATAGATCCCGGTTTCTTTCCGGTTATTCCCGATGAGTGCATTTATCCTGCACCGTGTACCGTCTCCACCCAGGAAACAGTCTTCAGGTAAGATGCGGCCATAGGTATCATTGATCATTTCACCGAATGAACCGGAACAGTTGACCGCATGGTATATCTCCCGGTTGACAACGACAATCAGGACTCCTTTTTTATCCCGTTCATGAGTCCCGTCCAGCCGGAACGTGCAGAATTTTTCGTCACCGTAGGGGTTGAGAAAATCGCGGTAGAAAGGATCGTGGCGTTCTTTGAGCTGTCCTAAAAAGAGCCCGGATTTCATGGGCAGGCACCGGGAATAACGGGCATTCACCACAGGCACGAGGTGATTGTACAGGGGATTTTTGAGGATTTCGTCAAGAGGCTTTAGTGCCCGTGCGAATACATTATCCCTCAGGCCCGTGGAAAACTGCAGTTTTACCGGTTTGAAGTAGAGGGTTTTTTCACCAACCGGTACAACCAGGGTCCCGTCCTTCATAAGAGTAAGTCCACCCGACAGGGATTTTGCGGGAGGCCGTTCAGGGTTTTTTGCCGGAACCTGTACCAGCGGGTTGCCACCAGAACCGGATCCCCGCGCGAGCGCCGCCCATGTTTCGGGCGGATATGTCTGGTCCAGGTGTTTTTTCCAGAGCGGGTCACGGACACGGGCAATGGAGACCAGCCGGAACTGTGTTCCCACAGGAATAAATTTTGCCCCGCAGTGAGTGCACTCTTCATAGAAATCCGTGCGGGGAATACCAAACAGCTCGTTTTCCGGTTATTCGGGTTAAAATTCCCGTGCGGCAGACCGGGCACTTGTTTGTCCACGATGCACTCACCGGCCCGTGAGGAGTTCCTGGCGCAAGAGGGGTTATCGCAGGCACTTGTTGGGACGCAATGTGCCAGGTCCAGGGTGGTAAAAGCCGTACCCCTTTATAGGGACGGTGAGAAATCCGGTCCATGATATCTGTTGTCTCAGCGATACCTGCACTGCACAGCACTTCGGCAAGTACCGGAACAACCGTTTTTCCTGAAATTCTCACCCTTCCTTCAATGCAACGGTCGAGTCCTTTAAAGGTTTCCGGGGCAGCATCCGACGGTGTTTTCAGGGGCAGCACTTTTTTGAATTCAGCATTCAGGCACTCCATCGCCACACCGATCAATTCTTCGGTGACGAGGACACCATTTCTCTCGAAGGGGAGCCGGGAAACGCGCCTGCTGACTGTTTCACTCACAAGCGCAATCATCTCGGGGGATATGGGGAAAAACTGTGGTTCGGTCATGGTATGTGTTGTTCCTGACTGTTGTCATGCCATAAGGATAAAGAATCGCTTGCAGGACCGTTTTCATACCGGTTAATCGAAAATTGAACAGATGCATCACCGGGTCATCGGGTAATGGCCCGGTTGACCTCCTTTAAGTATACCATATCATAAAAACACGGTAATTGGGGGAAGAAGAAATGTAAAAAACTTATTTAATCTCAATTCTTTCCCCGGTCTCCATGTAATGAACATTCTCCGCAATCTTGCAGGCATGGTCAGCACAGCGTTCGAGGTACCGGGCGACCATGATGTAGTGGGTGCACCGCGAGATATTCTTCGGGTCTTCCATCATGTAGGTGATTCCTTCCCGGAAGATCGAATGTCGTAACGCATCGATCGTATCATCCCGGGCTGAAAATCCCTCTATCAAGGTTGAGATTATCAGTCTCGTATGCTGCTATCGCATCATCGACCATGTCGATCACAAGGTCCGCCATATGCGGGATGCTCATCAGGTTGGCAATATGTGGTTTGTCCGAGATCTCTTTTACGATATTTGCAATCACCTTGCCATACCGCCCGATACGCAGCGATGCAGTAATCACTTTGAAGGTGCAGGCAATGACCCGCATATCCTTTGCCATCGGCTGGTTGAGGGCAATAAGGTGGTAACAGTGCTCTTCGAGCCGGACTTCCATCGTATGGATCTCTTCTTTTCTTGCAACTACTGAAGCTGCCAGTTCCTTATCCTGCCGGATGAGTGCATCGACTGCAGTCCGCAGCATGAATCGCCCGAGGTGTGCCATCTCCAGCGTTTCGGTTTTAAGTTTTTGAGTTCCGTATGAAATTTTTCTGCCATAGTCCTGACCTACCCGAACCGCCCGGTGATATAATTCTCGGTCAGTTCTTCTTTGGGATGTTCGAAGATCTGCACGGTTTTTCCGCATTCGATCAGTTTTCCCAGATACATGAAACCGGTATAATCGCTCACCCGTGCTGCCTGCTGCATGTTGTGGGTGACGATGATGACGGTGTAATCCTCCTTGAGCAGCTCGATGAGGTTCTCGATCTTTGCTGTTGCAATCGGGTCAAGCGCCGAGCAGGGCTCATCCATCAGGATCACTTCCGGTTCAACCGCGAGTGTACGGGCAATACAGAGCCGCTGCTGCTGACCTCCGGAGAGACCAAGCGCTGAATCATTCAGCCGCTCTTTCACCTCGTCCCAGATCGCTGCGTGACGAAGGCTCTGTTCAACGATTTTATCGAGTTCTGGCTTTGTCCTTAATCCCATGCACCCGGGGACCGTATGCCACATTCTCATAGATGGATTTGGGAAAGGGATTGGGTTTCTGGAAGACCATACCCACCTTTTTCCTGAGTGTGACCACGTCGGTTCCGGGTGCATGGATATTCTCATCATCGAGCGTGATCTCACCGGTGATCTTTACGTGATCGATGAGATCGTTCAACCGGTTGAAACAGCGCAGCAGGGTTGATTTCCCGCAGCCGGAGGGACCGATCAGGGCGGTCACCTTGTTCTTCGGGATCTTCATCGAAACGGACTGGAGTGCATGTTTCTCATGATACCAGAGATTTACATTATTTGTGGTAATAATTGCAGATTCAGACATTGTTTATCCCCGTGATTTTTTCTGGAAATGAGTTCGTACGATGATCGCAACCGAGTAGAATCCGATGACAAGGAGCAAAAGGACGAGTGCAGTCCCGTATTTGTTGGTCGATGCACCGGGCACATTGGTTGCCAGGATGAAGAGGTGGTAGGGCAGTGCCATGACCGGCTGGAATACCGAAGTCCGGCAGGAACCGGGACGAGAAGACGACTGCCGTGAACATGATCGGGGCGGTCTCTCCGGCTGCTCTCCCGATAGAGAGGATCGCACCGGTCACAATACCCGGGACTGCCGGAGGAAGGACCACCCGGCTGATCGTCTGCCACCGGGTAGCACCCAGTGCAAGACTGCCTTCCCGCAGGGACTGCGGGATATTTTTTAATGATTCTTCGGTCGTGCGGATCACCGTTGGCAGCACCATCAGGGCAAGCGTGATCTGCCCGGCAAGCAGCGAGACACCGACATTGAGGTACAGCACAATAAAGGCAAACCCGAAGAGGCCAAAGACGATTGAAGGGGTGCCGTTGAGCAGGTCAACACCGGTCCTGATGAGCCGGGTGATGCGTCCTTCCCGTGTGTATTCCACAAGGTAAATTGCCGCCCCCACACCGAGAGGCAGCGCAATCGCAATCGCACCGAGAACCAGATAGAGCGTACCGACAATTGCCGGGAAGATCCCTCCGGCCCTGCCGAGATCCTTTGGCGGCTGGGTAAGGAATTCCCACGAGAGTGCCGGAAGCCCGTTGATGATAATATCCTGGAGGATAATGACGAGGATGGCAAGAACGATGAACGCTGCTGCAATAATCAGACCAAATGAGATCGTCTCGATATGCTTCTGTGAGAGCCGGTCCCTGC
This sequence comes from uncultured Methanoregulaceae archaeon, assembly GCA_963768845.1. Taxonomy (GTDB): domain Archaea; phylum Halobacteriota; class Methanomicrobia; order Methanomicrobiales; family Methanospirillaceae; genus Methanoregula. The sequence goes on along the minus strand of CAVYJJ010000012.1, from coordinate 52,950 downwards.
CGAAATACCATGCACCGCAGTACCAGGACAATGAGCACTGCAAGCCATCCACGGTGCGGCGGCGAACAGGAAAACGATCAGCGCAGCAAGCCGAGAATGCATCCTCGCAATCCGTACAAGGGATTCTTCTGATATTTGGCGAAATAAGAGGGTTTTCGCGGTCTGATTGTGTCATCTGCCCTCCTTGAGATGGCGCAGAATGGCAACCGCAGAAAGGTTGATGATGAGCGTGATAATGAGCAGGACAACGGCAATACCAAACAGGGCACTGTAGTGCTCACTGCCAACAGATACCTCACCCATCTCAATACCGAGCGTTGCGGTCAGTGTCCGTAATGGTGAGAGGATATTCCAGATGGGATCCGGGATGATCGCTGCGTTACCGGCCACCATCAGGACAGCCATGGTCTCACCGACAGCCCTGCCGATACCAAGGATAATTGCAGCGGCGATACCGGAAAGGGCTGCCGGGACAAGCACCTGGCTGATAGTCTGCCACCGGGTTGCCCCGATCGCAAGCGACCCTTCCTTGATACTCATGGGGAACCGAACTGATCGCATCCTCAGAAACACTGATGATCGTGGGAAGGGCCATGATCCCAAGCAGGACCGAAGCAGCAAGCCAGGTCTCCCCGGTGGGGATATCAAAGGTTACCCGGATAAAATTGGTAAGAACAATGAGCCCGAAGAACCCGTACACCACGGAGGGGATACCGGCGAGCAGTTCAACTGCCGGTTTGAGGACTTGTTTTACCCGTGGGGATGCGAGCTCTGAAAGGTAGATTGCACAGCCGATGGAAAGCGGGACGGCAAAGACCATTGCCCCGATGGTGACGAGGAGGGTACCGACAATGAGCGGGAAGATACCATACAGGGGTTCGACCGCAGTCGGGGCCCAGGTTGCACCCGAAGAGAAACGGGAGTGATCCCGACCTCCGCAAAGATCGGGTACCCGTCCCGTAACAAGAAAAGCAGGATGAATGAGACGACAATAACGGCAAAGAAGGCTGTGAAGAAGAAGACGGTTTTAATTGCCTGTTCTTTGAGGAATGATAAGCGGGCAGTGCTTTCGGAGGCGTTCAGGACCCCATTCATTTTTTTCATGAATTTCATCATTCACGCCTCCGGGTAAGAAAAAAATGTGTTGTTCCTTTTGTCTGATTACGTTCAGTTGAGGGTCACGTAGCCTTCATCAGCAACAATCTTCTGGCCTTCGGGCTGAGGATATACCTGATGAAGTCGCCGGTAAGTCCGGTGGGCTGACCATTGGTGATCACATACAGGTCACGGGAGATCGGGTAGGTCTTGGTTTTTACATTGTCGATCGTTGGTGCAACAATCTTCTGGGCATTGTACCAGATTGGCAGGGCTTTGACATCCTTGCTGACAAATCCAATCGAGACATACCCGATCGAACCGGGGGTCTGGGCGACGGTCTGGAGAACTGCTCCATTGGAATTCTTTTCCAGCATCGTGTTGGTTGGCGTTGCTTTCAGCAGGACGGTTTCATCGAAATACGTGCGGGTACCGGATGCACTGTCACGACCGATGATTACGATCTGGTTGTTGGTGTTGGGAACATTTGCCCCGGTGATCTGGGTCCATTTGGTGATATTACCAAGATAGATATCCTTTGATCTGGTCAAGGGTGATGTACTGGATCTCGTTTGCCGGGTTCACGATGACTGCAATACCGTCCTGTGCAACTGAAGTAACAACAAAGCCGGGATACTTTTGTCATCTCATCTTTGGTCACTTCACGGGAGGACATACCGATATCAACAGTCTTTGCACCAATTGCCTGGATACCAACACCGGATCCGCCACCGGATACCTGGATGTCTGCATCCGGGTGAGCTGGCCATATACTGGTCAGCTGCCTTCTGGACAATCGGCAGGACGGTTGTTGAACCACTGATCTTGATGGTCTGTTTCTGGCCGGTTGAGACCGGGGCTGTGGTCATTACCGCGGCTGGAGTAGTTGATGCTGGTGCCTGCGTTGTTGCAACAACTGTGGGGGATGCAGTCGGGACGCTGCAGGTAGTCTTTGTTCCGTTTCCTGTACAACCTGCAAGCAAACGCCAGCATGAATACTGCGACGATGCTCAGGGTGACGAATACATGAGAACTCTTTTTTTCTTTCATGGTGTTCTACCCTGATAATAAACCGGGATGACATATACCCTTTTTCGACATAAAATATAGTTATATATATTATTATCAGAGAACAATAGAGGTATACAGAAATCAATTGGAATCTTGGTGGTTGATATGGAACTCCGGAAAGTTCAGTTTACAGGAGGATCATCGTATGTGCTTACCTTGCCAAAGGAATGGATCGATGCACAAAAGATCAAAAAGAATGATTCGCTCGGTGTGGAGGTCCAGCCGGACGGCACGCTTCTTATTACCCAATCTACCGATCAGGAGCCGGCCCAGAAAACAAAAGAGTTCGACCTGGCTGGTATCACCGAACCGGCATACCTTTTCCGTCTGCTGATTGGCGCATATATCTCCGGTTATACGTTTATTGTCATCCACTCACAACAACGGATGCCACCGTTTGTCCGTGAGGTTGTCCGGAACTTCACCCAGATGACTATCGGGCAGGAAGTAATCGAGGAAACCGATACCGAGATCATGCTGAAGGATCTTCTGAATCCTGCCGAAATGCCGTTTGACAACACGATCAAGAGGATGTTCATGATTGTCAAGGCGATGCATGAGGATGCGATTACTGCCATCCGTACACAAAACCAGACCCTTGCCAATGATGTCACGGCACGGGACAATGATGTCGACCGCCTTCACTGGCTGATCGCCCGGCAGACCAACATGATCCTGTCGAATGCCACTCTCTCCCGGAAGATGAATATTTCACCCGTAATGGCGCTCCATTATTTTACCATAAGCCGGATTATTGAACGAATCGGGGACCATGCAGAACGGATTGTCTTTATTGCACAGCCGATTCTTGCCAAAAAGATAGATCCGGAGATCCTCGGAAAAATTGCAAAAGCCAGTGAACTTTCCATAGGAATATTTGACCGGAGTATTGTCTCATTTTTTAACTAATGATATGAAAAAGGCAAACCACAATATTGAATCGATGCGTGTTCTCAAAACCCTGTGCGAGGAGATAAATACAATAGTACTCGGACAGGAAACTGCCGATGCAATAGCACTCGGCTATATCAATGAAAGTGTGAAAAGAGCAGGGGAATACGCGGCTGATATTTCTGAGAATGTGATCAACTATCTTGTGGAAGAAGACCGGTTACCGAAGAAAAAGAAATTAAAACTCTAGGCCTTTTGAGTCCTGCAGGAAAAAGCCAACCACGGCTGAAACTCCCGACGTTATTTCCAATTGATTTTCAACTGATATACCAATGAAAAATCGAAAGATTATATATATATTACATAGAATTTTCATAGCCTATTATGGCGGATAATGATACGATGAAAAAAACAACATTATTTCTTGTTTTGCTGGTAACCTTTTCGACAATATTGATTGCCGGATGCACACAGCAACAGCCTGTAGTAACACCTTCGACAACACCCGTGGTAACCGCGGTACCATCATTCGTGGTCCAAAACCAGGGGGGAGTCGCAATCCAAATCGCTGTTACGACCAACCAAACGGTTGCGGTCCAGACTAACCAGACAGTTGCGAACGTAACTAACCAGACTCAGGAAAAGAAATAGTTGGGAATGTAACTCAATTTCGATTTTCAACTGAAAGAGAGGTTCTCATGAACCTTTTTTCATTTACCGCGGTTTCTCCAGCGTCTTTAATGCAGGGTTTGAACATAAACAGCCAATCAGGCTGAGGCTTCATGTTTACATTTTTACATTCTCAGGGTCAACCGTGTAGTTTTTAAAAAGGACAGAAGGTATTGATCAGCAATGACCTTTAAACAAATCCCGTACCATCTGCGGGATCTCCGATGGCCGTGACGCAACCGGTACACCCATCTTTTTTAAGCGGGCGATCTTGGACCGTGCATCCCCTTCTCCGCCCTCGACAATTGCACCGGCATGGCCCATCCGTTTATCCGGTGGTGCCGAGATACCGGCGATGTACGACACGATGGGCATGTCCGTTGATTTGGCCCCTTCCTCTTCGAGATTTCCCCCGACTTCACCGATAAGTACCACGGCTTTTGTCTGCGGGTCTTTTTTGAACCTTTCGAGAACATCGACAAAGGTCTGGCCGATGACCGGGTCACCACCGATACCGACAACCGTGCTCTGCCCGATACCAGCCCTGGTGAGCTCGTCGACCACTTCATAGGTAAGTGTCCCGCTCCGTGAGATCACACCAACGTTTCCGTGTAAGAAGAGATTTGAGGGCATGATCCCCATCTTGACTTCTCCGGGTGACAGGAGTCCGGGACAGTTCGGGCCGATCACGCTGCACCCCTCCATCTTCGCATAGGCAATTGCCTTCATCGAATCATGTACCGGGATATGCTCGGTGATCGCCACTATGGTCTGGATACCGGCATTTGCCTCTTCCATAATCGCATCGGCTGCTGCTCCGGCCGGAACAAAGATGACGCTCGCCGAAATATCATGGTCCCGCATCGCTTCCCTGACCGTATTGTAGACCGGGACCCCATGGACTTCCTTGCCGCCTTTTCCCGGAGTGACTCCCGCTACGACACCCCTTCCACCGACCTGCTTTGCATAGGCATTCATCAGGCCGATGTGAAACTCCCCCTGTTTTCCCGTGGCTCCCTGCACCAGGACACCGGTCTTCTTATCCCCGTAGATCATGCGGCCACCTCCACGGCTTTTTTGACCACAAGGTCCATCGTGTCCAGCATCTCGTAGTCTTTTGCCAGGAGCATCGCCCTTCCTTCCGCCTCGTTGGTACCGGCAAGCCGGACGATCACTTTCTGGGGAATGTTGGCTGCGATGATGCCTTTTGCCACTTCATCGCATTTCGTGATCCCGCCGAGGAGGTTGACAACGATCACCTTCACCGAAGGAACACTGCCCACGAGCCGGACCGCGTTCATCACCCGCTCGCTCTCGGCTCCGCCACCGACATCCAGGAAATTTGCTGCTTTGCCGCCGTAGAACTCAATAAGATCGAGCGTAGACATCGTGAGCCCGGCGCCGTTGCCGATGACGCCTATCGATCCCTCCAGCTCAACATACGAAAAACCGTGTTTCTCTGCTTCGCGTTCGCGGTCGGTGAGGTCGCGGTTGACGGTAAACCCCTGCCTGCCAAGGGCGTTATCATCCACGATAAGTTTTGCATCTGCGGCGAACACTCCCTGCGGGGTAGTCACGAGCGGGTTGATCTCGGCAAGCAGTGCATCCTTTTCAAGGAATACGCGGTAAAGTTTGCTGATGATCGGTCCGATCTCTTTGGGTGCAGTACCCAGCAGTTCACGGAGCATGAAGGGGGGGATATCCCTCATGAGAGGGTTTGCGATTACTTTACGGATTGCTTCGGGGTGCTCCTTAGCCGTGATCTCGATATCCACTCCGCCGGCTTCGGTAAAGAGGATAAGGGGCTGTTTGCTTGACCGGTCAACGGTGATGGAGAGATAGTACTCATGCTGTATGTCAAGCCGCTGTTCGGCGAGGACCTCCCGTACGGGCAGGCCTTTGATCTTTCGGCCGAAAAGATCTTTTGCCAGATTTATTCCATCTGCCTTGCCGGCCATCAGGATGCCGCCGGCCTTTCCCCTGCCACCGACATCCACCTGCGCCTTGAGCACAAAGGCATCGCCGAGTGCACCGAGATGAGGGGCGAGTTCGTCAGCCGATTTGATCAAAAATCCTGCCGGGACGGGGATCCCGGCCTCTTTTACCACGTTCTTTGCCTCGTATTCACGTAACTTCATGCCTTCTGCCCTCCAGGCAGCGCTGCTGCAAGCTCAAACCCCATCTTCATCGCTTTCTGGTTCAGCGACTCGGTGCCCCTGGGTACGGAGTCAAGAATCGCTTTTTCCAGGGCAGTCTCTGTTACCACATGCGTTGCAGCAACGAGTGCCCCGAGCATCACGATGTTTGCCACGATATCTTTTTTGAGCACTTCCTTTGCCTGCCGGTTCGCCGGGATCTCGATGCAGCGGCACTCCGGTCTGGAGTGGACGAGCGTGGAGTCGATGAGCATAACCGCGTCTTTTTGTGCATCCGCACCGTATTTCTCGAACCCCTCCTGTGACATGATCACGTAGATATCCGGTACCGGAGACCTTGGGGTACAGGATCGGGTCATCATCGATGATGACCTGACTCATCGAGGCCCCGCCACGGGCTTCAGGTCCGTAGACCTGCGTCTGGACAGCATACTTGTTGTCATACATCACAGCTGCCCGACCAATGATGACTGCCGACAGGATGATCCCCTGCCCGCCGAACCCCGAGAACCTGACCTCGTTCCTCATTGTTTTACCCCCATGGCAGGGCGGTTTCTTCTCGTGAGTTCACCGACAACAAACATATCCTCGGGGATCTTCTCCCGGTTCTCGAGCATCCGGTCGCGTTTTGCTTTCAGGAGCGAGTGCACCTTCAGGTACTCGACGTGGTCTGAGACCTGCCGGAATTTATTACGCCGGCCAAATGCGGTCGGGCACTGGACAAGGGCTTCGATGAACGAGAAGCCGGGCGTTTCAAGACCGACTTTCACTGCCTTTTCCAGTTCCTTGACATGGTAGGAAGTCCAGCGGGAGACATAGTTGGCACCTGCTGCCGTCGCCAGCTCGCAGAGGTCAAAGGGTGTCTCTGCACACCCGAACGGGGTTGTGGAAGTGAGGCACCCTCTTGGTGTGGTGGGACTCCCCTGCCCGCCGGTCATCCCGTAGATCTGGTTGTTCATGCAGACCACGGTAATATCGATATTTCGCCGGCATGCATGGATAAAGTGGTTGCCCCCGATAGCTGCCAGATCACCGTCTCCCGTGAAGACAACCACGTTGAGGTTGGGGTTTGCCATCTTGACACCGGTAGCAAACGCAATCGCCCGCCCGTGCGTGGTATGGAGTGAATCGGTGAGGATGTACCCGGGGGCACGGGATGAACAGCCCGATACCGGAGACAAAGACGGTCTCTTCCTTTTTCCAGCCCATCTGGTCGATGGCGGCGAGCGTGCAGTTGATGATCGTCCCGTTCCCGCAACCGGCACAGTAGATATGGGGGAGCCGGTCCTGGCGGTACCAGTCCTCAAACGTCATCGGTGCGCCTCCAGTGCCGCGACAAGATCAGCCGGGGTGTGGAGTTCGCCGCCCAGCTTGGGGATGCTGATGACCGGCACGTCCACGTGCCGCTCGATCTCGCGGGCGATCTGCCCGAGGTTCATCTCCGGGACAAAGAATGCCCGTGCGTTTTTGAACTCTGCGAGTGCCTGTTCCGGGAATGGCCAGACGGTACGGATACGGAGGAACCCGATATCGGTATCGTTTGTATCATGCATGACCTGCTGGACGGTGCGGACCGGGGCGCCGTAGGCAATAAAGACCTTTGAAGCGCCGGGGTTGATGATATCATAGTCCGCCATCTCGTGACGGGCGTTCTCGATCTTGTCGACCAGCCGCTGCACGAGGGCAAAATGCAGTTTCGGGTTGGTTGCGCAGGGATATCCCCGTTCATCGTGGGTCAGGCCGGTGACATGGACATGATGCCCCGTGCCGAACTGCCCGAACCCCGGTACCAGGTCAGCATCCGCTTTGAACGGAAGTGCCCCGGGCAGGAGAGGTTTTCGCCCGATCTTCCCGACGCTGTCGGGGACCAGGATCTTCTCCCGCATATGCCCGATGGTCTCATCTGCCATCAAAAAGACCGGGACCCGGTACTTGTCCGCGAGGTTGAATGCCTTCACCGTCAGTTCATACATTTCCTGGACGGTTGCCGGGCACAGGGCAATGATCGCGTAATCGCCATGCGATCCGAACCGTGCCTGCATCATATCCCCCTGTGCCGACATGGTTGGCTGGCCGGTGGAGGGGCCGCCCCGCTGGACATTGACGATCACGCAGGGTGTCTCGGTCATCGCAGCAAACCCGATGTTCTCCATCATCAGCGAGAACCCGGGGCCGCTCGTCGCCGTCATTGCCCGTGCACCGGTCCAGGAAGCCCCGATGATCGAAGCAATACCCGCGATCTCGTCTTCCATCTGGATGAACACCCCGCCTTTTTTCGGGAGTTTTGCCGCCATATGCTCGGCAATCTCGGTCGAGGGGGTGATCGGGTATCCCCCGAAAAAGTTACAGCCTGCTGCGAGTGCACCTTCCGCACAGGCGGTGTTTCCCTGCCAGAATTCAGTACGCGTCAATATTCAATCGCCACCTTGTGAGGTTCGTACGGCTCTTCCTCGATCCAGTGAATGGCCTGGTCCGGGCAGGTAAGCTGGCAGACACCGCAGAGTGTGCGCCCGTAAAGGTTCCGGAGCCGGCAGTTGGCGCATCGCTCGGGACGGTCCAGTTCCGGTATGGCTATTCCCTTACGGTTGAGCTTTTTGCCTTCCTTGAAAATCTTATACGGGCAAACCTTCGTACAGAGATTACAACCCTTGCACCGGGTCTCGTCAATGGCGAGTTTCATGAGAAGTGTCCTATCGTATACTATAGCAGCGCGGGTGAAAAAAACCTATTCTTTATGTCAGCCCTTCCGGGTCTCACCGTGTTTGATCTGCAAATATTCCTTTTTCGCACGCTGCATGACCGTATCAAAGAGATCGTTGCCGTGTGCATCGATACCCACCACCAGCGGCAGATGGTCAAGTTCGATCACCCAGACCGCTTCTGCCATCCCGAGATCTTCGAAAAATACTCCTTTTACGGTCATGTGAGAGGAGGCAAGTGCAGCACAGCCTCCGGTGAATGCGAGGTAGACGCCCCGGTTTTTCAGCTGTTCCCGTACAAGGGCACCCATGCCCCCTTTGCCGATGAATGCCCGCACTCCTTTTTCAATCAGGAAACCGGAGAGTTCGTTCATCCTGGCTGAAGTGGTGGGGCCGGCAGCGATGACCTTATTGTCCTTTATGACCGGTCCACAGTGGTAGATTACCGCCCCCACCGGATCGAACGGGATACCTTCTGCCTTCATAAGGATATGTGCCTCGTCGCGGGCTGTATAGACAATACCGGAGAGTCTCGACATGGTCTCCGGCACGGAGGTCGAGCACTTCTTTTCCCAGCGGGGTATGGAAGTGAACGGGCGGGGTGGTCATCGCTTCACCTCCACCGTTGCATGGCGGTTCGCCCAGCACTGGATGTTGACCGCAACCGGCAGCGATGCCGTGTGGCAGCCGGAGGTCTTCACTTTTACGGCAAGTGCGGTAGTATCGCCGCCAAGTCCCATCGGGCCTATCCCGAGCAGGTTTACCGATGTACAGATCTGTTCCTCAAACTGCGTCATCGTATCTATGGGCAGCAGGAGCGCTTCTTTTGCCAGCGCAGCAGCACCATCAAATGTGCTGCCGATCCCGATGCCAATAACGACCGGAGGGCAGGGCCTTCCCCCAGCCTTCAGCATCGTCTCGACAATGAACCCCTCGATCCCGTACTGGTGGGAGGGCAGCAGCATCGTGATCGCCGACACATTCTCTGCACCCGCACCCTTCGGGAGAACAGTGACGGTAAACGTGTCACCGGGCTGGACATGAATTGCCGGCATCCCCGGACCGGTATTGTCCCCGGTATTGTGCCGCGTGAGCGGGTCAACCACATTGGGGCGCAAGGGTATTTCCCGGGTTGCACGGCGGACACCATCAGCAACAGCTGCATACAGGCCCCGGGTGAGCGGGACATCGGGAGGAATCGTGAGGTAGACAACCGGGACACCGGTGTCCTGGCACATCGGCACACCGAGCTTTTCTGCCGATTCGACATTTTTTAAGATATTGGCAAACTCGCCGCGGGCTACCGGGTTTGTCTCGGCAACGGCTGCATTCCGGATCACCCGCAGTACATCCGGCGGGAGGCGGATGACGGCCTCGCGGTACGCCCGGAAGGTGGCATCAGCGAGTGCAGCGGAGATGGCGGTATCGTCCGGTGGTTTCATTTATGTGTACTGAGAAGAGCAGGATAATATAGGGATCGGGAAGTATCTCATAAAAAGACGATAAACCAGAACGGTATCATGACAGGATATATAAATCTGAAAATTTATTATCCGGAATTACGTACGGTTACATAAGATTTGTTGGATTTTAAAAAGTTCATACCGAATAATAGGACCTTTAAACAATACAGGTTCGCCCAATTGATGGGGATGTTTGCCGGATTCCTTGTTGCATCTGCCCTGACGATTTTTGGGTATGGGAATTGGGTATGCAGTTATCATCGGAATTGTATCAGGCATCATTTTTTTCATTCTTGGAGCGTCGCTCTACTCTGGCAGCCAATTTTCACCTTCTCATCGGTTTCGCATTCGGGCTATTTTTATTGTTAGGTATAGTTCAGGGGTTTGATAAGACGTGACAAAATCCCTAAAGGTATTTCTCCAGATAACTGGTAATAGAATAATCAGGTAGATGTACATTGCTTTCCGTTCTGTTGATAGACGATGAACCTGCGTTACTGGAAGTACTAAAACCGTTCATAGAACGATCTGGCGAAATACGTGTTCACACCGAACAATCGTCAACCGGGGCACTTAAGATACTGACTGAAAAATCCTTTGATGCTATTATTGTGGATTACAGTCTGCCGGACATCAATGGTATCGATTTTTTAAAAATTCTCCGGTCAAAAGGAGACACCACACCCGTGATTATATTTACCGGGGTCGGACATGAACGTACAGCAATCGATGCAATAAACTATGGTGCGAACTTTTTCTTAAAAAAAGAAGAAGACCCGCAGAAGCTGTTCCATGACCTGGTCGAAAAGGTCAAAACCGCTGTTGAAGGCAAGTATATCGGGAAAAAACTCGGTACATCCAGGAAAATCATATCCGATATGATCAATTTTTCCTTAGAACCGTATTTTGCCATCGATATTGAAGGAAAGGTTGTTGCGTGGAATACTGCAATGGAACAGCTGACCGATACGATAGCAGGCGACATGGTAGGAAAAAGCGATTATCTCTACTCGGTTCCTTTTTTTGGAACCAGGAGAAAAATGCTTATAGACCTCGTATTTGAACCGGACGAGGTGATTAAGGACCAGAGATATCAGATAATCAGCCGGGTTGCAAAAGGCCCGGTTATCGCGGTAACCAAGGGGGTAAATAAGGATGGGGCTGAATGGACGCTTTGGTCAAAAGCCATGCCGTTATATGACATGCAGGGAAATTTTATCGCCGCAGTCGGGATTATGAGAGATGTTACTGCCACCTTCAGGGATGTCATGATTCAGAATGAAACTAACGATGCCATCGAAAATAAGGCAGATACTGCATCCCGGCAAACGTCAAAACCAGCAGGGCTGTTCGGCAAGATTCTCGGCAAAGCATCAGGTAAAGCCGCCGCATATTACAAAGAAGGGGTTAGCCTCTACACGAAAGAAAAAAATTATACCGAAGCACTCGCTGCTTTCGATAAAGCGCTGGAAATTGACGATAAGCTTGCCTATGTATGGAATGACCGGGGTCTCTGTTACCGTGATATGGGGGACACTAATAATGCGCTTAAATCATTATCCCGGGCAATTGAACTTTCACCTGATAACCCGGAACTCCTTTTCAACCTTGGTACGACACTCGAAATGATTGGTGTGCAGACCATGAGTAACAAATATCTGAAGTCGGCAATTCAGACATTCAAGATGGTGGCAAACCTGATGCCCAACAATGCCGATGCATGGAATCACATCGGTATCTGTTATAAGGAGATGAGGCAACCCGAGGAATCAAAATTCTACTTTGATCATGCCCGGGACATCAATATCTGGAAAAAGCATACTCCCATACTATCAAAGCGGGATGTATAATCTTCGACAACATTCTTTTTCATACGCCAGGAAACGTGAGCAACGCCACCCGGACCGGATAATTGCCGGTTTTCTGAAACGGAAATACCGGAGAAGAGATGGGACTCTGCTTAGGCCGGTAGTGCCAAAAAATCTTTCCCGGCCCTGTCACAACATTGTCTTAAAGGAAGTGGATGAAAATGGCAGGAGAGATAAAACCGGTCATCAACAGAGACTTATCCGCTGGAACAGATCGTCGAGGCCCACCGGTATGTTGAACAAGGGCACAAGAAAGGAAATGTCGTCATAACGGTGGGGCACAACAATAAAATTTAATATAGTAAGAGAAATTTAAATGACAAACAAAATGCTAAAAGCAGGCCCGACCATCCTCTCAAAGAAGCTGTTCAAACTGACTATCGGGGGAGGATTGGTTTTCTGGGCAACTACCATCGCAACTTCCCTGCTTCCCATCGCTGCGGAGTATAGAGCTGCCTATTCAGATTGGAGCATACAGACGGTCTGGGTTTACTCTTTGCCTATGGGAATGATTATCGGATTCTGTGTCAGTTATATCCTGCTTTTTTATTTTGATAAGATTCCGTCAAAGAATCCAATTCTGAAATCCGGGATACTAAGTTTCATCGCCCTGATAATTGCCGTAGTCCTGATCGATGTCCCTCAAAGTTTTTTTGGGATGAGTAATTCTTTTGATGCCTTGTATTACTTCCTCATCGGCGTAATGTTTAATGCAGCAAGGTTTTTCGTTCTTGGAATAGTTATTGGCTATCTGTACAATGAACGGGCGCATTCCCCATTCAAAGGAGACAAAAAATGAATTCAATCAATAAGACCGCAGGAATTGTGGGAGTATTGTATATTGTCGGGACGGTTGCAGGCATGCTCAGTCTTGTTTTAACGGGACCTGTTCTTGGGGGTTCAGATGTTCTTGTTAACGTTTCTGCACATGAAATTCAGATCATAGCAGGAGCCCTCTTTGTGTTAATTATGGGCCTTGCCCTCGCTATGGTTCCCGTTATGATGTTTCCCCTCCTGAAAAAATATAATGAAGTCCTGGCTCTCGGGTATGTTGTTTTCAGGGGGGCGCTTGAGACCGTTATGTATATTATTCTGGCAATTGTCTGGCTGTTCCTCATACCCGTAAGTCAGGAATATGTGAAAGCAGGAACTCCGGATGCTTCGTATTTTCAAACCCTGGGCGCTGTAGTACTAAAAGGACATGATTTGATTGGTCCTGTTCAGACAATCGTCTTTTGTCTGGGTGCCCTGATGTTCTATTACCTGTTGTACCAGACAAACCTCATTCCCCGGTGGTTATCAGGCTGGGGTCTCATTGCAATCATACCCTATCTGGCTGCAGGTTTGCTGGTTTTGTTCGGTTTCTTTGGTCCTCTCTCAACAAGCGAGATAGTTCTGGAGTTTCCATTGGCCCTGCAGGAGATGGTGATGGCGGTCTGGCTGATCGTGAAAGGGTTTAACCCGTCTGCACTTGTTTCCGGGTCCGCCACAGGAGAATAAATTAGGAAAGGTGAAAGCAATGGAAAAAATAAAAAATAATCTCAAAGAATCGCCGGACATGAAATCACTCGTGGTCGTGTTCTCCTACCATCACAACAATACGGAGAAGATCGCAAACGCCTGTGCAAACGTGCTTGGTGCAGCGGTAAAAACACCGCAGCAGGTTACGCCCGAAGAGATCGCGGAGTACGACCTTGTCGGCTTCGGCTCGGGGATCTACAGCGCGACATTCGACCCGTCCGTCCTTGACCTTGCCGACCGGCTGCCACAGGTGAGCGATAAGAAAGCCTTCCTCTTCTCAACCTACGGGGCCCCGGCCTTCATTGCAAACAGGGAATTCATCGAAAAGAATCACCAGCAGATCCGGGAAAAACTGAAGGCGAAAGGGTACACGGTTATCGGTGAATTCGGGTGTGCGGGGTGGAACACGAACAGTTTCTTACACTATTTCGGGGGGCTGAACAAGGGCAAGCCCGATGCCGAAGACCTCAGGAATGCGGAAGCGTTTGCCCGGAACATGATGGAGAAAGCCCGGGGCCAAGTGGCCGTCACGAAATGAACATGACCGCAAAACCTCACCAGAGTATCGAACCCGACTGCTATCTGGGGGTATTATCACAGGGATCCGGGTATGAAATGATTACTCCCTCATGTATCCTTCATCAGAGACACCGGGAAGCTGTGCAAAGCAGGTGACACCCTCCCCGCCGGGTGAAAAACTCCGCCCATTAACCCGGTAACGTTCCGGTAGTTCTATGGTCCTGCCCGGATCGCAAGTCACCATCCAGTACTAGTGCTCCGGAAGGCTTCCGGAGATCCACCCGTCAATAAGTGCATGTGCTATGCTGATTTTTGACGGAAAGTCCGGGAGGTTGTCGCGGTCAAACCATCCGGCAGACTCAATCTCAATGCCATCCGGCCTGAGGGTCCCCCCGGCATAATCCGCTACAAACCCGATCATCAGCGAGTTGGGAAACGGCCATGGTTCGCTTGCCAGATACCGGACATGGGAAATTTCTATCCCGGCCTCTTCTTTTACTTCCCTGTGCACTGCATGCTCGATTGTCTCACCCGGCTCGACAAACCCGGCCACAAGGCTGAACCTTCCTGCGGGAGCCTGTTTTCCGCGAACCAGCAGGATCATTTCATCCTTCCTTACAAGGACAATGATTGCCGGAGAGAGGCGGGCATAGGTTACGTAGTGGCAGGAAGGACATATCTTTGCACGCTCGGTCTGCGAGGAGAGAGTTCTCGTCCCGCACCGGCCGCAGAACCGGGTGGTCCGGTTGTAATCGGCTATCTGGACGGCAAGACCGGCAATCGCGAGTTCCTCATCCGGGATCCTGTCGTCAAGGTCCCGAACGCCGCACAGGGTAACTCCATCAGGGCATTGGTCCTTTTTGTGAATATCAAGAACATAACAGGGTACCGTGCCCAGGTTTCCCGAGGTACTGGATATGATCATCAAAAGACTCCGTTATCTCCCGGGATGGCGGCATAAAAATTGTGGGATCGCATCCGGATCCGAGACAGATCTCGTTCTTATGGACTACAACAAGAAGAGCATGTTCCGGAATGTCCCGTGGGCGCGGATAGTCTTTGGAGAGGGAGCCGGTATTGAATCGTGCACTATGTTCCATAAATATCCTCACAACCGCGTGGGCTTATCGCTCATTTTTTACTGCGTGACCTTTTTTTAGCTTCTTCATTTGTACGTTCACCAGTGAACCGGATCCATGGAGAAGAACAATGATCCGGACGGGCGCCCGCCCTGGCTGACTGGTACCGTATCGGGCTTCACCCCGGTGGAAACAGCGGGTGAAATAAACCGGGCGAATTCTTTCACGAATGTTTCATGACTGACTCCTTCCTGGTCAAGTGCATACAGCCATGGACGGGTTAACGAGAGGACACTCATCAGCGTGGTCATCAGGTATATGGTTAACAGGAACGGGTCAATGTCATTGCGGATGGTCCCGTCATCCATGCCTTCACGGATGGCATCCTGCCAGAAGCTGCGGCTCATGGAGAATTCTTCCTGAATCTCGGCAAAACCAGGATTTTCTTTATTGAATCTCTCCACCCCGTAATACTTTATCAGCCGCTGGTAGTCCGGATGCTGGCGGGTGAAGCGGTAATAGGTCTCTTCCAGAAGAGCTACTTTTGTCACGCCGGGAACCTGTGTCTCCATGCATTCCTGGTACATTTTGTTCAGAATGCGGATTCCCCGCAGTACAATGGCTGAAAAGAGGGTCTCCTTATTCCTGAAATAGAGGTATAGTGTCGCCTTGTTCAGTTCAGCGATAGTGGCGATCTCATCCATCGACACGTCATCATATTCACGGGAGAAAAAAAGGGTCTCCGCTGCATCAAGGATCTCCTTTTTCCGTTGTTCCTTCTCCCGTTTTTTTCGTTCGGTGATACCCATGGCAGTAATTCCTCACAAATAACTCTGATCTATCATGTAACCTGATATGAGAAGTGGTTTAATCTGTTTCCCTTCCCGTCGTTTTAGTCTCCCGGTATGTCTTTGTTTCGCTCAGTCACGATTCATACAAAGAATTCCGGCTCCTTTCGCTCTTTATACAGGGTACTTACACGCAACGCAGCGTCCCTGACCAGGCCGGGTTTTATCGTTCTCGCGTGTTTGGGACAGTGCTTGATACAGGCACAACAGGTGATGCATTTTTCCGTATCGATCGCCCTGACTGTTTTCTGGGATCGATTGCACCGACCGGGCATCCTTCTGCGCAGATCCCACACTGGACACACTGCATCGCTGACCGCAATAAAATCAACATTCCAGAACTTCGAATCTCTCCGGTAAGGATGACACGGTTCTCCCCGGTAAGGATGACAGCCGGGTATAGTTACCTCAGAGATCTGGTCAACTGATGGAATGGTGTTGAGTTTTTCCTGTATTTTTCGCCCGAATGATTCTGCGTGGTGTAAGTCGCCTGCATCCGGACGATCTTCAGCCGTTGGTGTTTCGTCGTTGGAAAATGAATGTTTCCCGATATAAGCTGCACCGGCGATCGGTTTACATCCACGTTGAGTCAGAATATCTTTCAGTTCGATGAGAGCATCTTCATACGCCCGGTTACCATAAACGACAACACAGACAGCGGGTGTATTATGAGCTTTAATCGCATGCAGCCATTCGGTAAAAAGTGCCGGCACTCTTCCCATATACACCGGCACGCCGATAATGAGTAATTCATGTTCCGATGTTTGTAATGATTGTTTTCTCGCATCCGGCCGGGTAATATCCAGCAATTCAACATTGCTTTGATCAATTCCGCGTGCAATTCCCTGAACAACCGCTTTTGTTGTCCCCGTTGGTGAGAAATAAACCAGTTTCAGTGATTGTATTTTCATGAGATTTCCTCCCTTGAAGTCGCCGGATTTTTCCGGGTCATTCTTGCAAGTGTCCCATCTGCAGATGCGATTGTCTTTTAGCAGCCAGGCCATGTTCTTTTCAGGATATTTTCACGGGAAGGCCGGCTGCTTTCAATCTCCGGATTAGAGGATCTTCTTCCCGGTTCGGGGCCCGGTTTAACGGCATACACACCAGTGATCTTCACGAGCACTGCAGACTTGGGCACAAATTTGGGCCAGCTCTCCTTCATCCAGGCAACGTCCTGCCTGAAGATCTCGTCATTCGTGTGGATAGTGACTGTCCCCTTGATCTGGAAACCGCCTTTGTCCCCCCACCACGACAGGGCGATCTTTGGGTTCTCCTGCATGTTCTGCAAGCGTCTTGTTGAAGAACTGGTCCGAGATGAGCATCGTCCCGTCATCCAGTACCTTGAACGCCGCGATCGGGACAACATTGGGAATGCCTTTTTTTGACGATGTTGCAAGGAAAGCGATCTTCGTTCCTCGTAGCGATTCTTTGATTTCCTGTGTCAGGGTAACCATGGAATTTTTCATATATACCTCCTCCCTCTGAATCTCCAGACCTTCTTTTTGATAATAATAACCATAATTTAATTCTCCTCTGTCGGTTCCTTCCGGACCTCTGCCCGCGACAGGTGAAGGATGCCGGAAAACTGCCCAACCGGTTTTTTATGACCGGGACTGATAGGAAATTTCAGTCATTTTTTGTTATTCATCACCATCACAAATTAAAATTAACTCTTGGTTAATTTATAACTATCGGTTAGATTATTACCCGCATACCGATGGAAAATCTAAAAAGAGTTGGCGTACGGGAGGTCAGGACCAACCCGGCCATGGCCGTCAAAGAACCTGAAATCCGGGGTGGAATCCTTACGATACAATAAGCCCTCGCCCTGACACCTGAACTAAAGGGTTTCTAACCGTCCCCTGGAGGGAATGAATCCCGGGTAATAAAAAATGGTGTTCTCCTTTCCCCGGGTTTCCGAAATTATTTAAAAAAAGATAATCAGATTTGGGGATACGCAACCGGGCTGTCATATACCTTGTAGGTTTTTCCCAGGCTGGTGATAAACACTTCAACCTGGTCAACACCTCTTGTACCGTCCATAACCAGCTCATCATAACGGCGGGGCTTTACGGTAATGCCGTTCATGTATTTTTCTTCAACGGTTCCATCAGAACGGGTAACCCGCATCATGATATTCTGGACATACGCTTCTCCCTGGCCACCTTTGAACAGCAGGTGAATGGAAGCATCCGGTCGTTGTTTCTCGACCTGGATTCCAACATTTTGTTCGTAAGGAAGGGTTTCCAATGATTGTGGCGTGGATACTGTCGTGGCAGTTGAGGGGTAGGTTGTTGTCGGGGGCAGTGCCGGCGCGGGTGTCCCGAGTGGTTTAATCCTTGCCTCTGTGGGGCTTGTACAGCCGGCAAAGAGCATACACACGATTAGCACGACCGTGGCTGCCAGAAATTTAGTGTATTTCATCAGGAATGCCTATGATTTTTGTATATTTCTGGTTTGTGCTTTTGGAGTGAGGTGGAGGTCCCCCAGGTACAACATCAGACCCAGGCAGCCCCCCACCAGTATGCCCCGCTGGGAGCGATCGTCATGGTGTGGGGAATTGTGGTGTGGAGCAATCGTCAGGGGTGATCCTGATGGTTAAACCCGTCTACCCAAAAACGGTCGTCCTTTCCCCACGACCGTGCTACCCCCCCATGCACCCCACTTTTTGCCTCCCAAAGGCATCCATTGACGTATATTTTCTTCAATAAATTGCCGTCTGTTTGCCTTAAATCAGGCAATAACCGCGTATTTCAGGATCGTATGCCGGAATTCGCCATTTTGTGCAACCTGATGTTGATCCAAAGTGTCGTTTTCTGCCAAAAGAAGCCCGAAATGACCCCGAATTGGGGGGTGGGGAATACCACCTCTCTTGTTGTCCGGGCCCGCGTCCTCAAATCCCCCGGCGCGTTTCCTGCCCCCTGTCCACAAAAATACCCCTTTAAAATCGTTTAAATTCCGGCACAGGGACAAAGCGTATATCCCGGTACCAAAAGAACATGAATAAGTGGCAAAAACCACAATGAACAAAAACCACTGAAAAAGGAAGTGATAACCACGTCAAACAAGGAAAAGAAGGCAGTTGCCCCCGCTTCAAAGACCGCTCCCGTAGCAGTGAAGACCGATGCCAAGAAATTCAGCGGAAAGAGGAAGCATAATCCCATTTTCATTTCTCATATTTTTCTTCGTATTCTCTATTCTCAAAGGCATCCCCGTCACTCATCCACGATCCGGGCGTGCAGACTCGATGTAGACTTTTCAGGGAATATGCGTGAGCGGGGTCATGCCGCCAGTTCCCCACTAAACGCCTTCTGCATCAGCCCCTCGCACAACCCCTCGATCGCTATTCCCGACAGCGCTTGTGTGGAGAGGAGGGCTCCGATAGTTGAGGTGAGATGAATACCACATCGGTAATCGGATCGCATGAAAAACCACGCAAAAGGATTTTATCTCTTGTATTAAGATCAGTCTATGCCGGCCTACTATTTCGCAATGGAAGGATATCACACCGGGGAAAAGTCCGATCCCGCGACTGATACCTTAATCACCATCCAATACCAGAAGATCGATTTGACCTCCGGTGAACCGCTGGAGAAGTTAACGATTCTCAAAGAGTGGGAGAGTTCCGAAAAAAGTATCGTGACTACGTTTTACAACCAGTTTTTCAATCCGAAAGTGCGGGTCACGCATTTTATTCCGGTGGGGATACATCTCGATTATGCCTATGAGATGATCATCGCGAAATGCAAAAAATACCATCTGCCGCCGGTTACCAGTCACCAGTTATATTACGAGCGACCCCGCCTGGATCTCGGGCCAGTCCTCGTTCTTTTGAATGATGGGCGGTTTGCCGGAGCCCGTCTCGATACGTTCTCATCGAAAAAATCCGATGCCGGTCGGATCAACAAGTGGTATGAAAAGAAGGAATTCAAACCGATCGAGCACACGCTCCGGGATGAGGCAGAGTCCTTTCTTAAACTGTTCCAATACTTAAGCAAATATAAAACACGGCTGGGAATTGCAAGAAAAGGAAAACCAGCCCACGAGAAACCTGAACAAACGACACTCCCCGTCAATCCGGAAAAGGCACTTCCCCCTCATCCAGAATCCCAGGCACCATCTGTCGGGACACCAAAGAAACAAGCAGATACGAGAAAACCTGCTCCCCATAAAAGTTCGGCACAACTCGCAAAAGCTGAACCACGGTCTCCTCGGAAATCTCCTGCGCAGACAATATCACCTGATCAGCAATCTCCCGCACCTGGTAACCAGCTCCTCAAATATGTGCCAACGAAAAAGAATGACGGGAAAAAGTACCGGTAGGAATTTTTCGTTTCACTTTTTTTAGTAATACCGGTTTAAGCAGAACCACCCGGTTCGCCGCAAAACACCCTCGAAGAAACCTTCGTTTTCTTCTCACGCTTCCAGCGTCCGAGCTGGCCACAAAACCCCCTCTGCTCCATCCCCTTTATCCCGCATCCCGCCCAACCCCCATAAGCAACCCAAGGAGCCCCAAACCATGGTAACCATCGACCCCATGAAAAAAATGATCACCTCATATCTTGCCTCGCCACAGGGACAGGAAATGGTCCTGAATTACCTCTCATCACCGGAAGGTCAGAAGGCGATCTGTGAATTTGTCACCACCCCAAAAGGCAGGGATGTAATGAAACAGGTGCTCCCCTGCATTCTCAGTAATATGTCCCTGCCACCGGAACTCCACTCAGAAGTCATCCTGAAACTCAAATAAATTCCCTGGAAAAAACTGATTTGCCGGAATACCCCTCTTTTTCACAATCCAACGGCATCAAAATTATTATTAACTCAGAATAATAGTATAAAATACTCTGAGTTGAATGCCAGGGATAACCGGTGCCAAGTGTCACCTTTCTTTTTAAGTCGTATTCACTATTCGTCAGAGTAGTTCAGATGAAATTGAGAGGTTGAAAGATGTCTAAATTTTATATTAAGTGGTGGAAGAATCAACAAACCATTCCCACAAATCCTGAGGAACAGGCAAAATTGTGGATGACCCTTCTTGAATGGGTCAGAGCGGAGAAGAAAGCCGGTTTGTTCACAGATTGGGGAAATTGCTGTGATTCAGGTTCAGGTTACTGTATTGCCGATGGGGACGAAGTATCACTTCACTCCCAGCTTTTGAAATATCAACCGTTTATCATCTTCAGTATCAAACCGGTCCTATCAGTCGATCAGACTATCGAATCGGTTAAAAGGGCTGTTGCCGCTGCAAAAGGTAAATGAAGGTAATAATTTTTTTAGTTCTAATGTAACAGTATCGATTCCGTAATCAACGAAGTTCAATTCTTCGACATATTCGCATTCTGTGGGCAGATCTCAATGTTAGGTATTAGTTCCTTTGAAACAAGTGAAAAGAATGGCGGTTTTGGTTCCTTACATAACACATCATTGATTATTTCCAAAAAAGGGATAAGGTTACCATATGCGGCCGGTACTCCCTCATCGTTATTGATGACCTCGCCAAACGGTTCCGTATTTACGACCCGACACTCGGCATCCGGTCTCACTTCAACAGTGCTCCATCCAAGATGATGCCGGTGACTGTGCGGCACACGCCCGATGAAATGGATGCATGCCCGGTATCCTCAAGGATGAAGAGTCCTGCGGACGATGATGAGAAAAGCCGTTGGTTGCGTTGTAAGATTCAGTGATTTTAAAAAAGAAAAACCAAAAAAAATTATTTCTTATCTTTGCCGCCTTTGCCGTGAGACGGGCCGTGTGCTGCGCCCTTCTTCTCCTCGGCCTTTGCGGGTTCTGCCTTGGCTGCTGCGGCTGCTGCGCCCTTGCCGGTTGCCCCTGCCTTGCCGCCCTTTGCCGGTGCTGCTCCCTTTGCGGGCTCAGCTGCAGCCTCTGCTGCTTCTTCAACAACCGGTGCTGCAACGACCTTCTCACCGACGAGCTTCGGTGCTGCGACGATTCTTCCGCTGACCTTGATCTCGCTCACTTTCAGGTGCGAGGGGGTCGGGAGCTTGTGGCCGCCGTGGTGGAGGGCATCCTTGATCTTTTCCAGGTACTGGGGGGTGGAGTAGACGGTCAGGATCTTCTGGTTTGCATCCACGCGGGCTGCGGTCCCGACAGCTTTTCCGAATGCAAGACGCATGCCTTCTGAGACACGGTCAGCACCGGCGCCGGTTGCCTGCTTGTTCTCGCGGAGGACGTGGTGCGGGAAAATCCGTACCTTGAAATGGAAGTTGGACCTGCCTACTTCCTTCATCAGCCGGCGGTTGACAGTGATACGTGCTGCTTCGAGCGCGCTGTGCCGGATCTGGCATGCCTCTTCGACAATCAGGTCTACTTCAGTCGGGAATTCCTGCGAGAGGTTTCCCATCTCGAACTGCACAATCTTGCTTCCCGGAACACCGCCCATGTATTCGCGTCTCGTATAGGCTTTCTTGGAAATGTTCCTGTACATCTTTGCCGGTTTTCTGACCATCGCGTCCTACTCCTGTGAAATATTGATAAAAGCGGGCATAATCATCCAGAAATCATCGGATCATCATGCCGGTACGCTTCACAAACTGCTTTTATAAAATGGAGATGTGTCGTATTAAACCTTACTGGACTGTGCATTTTGGCTGGTTGATAAGATCAAGGACATGTCGCCGTACTTTTGCAAATTCCACGCTGGTACGGTCCCGGGGGCGGGGATGGTCAATCGGTTATGATCTCGCAGACATGCCCGGGACGGGGGGTAAGGACCACAATCCTGTCCGCAAGGAACACCGCTTCATCAACACTGTGCGTCACAAACAGGATCGTCTTTTTGGTCTTGTCCCAGATTTCCAGCAGGTCGTGCTGGAGCCGGTTGCGGGTCTGCGCATCCAGTGCACCGAAGGGTTCGTCCATCAGGAGGACGGTGGGGTCGACTGCAAGTGCACGCACCACGGCCACACGCTGTCGCATCCCCCCGGAGAGTTCATAAGGATAACTGTTGCCAAACCCGGAGAGACCAGCGAGTTCAAGATACTTCTCACCTGCTTTATCCCGCTGGTCTTTTCCGACACCGCGGCAGTTCAAGCCCAAAGGCAATATTTTCGTTTACCGTGCGCCACGGGTAGAGGGAGTAGTCCTGGAAGATCATCCCGAGTTTCTGGTTGGGCCGGTCGATCACCGTCCCGTCAATCAGGACTTGACCCGCAGTCGGGCTTTCGAGCCCTGCAATAATACGGAGGAGCGTTGTCTTCCCGCAGCCGCTTGGCCCCAGGATGCAGATGAATTCCCCGTCACGGATCTCAAAATTGATGTCGGTCAGGGAATCCACGATCTCCTGCCCGTTTTTGGCAAACTGTTTGGAGAGGTGGTCGATAATCAGGGTCATCGCTCGAGTTCCCTCCACTTGAACGAGCTCCGTTCAACGAGTTTGAAGAGGTAATCAACAACGATACCGATCATCCCGATCACGATGATCCCTGCGATGATCACCGGGACCTGTCCCCAGTTGTAGGAGGACATGATCAGGTACCCTATACCTGAATTTGTTCCCGGCATCATCTCTGCGGCGACCACGCACATCCATGCGATACCAAAGCCAACCCGCATTCCGGTCCAGATGGTGGGTGCAGCGCCCGGCAGAATAACCGCAGAAAGGATCTGGCGCTCGCGTGCTCCCAGGATCGCAGCTGCTTCGATCCAGGTTTTTTTAACCCCTTTTACCCCGTCGAGGGTATTGAGAAGGATCGGGAAAAATGCACCCATACCGATGATAAAGACCATGGATACCAGACCGATTTTGAACCAGGCAAGCGCAAGCGGGACCCAGGCAAGGGGCGGGATGGGGCGCAGCAGCTGCATGACCGAATCAAAAAGACTCATGAATGGTGTCGGATCGCCCCATGCCGATACCGAGTGGGATCGCAAGTGCCGTAGCAACAATAAACCCTGCCACGACACGCTCGAGGCTGATTACCGCATTATCGATCAGGTTCCCGTTCCCAAGGATATCCACGGTCGGATTGAGCAGAACAGAGAGCACCGATTCGAGACGAGGCAGGATAAAAGGGTTGTCAAGGACGATTGCGAGGAACTCCCACCCGATAATGATTGCCACAGGAAGGATAAACTTTAACGCCGGTCGCCCCTGGAGCACACCCGACAATGAGAGATTGCGGTTCATGGAGTTTTTGTTCCTAAATAGTGTACATATGAACTATGAAAAAGGTGGTGGGGATTTTTTCCTGAGGATAAATCAGGATGTTTCTTTGAACGTTATGTTACTGTCCTTTAAGGCATACTGGAGCATAACGTCCTGGATGGAGCCTTTCCCCGGGGCTGCAATCTTTAACGGCCTGCCCTCTGCAGAGCGCTGCTGTGCCCAGGTCACAAAGCTCTTCCAGTCCGTGACCGGAGCATTCACATCGACTACCAGTCCGGATCCTTCCGTATTCACCGGATGGATGATCTTGACAGGAGTTCCCTTGTCGATTGCTGCAACGGTTGGCGGGACACCGACATAGCCCATCTGGACGACATCGGTTGATGCCATCTGCATTACCTGGGGACCGGCATCTCCCCCGACCAGTTTGATCTCTGCCACGGTAACACCGTTGACGATAAGATCAGCCACTTCGGGACGGGTCTGGGTCAGGTCACGCGGTTTGAGCGTCACGCCATACGTGTCATTGAAGTACTGCCACTTCTTCAACGCGATGTGGAGTGCGGCTGAATGCATATCACCATTCAGATATCCGATAGTAATCGCTTTTGTTGCCTTCGGGGGAGTCTTGATGGATCCCTGTGCAAGCTGCTGTTTTGCGTTCTGGTAGGGCCCGAATGCAAAGAGTTCAGCATCGAGTTGATCGGCAGTCGCATTCTTCAGTTTACCGGTGATATAGCCAGGCTCGATTTCTGTTGCTACAAATTTCTTTGTCCCGGTAATCCATTCGGGAGAAGGGTCATTGGTATATTTTACCGTGGGGAATGCATCGTTTAACACATCAACTGATGAAACGGTTACGTTGCCGTAGGTGAAATTGCCTTTGCCGACAAGGAAATCAGCTTCGATATCTGCTGCTTCTGCAGGGTGTTCATTGATGTACCTGCTGGAAGCCTGCGTGAGTGCACTTATCGCGGTCACCAGGTCCGGGTTCTGTGCAAGGAGATCGTCACGTGCAAAGAGGATACAGCAAGGGTGGTTCACATTGCTGAGGTCAGGGGGCAGCTGGCCGGAATAGGCAACTACTTTGCCAATCCCGCTCTTGCTTCCGATCGAGACAAACGGCTGCCATGCGATATACCCGTCAATCTGCTTTGTGGCAAGGAGCATGGGCATAGGCCCGACACCCTTACTGTATAAAATCCCCACGTTCGTCTGGGCGGTGGGGACCGGGGTTCCCGCCGGTTGCGTGCAGCCGGCCGTGAGCAGTAATAAGGCAATCGCTATAAGCGTAATTGCCGAAATCTTCATCGCTTTCATAAGGGGAACTTTGTCCCCCGAATAATAAATATTACACTATCTGGGCATTTTTACTCCATTTTTGTCATATTTTTCCCAAAAAAATTATACAATTGGGACATGAAAAAAGGATAAATGTCCACAATACGGATGCAGGATAATTCTTCCACTGTCCGTTTTTGCCCAGGTTATTGGGACAATAAGAAAATATTTTTCTTGAATTATCCTTATTGTACCTACTATATGGTACAAATGGACCCTCTTGACCGGCTCACGCGCGCCGCACTTACCTCGGATGAGGAATTTGTAGGAGCGCTCAACGACATCCTGCGCCACGACCTCCGGATAAGTATCCGGGAATTATCGGAAAAAAGCGGGATTGCGCAGAGCTCGTTATACAAGATCATGCACGGGAAGCGGTCACCCAACCTGTCCACGCTGCGTGCGATAATACAGGCCCTGCGCCGACTGTACCGTACAACCGAAGGGGAGTTCATCGGCCTGATTGTTGCCCGGTCAGTCCTTGATACTACTCAGGAAAGAACAGCGGAAGTCGATGCGAAGCGGGTCCGGGTACGCGAATACCCGGTCCATACGATGGAAGATGCGATCGTGGCTGCTGTCCGGGCCGAACGCGAGGGAGCGGTTGCCATTGTCTGTGCACCTATCCTCTCGAGCGTGATCGAGCAGCTGGTCCGGATACCGGTCGCGACGATAATCCCCCGCGAATCGGTCCAGCGTGCGATAGAACTTGCTGCGCGAAAGGCGTGGATTTAATCACTATACAACCAATAACTATCACAGAAACCAAGGAGGGTGAACGGATGCGAACAGACGTAGTGAGGCTGGGGCGCCTTTCCGGAGAGCGGACCGGTGAAATGATGCACTTTCTCTCATCGATGCGGTCAGACCGCTGTATCGCTGACGCAGATATTTTAGTTGATCTTGCCCACGTGCTGATGCTGGAAAAGCAGAAGATCATAGACCATGACGTAGCAAAGCAGCTTCTTTTGGCCCTGCTTGAGCTCCATGATGACGGGATTCCCGAAGAAGTGTTTGACGACCGGTTCGAAGATGTCCATGCAGGGATAGAATCGCTCCTGGTCGAATCGATTGGCGTTGACGTGGGCGGGCGCATGCACATGGGGCGTTCACGGAATGATGAGGTCGCCACCTGTATCCGGATCAGGGTCCGGGAAGAACTGTTAAAACAGTTGTCAGCACTCCTCAAAGTCAGAAGGGTCCTCATGGCCCTCTCAGAAAAGCACATCGACACCGTGATGCCGGGATTCACCCATATGCAGCATGCACAGCCGACTACGCTTGCACACCACCTCCTTTCTTACGAGCAGGCGTTCTCCCGGGACTTCGACCGCCTCAGTGAGACGTACGTCCGGGTAAACCAGTCCCCGCTCGGTGCAGCAGCATTTGCCTCCACGGGTTATCCCATCAGCCGTCAAATCACCGCCGACCTCCTGGGCTTTGACGGCATGGTAACCAACACCATGGACGCCGTGGCCGCCCGCGACTTCGCGTTAGAGACACTTTCCGGGCTTTCTATCCTTATGGCAACCACGAGCCGGCTCTGTGAGGAGCTGGTTATCTGGTCGAGCTCGTTTGTGAAATTCGTCTCGCTTGACGATGCATTCTGCTCCACGTCCTCCATCATGCCCCAGAAAAAGAACCCGGATTCAGCCGAGATCATGCGGGCCAAGACCGGGTCTGTTTTCGGGGCATACACCGCTGCCCTGGTGATCGTAAAGGGTCTCCCCATGAGTTACAACCGCGACCTGCAGGAACTCACGCCGCATGTCTGGCGCGGCCTCAGGGATACCAAAGAGAGCACACGGCTGCTCATCGATATGCTCTCGAGTGCGGAGTTCGATACTGCCCGGATGAAAGAGGAGGCCGGGAAAGGGTTCTCGACTGCAACTGAGCTTGCCGATACCCTTGTCCGTTCCTACGGCCTCCCGTTCCGCACCGCACATTCCATTGTCGGAAGGGCAGTACAGAAAGGGAGCCTTTCGCTTGACACGTTAAACGGTGCTGCGCACGAGGTAGCGCCGGACATCTCTCCTGCCTTAAAAGGCCTCACCCAGAAAAAGATTGACGAGGCGCTTGATGTCTCTTATTCCGTTGCTCTCAGAAAAGCTTCCGGGGGACCGGCACCGTCCGCAGTAAAAATTGCGATCGGTGAACGCCGGAAAATGGCAGATGCTGACTCTGCCCTTATCGACCAGCGGCTCGCAAAACTCAGGCAGGCAAAAGACGACCTGATTGGAAAAGCACGGGGGCTGGTAGCATAAATACGCATTTTTCCTCCGGTGACCTCGTGATCTGCGAGTACCCGGGGCTTACAGAGGAACGGGGTATACATCACACAACGTGACGGCATGGCTGTCGTGAAACTCGATTCCGGTTACAATATTGGTGTTCCGTCCCACAGTTGCAGGTTTATTTCCCACGCAGAACCTGTCACGGTGAAGCAGCAGGAGGTGATCCAGAACGCGGCCCTCCCGGATCTTGCCATCGTCTCAACCGGCGGGACAATCGCGAGCAGGATCGATTACCGGACCGGCTCGGTCACGAGCCAGTTCAATGCAAGCGACATCCTGACAGCCATCCCCGAACTCAAGGAGATCGCAAACTACCGGACCGTGCCGCTTGCCACGATTCTTTCTGAGAACATGACCCCGGCCATCTGGCAGGAACTTGCCCGGGCGGTATACAAAGAGATACAAAATGGCGCCACCGGAGTAATTGTGACGCACGGTACTGACACTATGGGCTATAGCGCCGCAGCACTCAGTTTCATGATCGATACTCCCGTTCCCGTCATCTTTGTCGGTTCCCAGCGCTCGGCTGACCGCCCTTCAAGTGACAATGCAATGAATGCCGTCTGTGCTGCTGCTGCCGCGACAAGCGGACTTGGCGAAGTGGCTGTCGTGATGCACGCTACCTCAAGCGATGATTCCTGCAGTATCCACCGCGGGACCCGGGTGCGAAAGATGCACACCTCCAGACGGGACGCGTTCCGGAGCATCGATATCGCACCCATCGGTGAGGTGGCGTATCCTTCCCGGAACGTGACACTCTCAAAAGATGCGGTGAAGCGCAAAACCCATACCCTTGCTCTCAACGATACCCTTGACCCGCACTGTGCCCTCATCCAGTTCTACCCGGGAATGTCTGAAGACCTCCTGGACGCATACGAAGGCTTCCACGGGATCGTGATCGCTGGCACCGGGCTTGGACATACCAGCACAACACTCATCCCACAGCTGAAACGTCTTTCTGACCTGGGATCCCTTATCGTCATGACTTCCCAGTGCATGCACGGCAGGGTCTGCGACCGCGTGTACGACACCGGCCGCGACCTCCTGAATGCCGGGGTTATCGAGGGTGGCAACC
Organism: uncultured Methanoregulaceae archaeon; assembly: GCA_963768845.1. Lineage (GTDB taxonomy): Archaea > Halobacteriota > Methanomicrobia > Methanomicrobiales > Methanospirillaceae > Methanoregula. Next base: position 24,230 of record CAVYJJ010000012.1, on the reverse strand, counting down.
TGCTGCCGGAAGTCGCGCTCGTCAAACTGATGTGGGTGCTGGGGAACGAGAAGGACAAAACAAAGGCAGCGGCACTCATGCAGGTGAACCTCAAAGGTGAATGCATGCGGAGGAGCCCCCATGGATTATAAGGCACTCGGCCTTGTTGCCGGGATTGAAATTCACCAGCAGCTGGACACTGAGGAGAAGCTCTTCTGCCACTGCCCGACCATGCTTCGTGAGATCCCTGAACACAACGGTGAGTTCTTCCGTTACCTCCGGGCAACCGTCAGCGAGATGGGAGAAATCGACCGGGCTGCACAGGAAGAGATGAAGCATGACCGGAAGTTCCAGTACCTTACCTACGATACCACCTGCCTTGTTGAAAACGACGAAGAACCGCCGGCGCCCCTGAACAATGAAGCCCTCTCAACCTGCCTGACCATTGCAAAGATGTTCGGCATGACACCTGTCCCACAGGTGCACACGATGCGCAAGCTGGTGATCGATGGTTCCAACACCAGCGGGTTCCAGCGCACTGCGCTGGTCGCATTCGGCGGAGCACTCCCAAACGGGGCGCGTATCGAGACGATCTGCCTCGAGGAAGAGGCGGCGCAGCGAGTGAAAGACGAGGTCTTCAGCCTCGACCGGCTCGGGATCCCGCTCGTGGAGATTACCACCGCGCCGGACATGCACACACCTGAAGATGTCCAGGCAGTTGCAGAATATATCGGGATGGTCCTCCGTTCCACGGGTAAAGTAAAACGGGGGCTCGGGACAATCCGCCAGGACGTCAATATATCCATTGCAAAAGGCGCCCGGGTTGAGATCAAAGGCGTACAGGAACTCGACCTCATCGCAGAAGTGGTCCGGCGCGAGGTGATGAGGCAGCAGAACCTGTTGTCTATCCGTGACGATCTCAGGAACCGGGGGGCAGTAATCGAAGCAACCGCCGGAGTCGACGTCACCTCTCTATTTGGAGATACAAAATCCACCGTCCTTAAAAAGGCAAAGAAGGTATATGCTGTCACTCTGAAAGGATTTGCCGGGATATTAGGCCGGGAAATCCAGCCGGAGCGCAGGCTTGGCAGCGAAATGTCGGATTATGCAAAGAAGTGCGGGGTCGGGGGCATCTTCCACACCGATGAACTCCCGGCCTATGGCATCACGGCAGAAGAAGTCACCCGCCTCCGCTCGCATATGGGTGCAGGCGGGCAGGACGGGGTTGTTCTCGTTGCAGGAGCACATGAAAAACAGGCTGCCTGTGCAATAAACCAGGTGATCACACGGGCAAGGCTCGCCCTCTCGGAGAGGGCGGTGCCTGAAGAAACCAGGAAGATGCTCGAGAACGGGAGCACGGCCTATATGCGCCCGCTGCCGGGAGCAGCCCGCATGTACCCGGAGACCGACGTATTGCCGGTCCTGATCGATGATGCCCGTTATGAAGCAGTTACGATACCCGAGCTGCTCACGAAAAAGGCCGGGCGTTTTGTGCAGGCATACGGCATCGAGAAGAATTACGCGACCCAGCTTGCATCATCGGAGAAACTCCCGCTCTTTGACCAGCTCGGTCAGGGAAGGAATCAAGCCCAAACTTGCCGCGTTTACGATACTGTCTACCCTGACCGAGCTCAGGAGGGAGGGTTTAGACATCAAGAGGATTTCGGACCAGGCATTCAGAGACACACTCCATGCAGTTGATACCGGGAAGGCGGCAAAAGAGGCAATCCCGGATATCTTCCGGCTCATAGCTTCGGGAAGCGCATGTAATGAAGCCCTGGAGAAGATGGCTCCATCGGTATCGAGGGCCGATCTCGAGACAATTGTCAGGAAAATTATTGCGGACCGGGCAGACTTTATCAGCGAGAAGGGTATGGCTTCCGTTGGGCCGCTGATGGGAATTGTCATGGCCGTGTAAGGGGATCCGTTGACGGAAAAATCGTGAGCGAGATCCTCAAAAAAGAAATTACCGCAACACTTGCTGCGAAAAAACCAAAATAATCTACCCCACAAAGGCGCGAACATTTATGAGTGGGGCAGCAGAATAAGATAAGGAGTTTAACATGGGAAAAACAGGTACTACCGTATGGGCACAGGTTAAGGGAGTAAAAGGACAGATAAGGCTTGTCCCAAAGAGTGAAGGCGATCTTAAGACACCCGGCCCGAACCAGCGTTTCAAAGCAGGCGTAAACATCAAGAAAGTAAATGCGATGGACGAAGCGGCACAGGGCCGTGGCGGTCCACGTGGTGGCAGGCGTGGCGGAGGAAGACGCGGCGGCGACCGTTCAGGCGGGTCGGGACTGAATGAATCTACTGCAAGCCCGCTCATCCGCAGGCGCATGCGCAGGGCAAAAGTCTCTGCACTCGGCGCAAAGGCAAAATCCTCACGGTAGTCGTATAACAACGGTCGAATCCGTTCCCGGAATAACAAAAGGGGTCATCCCACCCCTCCTGAGTTTTTTATCGCTTATTGGGTTTGAGAACGTTACTGCTCCCAATGCTAATTATCTTTTATTGGCAACATCTATGGTTAGTATGGATCTTGGTACTGCAGTGAAGAGTTATCAGTTCGGCGAACGTGCAAAATCCGAACTTATCATATCCTCCCAGTTATGCCTTGCATTAACGGGATTTCCTGAGAATGAACGGGCAGGCGGACGAAGAATGCTGCTCATGCTGATGGAATCAGTTGGAAGCGAACTACAGTTTGCTGCACACAGCACCGGGCAATCAGAATTCAAAAAGGCAACTGATGCACTCAACGTGGCGATCTCGCTTGTCGAAAGCAACCAGCAGGACCAGGCAGCAGAAAAGATCGCTGTCGCAATCAGCGCATCCACAACGCCGGCACAGGAAGCCTGGCAGGTTTTAACACAACATGGAATCCTCTGAGTTTCTGGATTTTCTTAAAAGCCGTTCTTCGGTACGCACCTACCGAACGTGACCCCCTGACCGAGGCTGAGATTGAGTTTATCCTTGCCGCCGCAAGTACCGCACCGAGCGCAGGTAACCTTGAATCATGGGACGTCATTGTTGTTACCGATACCGAGGTACAGGCAGCGCTCGCCCAGGCAGCATTCGATCAGGTGCACGTGGAACAGGCAGGCACAATTTTTGTGGTATGTGCAAACTACGTCCGTTCCATGTCACGCTATGGCGAGCGCGGGATTCTCTACGGGCTGGAAGATGCGACCATCGCCTGCACGTACATGATGCTTGCAGCACAGGCCCAAAAACTGCAATCCTGCTGGACAGGAGCATTTAATGATGATGAAGTGCGGGAAATCCTCGACCTGCCCCCGCATATACGGCCTGTCTCCCTGCTGGTAGTCGGGAAAGGAGTCGCCATGGACAGAGCGGGCCGGCAGGATGAACCCGGAAGATCATATGCACCGGGAGACCTGGTAAGGAGATAAAAAGATGCCTGATTATGTGGTAACTCTGGAATCAGCGTGGATTTTACGGGATGTCAAATCCCTTGACGACGCAATCGGGATTGCAATCAGCGAAGCAGGAAAACGGCTCAACCCGGCAGCTAAAATACGTGGAAGTCGAAGCAGGGTTCCTTACCTGCCCGTACTGTGAGGAGACGCTCTCAAGTGCGATCGTTGTTGCCGATACCGCGCTTGTAGGGCTGGTGCTGGAGATGAAGGTGTTCCGTGCAGAATCTCCCGAACATGCAGAACGTATCGCAAAATCCGTTGTGGGAAAAGCCCTGCGGGATACACCATTAAAATTGCTGGAAGTGCGTGAACTATGATCTCGGTTGTCGGGCATACCGCCGTCGACCACATTTCCCGCGTTCCTCACCTGCCCGAGAGAAATTGTTCTACCCATATATCTGAACGCCAGGTCTATTTTGGCGGGGGAGCGGCAAATATCGCTGCCGGGATCGCATCCCTTGGGGAACAGGTCACCCTCATTTCCTGTATCGGGAGTGATTTTTATGGCAGCGAATATGACCGCTGGATGAAGAGTCTCGGGATTTGCCAGCAGTTCTTTGTTGTTCCTGATGCACACACCCCGACAGCTTTTATGTTCACCGATGATACCGGGGACCAGATGACGTTTTTTGAATGGGGTGCATCAAAGGCATTTGCCACTGCAGAAGCGCCGTCCCTTCCATTTGTTCATATGGCGACTGCAGATCCGGAATTCAATTGCCGGGTTGCACAGAGAAGTGAATTCACCTCGTTTGATCCCGGGCAGGACGTTTTCTGGTACACAAAAGAACAACTCGAAACAATCCTTGCCAATACCGACATTCTTTTTGCCAACCAGCACGAAGTCCGGCAGATGTGCACCACGCTGGGCGTAACACAGGATACGCTCATAAGCCAGGTGGAAACTGCCGTTTTTACGATGAGCGGTGACGGCAGCACACTCTACACAGGAGGCCACAGGCACGTAATACCCGCGCTTTTAGTCAATCTGGCAGACCCGACCGGTGCCGGTGATGCGTACAGGGCCGGGTTCCTGTCTGCTTATGTCCGGGGGTATGACCCCCTCACCTGCTGCAGGATTGGGACGGTCACTGCCTCCTTTGTTGTCGAACATCCCGGGTGCCAGACCCATCTTTCTGACTGGAACAGTATGGAGATCCGGTACCAGAAGGCATTCGGTATATTAAAAAATCCGCCGGGGAATGACTGATCATGAGCTGGGCAGCACTCACTTCCGGTGGCAAAGATTCGATCCTCTCTATCCAGAAAGCACTGGACACCGGTAAAGACGTTGAATATATCGTCACTGCCCGCCCTCAAAACCGGGACTCCTACATGTTCCATTCTGCAAACCTTGATGCTGTTGCTGCCATTGCAAAAGTGGCCGGGATGAAATACCACGAGATCCCGACACACGGGCGCAAGGAAGAGGAACTCGCTGACCTTGAGCAGGGCCTTGCCAGCCTTGACGTGGAAGGGGTGATAGCGGGAGCCGTTGCTTCGGTATACCAGGCAGAACGGGTGAAAGCGATCACGGACCGGCTCGGGATCTCTTTGTTCACCCCGCTCTGGCACATGGATACTGAGATGCTCCTCAGAGAGGTTGCACAACGTATGGATTCCATCATCATTGTCACCGCTGCTGCGGGACTCGATGAACATTTCCTGGGTGCACAGGTTAATGAGGACCTGATCCAGAGGTTAAAACGGGTCGCTGCGGTTCACCGCATAAACCTGGCCGGAGAAGGCGGGGAATACGAGACGCTCACCCTCAATGCCCCATTTTACTCCCGCCCGATAACCTATGCCAGCAGCAAAATCCTGTCACTTCCTGACCGTCATGAGATGGTCCTCGGAGGTTTCATTTAATGGCCCAGGACAGTGATGTGAAACTCGGCCAGCTCGCCCGGTATATTTTTACCGCCCCGTCCTGGCAGCGATCACTGTTCCTTATCGTCATCCTTGGTTTCCTGATCGATGGTGCCGGAGTCAGGGCCTGGGTAATCCTGCCATTTTCAGCCCTGCCATTCTCGGGCACACTGGCTTTTACCATACCGGCGCTTGTCGCACTTGCGCTGACAAAGCCAATCATTGAGTACAACGGTAAAACTATGACCTGGAACCGGTCAGCTCTTCTCGCGCTTACCTGTACAGTGTTTGGCGTAATTATTACCTATATCTCTTTAGCATCGTCAGTTAAGCTCATCCCGTTGTTTTACGCAATCTCACTGGGATTTATTTTTGGCCTTCGCCTGTTAGTCCTGGTCGCGATTGCTGATTACCGGATTTCACGGATGTGGTTTCCGGCATTTACCCAGAGCGGGGTTGGCATCCTTGCCGGTATAATTGTCTTCTCGCCATCGTTTGGTATCCTTGCACTGGTACTCCATATCGTTTTCGGGCTCGGGTTTGCCATCCTTATCTGGATGATTGAACGTCCTCTCAAGCGTGCCTTTAAAATCCGGGGACTGGCGTTTATCAATGCATTTATTGCGCATATGACAGACGGGTCCAAAGGGATGGAAAAATTCTTCCGGGAGATTGGCGAGGAAATATTTGTTCCGCAGGTGAGCTTCTTTTTCCACAGGACGGATAAGAAACCCATAATTTTTACCATCCCCAACCTGCATCCCGGACCCATGGGGGAAATTGGCGGGGGCAACCTTCCCAAAATACTGCATGATAACTTTGAGGACGAAACTCTCGTAGCGCACGGGTGTGCGACGCATGACTTCAACCTCGTTTCAGAATCAGAAATAGACAAAGTGATTGACGCGATGCAAAAATCGCAAACCGGTGTCTCTTATTCCGGCGTCGCTGGCAAATCAGGGCGCCTCAGTTATGGTTCCGTGAACGTGCTCTACCAGCGGTTCGGCGACTCGGTACTCCTGGTGACAAGCCGTTCACCTCTCCGGACAGAAGATCTTGATTTTTCAATCGGTATGACCATCATGGCCGAGGGTCACCGCTGGTTCCCCCATGTGGGGGTCGTGGATGCACACAACTGCATGACAGACCTTTCATCCCCGGTTCTCCTTGCCACGCTGACTGCAACAGAGTACCAGCATGCATCGGCAGAAGGAATGGATGTGTGCCGCAGCACCCCTTTGTACTCATTCAGGACAGGAGTTGCCCATGTTACGCTCCCGTACCGCAGGGAACAGGGATTCGGGGACCTCGGGGTCCAGGTGCTCGTTATCGAGGTAAAAGACCAGCGTACGGCATATGTACTCATTGATGGCAATAATATGGCAGAAGGTGTGCGGGAAGAACTGCTAAAACAAATCCTGACCATCGTTGATCATGCCGAAGTGATGACTACCGACACGCATGTCGTAAATACGATAACCGGAAAAAATCCCGTGGGCATGAACGTACCGGTTGCTGAATTCCTGCCGTTTGTGATGCAGGCGCTCCGGGCTGCACTCGATGATCTTGCACCATCGGAAGTTGCGGGGAGCACTGCACACTGCGAGCGTATTGTCGTCTTTGGTTCCAACACGATCTCCCAGCTGGCAAGTACGGTCAATGCCATGCTCGTGTTTGTCGCACCCCTTTCCCTTGCAATGCTGCTGCTTGCGTTCCTGCTGTCATTGATCGCGTACATCGTTATCGTGTAACCAGGCGTGACAGGGAGGATAAATCCATGATTAATCATTCTTTTTTTAATCCGGGCTCTTTTTGACCACAAGATATATTCCTTTTCAGACAATTATTTACTATTGGGAAAGGAGGATGTACACCAGAATCTGTTTTACCATTCAGACATTTCGTACTGCAGTTGAATTAGTTAGACGATGGGAAGGTGATCAAAGTTCATCCATCCGGACTCATAGCAACTCGTTGGATCGGTGTTGATCTGAACACAACCGGCCATGTGGCGGTCGCCGCCGACCCGATCAGCGGGAAAGTAATGAAACTGGGGAAAAATATTCACTACAATCACAGTCATTCATTGAAAAACTGCACGAAATTATGGAAAGAAGGAAAACTCTGGAAACTTAAAAAGTTAAAAACCCGCGAACGGAAAAATTTCAAAACTGCCATCAATACTATCTCCCGGCAGATCGTCTCCTTTGCAGAGTCGCTCGGGTCGGGTATCAAATTTGAAAAGCTCTTTTCCACAAATTACTCCCGACACGAAACACTCGAGGGGCAGTATAATTTCTCCTTTGATAACGGATCGTTTTACTCCCTCCAGCGTCTGGTAGAGAAAAGGGCGAACGAACGGGGAATCGAGGTCATCTATGTAAACCCGGCATATACATCGAAACGCTGCAGCCGGTGCGGTAATTATGGAAGAAGGTCCCGCAAACGATTCGAATGCCCCCACTGTGGCCATATTGCGCATGCCGACGTGAACGCTGCCTTCAATATTGCAACCACAACGAGGAGACTGGCCGTTATTGAAACGAGCCGGACTGGAGGGAGCGGCCTGTTTATCAAAAAAACAGTTAAGAGAGACGGTCAGGGAGCAATCCCTCCCGGGCATCTCATTCAGGGTTGTGACGGCGCTTACCTGGCCTGAAAATATTCTCGCCGTGTCGGAATAATTCAAAAAATTTTCGTGGTTAAAAATTGTCCACATATCTCATGGATGTAGCCATGACGGTAAAATTCAGTTCAGAATCTTATCTGCCCATGTATCAATTGCATGCATCCTGAAAGATCTGAATAACCGGTAAAAACCGCATCACCGCACAATCGGTGATGCATTCGTATCGAACGGGTTTGTCCTCATTGCCAGCGAGAAGAGATACGGGTATTTCTTTTTCAGGTGCTGCATATACACAAGCCACTCGATCACGGCCTGGCTGTATACCCGGGTCATATCCCCGGAAATATGATCTAATCCGACTCCGGGAGACCGCCAAACTCTCCCCGGGCGATCAGTTCTTCAGATAAATGAAATACTGCATGGAGGAGATTGGTAAAACTGTCATGCTCGAACAGCTGGGGATTTTCGAGAAGGGCGAGCATCAGTCTCTTATTCTCCGAGAGAAAACCATGTAACTCCTCAAGGGATAGTGATCGGCTGTCAATATGGTATGAATGAGCTTTGATCAGGGCGTTTGCTTTATAAAAATCCTCATCCGACCAGTTATTCGACACTATCAGGGCCAGACGTATCCCATGAACATCCGGGTCTATTGCGCTGAACTTTTTGAGCAGATTCGTCCCTACTTCTGAATAAAACACACCGATAATCATGTTAAGTTTTTCCAGCCGCTGGGAGCGTTCCCGCAAATCTATCATATATTCGATGGCGTTTGCCACGACTCCGACAAAACAACCGACACCGGCCAGGATGATTCCTATTACCAGTATTTTTCCCGGGATTGTGAGAGGGTGAAGATCTCCATAGCCGACCGTGGCAATCGTTACAATGATAAAATAAAATGCATCAAGCGGAGAGAAATTCTCAAAAACCATCAGTCCTGCCATTCCGATCAGGAAAACAGTTGCAAGGATCGCAAAGTAGATCCGGAATCGTAAACCGACGGATTTCATCAATCACTGTTCTTCTGCCTGAATGTATAAAAGGGATACGATTGAACAAAGAACGACCACCGCATTGAGAATAAAAAATGCACAAAAGACAAATAGAATCTGCCGTTAATTTTTTTATATGGTTACCGGAAAAAAACAATTCAGAACGATTGATGAATATATCAAAACGTTTCCCGAAGAGGTCCAGAATATCCTTAAAAAAATGAGGCAGGTTATAGCAGATGCCGCTCCTGAGGCCGCAGAAACAATCAGCTACCAGATGCCCACCTTCACGCAAAACGGCAACCTGGTGCATTTTGCAGCCTACAAAAACCATATCGGGTTTTACCCCACCCCTCCGGTATTGAGGCATTTAAAAAAGAATTATCACTCTACAAAGGAGCAAAAGGATCGGTGCAATTCCCGATAGATAAGCCGGTCCCCTATGATTTAGTAAAAAAAATCGGTCCTATTCCGGGTTAAGGAAAACCAGAAGATAGGTAGATAGAGGATTATAAATTTCCTTTAAATAAAAATTTTAAAGAGGTTTCCATTATGTTCGAGAATCATTTCAGCATTATGCCTTTTTTTTCAAAAACTGGATGAGCCTTTTTGGAAAACATGATGCAATGCCCGAAGACGCGTATGTCAATATGCAGAAGCAGATGATGATGATGCCCAAAGACCAGATGATGGGAAAGTTAATGGACCTGCCGAAAATATGTACCTGCCCAGGTTGCCCGACATACAATAAATGTGCGAAAAATGCGATGGAAACTATGTTCTGCGGACGTGGCTCTGATTTTCATTGCATCAAAGATGTGAAAGGATGTATCTGTCCGACATGTCCGGTTGCAAAACAGATGGGACTGACCCACGCGACATTCTGTGTCCTGGGAAACGAGAAAACACAGAGATTCAATGAATGCTGAAAGAGTAACAGCAGAATACCTTTTTGTAAGGTCAGCGGTGAGAAGGGATAATCCTCTACCCATACCTGACCTTCATCATTTACATGACATGAGGGGAGACGTGTTTGATAGTCCTGCCTGTCGATGCAGTACTGTTGATGTTTAACAGATGAACAAGACCGGTCCTGATTACCAGAGATGCAATCTCATCTCCTTTTACTCATGAGCTGAAGGAACAGACTTTGCGCCACGATGACCCGCTCCAGTTCATGAATATCCACACTCTCGTTGGTCCCGTGGATGCGTGAATATGAGTCGTCCTGGGCACCCCACAGGATGAACTCTGCCTCTGGCACGGCGTTGTGGAGGACCTGCAGTAAAGGAATAGAACCTTCCGGCTCCCATCTCCTGAACCGGTTTTTCAAAAGCAGTCTCCAGTGCACTGCGAGCTGCCGCAAACCCCGGACCATCCGTCGGACAGATAAACCCTGAATTATCACTCACTTCCCTGACCTCAACACGGACGTTCCAGGGTGCAACCGCACGGAGGTGATCCATCAGGAGATGCAGTTCACGATGAGGATCCGCATCAGGTGAGATACGCATACTGATCTTTGCCTGAAGCCCGGGGGATCAGGATATTGGAAGCAGCGCTGATGGAAGGAGCATCGATACCGATCACGGTCACGGAAGGTTTTGACCACAAACGTGAGCTGAGTAGGTCCGGTACCGATGAGATCCACTCCTTTGAGCACCCCCGCATTCTGCCGAAAGATTTCCTCCTGATATTCCATGGTCCCCGAAGCATATGACCGGAGACCCTTCACCGCCACATCGCCGTGAGTATCATGGAGTGTTGCCAGAATCCTGATCAGGGCGACAAGCGCATCGGGTGCCGCTCCCCCGAATAATCCCGAGTGCACCGCATGATCGAGGGTGTGGACATCGATAATGCAGGAAACCTCGCCCCGCAGGGATGTGGTAAGCGCCGGGTCCCCCACAGAGAGATTGCCATTATCAGCGATGATGAACACATCGCACCGGAAAAATTCCGGGTGTGCGGTGACGAATTCTTCGAGATGGCTGCTCGTCTCCTCTTCTCCTTCGATGAGTACCTTTCACTCCCACAGGGGGATTTCCTTTAAAGACCCCGATAGAAGCCGCTGTTATCATAATTCCCGATTTATCATCAGCGGCTCCACGCCCGTATATGCGCCCATTCTTTCCGACGGGTGTCCAGGGATCAGTATCCCACCTGTCCTCTCTTTTGCGGGTTGAACATCATAGTGGGCGTACATCATGATTGTCGGTGCACCCGGGGGCGGCGGGATCTCCCCGTACACTGCAGGATATCCCCCCGGTATATCCACGAGGCGGACGTCCTGCAGTCCATACCGTTTCAGCACCGTAACCGTTGCCTCGGCCATTGAATTGACAGGTTCGACAGGATGGCCGAGAAAGGCTACTGATGGATACCTGATAAGACTTTTGAGGTCGTCAAGAACATCGGGCATCATCGCCCTGGTTTTTCGGCGAATCTCCTCGAACGTTAACTCATTTCTCATCATCTCACCTCAGGCTATACTCGTTTTAACGTTGCCTGTTCTCTCCCGTTACCAGATCTCAGTCCGTTTTTCAGGAGGTCGATAGAGGTCCGCCCTTTGGGGTAATATCCGGAAATGCGGCATAGAACTCCGGCATATTGAACACCACGCAGTTCACCCTTAAATGATTGGGGGCATGGACATCTGACAACACCTGGTTCCTGAGAGATTCCGGACGGATATTCTCCCGCCAGATTGTGGCGTAACTGATGAAAAAACGTTGGAATTCGCTGAGTACATCAATGTTTCGGGCTTTCTCCTGTTCTTTACGCAGTTTTGCATAAGCATGAAATGCGATCGTGAGCCCGCCAAGATCAGCGATGTTCTCGCCAAGGGTGAGTCGGCCGTTTGCGGGGAGCCCGGGAAGCACTTCCTGTGCACTGTACTGATCGACAAGCACCTCAGCCTGACCGGTAAATTTCTTCTCATCCTCCACCGTCCACCAGTCATGCAAATTCCCGTCCATGTCAAATTTTCTGCCCATATCATCGAAACCCGTGGGTCATTTCATGGCCGATGACAGCACCGATGGCCCCGTAATTGGTCGCATCGTCGGCATCCATGCCAAAGAACGGCGGCTGGAGAATTGCCGCCGGAAAGACGATCTCGTTCATGCCAGGATCATAGTAGGCATTGATCGTCTGGGGATGCATGTACCAGGTCGTTTTGTCAACGGGTTTTCCAGCTCTTTCCAGCCCCTGAGGACCATTTCTGAAATCATATTTCATGGCCCGGATCGCATTCATCACGTAGGAATCGGAGTCCACCTCGAGATCGTGATAATCCTGCCACGTTTCGGGGTAGCCGATTTTAAGCTGCATCCGGGCGAGTTTTTGCAGAGCCGCCTTCCGGGTGTCCAGGGCCATCCAGGAAAGATTCTCGATCCGGGACCGGAAAGTATCTTTCAGGTTTTCCACCAGAGCGAGCATTCTGTCCTTTGCTTCGGGAGGGAAATATCGATCCACGTACATTCGTCCAATCGCATCACCCAATGCGTAGTTCACGGTAGCAAGGACCCTTTTCCAGCGGGGTTTCATACTGGGCTGGCCATTCAGGATCTTCCCATAAAAATCAAAGTTCTCCTGTTCAAACCGTGAAGCGAGGAAGGGGGCAAGCTCAGTGATTAATTTCCATCGAAGAAATATCCTCCACATGTCCACCCCGATCGTAGACAGCATTAAGCTCAGTTCGCTGAAAAAACGTGGCTGATGAACATTTATTTCATGAATCCCCGGGTAGCCAATCGCGAGAACAAAAGCATCCCAGTCAATTCCAGGTGCAATTTTTTCCAGATCATCGATACTCATTTTATGGTACGTCGCTTTCTGGATTCCGGTTCTCCTCAGGAGAATAAGACGCTCTCGCCAATCGTGTTTCCATAGCGAAAATTATTTCGGCAGCACGGCGAGCGGACCCGGCAGGGGTGCCCAGTAATTCAAATATGTTTGTTATATGCGTCTGGTATTGGGTTCTGATAAGGTCGGATGTGACATCTTCTTTGAAGTAGTATCCTTGTTCGGTAACCCCAGACCACCCTGGGCAAGCCCGGCGAGCATCATGGTACTGTTTTTTGGATCAATCTCAGCAAACATCCCAAAACAGGGAGCAATGCCGTACAAAACAAGGTGAGCAATGACGCCCTGCACTTCTGAAATCTGATTAAGTGCATCGATACGCTCCAGTTCTGTACTGATCGGAGCGAGTCCCAGACGCTCAATCGAACTGGTATCCATCCCTGTGCGATAAAGGTCACCGATCTTCCGGGTAAGAGATCCTTGTTGCGCATCCGCGTCCCGGGCCGCCTCCTCAACGAGGGAGCGGAGATGATCCTCGGTAATGTCATTCAGTTCGATAAATACATCATATGCACTTTTATCGGGCGGCACCGGGTGGCCTGAAATCCAGTCTGCATTCACATACTGATAGAAATCATCACCGGGTGCAACTGACGGATCCATATCTGTTTTGAAACATGGATTCCAGGAGAGATAAATCTCATCCCCTGCGGTGCGGTACGTGGCGAAAGCAGCTGATATCCGGTAAAAATGGGGATGCCCGTTCAGGAAATACCTGTTTTTTTAAATTATATTTTATTCGGCTCTGTAGAAACGGGCATGAACAATGTGTTCGCACCCAAACCATGAAAAATCGTATAATATAAGAAGGTCCCCGCTTCAGGGCCTCTCAGAGGCACGGCGGGACAGAGCGGTTAATGGTATTTTTGGTTGCTGATCCGCCGCAGGGGCGTCCCTCAGGGGGCGGCGGCGTCCATCGTAACTGAAGAATAGAGATGATACTCGCCTCATCATACCTGAATTTTTCGATTTTCATGGGAAATCCTGTGTTCTCCGAACCAAACAACTGACCAAAAAAGCTAAAGTACGGTGTATCCCTACCTTTTATTAGAGTATATATCGTAATGTGAAGATAGCATGACGCAAAAGAAGCATAGCTTAACTTTGATGGTAGTCGGACTTTCCCTTCTGGAGGGACTGGTTATATACCTCAATATGGTGGTGCATCCTGACAGTCAGCCCGGCCTCACCATCGTTATCGTCATTCTTTTTGCCATCGCGAGCGGACTCTCGGTATGGTATAGAACCAGAGTTCTAGGCATGACATACTCCTGACGAATGCAAGGATCAAATTAAAACGATTATATCCACAATTTTAAGTGTCCCTCACCACGGGGTTAGAAGACACCGTACTTTAGATCTTTCTGTTACTATTTTTTTGGCTCCGTAGAAACCTATTTTTATAACGGAACGACTTGACAAAAAGATTAAGGTAGGGTGCCTCCTTACCGTTATGCGAATAACCAGCGGGGAGGCAAAATAATTTCAGCAAACCGGTATATCAGGTTTGTTTCTCTGCCAGGTTTCCGAATAAAAACAAAATCAGCTCGTTTTTGTTTCGTTTTGTTCCTCTTCTTTCAGGTGCTGGTTTTCTACATATCTGTCAGCGGCTAATGCGGCAACACTTACGATGGCAAAAATAAGACAGCCCCACCAGGTATACTGTTTAATAATTGCAATCAGGGCTGTGATAATTACAGCACAGAGAAGGGTGTTTGTTACGTGCTTTTTTGCCGATATTTCAACCCTTATCACCACGTTTTCATTCTCAATTACCTATTATAAATGAATTTCCTTTTGGCCCACTAGAAATCCCACAATCTTCGAAGTAAACAACTGACCACAAAAGCTAAGGTACGGTATCCTCCTTACCTTGTTATGCGAATAACGAATAAGGAGACGAAAATAATGTCAGCAAACCGGCTTATCAGTTGAATTATCCCCGGATTGATCAAAGATTCCCGAATACGGCTCCAGACCAAGGAGATCAAAATTAAAGTGATCCTCTATAACATCTCAGGAAAGATCTCAACATTCTTGCTTCTTATTCTCATTGAGGGTTTCTACAGAGCTTTTTATTCCAATACATACCAGCAGCCAGGTTCATAATGCTTATTTCTTTTTTATTTAACCACCACCAATGTGAAATAAAACAGGAATCGAAATTTCATCCTTTCTCATTTGTTTCAAAATTTGTTTTTCAGGAAATATTCTTTAACAGTTTATTGATAATATACGCCAATGGTACCATTGTTTCGTGAAATAAAAATCAGGAAAGGGGAACGAAACACAGTGCATAGTGATCAATCAGTCTGACATGGGAGCACTTGGGATGGTTTCTGAAAATCCAGACAACACAACGGGAGTGCAAAAGATACAGCACCCGCAGGAAATGTGGATGAAGAACTCAAAAAAATTTATGATCAGATGAAGGCACGGGTTTCTGAATTACCCGATTATATCCGTCTGTTGAAAACCGGTCGCTTCTTGAACGCAGAAAATCTGCAGAATTCATTGGAGAGATCGGGGATGAACGGGGAGTCCTGCCTCTCATCGATGCACTCAGGGATCCATCAACGACTGTGCAGTTTGTTGCAGCAACATCGCTCGGTTTACTCGCCGACAAACGTGCAGTGGACCCGCTCATCAATGCCCTGAAATCAGAAGAGAAGTGGGTGCGCCTGGGTGCTGCCCAGGCCCTCGGACTTATCGGGGATAAAAAAGCAGTAGACTTTATCATCCCGCTTCTTACCGATCCCCACCATGATCTGCGTGCTCATGCAGCATGGGCTTTGGGAAAACTTGGAGATGCACGTGCTGTCGAACCCTTGAAACGATTGCTCCAGGACCCAAAAGAGGATGTGCGAAAAGAAGCAAAAAAGGCACTCGAAACCATGGGGGTGAAAAACAGTTCATGACCCTTCCACCTTTAAAACCGTATGAACAGGTAAAGGAAGACTTGAAGAAATACCTGCAGGATATGGACCTGGAGATTACCAAGGAATTCGATACCGATGACATTTGCGGATTCTGGACAAAATTCGGAGATTTTCCCCTCCTTGTTGAAAACCGGAAACCACTAAAATACTGCGTTGTTGCCCTCCAGATCACATTTTCTGATGAAACGATCATCAAGATCCCTGAACGAATTTTATGAAAAGCAGGATAACCAGTTTATTTTCCGGCTGACTCAGGTGTTCACCTCACCGCAGACCAGCTTTGTGAGGGTTGTTGAAGGCGGGAAGGTAATAGGATTTACCATTATGAAAAGCATCTACCCGTTTCACGAGGGGTTCTCGATACGTGACCTCGATGAGGCGATTCAGGCTGTTGTCAGTATCGGGGCTGTTGGTATTGCATTCCTGAAATCCGAGATGGGACAGATGGTCCTTGACCATACCCCGCCAAGGCCGGTATCTGAACCAGGACCGATGTATGAGTAACCCAACAGGAACATCCGCAAATCCATTGTGAACTGAAAGGCAATGGGAGACAAAAAATGGCTGAATTGACTCGCTCATTAGGTTTCTGGGGAGCCACCGGAATAGGTATCGGTGCGATTATCGGTACCGGAATTTTTGTCCTTATCGGGGTTGCATCAGGCATTCGCCGGGCCGGCAGTGATCCTGTCATTCATTATTGCCGGTTTTGTCGCCCTGCTCTACCGGACTTTCTACTGCTGAACTATCCTCATTCATCCATGAATCCGGCGGGAGTTATATTTACACGACAAAAGCATTCGGAGAATTTCCGGGTTTTGTTGTCGGCTGGATGAAATCGTTTGATTACATTGTTGGTGCCAGTGCGGTCAGTGTCGGGTTTGCCGCCTATCTCACATATTTTGTCGGTATCCCGGCAACAACCAGTACACTCGTCGTTATCGCAACCGTATGGCCTCTGATTCTCATGCTCCTGAACCTTAAAGGTATAAAGGAAGCATCCTGGGACCAACAATCTCCTGGTTGCCCTCAAAATTCTGGCGCTGCTGATATTTATCATCGTGGGTGCATCCGCCCTGACTCACCAGTGGAAATTATTCGAATTATCATCCGTTCTTTCCCACGGGATTTTCCGGGGTAATGTCCGGAGCAGCCATTATATTTTTTGCTTTTATCGGGTTCAACACGATTGCAGATCATGGCAGAAGAGATAAAAGATCCCGAAAAGAATGTACCGAAAGCAATTCTGTTTGCGTTTGCTGTCTGTACTCTGATTTATATCGGCGTTTCTATCGTAGCGGTTGGTGTGGTAAACTGGCAACTCCTCGGGACATCGAGTGCACCGCTGGAATTTGCATTAAAGACCGTCACGGATAATATCTTCATCCTGCAATTTGTGGCAATATCTGCACTTTTTGCCACGACATCAGTGATTATGGCCTCTATCATGGGGGGTTCCCGGGCACTTTTTGCCATGGCCCGTCAGGGTGTCCTGCCAAAAGTCTTGTCAACCATTTCACGTCAGAATGTCCCGGTGTTCACCATACTTTTGTGCGGGATCATTATCAGCGGGATTGTTCTTTTAACGGGTGCCAACCTCGAATGGCTGGCGTCCCTCTTTAATTTCGGGACACTTCTTACCTTCATTTTTATCAACCTCAGTTTACTTAGACTCCGCAAGACAATGCCGGATGTCAAACGACCGTTTAAGGTCCCGTTATATCCCTACACACCCGTATTTGCCATGATCGGCTGTATTATTCTTGCGTTTTACCTGAATGCCAATGCGATCATTACCGCCTGCTTCTTTTTAGCCGTGGGAATTGTCGTCTATTATGTCAATAAAAAAGGAAAACCTGCCTGAAATCTCTATCGGTAAATAGTTAACCTTTGGATGATATGGCGCTCTCGGCTGCACCGCGCCCCCCCACATACCCCAGGGAATGATGATCTTCATATAACATGAGCGGAGATTGTCTGTATATACGTGCTGCCTTTCAATGCAATCCTGCTGCCGTTTACCAGTGTCTCCATCACGGACCAGATATTATCGTACGGGATATGGGCATACCTGCTGATCTTCGTTGTCATCACGTTCACGTCCACGGTCGTTGGTGGGCCGATTCCCGACACCACGTTCCTGATCCTGATCGGGGCAGCAGCCATAGACAATAATTTGTCGATGTTATGGCTGTTTGTCGTGGCTGTACTGGGGCGGATTTGCGGGGTACGAGATCAACTACTGGAGCGGGAGTCTGTTCGGGCTTAAGATCTGCCGGGGGTATGCCCGATAGTCCTCCATGACAAAAATGTCCTGAAAGCTCTCGATATGATGAACCGGTTCGGTCCGGCAGCGCTGATCCTGAGCCGGTTCATGCCGGTCCTGAACCTGCCGTCATTTATCGCGGGAGTGAACGCAATGGAGTACCGCAGGTATGTAGTATTCAATCTCATCAGTTCGGTAATCTGGTGTGGGACTTTTCTGGTACTCGGGTATTATATCGGGAGCATCGCCATCATCAACCAGTACCTCGATGGTCTCACGGACCTCTTCCTCATCCTCATGGCAGTCGCGATCATCATCGTGCTGGTCATGTTTGCCCGTGATTACGTGAGACAAAAAGGCAGCCGTTCACCGGAATAAAAAAATCCCGGCACCGTTCTTTACCCTCACTTCATGCAGACATAGATTTTTTTATATGAAAATCAATTGAAAATCCATGCTATTTTGGAGGAAAAACAATGTTTACTAATATTCTTGTCGCACTGGATGGATCAGAAGCCAGTCAGAGAGCGCTTATCCGGGCCGTCGATGAGGCGAGAATATGGAATGCGAAAATCCAGGTCACCTATGTGGTGGAGACTTCCCTGTTCTCTTCACTTTCACTGGAAAATGCCTTTGAAACGGAAAATACCTTTGAAATCATGTATCGCGTTTTAGAAAAAGAGGGGGAAACGGTACTTGAAAGAGCAAAAAAGTATTGTGCTGATAATGGTATCACCGTTATGACGTACCTGAAACAGGGACATGCAGGAACCGAGATCGTTTCTCTCGCTGAAGAAGAAAGGTCTGATCTCATCGTAGTCGGTTCTCATGGCAAGAGCAACATTGATCGTCTGCTTATTGGAAGTGTCAGTTCATTTGTGGTTACCCACAGCAAAGTAACGACCATGGTGGTAAGAATATAACAGGCTTCTTGCCATTCCATTGTTTTTAGGGATGGATGGCGAATATATTAAATCCGCCTGTGCCAATTGGCATGGCTGATACGTTATGGATAATTTCTATGGTATTGTTGACAGGAAAAACCTTGCCCTTAGAGGGCTGGTTGCAGTTATTTTTGGTATCATTGCCATAATGGCAACCGGTTTTGTCCTGGATTTCCTTGTTTATGCTTTCGGATTTTTTGCGATCATATCCGTATCCTTACGGCCGGGATCGGCATGTCATCTCAAAAAACCGAACTCCCCCGATGGTTGCTGGTAACAACCGGTATTTTGAGTATCCTTGTTGGTATTTTTGCCCTTGTGACCCCTTTCATTATCGCGATAGCATTAACGATCTTCATTGCGGCCTGGTTTTTAATAACAGGTTTCACTGACCTCGGGCTCGCAATATTCCATAAGAAAACTCACCACCGGATCCTGCTTGCACTATCGGTGATAGCGGGTGTCGTGGTCGCCATCATCCTGGTAATAACTCCTGAATTTGGTGCATATACCCTCGTGTGGGTGCTCGGCGTATACGCTTTGGCTGCCGGTTTTGAAGTATATTCCTTGGCTTATCATTGGGCAACGAGAAGGCCGTGATTGAAACACAGATTTCTTTATAACTATTTTTCCCGGTTTGTCGAAACGCAAACTTCAGGATTTTATATTCCCTTCCCAATGGGTTTTCGCAGGATATTTACCTCTGGCGTATCTTTGAAAAGAAATATCTGCCGTATTTTTCCGGACAAGGATAAAAAAGTATATTATTACTTACCTGTGCAGTCGCAGGTTCTCTACGATGGTCTCATGGGCTGCGGTTATGATGTCATCGATGGTGTTTACGTAGGTGACGTTTATGCCAATATTTTTCTCAATATAGTCCTTGGCAGACACCGGTTGCTGTACCGACTGGGCAATGAAAAGGTCCCCGTACCAGCGGTTCCTGAGGCAGGCGGTGTAATCAGTCTGGTTTTCCGTGGGGATCAGGAACAGGGTTTTTCCCCGATCTTTTGCAGCAGTTGCCTTTGCAACAACTCCTCCGATGGCGCCAATATGACCGTCACTGTTTATGGTACCGGTCAGGGTCAGCGATTCGTTGATCGGGTGTTTTTCAATCGCAGAGATGGCAAGAAGTGTCATCAGCGCCCCGGCACTCGGGCCGTCTACTTCGGAGATTTTATCACCGGCATCAATGGAAAATATAACATCACTTTTTGAAAGATCGAATCCGGCTCTGTTTCCGGCAACAGCAACTGCTGTATTTGCCGCTCCCTGGAACACAACGCCCATTAATGGCTTGGTCTGGACCAGAACCCTGCCTTTACCGGGTCCGAATCTCAACAGAGATGTTCATGATCGAACCCGTCTGGACCACGGTCTGGGTGACATATCTCCCGCGGATCACATTCTGGACTGACTGACTGACAGCCGGGGCCTGAAGTGATGCATAGGCTACACTGCCATCCTGAAATATTCCTCCTGTAGTAACCTGATTTACTTCCGAATGGAGTTGGGTATTTTCATTGCTGAGTGCATTTAACCTGACATTCAGTTGGGACAACCTGTTCTGGTCTGAAGGGATATAGAACGTCAGAAAAAAGACATTCACGCAGACTGATACAACGAGCAGTGCTGTAATGATGGGATTAATTTTCGTAAGGTCATCACCTTTATTGAGAAATTTCCGGAGTATATTCGTCTGACACTTTAATTCGTTTTTGAACGAGGCAATCCGGATCTTCGGGATCGTAATAAATTAAAAAAATATCACCCGGTTTTATGAACCCTTTTATCCCTTATTGTAAGAGATCTTGTCTCTTTCAACCAGATCAGCACAAGATAAACCGGTGCGACCAGGTAGATAAAAACCCCCCCGGGTATGGAGATTATCGCGAGAAGGATTGCAAGAAAGGATAATACCGGGAAAATATATGCCTCGTCCCGGTTCAGGCATATCATCCGGATATCAGCATTTAATCCGTTGCATAATGTATCGTTTAAAATCTGATTCCATTGCAATACCGACAGGAGCCCGATAACAAAAAGATTTAATTCGAAAATGATGACGGCATGGGAGTTCATGGGGAAATCCCCGGCAAGGTTGGTTGAAAACGGGATAACCCCACAAAAAGCAGGGTCATGATAGTAAAAAAACTCATTTTACTGTCAATTGACTGATGATAATGTGATTCAAGGTGGCTGGCCCACCAGAAACTTGCAAGCAACGCGAATGCGATTATGTAATGGATAAAATCCGGAAAGAGATTGATGAGTATGGAATCAACACTGCCCGGATGTGATAACACCATTCAGTTTTGGAATATCCAGACCCGTTACCAGCAATGTCATTGCAATGGCAAAAACACCATCGGTAAGTGTCAAGGCGATTTTTATTAAAGCCCGTCTCCGTTTCTTTGTTTTGAGAGATACCCATATTTTCACTCTCCTGTTGGTGAGAATAATGATAGATTCCTATCGAACCATTTTCTGTCAATGTCACATTTAAGTGATATTATGTATATATACTTAAACATTTACAAATAAAAGGTTTTTGGCGGTTAGCACCTTTATCAATAGAATAAGAGAGGGTTCCAATCACCGTAGTCTCATTCATAATGTTCATCGATCATCGGTTCCGGATCTTCTCCATTCCAAAAGTCATTACAAATTTTATAATTGACCCAAAAATTAAAAGACACAAAAATCAGTTATGAATTACTTAAATGAAAGACTATTGCTATGAAATACTTGTTTCGCCTCCTGTCTTTACTTCTCGTAATTGTTGTAATCATTCTGCCGATTACCGTTACCGCAGCATCAGAAAGTTCCATCAACGTAAATGTCACTCCGATCGCGAAAGTCACGATTGCACCAACCCAGACAACCAGACCCCCCTCCGGAGAAGTGGTGGTCCCCGTTATCAGGCATATAACACCAACTCCTACAATAATACCACGAACGAAAATCCCAATTACCCCAACCATTGCCCATACAACAGTATCAGCAATCCCAACTATTTCTAAAACGACAGTTTCTGCCACGCAAACTATTCTCCAAACGACAGCAACTGCTACCCAGACCGAACCTAAAACGACAGTCCCCATTACGCAGACTACCACCGTTCCCGTGGTTACCGTGACCTAATCGGTGCACCCTCAGGCCCGGTCGATCGGCCAGCGTATTATTATCCGGTGGGTTATCCTTACGACAGAAGCTCCTACTATCCACCGAATTATCCTTACGATGTTAACTCTTATTATTCATCAGGATCGCTGACCGTTACCTCAAACCCTTCGGGTGCAGTGGTCATCCTTGACGGGTATAATTCCGAGACTACCCCCTATATTTTCACCGGGCTGACGACGGGATACCATACGGTTGAAGTTGATTACCCGGGATACGAGGCATATGTCACAATGTCTACATGGATAACGGGGCCAATCTGGAGATTAATGCAGACCTGAACTCTGGGGTATCCCGGCTCGCTGTTCATGGATTCAACTCCCCAGGGAGCGGACGTGTACGTGGATGGGAATTACCAGGGCACAACGCCGGTAACGGTCAGTGCATTGTCAGCCGGCGCCCATCAGGTTGAGCTCCACCTCGCGGGGTACGAGGTCCTGACAAGCACAGAATACGTGACAGGCGGACAGACGACGGTCGCCAACCTGGCCCTCGATTCCTTATTCACCTATCTCTGCGTATGGTTCGATTGACGTTACGTCAACCGTACCCGGTGCACTCGTATACCTCGATGGGACCTACAAAGGTTCACCCAATCCGGAAATACGTTTAATATCATTCCAGTGATCCCGGATCCCATGCGCTCCTCCTCCATCTGCCAGGATATACAGATTTCCACAGACAGTACAGGTAAACGCCGGGTTGATTTCGGATATAAACGCCGTATTTACCGTTCAGCAAAGTCCGGTAACCTCAGCCCAGCAATCGGATCAATCGTTGCCACCTCAACACCGACCGGTGGCCAGGTCTATGTCGATAACCAGTTCAGAGGCGTGACTCCCGTTACGATCTACAACGTAGCACCGGGAACTCACATCATCAACCTGCAACTTGCCGGGTACAGCGACTACTCAACGTCGGTTGATGTCCCGGCGAACCAGGTGGTACAGGTATCTGCTGCATTAGTTTCTGGAAGTGGTAAACCTACCAGTACCAACCCGCGCCGGACTTTCATCGATATCAATTATCGGTGCTCTCGCTATCTGTATAGTTGTCATGTCGTTCCGGATCCGTAGATAACCGGAAGTTCTGGCAGGTAATTACCCTGGGAGAAACAAAACAACTTGCGGTACCGTTATTCCCTGACTCATTATCGGTGTTATCAGCATCGTGCTCATTACCATACTTCCCCCTTTTTTGAAGGTGATCTCATAGTCACATCATATCAGGTAACCCTGTATGATAACGGGACGCTCACCGAGCAATATACCTACAACGTGAAAACGTCAGGGGAGTATGACATGCTGTACCGTTCGTGGGAGGAAGTTTATGGACAAATCGCCTGATCCGGGAAGAGGAAATCTCCAAGTTCAGCCCGGATTCCTGCTAAAGGAGCTGCTGGCGCTTGCCCCCAGGGCCGACATTCTCGATTCCCAACTCGTGATCCTGACGGTGCTTGCAGGACTCGTCGCTCTTGGGGGTCTGTTCCTGAACAGCCCGGAGCGTGATTATCGGGCGATGGTGACTCCCCCCTTCTGGAACCCATCTACGCAGGTACAGTTTTCCTTGCGAACGGCGCCACGAAAAAATTCTTTCGGCATATAAAAGTGCTGGGAATTCTTGTCGCTGTCCTGATCATAGTATCCGCGTTGTCACAGCATGCCTTACCCTTGTGACAACGTTACCGGTCACCTCGGAGATATCTCGCGGCTGGATCAGAAAGAGATCTCGGCACTTCTCGCTATCCTTCTGGGTATCACCGCAATTGTTGCCCACAAGAGGGGATTTGTCACCGCAGTGATCGGGGTAGGGATATCGGTTGCCCTTGTCCCGCCGGGAGTCGTAATAGGGATTACCAGGGTCCTGTTCCCTGACCGGATCATAGATGCTCTCTCGCTTACGCTGAACAACGTATTCGGGCTCTTTGTGGGGATGCTGATCGCGATCCTCGTCCTTGGTGTCGGAACACTTGGCGCCACAAAGATGAAACTTACCCGCAGGTGCGTATATATTATGACCGCAACCATTAGCGATCCTGCTCCTGGTCATCTTTCTCACCCTCATAATTACCCATCATAATAACTGATAGATGCCGGCAGACTTCCAGAGAAGTATG
>CAVYJJ010000011.1:0-137843 GCA_963768845.1 uncultured Methanoregulaceae archaeon | reverse complement strand
GTTCCCGGCGGCGCGGGGTTGCCGGGCGGCGTCGGCGAGGATGACCCGTCCCCGCCGCACGCCGTGGACATCAGCGCACCGATCAGAAGCCCTGAAGACAGAAGGTAGCGAATCCGAGCCGTTGATCTCGACACGTCCGCGATCATCTCACCACGTAACTGGTCACGATCGAGCCGTTCTTCCGGGTGGAGGTCTCGTCTGCCGGTGCGACCGACCGCACGTACTCGACGCGCACCTCTGCCGCGCTCACGGTCACGCGCAGGTGGCCGGAACTGGGAAAGACGTCCACGCCTATCGTGCCCTGATACCCGTATCCGTTGCCGGGGTCGGACGTGTCGTAGCGCGCCAGGCTCGGCTGAGGCACTTCCTGGTAGATGACACCGTCGAGTTGTTCCCGCGCGAAGAGGTGATCGTGGCCGTGGAACCAGGCGGTGACCTTGTTGTCGACGAGCAGTTGATGGATCGGGGCGGGCCACCCCGGCCGTTGCTTGTCGAACGCCCACGTGCCGTCGAGATTGCGGCCGCCCCACTCGAAGAACCGCGCGAACGCCGCCCCGCCGCGCGCGTCGGTGCCGTTGCCTCCGAGCAGGTGGTGCGAGAACACGAACTTGAAGCGGGCCCGGCTGGCAGCCAGCGTCTTCGCGAACCACTGATACTGCGTCGCGCCCAGCGTCCAGCCCCACCCGTCCGGCCCCGGGCTTGGGCGTCGTGTACGAGTAGGGATCGAGCACCACGAACAGGGCATCGCCCCATTCGAACGCGTAGTAGTTCTGGCGGTAGCCGATGCCCGGCACCTGCTCGGTGTTGCCGGAGTAGAAGCCGTCCGGTTCCGGGTTCGGGTAGAACACCTTGCGCGTCTTCAGCGACCAGGCGTTGAGATTGTCTCCGGTGGAGGCGCCAATCCAGCCGGCCTCGCCGTCGTGGTTGCCGAGCGCCATGAAGAGCGGGACCGAGTGGCACGCCACGTCGAAATACGAGCGCATCAGCGCGTTGCGCGCCCACACGCCAGCCGACGTGGAAGGAGGGGGAGTCGCGCATAGCGTGGAGCCGTCGATGGCGCACTTGTCGACCATCGCCGTGTCGCCGAGATCGACCATGAAGTCCGGCCGGTCGGCCAGTTCGTTGAGGAGCGTCTGCCTGTAGACCGTCGTGCTCGAGTTGGAATCGAGATGGGGATCCGCCTGCACGACGAACGTGAACGCGTTCCCGGGCAGCCGCTTGGTGGCGAACGAATGCTCGGTGTCGGCGCGGTAGTCCGACTCGGTCCGGGGCCGGTAGCGGGTCCGATAGTAGTAGCGAGTGTCCGGCCTGAGGCCCGTGATCGCCGACGACCGCCGGGCCGCTGGACGGCACCGTCTGGACGGACGTCTGGTTCGTGTAGCTCCCGGAGGCCGGTGCCGTACTCGAGGTAGACGTCCGTGCCGGGATCGGCCATCACGCTTGCGACGATCGAACCGTCGGTCGGGCGCCCGAGGACGATGCCGAAAGTGGCCGGTGTCGCGGGGGCGGCGGGACCGATGGCCACACTGCGAGTTGCGGTCGCAGAGCCGGCGGCATTGACCGCGGTCAGGGTGACGGTGAACGTCCCCGCGGCCGCGTACGTGTGGCTGGGATTCTGGAGCGAGCTCGTCCCGCCGTCACCGAAGACCCAGGTCCACGCCGTGGGGCTGCCGCTGCTGCTGTCGGAGAACTGCACGCTCTGGTTCGCCGTGGGCGAGGATGGCGACACGGTGAACGCCGCAGCAGGGGGCGTGCCGCCGGGCGCGGTCGATGACGACGACCCGTCGCCGCCGCACGCCACGAAAGCGAAGACGTTGAGCAGAAGCCCAGACGCGACGACGCCTCGTACCGTGGCGGATGGCCTCAGGATGTCCACGGGTCCTGCCTCGAACCGTCTCCGCCCTCGATACGCGTCATGCAGCCATTCCTGTGTTGCGCCAACCGGCAGTCTGCATGCGCCTCGTCGATGACCGCCACTGTCGTGCCTGCGTACGTCTCGTAGATCCCGGCAACGCATCCGCAGGGCAGGCGCGCCCCGCGCAACACCCGGAGAATACTGCCGTTTCTTACGCCAGAATCGTACATAAGCCGGCCTCGTTGCCGACTCTACCGGCCGATCCTTGCGGAATTCTTAAGCGGCGCGTCCTGGGTGTAACCTTCACCTGATGACCCGTGTCCTCCTCGTCGAAGACGACGACAAGCTGGGCCAGCAGGTCGCCGACGGCCTGCGCGCGGCCGGCTTCGAGACCGAGTGGGCGAAGCGAGGCGACGAGGCGCTCATCGCGGACTTCCCGTCGTTCGCGCTGGTCATCCTCGACTTGATGCTGCCCGGTGCGCACGGCTTCGACGTGCTGAAAGCCCTGCGAACGGAGCACCACCACGTGCCGGTGCTCGTACTGAGCGCCCGGCAGAACACGACCGACAAGGTCCGCGCGCTGGAGCTTGGCGCGGACGACTACCTGACGAAGCCGTTCTGGCCGGAGGAACTCATCGCCCGCGTGCGCGCGCGGCTGCGGCGCCCGGTCCTGTCGGCGGACGCCAACGCCGTGTCGCTGGGACCGCTGCGCATCGACTTCAGCGCCCGCCGGGTCGCCGTGGAGGGCGCAGCCGTGGAGCTGACGCGCGTCGAGTTCGATCTGCTTGCGGCCCTGGCGCGCCGGCCCGGCGCGGCTGCGTCGCGCGCCTGGCTCGCGGAACAGATCCTCGATCCCGCGCGCGACGGCGACGAACGGTCGCTCGACGTGCACGTCTCCCGGCTTCGGCGCAAACTCGGCGACGCCGGCAAGCGCATCACGACGGTGTGGGGAGTCGGTTACAGGCTGGAGGACGGCGCATGACCCTTCGCGCGCGCCTCTTCCTCACGAGTCTGGTCGTGGCGGTGCCCCTCGCCGTGGGGTGGTTCCTGTTCGACTCGCACCTGCGCCTCGGCACGAAGGAACAGGAGCTGCGCCGGTCGGTGGAGTTCGACGTGTCGAACGGCCTCCAGGAGCGTTGTGAGGCCGACCCGCCGCAGGCCGGGCGGCCGGGCCGGGGCGGCGTCGTGCAGCCCAGGCCTGGGCCTCCGCGTGCCGATCCTCCCGGTGCGCCGCCGGGAACCGGTCCCGGTCCCGGTCGGGGGCGAGGCGGGGGGCCGAGGGGGCCGAGGGGGCCGGGCCGAGGCGGCAGCGGCGCCTACGAATTCTTTGCGTACGACGCCGCCGGCCGGCCGTCCGCGACTGACGCGCCACCGCTCCCCGCAGACAGAGACGGCTCCAGCGCGACCACGTATTGGACCGCGACGGGCCGCGGCGTCGCCGTGGTCGTTCCACTCGGGGGTGAGGGCCCCTGCGCATTTCTGCTGGCCCGCATCCCTCCCCGCCAGGGCGAGCTTCGAGACCAGGCCCAGGCGCTGGCGCTGGTGATCATCAGCGTGCTGGCGGCGGCCTGGATCGCCGCCGGGCCGATCATCGCCAGGCTGCGCCACCTCGCGGAAGACGTGCGCCGCTCGGCCGCGTCCCACTACGCCGAGACCGTGCCTGCAGACGGGCAGGACGAGATGGCCGCGCTCGCCCGCGCGTTCAACGAGGCGGGCCAGAGCGTGCGGGCGCACCTGATGGACGTGCAGGCCCGCGAGCAGGCGCTGCGCGGATTCGTGGCGAACACCACGCACGACGTCGCCATTCCGCTCACCGTCCTCCAGGGCCACCTCGCCGAGCTCGACCGAGAGCTTGCGGCCCCGCAGCAGCGGGAGCGCGTGCGCGCCGCCATGCAGGAGGCGCACTACATGGCGTCGCTGCTGCGGAACCTGGCAACCGCCACGACCCTCGATGAACCGAACGCGACCATCGCGTCTTCGCCCGTCGATCTCTCCGCGCTGGTCGAGCGCGTCGTCGCCCGCCATCGGCCTGTCGCGCGCACCTCGGGCGTGGAACTGAACGCGGCGGTCCCGGACCCGGCGCTAGTCGTACAGTCGGATCACACGCTGCTCGAACAGGCCCTGAGCAACCTGGTGGACAACGCGATCCGGTACAACCGCGCGGGCGGGCACGTCGCTGTACTGCTCGATTGCGCGGGCGACGGCTTCGCGCTCTCGGTGACCGACGATGGTCCCGGCGTCACCGACGAGGAGTTGGCGCAGTTGACGACGCGCTGGTTCCGCGGATCCGAGGCGCGCACCCGCCGTCCGGACGGTCATGGCCTCGGCCTCGCCATCGCCGCAGAAGCATGCAGGCGTCTGGGGCTGTCGCTGACGTTTGCCAGGCCGGGTGAGACTGGACTGCGCGCCGAGATTCGCCGCGCGGCAATCCGCGCTTGATCCCGCGGCCTCGCGCTCGCGGACTCGAGCCCCGGACAACGCCCACCGGCGACAGCAACGGGCCGGCCGCACGTTCGCCGATTGACACCCCCCGGCTTCCGGCGCTAGCGTCTCAAGCCAGACATCGACTCGCACGCGCCCGTCTGCCGGCCGCGTGCTTCCTGAAAGGACAGCGCAATGACCGCACTCAGCATCTTCCTGGCGATGGCGTTCGCCGCCCAGACACCCGCGAAGCCGGTGACCGCCGACAGCTACGTCGGCCGGTGGAACGTCATCATCACCGACGCCACCGACACGTTCGTCAGCGGCGGCATCCGGATCGACAAGACCGACGCGGGCCTCTCCGGCGGGCTCGTGTGGCGCTCGGGAAGCTACGCGCCCGTCAAGAGCGTCGAGGTCGTCGACGGCGTCCTCAAGATCACCCGCGGCGAGGTGGCCGGCAAGCAGGACATCTTCGAGGCGCGGCTCGAAGGCGGCATGCTCAAGGGCCAGGTCACCTACCCGGACGGCAAGGTCCACCACTTCGAAGGGCGCAAGGCGCCGGTGCTGCCGTCGTTCAAGACCTCGGCCGGCGTGGCGCACGGTCAAGCCGTTCGACGGCAAGACGCTGAACGGCTGGCACCTGCGCGACCCGAAGGCCAAGAACGGCTGGGCCGTGGTCGATGGCGAGCTCGCCGTCGTCGATCCCAAGGGCAACTCGGACCTGGTCAGCGACGCGAAGTTCCAGGACATGCAGCTGCACCTCGAGTTCAACATCGAGCCGAAGTCGAACAGCGGCGTGTACCTCCGCGGCCGCTACGAAATCCAGATCCTCGACAACCCGGACGCCAAGATGGCCCTCGACACGCACGGGTGCGGCGCGGTCTACAGCCGCCTCGCGCCGAAGCTCGACGCCACGAAGCCCGCGGGCGAGTGGCAGACGCTCGATGTCGAGTTCATCGGCCGCGAAGTCGAGGTGAAGCTCAACGGCAAGACGGTCGTCAAGGACGTCGTGGACGGCATCACCGGAGGCGCGCTCAGCCCGTGGGAAGGGGAGCCCGGCCCGCTGATGCTGCAGGGCGACCACGGCAAGGTCCGGTTCCGCAACATCGAGGTCAAGTCGCGGTAGGGTCGCGCGGCGCCATATACTGCCGCACATGGCGGACTCACTCCAGCATCTGCTGGCCGATCTGGAACACGAGGCAGGCGCCCAAACCGCCGCGGCAATGACGCGGCTGGTCGCGGAGTACTTCGCAGATACGCGGACGGGAGCCGGGCGGGTCTCGACGGCCTTCACGCCCGCGGAGCTGGCGGCGCGGTTCGCCGAGCCTCTGCCTGAGCTGGGCCGGCCGCTCAGCGACGTCCTCGATCGCTTGAGGAACGACGTCCTGCCCGACTGCAACCGCCTGACGCACCCGCGCTCGATGGGGCACCAGGTGTCGGCGCCCCTGCCCGTTGCGGTGTGGACCGAGGCGCTCACGGCCGCTCTCAACCAGTCCGGCGCCGTGTGGGAAATGTCGCCGGTCGGCACGATCATCGAAACGCAAGTCGTGCGCTGGATGTGCGCCCTTGCCGGCTACGGCCCTGAGGCGGGCGGCACGTTCACGTCCGGCGGCACCGAGGCGACCTTCGCGGGGCTGCTCGCCGCGCGGCAGGCTGCGCGGCCCGACGCGTGGCGGACGGGCGTCGGCGCGGACCCTCCGGTGGTGGTCTGCGGCGAACACGCGCACTACGGCGTGGCGCGGGCCGTCGGCGAGCTCGGCATCGGCTCCGAGCACGCCGTCATCGTGCCGTCGCGCGACTACCACATGAACGTGGACGCCCTGACAGGCACGCTCGACGCCCTGCGCGCCGCCGGCCGGCAGGTGATGGCGGTGGTCGCAACCGCGGGCACGACGCCGACCGGCTCATTCGACGACATCGACGCCATCGGACGCCTCTGCGAGGCGCGCGGCCTCTGGCTGCACGTCGATGGCGCCCACGGCGCGTCGGCGCTCCTGTCGCCGCGGCATCGCGACAGGCTGAGGGGCATCCACCGCGCCCGCTCCATCGCCTGGGACCCGCACAAGATGATGCTCATGCCGCTGACGGCGAGCGTCGTCCTCGTGAAGCACGAGCGCGATCTCGAGGCCGCGTTTTCGCAGCAGGCGCCCTACCTGTTTCACGGCGGGACTGGAAGAGCGCAACTGGGACCAGGGACTTCGCAGCTTCACCTGCTCGCGGCGAATCGACGCCTTGAAGGTGTGGGTGGCGATCCAGCGGTACGGCGCGTCGGGGCTGGGCGCGCTCTACGACCACCTGTGCGCGACGGCCCGCACGCTCTATGCGGC
The DNA here is from genome assembly GCA_963768845.1 of uncultured Methanoregulaceae archaeon. Lineage (GTDB taxonomy): Archaea > Halobacteriota > Methanomicrobia > Methanomicrobiales > Methanospirillaceae > Methanoregula. The sequence continues at coordinate 131,240 of CAVYJJ010000011.1, read as the reverse complement.
GATCCTCAAGCGGCCGGTGTTCCAGGCTCTGCACGAGCCCGAGTCGAACATCCTGTGCTTCCAGTATGTCGGCGACTCGGCCGTTCCCGATGATCGGCTGGATGCGCTCAACCTCGAACTGCGCACGACGTATAACCGGGAGGGGGACGGCTGGATCACGAGCACCGTGCTCGGCGGCCGGCGCGTGCTGCGCGTGACGCTGATGAATCCCCGGACGACCCCGCGCGACCTCGACCGGGTTCTCGACGGCCTCGAGGCGATTGGCGGCAGGCTCCTCCGCGGGTTGTGATGTTCGACGCCCGATACGCGGCCTTCGCTACGCTGTCCGCGCTGCTGGTGCTGTCGCCGGGCGCCACGCTGGCCGTGGTCGTCGAGACGGCCCTCGGATACGGGCGGCGGGCGGCGCTGTTGACCGTCGTCGGGATCGGTCTCGCGAACGCCACGCTGGCGGCATCCACCGCGTTCGGCCTGTCGGCGCTGGTCGACCGCTGGCCGTCCGCGCTGCCGATCGTCCGCCTTACCGGCGGCGCCTACCTCGCGTATCTCGGCGCCCGAGGCCTGTGGCGTGCCTGCTCCCCAGCGCCGCAGGTGTCCAGCACCGCATCGGGGACAGTCCCCGTCGCAGATTCTGCCACTTCGGGGACAGTCCCCCGCGGAGCGATGAGTGACGCGCCGCACTGGAGCGCCGGGTTCGTCGTCAGGGGGCTGCTGACGAACCTGCTCAATCCGCCAGTCATCTTGTTCTACATGACAGCGGTTCCGCAGTTCATCGGGCCGCAGGATCCGTACCTGGCCCGCGCCCTGATGCTGGGCGCCACGCACGTGGCGATGAGCGTGGTCTGGCAGGGGTCGTGCGGAATTGCCGTGGGAGTGGCCGCCGAGCACCTGCGCCGCCCGGCCGTGCGCCGCACGCTCGAGGGCCTCACCGGCGCCGTACTGGTCTTCCTCGGCGCGCGGCTCCTGCTCTGAGCGGCGTCAGAACCGGACTGACAGGCCCGACAGCACGCGCGTTTCCTTGTACCCCTCGTCGCGCGTGTAGTCGGCGACCACCAGCAGCGACAGGGTCCGCGAGAGATAGATGTTGGCGGAGGCGCCGAAGCGATCGGTGTGCGGCCGGCTTTCGACGAGGAATCCGTCTCCCCGCGCGTATCGAAGCACGGAGAGCGATGTCGTGTACTCCCCCGAGAGGTAGAGCCGCGAGCCGAAGGACCGGCCGGCGGACACGTACCACGAATCGTAGGAAGACGCCGATCCCCGCGTATACCGGTAGTCGGTGACGTTGACGTCGACGCCCGTGCCGAACAGGTTCGACGAATACACGCCGAACGACAGGCGGTTCATGGCGTCTGCGTCCCGATCGTTCTTGTCCTGCCCGTAGCCGCCGAACACCCGGAAGTCCTTCGCCACCTCGACCGTCACCCGCGCGCCGATGGACTCGAACAGAAACCCGTCGAGCGTCTTCGACGGGACCGGCCGGCCATTCAGCATGTCGTCCGTAATCGACCGCGCGTCGATGGAACGGCCCCGGTGGTACGTCACCTGGACGTCGGCGCGCTTCGCCGGCGCGACGCGTCCGTTGACGAAGAAGTACGTCAGCCCGCCCGTGCCCTCTCCGCCAGGGCCGGTGAGATCGACCTCCGCCGCCTGGTAGATGAACACCGACTGCTTGACCGGGATGTAGTTCGTGAACGAAATCACGGAGCGCTCGGTCAGGTTCTCGTTGCGGACATTGACGTAGCCGACGACGCTGCGCTGTGCGCCGTTTCCGTCGAGGGCGAAGTAGCCGCCGAACTTCTTGACGCCGGAGACGTAGCCGAAGTCCATGATCTCCGGCTCCACGCCGCCGAAGCCGCCAGCCCGCCAGCGAAGCCGTGACGTCTCCGCGCTCTGCCGGTACTCGACCAGCCCGCCGCCGACCGACCCGAGGCCGCCGAGGTCGTTCAGCCACATCTGGCCGGCCTTCACGAGCAGGCGGCCGTCCATCAGGCGCTGCGCCGACGTACGCGTCGTACACCGACGTCCGGGGATCGCGCTCGTCCGCGGACGGATACGCGCCGAACCGCGCATCGAGACCGTACTCGAATCCGTTGCCCGTGTGCTGAACCGACTGGGCGGAGACGTTGGTCACGATTTCGCTGAACGACGAAGATCGAGCCGTCGGCGCCGGTCGTCGATGCGGCGTTGGCGAAGAACGACACCCGGGCCCAGCGCGGGATCGACGGCGGCACCTGAACCGGCGCGGCGAGCCGCCGCCACGGGGGCTGTGGATTCTGCGCCTGCGACTGGGCGGATGCGGGCAGGGCCGCGGCCGTGATGCCGGCCGCGAGCGCGACGACGGTGATCAGGAGGCGTGATCTCATCGGCGGCTCCTAACGTCCTGCCCCGTCGGGTGGCACGAGTAGCAGGCCGCCGAGTCGTAGCGGTAGCCCGCGCGGCCCGGCGTGCTTCGCGTCCATCCTCGACCGCGTGTGGCACGTCGTGCAGGTGAACACCTTGTAGTTGTTCGGGTCGGTGTGGCACTCGGCGCACGCCCGCCCGGCGTGCTTGCCCGACGTGATCGGGAACCACGTGTGATTGAACCGGCCCTGGTTGCACGACGTAGTCCGAGTACCTGTGGCACGTCTCGCACGTCGTCGGGAACCCGGCGGCCCGGTGGTTCGGGTTCGTCGTGCGGTCGTACTGCGCCTGGTGGCACGGGTAGCAGTCGCGCGGCGTGCCCGCGATAGACGTTGTTCTTGTGGCACGAACTGCACGCCGCCGAGAGATGGCGCCCGGCGAGCACGAAGAACCGGTTGTGATCGAAACTCGCCGACCACGTCGACGACGAGGCGCTGTGGCACGACTCGCACGTCGTCGGGAAGCCGGCGGCGGCGTGGTTCGGGTTGGTCGTGCGGTCGTAGTTCGTGCGGTGGCAGCCGTAGCAGTCGCGGGGCGTGCCCTTGTAGACGTTGTTCTTGTGGCACGCCGTGCAGGCCTGCGTCGCGTGCACGCCGACCAGGGGAACACCGCGTTGTGGTTGAACGTGGCGCGCCAGCTCGCATCCGAGGCCCGGTGGCACGACTCGCACGTGGTCGGGAATCCCGCCGCCGCGTGGTTCGGGCTGGTGGTGCGGTCGTAGTTGGTGCGATGGCAGCCGACGCAGTCGCGCGGCGTGCCCTTGTAGACGTTGTTCTTGTGGCACGCCGTGCAGGCCTGCGTGGCGTGCACGCCGACCAGCGGGTAGGCGCTGCTGTGGTTGAACGTCGCCCTCCAGCTCGGGTCCGACGCCTTGTGGCACGACTCGCACGTGGTCGGGAACCCGGCCGCCGCGTGGTTCGGGCTCGTGGTGCGGTCGTAGGTCGGTCCGGTGGCAGCCGACGCAGTCGCGCGGCGTGCCCTTGTAGACGTTGTTCTTGTGGCAGGCCGTGCAGGCCTGCGTGGCGTGCACGCCCGCGAGCGGGAAGACGCTGCTGTGGTTGAACGTCGTCTTCCAGCTCGCGTCCGACGGCCGGTGGCAGGACTCGCACGTGGTCGGGAACCCGGCCGCCGCGTGGTTCGGGCTGGTGGTGCGGTCGTAGTTCGTGCGGTGGCAGCCGACGCAGTCGCGCGGCGTGCCCTTGTAGACGTTGTTCTTGTGGCACGCGGCGCAGGCCTGCGTGGCGTGCACCCCGACGAGCGGGAAGTACGCGCTGTGCTGGAAGCTGGCCTGCGACCACGAGGTGTGCGACGGCGGTGGCAGACCTCGCACTGAGTCGGGAAGCCGGCCGGCTGGTGGGTCGGCTGCGTCGTGGCCTGGTACTCCTTCGCGTGGCACGAGTAGCAGGACGGGCGCCGGCGTCGAAGCGGCGGTTCGTGTGGCAGCCGTCGCAGCCGAGCGCGCGGTGCACCGGGCTCAGCGGCATGCCTGTCGCCGCGCCGTGATTCCACGTCACCGCGGTCCAGCAGACCGGCCGGTGGCAGCTCTCGCAGTCGGCGCCGAGCCGCGTCCGGTACCGGTCGTCCTGGCGCCGGATCCAGTGGCAGTCGTAGCACTTGTTCGGGCGTGCCCTTGATCGCGCCGTTGAGGTGGCACTTCGCGCAGGCGCACCGCCAGGTGGCGCCCCTCGAGCGTTGAACCGGCTGGTCTTGTGGAACGCGCGCGAGGCCGTCACGCCAGCCTTCCGGCGTGTGGCAGCTCTCGCACGTCGAACCCATCGAGCCGGCTGGGTGTCGGTGTGGCAGGACGCACAGGCCGTCCCGCCCTTGTACCGGACCGTCGTCCCGCGTCCGGCCGGATAGCCGCCGCCGTAGGCTTGTGACAGGCCGAACAGGGCTGCGTCGCGTGCTTCCCGAGGAAGAATGTCGCCTGGTTGGCGTGCTTGTAGGACGCGACCTTGAACGACGCGGTCGTGTGGCACGTCTCGCAGGCTCCGCCGAGCTGGCCGAGGTGCTGGTCCTGGTGGCAGGACGCGCACGCCGTGGCGAGGCCCTTCAGCCGGACGGCCGTGCCTGCGCCGGCGGGGAAGGCGCCCGTCTCGGGCTTGTGGCACTTCCGGCACTCGACCGTCTCGTGGCGGCCGGTCAGCTTGAACGCCGCCCTGGCGTGGCTGAACTTCACGGGAGCGAACTTTGCGGCGTCGACGCGTGTGGCACGTCTCGCACGCCGTGCCCACCTGCCCGAGGTGCACATCCTGGTGGCACGTCGCGCACGCGGTCGGCAGGTTCTTGAACGTCCAGCCGTCCACGGGCACGCCGGTCCGGGCCGGTGCGCCGGGCGCCCGGGCGACGTGACACTTCGCGCACGGGACACCCTGGTGCTGGCCCGCGAAGAACTCCGGCAACCGGGGGTGGTTGAAGCCCGGCACCCGGAACGAGACCGGCGTGTGGCATGCCTCGCACGCCTTGCCCAGCTCGGCCTTGTGCACGTCCTTGTGGCACGACGCGCAGGCCGTCGCCAGCCCGCGGAAATCGACGACGCGGCCGGGCCCGGCGCTGGCGCCTGCCGCGTTCTTGTGGCACTTCGCGCAGGCCAGGGGCGCGTGCGCACCGGTCAGCGGGAACTTCGTGCCGGTCGCGTGGTCGAACGTACCTCGGCCGAAACCGGATTCATTGTGGCAGCCGCTGCAGTCCTGCTTGAAGGCCCCGCGGTGCGGATCCTGGTGGCATGTCGCACAGCGGTCGAACTTCAGCGCTGCCTGCAGCGGCGGCCGCGTGTGGCACTTCGCGCAGGCCACCTCCGCATGCTTGCCCCGCAGCGGGAACGCCGTGCGCGCGTGATCCACGCGCGCCGTCTTCCACGAGTCGTTCGTATGGCACGACGTGCAGGCGTTGCCCATCGGCTGGCGATGCGGGCTCTTGTGGCAGTCGGTGCACTGCGCGAACTTCAAGCCTTTGAAGACCTGGTTCACGTGGCACTTCGCGCACGTCACCGTGCGATGGGCGCCGGTGAGCTGGAACGCGGCCTTCGAGTGGTCGAAGCGGGATCGCGCGTCCTTGAACGGCACGGCCGTCGAGTGGCACACGCGGCAGTCGGCACCCAGGCTGGGCTTGTGGATGTCCGTGTGGCAGGTGGTGCAAGCGGGCGTCAGCGCGAGGAACGACCGCGTCTTGTGGCACTTCGCGCAGTCCTTCGCGAGCGCCGCGTGGCGGCCGTCCAGGGGGAACCCGGTCTCCGTGGCGTGATCGAACGACTTCGGATCGAACGGCCGCAACTCGGCGTCGGCACCGGCATGCTCGACGTGGCAGGCGGCGCAATCGCCTGTCGACGTCGCGGTGGACGCCCTTCTTCAGTCGGATCCGGTCGGCCACCGGCTTGTGGCAGGAGAGGCAGAGATCGGGCGTGACCTTCCGGCCGGGCTCGTGGCACTTCTGGCAGTTGTCGACGCCCTCGAGCGACGCGTGGGCGCGCGACAGCGGGCCGGGCGACAGGAGTTGCCCGATCTGCGCCACGAGCAGGACGCGGTGCGGCCAGCGTGAGGATGCCGAGCATCAGGATCGTGAGCGTCCAGCCCCGAGTCCCGGTCGTGCCTACCACCATGAGTACCCCAGGTAAATGGCCACCCCCACGTGCAGGGTGGCGATCGCGAACATGACGTACACCAGCGGCAGGTGGAATACGTGCCACATCGAGAACAGGCGCTTCGTCCGGTTCAGGCGTGCCAGCCTCCGCAGGAGCAGCACCCGCTCGCCGATCGCGGCGGTGACGCTCGCAGCGAGGCGCCGATCCGCGCCCGCGCGTCGCAGTCCAGCGCGCATCCGTCGCAGACGAATCCGGACCGCAACCGGACCGAGCATGGAGCCGACGGCCAGCGGCTCGAGTTCCCGTTCGTACTCGTGCACCCGCTCGAGGGCGCCCGGCTGCAGAGACGACGCGTCGAGCTCCCGCTTGAGGTCGTCTGCCCGCTCCCGGATCTCGTCGTGCGTCAGTTCCACGCCGCGAATGGACTTCGGAATGCGCACGAAGAGATAGCGCCCGACGAAGCCCGAAGCCATCACGGCGACCATCGACCAGTACGCGACCGAGATGATCCCGTTGAACTTGAACGACGTGTGAAACGTGATGAGCGCCGGTCCGACGATGCCGCAGAAGATGTGGACCTCGAGCCATCCCCGCATCGAACCGGCCCGGGAGAGGCGCGACCAGCGCTTGCGGACCGCGTACAGGACCGGCACCAGCAGCAGGAGCAGGCCGGCGACACCCAGCGGATGCGCCACGGCACCGGACGGCCTGAGCACGCGGTGCGGCGGAGCGTACCCGCGCACGCGCAGCGGCGTCGTGTAATAGCTCCATCCGCCAAGGTCTGACAGCACCCAGACGGCCAGCGCGGCGATCGCCACGCCGCTCAGCAGCAGCGCGTTGACGAGCGTCCAGGGATCACGCTGGCTCACTCAGGCCTCCAACGCGCAGTCGCCCTGCGCCCACGTCACGCACGGCAGGACATAGCCGGCCTGGCGATCGCGGTGGTCAAGCGCGTCCGACGTGCAGCGCGCGTCGCCCGACACGAGGCGGGTCCGGCACGTGCCGCACACGCCCGCCCGGCAGAGCGTGGGAATGTTCGCGCCCGCCGATTCGGCGGCGTCGAGCAGCGTCTGGCTGCCCGCGACCTCGACGGTCCGGCCTGATCTCGTCAACGCGAGCCGCGTCCCGCCAGCTGCCGCGACGCTCGCCGCATCGGTGACCGCCGCGCCGCTCGCTGGCGCCGCGCCGATGGCCGCGGCCGGCTGGAACACCTCTGAACGGATCTGCGTATCCGGCACGCCCATCGCGCCCAGCGTGGATCGGACCGCATCGATCATCTCGAGCGGGCCGCACAGCATGAACACCGAGTGCGCGGCGTTCGGGCACGTAGTTGGCGATGAGCGACTGGTCGATGCGCCCGACGCGGTCCTGCCAGTCGGCGCCCCGCTCGGTCACCGTGCCGACGAGGCGCACGTGCGGATGCCGGCGGGACAGCCACTCCAGTTCGTCCCAGAACGCGAGTTCCTTCCGGCCTCGCGCGGAGTAGAGGAGGGTGATCGGCCGGCCCGGATCCGCGGCCACGCCGTGGCGCAGCATGCTGATGAGCGGCGTGATCCCGACGCCGCCGGCGACGAGCGCGACCGGGCGGTCGTCCCCAGCCGGGTAGGTGAATCGTCCCGCGGGCGGCTTCACGAGCAACTAGGACCCGGGCCGCAGCGTCGCGTGCAGCGTGCCCGACACGAGCCCCTGGCGCTTCACGGAAATCTCCAGATAGCCGGTGGCCTCGGGCGCCGAACTGATCGAGTAGCACCGGACGTGCGCCTGCCCGTCCACCTGCACGCGAACGGTGAGAAACTGGCCGGCGTCGAACGTGAAAGAGCGCCGGGCGCGCGAGGCGGAACGTCCTGATGGTCGGAGATTCCTCGAGCACAGCCAGCACCGAGACCGGCGTGAACTCCCTCGCTGACGGAGCGGTCAGCGGATTCATCGGTGCCGGCGCCACCTCCGCCATCACCGCGGCCGCGCGCCGTGCGGCCGCCGGCGTGACGGACGCTGCGACTCCGACCGCAGGGACCAGCTTCTCACAGGCGACAAACCACGCGACGTGCAGAGCCAGGCCGGCGACAAGAGCGGTGACGGAGGGGAACCACCACGGGGAGGCGCACAGCAGGAGGGCGGGCAGAAGCGCCCACGGGAACGCTCCGGAGGGTGACCGGTGCTTCCGAAGGACCACCAGCCCAAGATGGACCGTGGTCACAAACGCCAGGGCAGACGTCGGGGTTGGGGGCATCGTCTCGCTAGAGAGTCACGTGAAACGCAATAATCGCAAGCAAATGATGGGCCAGGGCGGACTTTCTCGCCGTATGCACAGCCTTTCAGGGCTTCTCGTCGAGAGAGATGTCAGTTTTCCGTTACGAAACCGCTCACATTTTGCGGCTTCGAGGGTGGCGCGAGGACACGACGACGGCCCGGAAATCTGACGATTCCCTGGCCGCGAATTGCCGTAACGGTGATCTCTTACACGCCGCGTGAAAGTATTTCCACGGCAATTAAGTAGGAATTCGCTCCGGCTCCGGCTCGGCTGGTTCCGGCGGATCTGGAGCAACGGGTGCAACAAACTCGGTGTACGGGACGGCAGGCGGCACGGGCTTCGGCAGGGCCGTGATGTGGAACTGCCGTTCGGCCCCGACAAGCGCCACGCGCAGGAACACCCGGCCGAGCACGACGGCCTGCTGGATGACGAACAGCACCGCAATCGCCGCCCAGGTCCCCGCGGCCGGAGCGTTGGTCTCGTACGCCAGGTAGAGGCCGGCCAGCGCGGCCAGCGCCGCGACGAACACGATGGCGATGCCGTAGACCGGTGAACAGCTGGCGCAGCACGAAGCCCAGGCCCGAGGCATACGCCTTCAGCATGCTTCGCGAATCGTCGCGCGCCACGCGGATCCGCGCGTAGTCGAGCGCGAGCAGGAACAGCGCCGCGACGGCGAGGACCACGACCATGGTCGCGACGCCACCGAGGTAGCCCGCGGGCTCCCACTCGGACTTGCTCATCGGCGCCGTGGCGGCGGCCATGAGCGCGGACACGGCGCCGGTCGCGAGCACCAGGCAGACGCCGGCCATGAGCGCGAGCCGGAAGAACCGCCAGAAGAAGTGCCCGCCGCCCGCGGAAGAACCGGTGCATGAAGGAGCGCTGGTCGTCGTCGCGTGCCGAACACTTCGAGAATGCCGCCGATCACGAACGCGCTCGAGACGAACGCCACGACGCCGGCGGCCGCCGCCGCGCCGGTCAGGAGGCCGATTCCGTTGATGCCCTTGCCGGCCGTCAGGTCCAGAACACGCCGAGGTCGAACCGCTTCAGCACCGACGCGGCTTCGGGCGAGGAGCCGAGCACGCCGTTCCACCAGCGCCACGCCGGAAGCGCGGGGACGAGCGCCAGCAGCCCGTACCACGCCCAGAGCAGCCACACGAGCTTCGGGTGCCGGACAGCCGCCCGCAGGCCGGCCTTGATGCTTGCCGTCATGACGTCGCCTCCTGCCGGCTGCTCTACAGCAGTCCCAGCGTGGTGATGATGTTCTGGAGCGAAGAACAGCCATCGGGCCGTCCAGCTGGCCGCCGGCCGGGCGTCGGGCTCGAGCCGCCGGCCGTTGTTCAGCCAGTTCACGTCGAGCGCGATCTTGCGATCGGGATCGACGTCGACCCACTCGAGCTTCTCGGGCCGCTCGAACCGGAACGTCTTCGTCGGGTCGCGGCCGTCCCACGTCTGCCGCTCGACGGGCTTGCCCTCGAACTTGAAGGCCACCTCGACCGGGAGCGTCACGCTCGCCGCTCCGCCGCACGACGACGATCGATCTCGAAGACCTGCTTCTTCGCCGCGCTCGAGCTCGCGGTCCTTCGCTTCGGCGTCGTCCGGCGACACCGTCTTGCGGCCTGCCGGCCTCGTCGAACACGCCCTGCGCGGTACCGCTACCGGCTTCGTCGCGCGCCGACCCGATGTCGTAGTCGACGATGTCGGTGCCGCGGACGACCTGGTCGAAGTACCAGCGCCAGTCCTGCCCGGTCACCTCGTTCACCAGCGCGAAGAAGTCCTCGCTGCGCGGGTGCTTGAAGCGCCACCGCTCGTGGTACGTCCGCATCACGCGCGCCATCGTCTGCTCGCCGAGGTAGCCTTCGAGCGTGTCGCAGCACCAGCGCGGGCTTCTGGTACGAGTAGAAGCCGTACGCGCCCGGCGGCGTGTAGTCCCAGGCCTTCGCGAGGATCCGGTTGTAGCGGCGCTGTCGGGATCGTTGCTCGCCCGGTTCATGTCCCGGCTCGCCCATCCTGATGCCGAGGAACTCCATCATGGTCGCGTCGGCGCCGTAGACCGCTCCATCACCTTGCCGGTCGAGTAGGTGTTGAAGCCCTCGTCGAGCCACGCCTCCTCGAACTCGTTGTTGCCGACCATGCCGTACCAGAACTGGTGGCCGAACTCGTGGACGGTCACCTCCTCGACGCCGCGGATCTTGTCGAAGGGCCAGCGGTTGAACAGCCAGGCCGTGCCGGCCGTGATGAACGTCGGGTACTCCATGCCGCCGGCGCCGCCCGCGCCCGGGCGCGGGATCGACGACCGTCAGCGTCTTGTACGGGATACCGCCCGTACCACAGGCCGAACCACTTGAGCGCCGGCCTTCGCGGCGTCGATGTGGCGCTGCGCCTGCGGCGCGTGATCCGGCTGCAGCAGGACGGTGATCTCGACGTCGGAGAGCTTCACCTCGTCGAGCGTCCGGCCCGAGCAGCTTGCGCCGACGCGCTGGTACTCGGCCGGCGTCACGTCCTTCGTGGCCGAGAACGTCGCCTTGACGACGACGTAGTCGGGGTCGGCCGTCCAGGCGAAGTCGTGCACGTCGGCCTGCTCGTAGCGTGTAGGTGGTCGTGCCGTCGCCGTTCGTCGCGCTCGCCGTTCCGCACGCCGGTGGCGCCGAGCACGTAGTCGCGACGGCACGGTGATGTCGACGTTGTAGCTGCCGAAGTCCGCGTAGAACTCGGAGTTGGCGTGGAACTGGTGGCAGTTCCATCCGCCCGTCGTCGCGCCCGCGCATGCCGGCCGGCTCGTAGACGCCGAGCTTCGGGAACCACTGGCCGACCAGGTAGAAGTCGTCCTTGTAGCCCGTGCGCGCGAACACCTGCGGCAGCTTCGACGTGAACGCGATCTCGAGCGTGATCGACCCGCCCGGCGGCACCGGCTCCGGCAGCGTGACGCGCGACCACCGTCTGGTCGTCGGCGTTGTCGTCGTCCGGGCTGGTCGAACGCGAGCGTGGGCTTCGAGGTCCGCGCCCGCCGGCCGTCTTCATCGACGTGATGTCGATCCAGCCCCACGCGTCCTTGGCCATCTCGTCGCCGCGCAGCTGGCCGCCCGACTCCTTGCATGAACGTCGACTTCGTGTTCTTGAAGGCGTTCAGGTAGAGGTGGAACCACAGCTCGGCGACGGCATCGGTCGCCGACGGGTTGCGCCAGGTGAGCGGCTCGGTGCCCGTGAGCTGGTGCGTCGCCGGGTCGAGCGTGACGCTGATCTGGTACTCGACGACCTGATCGGACTGCGTCGGGGAGCGGATCTGCGCCGCGGCGGGCGCCGCCAGCAGGAACGCGAGGACGAACGATCGAGAACGCGGCGCATGGGCACTCCGTCTGAGCCGGGGCTCGGGACTCGGGGCTCGGGCGCTCGAAGGCACGAGCGACCGAACGAGGCCCGGCATCCGGGCCTCGACGAATCCCGAGCCCCGAGCCCCGAATCCCGAGTCGAGCGCCTGCTACTTGACCCGCTCGATCTTGATGCGTCATCGTCACCGGCGTCACCGGCCGATCGCCCGCGCCGGTCGGCACCGTGCCGATCTTGCGGACGACGTCCATGCCCTCGACGACTTCGCCGAACACCGAGTGCTTGTTGTCGAGGTGCGGCGTCGGGCCCAGCGTGATGAAGAACTGGCCGCCGTTCGTGTTCGGCCCGGAGTTGGCCATCGACAGGATGCCTTCCTTCGAGTGCCGCAGCTTCGGGCTGAACTCGTCCTCGAAGCGTGTAGCCCGGGCCGCCGGTGCCCTGGCCGAGCGGGTCGCCGCCCTGGATCATGAAGCCGTTGATCACGCGGTGGAAGATGAGGCCGTCGTAGTACGGCTTCTTCACCTTCTGGCCCGACTTCGGGTCGGTCCACTCCTTCGTGCCCTCGGCGAGGCCGACGAAGTTGGCGACGGTCTTCGGCGCGTCCTGGTCGAAGAGCTTGACGGTGAACTTGCCCTGCGGGGTGGTGAAGTGGGCGTAGGTGCCTGGTTGCAACTTGGCCTCCATGCTCAGTGTGCCAGCCACGACGACGGCCAGCGCGAGCAGGCCGCAAACGACATGAACGCTTCATCGGTCGTGTCCTCCTCGTGCGGGCCCGGCCCATCGGCGGGCTGGCAGGCCGTACCCGATCGACTATCGTATCGCAGAACGCCGCCAGACGCGCCGTAGACCCGGGCCGCGTGCCAGGCGCGCAGACCAGGGCAATCGGATAGCATGTGGCGGCGCGGCCCCGGGAGGAGACGCATCATGAGCAGCCGATACCGCTACCTGCACCTCGACGTCTTCACGCGGCAGAAGTTCGGCGGCAACCAACTGGCCGTCTTCCTCGACGCGCGCGGCCTCACGGCCGAGACGATGCAGGCCGTGGCGAAGGAGATGAACTTCTCGGAATCCACCTTCATCCTGCCGGCGGAACGGCCGGACACCGACATCCGGATGCGCATCTTCACGCCCGGGCGCGAGATGCCCATGGCGGGCCACCCCACCGTGGGATCCGACGTTCGCGCTGGCGCTCGAAGGCGTCATCCCGCCGGGCCGGCGGCGCTGGGTCTTCGGCCTCAACATCGGGCCGACGCCGGTGGACATCGACTGGGACGGGCGACTCGTCCGACGTTCGTGTGGATGACGCAGCAGCCGCCCGTGTTCGGGCCGATCGTGGCCGACGTCGAGGCCGCGGCTCACGCCGTCGGCGTCGACGCCGCGGCGATCCGATCGACCGGCCTGCCCGTGCAGGAAGTGTCGTGCGGCGTGCCGTTCGTGTTCATTCCGCTCGCGACGCGGGCGGACGTGGACGCCGCGCTCGCCCAATCTCGACGCCTTCAACAGCGCTGTGCGAGGCGGCCGGCGTCGACAACCACGCGATGTTCGTCTTCTCGCGCGAGCCCGGCCCCGACGGGGCGACCGTCTACAGCCGGATGTTCGCGCCGGGGCTCGGCGTCTTCGAGGACCCGGCCACGGGCTCGGCGAGCGGCCCGCTCGGCTGCTACCTCGTGCGGCACGGCGTCGTGCCGCCGGATCAGGCGGGCACGATCCTGAGCCTGCAGGGCGTGAAGATGGGCCGCCCGAGCCGGGTGCACATCGCGATTGGCGTCGACGGCGGCGACATCACGCGCGTGCAGGTCGGCGGCGAAGCCGTGCTCGTGGGCGAGGGGTACCTGGACATCTGAGGGTCTCGCGCTTCCCCCGGGCGGCGTCAGCCCGAAGCCCGCCGGCCCGCAGCGTCCGTGCTATCGTAGCCCTGCAGCATCACACGTCGAGCCCGTTTCAGCCCCTGGCTGGATGCCCATGAAGACCATCCTCACCGACCTCGACCTGCACCTCTTCGGCGAGGGCAACCACTACCGCATCTACGAGAAGCTCGGGGTCGCACGTGGTCGACCATCGACGGCGTCGCCGGCCTGCACTTCGCGGTGTGGGCGCCCAACGCGGACCGCGTCAGCGTGGTGGGCGACTTCAACCAGTGGGACGGCCGCGCCAACGTCATGCGAGCCGTCGGGCTCGTCGGGCGTCTGGGCGGTGTTCGTGCCCGGGCCTCGGCTACGGCGAGAAGTACAAGTACGAGGTGCGCGGCGCGAAGCGGCACGATCGTGCTCAAGGCCGACCCGTACGCCAGGCAGCTTCGAGGTGCCGCCGCGATCGGCGACGATCGCGTGGGACACGTCGGGCTATCAGTGGGGCGACGGCGAGTGGCTCGCCGCCAGCGCGCCGCGAACGGCAACCATCTCGACCGGCCCGTGTCGATCTACGAAGTCCACCTCGGCTCGTGGCGCCGCGGCCTCGGCAACGAGCCGCTCGACGTACCGCGACCTCGCCGAGCAGCTCGTCCCGTACGTGAAGGAGCATGGGCTTCACCCACGTCGAGCTGCTGCCGGTGATGGAGCACCCGTTCACCGGGTCGTGGGGCTACCAGGTGACGGGGTTCTTCGCGCCGACGAGCCGCTTCGGCTCGCCCGAGGACTTCAAGTTCTTCGTCGACGCCTGCCACCAGGCCGGCATCGGCGTGATCCTCGACTGGGTGCCCGGGCACTTCCCGAAGGACGGCTACGGCCTGATCCGCTTCGACGGCACCGCGCTCTACGAACACGAGGACCCGCGCATGGGCGAGCACCAGGACTGGGGCACGCTCATCTTCAACTACGGCCGCCACGAGGTCCGCAACTTCCTGCTCGTCGAACGCGCTGTTCTGGCTCGACGAGTACCACGCTCGACGGCCTGCGCGTGGACGCGGTGGCGTCGATGCTCTACCTCGACTACTCGCGCAAGGAAGGGCAGTGGGTGCCGAACCGGTTCGGCGGCCGCGAGAACCTCGAGGCCATCGAGTTCCTCCGCCAGCTCAACGTCGTCGTCCACGAGCAGTACCCCGGCGCCGTGACGATCGCGGAGGAATCCACCGCGTGGCCGGCGGTGAGCCGGCCGGTCTACCTCGGCGGCCTCGGGTTCACCTTCAAGTGGAACATGGGGTGGATGCACGACATGCTGCGCTACATGTCGAAGGACCCGGTGTTCCGGCAAGTGGCAGCACAACGACATCACGTTCTCGATGCTCTACGCCTACAACGAGAACTTCATGCTGCCGTTCTCGCACGACGAGGTCGTGCACGGCAAAGGGTCGCATGCTCGGCAAGATGCCGGGCGACAGGTGGCAGAAGCTTCGCGAACCTGCGCGCGCTGTACGGCTACATGTTCGGCCACCCGGGCAAGAAGCTGCTCTTCATGGGCGGCGAGTTCGGCCAGACGCGCGAGTGGAACCACGACGTCAGCCTCGACTGGCACCTGCTGGAGTTCCCCGACGCACCGAGGGCATGCAGCAGCTCGTGCGGCGACCTCAACCGCCTCTACCGGTCGGAGCCGTCCCTGCACGAACTGGACGTCAGGCCCGAGGGGTTCGCGTGGATCGACTGCAACGACCACGAGGGCTCGGTCGTGTCGTTCGTCCGCCGCTCCAACGACCCGGCCGACTTCACGGTGTTCGTCGCTGAACTTCACGCCCGTCGTGCGTCCGGTCTACCGGCTCGGCGTGCCCGAGGCCGGCCGCTACCGGGAGCTGATCAACACCGACGCGGAGGTGTACGGCGGGTCGAACGTGGGCAACCAGGGCGGCGTCGAGGCCGAGGACATGCCGAGCGCACGGGTACGAGCACTCGGTCAGCCTCGTCCTGCCTCCGCTGGCGTGCCTGGTCCTCAAACCCGATCGGGGCTGACGGAAGCGCGGGCCAATCAGGACGTCTGGGCCCCGTTCGGGGCCGATTCGGGCCAGTCTGCCGGATCCCGTGGACGCCCCGGCTCAAAAGCGGCTACCCTCAGCCGTACACGCCCCCGCACGCCGGCGTCCCCCGCCGGAACCTGCTTCGCCGCCCCGAGGTGACGCATGCGAAACGCACTCATCCCGATCATCCTCACGGCTCTCGTGCTGTCCTGCCTGCCCCTGGCTGCCGGAAGCGCTCTTGCGCAGACGGCGCCGGCCTTCACCGCCGCCGGGACCGACGCGGCCCAGGTGACCGCGTTCTTGAAGTGCCTGCAGACCTCCGTCGCGCTGGGCAACCGGCTCAAGGTGGCCAGCCTCGTCCATTTCCCGCTGAAGGTGTGGGTGGATGGCGAGGAGACGGTCATCGACAACGAGTCGGAGTTCCAGGCGAAGTACGGCAGGATCTTCGACGCGGACGTGAAGAAGGCCATCGCCGACGCGAAGGTCGACACGCTCGTCGCGAATCAGCAGGGCGTGATGTTCGACAACGGCCGTGTGTGGTTCCGCCCGGTGGCCGAGCACAAGAACGCCGTGAAGATCGTCGCGATCAACGACCCGAACCAGCCGCGATAGGACCGGTTCCGACCTGCGGCGGCCGACCGCCGCGCGGTTGACGTCTCAGGCGCCCTCCTGGCACCAGGCCCGATGTTGCGGCCTGACGCGGCTTCTGATCAATTCGAACGCGTCGACGGCCGTGCCGTCCAGCCGCGCGGCTTTCGTACGACAACCGATCTCCCGTGACCGACACCACCTGGTAGAGCTGGGCGTCCTGCGGCAGCCGGGCCATCAGCGGGGCCCACCTGGTGCGTGATGGCGTACATCTTCGAGCCCGACACCGACGTCGCATACACCGTGCCGGGCGCCTCCGGATCGGCCAGCCGGCCGTCGAAGCACCTTGTGCGTGCGCGCGTAGGCGTGGTCGTGGCCCTGCAGCACGAGGTCCACGCGGAACTCGTCGTAGAGCGGCCCGAGCGCCGCCCGCATCGCCTTGAAGTCGCGGCGCTTCACGACGGAGTACATCGGGTGGTGCTGCACGACCACCGTCCACCGCTGCGGATTCATGCCGAGAACCTCTGCGCAGCCACGTCACCTGCGCCGCCCGGACCCTCGAGCGCTGCGACGCCTTGAACGCGTCGTTGGCGAACGCATTCACGTCGAGCGCGACGATGCGGACGCCCTGGTAGTCGAGATAGTAGTTCTGGCCCGCCAGTTCAGGCAGATCCGGCGGGCCGTTGGCCGGCAGCGCGAAGTGGGCGTTCCAGAGATTCGGCGCCGTGAACACGGTGCCGCCATCACGCTGAGGATCGAGCGGTATGACATCGTGATTGCCCGGGAGCGGGCACGCCGGGCGATTCCGCCGCCCTCGCGCCGAGGCCCGCCAGCCATTCGCCCCACTGCGTCGTCGTCGTCGCCTTCGCCCACCAGGTCGCCCGCGTGCGCGACGAAGCGCGCGTCGGGAGCGGCGGCAAACGCCGCCTGCACAACCGCGCGGCCACTTCCTCTCGAGGCCGTTCTGGGCATCGCCGAGATAGATGAAGCGGAACGGCGCGGGGCCGACGACGCGGTGATGAAACAATGCCAGTTGCTGAACGAGGAGCCGCTGCCGACCCGGTAGGCATACCGCGTCTGACGGCGTCAGCCCGATGAACTCGGCCTTGTAGTGCGTCACGGTCCGGCCCGTGCCGAGCTTGACCGTCCGAGGCGCCGCGGCTGACGGTCCTCGCCGGGCCGGTCGTTGCCGCCGCACCCCGCGGCCGCGAGCCCGATCTGCGCCTGCGGCGAGGCGACCGGCTCGGCCGTCCTCCACGTCACCGCCTGGCTGGTGGCCGGGTCGCCGGCCCATCCGAGGACGATGCGCACGGGGGCGGTGTTCAGGGCAGGAAGCGGCGACGGCCAGACCTCCCGGCTTGCGGCGACCGCGATGACGGCCGCCATCGCGACCCGGGCCGCCGCGGCATCCGGAGCGGTGGCGTCCGGCGCGTCGGGGCGACTGAAGGGGTGCCGTCATGAAGCCGCGTGCTAGAATGACAAATCTTGCCTGCTCTGTCGCGGAGAGATGACCGAGAGGCTGAAGGTGCACGCTTGGAAAGCGTGTGTAGGGGAAACTCTACCGAGGGTTCGAATCCCTCTCTCCGCCATCGCGCTCACCTCCCCGCGCCTGCTGCTCGCGCATGCCTAGCAACGCGACGAGCCGTCGTTCGGCGAGGTGTCCCGCCGAAGCAACGGAAGGAACGTAGCGGGCCGGACCGTTGCGAAGGCGGACTGCCCGCCTGACTCCGCGATCTCGCCCCCCGGCCGTCTCCAACATGTCTCCATTCGACTCGGCCCGAGCAGCGTCGAGGGCCTCGCTCATGGCAGGCCAACCATGGCGAATGGCCTGAGCCCCATGCGCGCCACGCGCTCGGCGGCGTGGATCGTCTCGACGGGCTTGCGCGTCAGCAGGCCGGCGATGAGCAGGGCGTGCGGCTCGTCGGCGTTCTCGGTGAGGAGGGCGGCGACCGGCTCCTCGCTCAGGCGCGCGAGCAACGGCGACGCCGGGTCACCACGCGATGGATTCATCCGCATGTCGAGGGGGCCGGGCGGGACCCAGTGGCGGGCCTGGCAAAGCGCCGGCAGCCGGTGCGCGAGTTCCTCGGCCTGACGCGGCTCAGGCCAGCGACGCCGGGTCGAGGTTGGCGCCGCAGACGATGACGGCCACGCGCTCGTGTGCCGCGGGCTGCACGAGCCCGGTCCACAGCGCCGCCAGCGGCAGCGCCGCCGCCGGCTCCACCGCCAGGCGCAGTTCGCGCCAGATGCGGCGCTGCGCGTCGCGGATCGCGGCATCGTCCAGCAGGTGCGAAGCGGCGATGAAACCCTGGCGCTGCGCCGCCCACGCGATGTCGCCGATGCGGCGCGCGCCCAGCGAATCGGCAGCGACGCCGGACACCGCCACGTCCACCGGCATACCGGCGGCGCGCGCGGCGTGCAGCGTCGGCGCCAGCGCCGGCTCCAGCGCCTCGACGCGGCAGCGGCCGCCGAACCAGGCCGCGACACCGGCGACGAGGCCGCCGCCGCCGACGCTGACGAGCACACGCTCGGGGAGGCCGGCCTCGTCCTCGATCTCGCCGCCCAGCGTGCCCGCGCCGGCCACCACCTCAGCCTGGTCGTAGGCGTGCATCAGCAGCGCGCCGCTCTCGCGCTGGCGCGCCAGGCAGGCTGCCAGCGCGTCGACATAGGCGGCGCCGTGGACCACCACGCGCGCGCCCAGGGCCGCCAGCGCCGTGCGCTTGGCCGGGCTGGACATCTCGGGCAGGAAGACCTCGCAGGCCACGCCCAGCGCCTGCGCCGCGGTGGCCACGGCGATGCCGGCGTTGCCGCCCGACGCCACCACAACGCCGGCCGCCGGCACGGGCAGCGAGCGCATGCGGTTGAACATGCCGCGCGCCTTGAAGCTGCCGCCCACCTGCAACTGCTCCAGCTTCAGCCAGACCTCGGCGCAGCGCAGGCCGAGTGCGGCGCCCGGCAGCCGCCACAGCGGCGTGCGGCGCACGTCGCCGGCAATGCGCGACGCAGCGGCGCGGATGATTTCCGGGGTGGGTGTCGTCATGCCCGCATCGTATCGTGACCAGGACGGGGTGCAGACCATTGCCAACCGCCGACGGACCGCCGGTCGTGATCTAACGGCTTCGTGGCGTCTTGAACTCCCGGGTCAGCGCAGCAATATGATCAGGCCCGATCCCGCAGCAACCGCCGAAAATGGAAGCGCCCAGATGCTGCCAGTCATGCGACTTCCTGACCAGTTCAGCCGGCGGGATCACGTCGATGAATTCCCAGTCCGGTGACTTGAAGTAACCGCACTCAGGATAGGTGGCGATCGGGCCGGTCCAGTGTGTGCGCAGGATCGCCAGCGCTTCATCCGTGTTGTTCGGTGAGGTGTGCATCACCATCATCACCGCGGGCTCGAGCGCCGCCAGCGTGCGCGCGATCTCGTCGAAGGAACAATCGTCGCGGCCCCAGCCCTGCAACGTGCCCTTCTGGCCGCGCTCGGCCGACAGGCCGATCCACACCGGCAATCCCGTGGCGAGTGCAGCTTCGCTGGCCCACACCGCGTAGTCGGTGTCCCGCATCAGCTCCATCATGATGAGGTCGCAGCCGCAGGCCTCGAGTCCGTTCGCCTTCGCCTGGAACAACGCGCGCGCCTCGCGCTCGCCGAGCTCGAAGTCCAGGTTGTTGCGGTCGGTTCCGGCCGCCATCGGTCGCATCGTCGACATGGAACCCGCCACGCACACCGCGGTTCCGGCCGTCGCTTCCCGGGCCAGGGTCACGGCGACGGCGTCAATACGCGCGACATCATCGAGCCTCCCGATGTGGCTGAACAGGATCGGGCTGGTCGCAAAGGTGTTCGCCGTGATGATGTCGGCGCCCGCGCGGACGTAATCACGATGCACCGCGCGCACGATGTCCGGATGCGTGAGGTTGGCATCCGCGCACCAGGTGTCGCCGCTCATCGGCGCACCGCGCCGCTGGATGTCGGTGCCCGTGCCGCCATCGAGGATGATGATTTCGTGGCGCCGCAGCTTGTCGGCTATTCTCGCGTAACTCACGCGGAGATTGTAGGTCCGGTGAGGTCTCGATCCGCCAATCTCGGGTTCGACAACCGGTGGGGGAAGGGGGCGTGTGGCCGCCCGTCGCCCGAGTCGCTCACCTTCGGCATGCCAACCGCCGCAGCCCTGCTCCCCAGCGCATCATGCCAGGACGGCCTGCCGCCTGGCCCAGCGGAGCTTCGCGGCGCTGGCGCGCGGGTTCGCGCGGCACTCTTCGGGCGTGGGCCGGACGACATTCGTCCGCGATCGCCGCGTACAGCCCGTCGCGCAGCCCCGCCTGAAACGCCTTCTTCACACGCCGGTCCTCACCCGAGTGGAATGCCACGATCGCCACGCGCCCGCCGGGATTCAGGCACTGCGGCAGGTGCCTGAGCAGGGTGTCGAGCGCGGTGAACTCCTCGTTCACCGCGATGCGCAGCGCCTGGAAGACCCGGCGAACGGATTGCTCCCGTTCGTCATCCCGCACGTGAACCAGGGCCGAGCGAACGGCCGTCCGCCAGGTCGGAGGTCTGCTCGAGGGCCCGGCCGGCCAGCGCATCGGCCAGGATCGCGGCGTGCGGCTCGTCGCCGTTCTCCGCGAGCAGCGCCGCCAGTGCTGCCGGCTCGAGCTGCGCGCAACAATGCCGACGCCGGCTGGCCGCGGTTCGGGTTCATCCGCATGTCGAGCGGGCCCGGCGTCTTGAAGGAGAAGCCGCGGCCTGGCGTGTCGAGCTGCATCGACGACACGCCGAGGTCCGCCAGCAGGCAGTCCGCGCCGGCCAGGCCCTCCGCGGCGAGCGCCGCCGGCAGGCCCGCGAAGTTCGATCGCCGCGCGACGAAGACGTCCGGGCCGAAGCCCAGGCGCCGCATCCGGGCCTCGGTCTTCGGGAGCTCCAGCGGATCCACGTCGAGACCCAGCAGCGTCCCGCCCGGCTGGATCCGCTGGAGCATCGCACGCGCATGGCCGCCGTAGCCGAGCGTGCAATCGACGGCGGTGTCTCCGGGTTGCGGATCGAGCGCCTCCAGGATTTCGGCAGTCAGGATCGGGACGTGCGCGCCGGCGGGCGTCTTGCCCGGAGTCGAGCACCTTGCGCACCGTCTCGGGGTATTGCTCCGGGTGGTGCTCCTTGTACTTCTCGTCGAACCGGCGCGGGTACTTGCCGGCGTAGCGCGCGCGGCGACGGTGAGGCGGGGAGCGGCTCGTCGGTCACAGCTCGTTGTACTTGGCGTTCGAGGCCCGGGCCTTGTCCACCGGGTAGCGCTCCTCGTTGCGGGCGAGCTTGGCCCGGATGGAGGCGGCGACGTCGATGCCCGAGTTGTCGGCCAGCTCGAACAGGAGAATGGCGACGTCGGCGATTTCGGAGGCGATCTCAGCCCGCCGCTCCGCCACGCGGCGTTCCGACTGCTCGGGATTCTGCCAGACGAAGTGCTGGAGCAGCTCGCCGGTTCAAGATCGGTGACCACTTCATCCTGGAGTTTTGAACGTTTTTTCTGCAATCGTGAGAGAAGCATCGTTTCTACATCACCGTTATTTCGGAATGAATGGCCGATATCCGGATGATTATCGTTATTTCCTGCGGCCCTCTTTTTAAAAGTTTTGTAATAAAGGCAATCTGGACATCGGTATCACGGGCATATCCCAGTGCCTGGGTTATTTTTTGGATTTCCAGCAGCCATTGATGGTATTTTTTCTCCGGCATGCACGAAACAAACAGTGGAAGTGCTGCGCGAAGCCTCCTTGACGCAACACGCATTCGATGGATATGTTCGATATCCTGTGCATTTTTTACACCTTCAATCTCTTTTGAAAATGCCTCAAGAAGTGGAAGGAGCCTTTGTATGCCAAAAACACATTGCGCCCGGACTGGTGATGGTTCATTACGTATCGTCATCATTCCAGATCATCTCACGGTGATCGACAAACCAGGTCTGTGCATCCAGGGGTGGCATAGTATCCGATGGTCTGCGGCGTTCATAAGTCCCATCACTTTTCAGTAAACGAACCTTGATCGTATCGTTTCAGCTGAACCTGGAGAATTGTTTTAACAATATTGTTGCGAAGTGACGGATTTTCCACGGGAAACAAAATTTCAACTCTCCGATCAAGATTTCGTGGCATAAGATCAGCACTTCCCAGGAACACTTCTTCTGATCCCCCGTTATGGAAGTAGTAGATTCGTGCATGCTCGAGGAACCTGCCAACTATACTGCTTACGGTGATATTTTCACTGAGCCCGGTAATTCCCGGCCGCAGGCAGCAGATCCCCCTGACCTGGAGTTCAACCTTTACACCGGCCTGGGAAGCACGGTACAGCGCTGCGATACAGTGAGGATCTACCAGTGCGTTCATCTTGAAAATGAGATGCCCGTCCCCGTGTCTGGAGTGCTCAATGATCTCCCGTTCAATGCGATCGACGATGCCGTTACGCAGGGTCACGGGCGCAACCAGAAGTTTCTGGTATTTTTCAATTCTGGCGTATCCCGTGAGGAAATTGAATAAGTTGGCAACATCCTCACTAATCTGTCGGTCACAGGTAAAAAAGCCAAAATCCGTGTAGATACGGCTGGTCGTGGCATTGTAATTTCCTGTGCCGAGGTGCACGTACTGGCGGATCCCGTCCTTTTCCCTCCGTCACTACCATGCAGAGTTTTGCATGGACCTTAAGCCCGACAACCCCATACACAACATGAACCCCTTCATGCTCAAGAGCCCGTGCCCACCCGATATTGTTCTCCTCGTCAAACCGGGCTTTGAGTTCAATAAGTGCGGCAACGGCTTTTCCATTTTCGCGTGCTTCCATGAGGGCGTTTACCATTGGTGAGTTTGAACCTACGCGGTAAAGGGTAATTTTTATGGCAAGGACATCCGGGTCATGTGCTGCCTGCCCGGATAAAATTTACCACCGGGGTGAAGCTGTCATACGGGTGATAGAGCAGGATATCCCTATCGCCGGATCGAAGTAGAAAATGTCTTTGCCCTCGGCAATGTCAGGAGAAATTGAAGGAAGGAATGGTGTATCCTTGAGGTCCGGGCGATCGAGGGACATAAGCTGCATGAGATCCGCCATACCAAGCGGGCGGCTGACCGGAAACAGCATGTCTGAAGTAATTCCCAGTTTCTTCTCGAGCATATGACAGATATTGTCGTGCATGGAACAATCCAGTTCGATCCGGACTGGTTTTCCCTTTGCCCGCTGTTCCATGATTTCTTCAACAGTGGTCAGGAGGTCTGAGGCTTCATCAACTTCGATCTCAAGATCTGCATCTCTCGTGATTCTGAAGGGGAATGATGCCAAAACCTCAAGACCCGGAAACAGCATGTCAAGATGTGCAGCAATGATCTCTTCGAGATATACAAAATGCACATCGGAGTCATCCGACCGAGTGTTACCTGATAGGTCGGGAACACGGACGAGGCGGCTGAACAGGTTTGTCGGGTACCTTTACCCGCGCAAAATATTCTTTTTTTGCCGCATCCCTCACGATAATTGCAAGATTGAGCGAGAGATTTGAGATAAAGGGAAACGGGTGGGCACTATCAAAGGCAAGAGGGGTTAAGACTGGAAAGACTTCATTGACAAAAAACGTGTGCATGCATTTTTTTTGCTCATCCGTAAGCCCGGAATAAAGGTGAACATGAATACCGGCAGCATCCAACTGGGGCAGAATTTCATTACACCAGGTGTCGGACTGAGCATCGAGTTCGGGCAGGAGCATCTGGCGGACAGTATCCAGCTGCTGCGACGGTGTCATCCCGTCCGGGGGTAATTTCAATACCCCTTTTAAGACCTGCCGCTGGAGCCCCGAAACCCGTATCATAAAGAATTCGTCGAGGTTATTGGCAAAAATCGCAAGAAACTTTACCCGTTCCAGTAATGGATGGCTGTTGTCACGCGCCTCATCCAGCACGTGACGGTTGAATCGAATCCAGCTCAGTTCACGGTTGATATATGACGAAGGATTATCAGCAGGAATTTGGTGCTTGTTCATTATTTATACCCCATACGTGTAATGTTTCCATCATGAGACCAGACAATTGACAAATAATCTGAATTCACCGGATCCTTTTTTATGCAATCATGAATTTTTGCATAAGGATGTATTCTGGCATTTTCATAGTTATTCGTATGTTCTTCTTTTAAGGTCTTTTTTAAAGATATTAGTATGTGGTAATTTCTCTGTCTATGGATGAACTATATCAATCGGTTTTCCGTGCAGCGATCACCTATATGATGGAAGATCCGAAGAGCATACCCGCTGCACCACCAATATCCTTGTTGCCCGGTATCTTGAATGCCGTGCTCATCATGCATACAATCTCGCGTTGAATGTGAATTATATGCAGATTGGTGAACGCATTGGGATCCAATGGATTCCGGATGCAATGCGAGGATACGCAAAAGAAGAACGTGCTCTTTATCTTTTCGTCAGTCGGGCAGCCCGTCTGAAATCCGGAAGAATGAAGTCTGAAATCATGGCAGATTTCCCTGCATTAAGAGATGAAAGCAACTCCCTGGTATTTAAACAAAAAAATGAGCTGTCCTGTTCCCTTGTTTTTTTGGATACGTGCATTTCCATTGGAGTTTCCCGTTGTGTGTAAAAGCGGATTAAAATTGGGTAACCTATCAGTGATCCATGAACTTCATGTCCCAGAAGATGTTCTTACCGGATGCCTTGAGCGGAATACCATACGCAACGCTGCACCCTTTGAGCATGCCCATCTGCAGGGCAATAACACCGGCACTGAACATGATCCGGTTATCCACGTTGTGGATGCTGGCGGTTTTTACCGCTGAACCGACAGCGATGCCAAGATCAGTTATCTTCAGGACGCAGTTCGGGCCCGGGTAAACATTGCTTTTTTTTTCTTTTGATCTTTAAGCGCTTTTACCATCTCTGCACAGGTCGAATACCCGCACCCGCCGCAGTTGATCCCGAGCGGAATGTGTCCTTCAACCCCGATTAAGAGCGTTGCATCGCTCACTTTTACCTGCTCGCCATTGATCCGGAAGAAGTCCATCTTCAATTCTTTTCCCTTCTTTATCATCTGGTTTGCGAGTTTTTCCTGCTCTTTGCCGGACACTATTTCAATTTTGATTGAGTCCAGCCCAACTGCCTTTGGTGCTGTCCGTGCCGATAGTGCCATAAGCGCCGGCTACTGATTTTACTGCATCAGATTCAACAGTCATACCCATGTGTTGGCAGGGAATGCCAAAAAAGGAGTGGGACTACTCAAGCAGGATCAGTCGTCCTCATGGAGGGAGACGGTCTCTTCCAGGAATCACGTTTGCCCCTCGATGGTAAACCTCCAGGAACAGTATGGGGTACCGGGCAACGTGTCTGGCGGACATGACAGGCATTGTGTCACAACCCGCGAATCAATGGTTCGGGCAAATACCGGGAATTCTACAAGACCTACGGTTTTGCAGGGAAACGGGGGCATCCCCTTTCTTTTACGGGCTGACTGCACCCGGCAGGTCTTTGTAATGAGGATAAGGGTCTTTTTATCCGGGCGCAGGATCTCCAGCGAGTTGAGGAGTGAAACAAGCCTGTTTTGAAAAGCAACCTCCAGTGCATCCAGTCCTCCGTTCTCCGGCAGGGCAAGCCTCTCCTTTATCCGCCGGGCCTCAATGACGGCAAACTGCACCCAGACCTCCCTGTCGAGGGCAATGGCTGCATCCATCCCGTACGCCTGCTCGACTGCCTGGAACCAGAGGCCGTCCATGGCCAGCCAGTTCTTCGCTGCGTCAGTGAGATCCTCTTTGCAGTCATCCTGCTGCGGTTCCATGGAAAGACGGTGGAAAGTTCAAGTGCAAAAAGGTGCCGGTATGTTACCCGGTCTGCATCCAGTTGCACCTGGATCCTGCCTGCTACGGATTCTGCAGTCTTATCAATCGGAAAAAGCCGTATGTCTTCAGCAGATGAGACCCCGACCCCCAGTTCGGCGGCCCTGGCGATCTGCTCCTGGTCAAAGATCCTGCCCTCCATCACATCATGCATTGTACCGTACGAGCGGAGCAGGGCAACCCCCACCGCATCGATAGCGACCCGGTCAGTACCGGCAATGATCACTTCCGGGTGAATGAGCTTTCCTTTATCCGGCCCGCCAGTTGCAAAACCTTCCGTTGCATCCAAAACAACCAGGTCTGTACGGTAGAATTTATTGATTTCTGCAATCATCAGCCGTTGGTGAGATGAGCTGTGCAGTTCCCCCATAAAATCATAATTGACCCCCGGGACCCTCTTTGCAATGAGACCCACGGAATTTTTCAGCGACATCGTGAAATTCCCGCCGAACCGGTGCGTCTTGAGACAGCAGGTCTGGACAACCCTTTCAGCACGGGCAAAAACGTTTGCGATAAAAAAACCGTGGGACCAGTGCAGCCCGGGAGCCTGGACCTCTCTCCATCCTGTGCGGTCGAGTTCATCGAGTACGACTGCGGAAAACCCCCGTTCCAGTGCAAGTGCAATCACCCCCCGCTCTTCCAGCACCCTGCGGGTGTTTCCCATGCCACTGCGTTCAGCAAGGGTGAGTTTTTTGGGTTTTTCAGCAAGGATTGTCGTACAGAGGGCATCCAGCGTGTCGATATGAGTGGATGCAGGTGGGGGATCTGCACTGTTATAATTTGCCTTCAGGGCGATCTCGGACCCTGAAAAAACCGACATGTCTAGATCCTTCAGAACACGCTGCACGCCAATGGTGCGATCCGATGCACCGGCGATAAATATCTCTGCAATCCCTCCCATGGTTATCTCTCGTGTATCGGTACGCTGCATGGAATATGAAAGCTTGCACAATGCCCGGTATCTTTCCTGGCGCAGGATAAGGCAGTTTAATTGTTTGTGATTTAAACGCCCTCTTTCTCTATCCGGTCAACTGCACTCTTACAGTACCCGGGATCAATTTCGATGCCAATGGCTTTACGGTTGCACTTTGCAGCAGCGACAAGCGTTGAACCGCTGCCCATGAATGGGTCAAGGACTGTGTCCCCTACAAAAGAGAAAAGTTTCATGCACCGGAGCGGGAGTTCGACCGGGAACGGTGCGGGATGACCGGTTTTTCTCTTCCTCTCACCGTTAAAGGTCCACAACCCGTTTGTCCAGTCCATGAACTCTTTCCGGCTTATGTCAGACTCTCCCGATCCGCTTGTCTTCTTCCATGATTGTTTATAGAATACCACGATGAGTTCCACCGGTGCAATAACATATGGAGCTGACGCACTCTTCCAGGATCCCCATGCGGTCCGGCGCGAGATGTTTCCCTCGTTCCAGACAATGGTCGAATGATAGGAAAAGCCAACCTTTTTTGCTATCGTCGTAAGGTCAGCCCCGACACTCTGCTGGCCGTCTTTGTTCTTGTCAAGCGGGATATTAAGGCAGAACCTCCCGTCATCTTTGAGCCAGGGTAAGCAACGGGTCATCCACCGCAGGGAAAAATCCCTGTATTCCTCATATGTCACCCGGTCATTATGGGAATTGTACTTGATATCGACGTTGTACGGGGGTGATGTGATGAGCAAATCAATACTGCCGGCAGCGATCTTTTTTGTGGTAAAAATATCATCATTGATAATCCGGGTCTTCCCGTTATCAAAAAAAAAGCCTTTTTCCACGCTGCACCTGTGTGTACACCTTCGTTATTCTTTGCTAAAGTATTACGCTTGAATGAAATGGCAGACTGGCATCAGGAATTTTTTATTACCTCAACAGGATCGATATTCGCATCGATCAGGCAGTCGAATGATACAACCGGAAGCCACCCGGCTTTTTCAAACATATGCATGAAGCAGACCCCGATCACAAGTGCGCCCTGGTGCCGGTCAATGACCTCTTTCACCTGCTCTGCTTTGACCGGTACATTAGGCATGGAAAGTCCCCCCATGATGACAATGGCTTTTGGCTTTACGCTCGCGAGAGCAGGACCTGCCTGCATACCGATATCGGTGACATGATGGATCTTATGCGCCTTGCCCTCATCGACCAAGGGAACAAAGACCTGTTCGAGTTCAAGTGAGCGGACGGCAAACCCAAGCAACTCGACGAACGGAGTACACGTTCCCGGCACACCGTAGTAGACAACCTGGTCGCCTTTTTTTAAGCCATTCTTTTCGATATATTCTTTGAACGGGCGAAGGATTCCCGGGACACCATGAAATACCTCTTTTGTGGTCATTATAGATCTACACTTCCCGGGAGAGATGATAAAAGTACACGGTATGGATCGTATGACTATAATACGAACCAGGTTTGTATCAACAATAAGTAAATAACCTGTGATTTAATTATTCATCGTGAGGGATCATCAAATGAAACGCATTACCATCAACGCACTTGTGGACATCGGCTGCCTGATCATGTTCATCCCTTCGCTTGTTTCAGGGCTTGTCCTGTATTTCGTGTTTGCCGTCTGGCGGTGGCAGGGGAAGCGGCTGGGCAGAATATCTGGGCATCGCCCGTAACCAGTGGGTGACCATGCATAATAATTCAAGTCTTATTTTTGCCGCCCTGCTCATCATCCACCTGCTCCTGCACTGGAAATTTTTCCGGAATATTAAAAAGTGTTTTAACCCGAAAGGAAAACAGGAGTGCGAGATTCCGAGTGAGCTTAATCTTTGCTCAAATGGCAAACCCTTGATAAAAAACTCCGGTAAAACGGAGCAGCAGTTTACCATTCAAGTTTCATACCGCTGCCCACTTCCTGCACGGGACAATACCCTGCAAGGGCTATTTTTGATGATAATGATGTGCAATGGCAGGCATGCAATGCTGTGAGATTAAGAGAGCCAAGGTAACGGCAGGTCTTTTCCAACCGTTCTGCGTCAGGGTTCAGCAGATGAAGGCCACCGATAATGTCACAAACCCTGTCATCACCGCATACCTTTCTGGCATATTCAACAATATTGCATATCCCGGCATGTGAGCACCCGGTTACGATCACCAGCCCTCCGGGTGTCCGGCAGGCAAGTGCAGAATCGTCGCGGAGCTGATCGGGTTCGGTTCTCCCGTCCGGCATGACAATTTTCCGTTTACCAGGATCAACATGTTCAAAATCGAACGTCTGTTCAATTTCCCCGAGGAAAACGATGTCATTGGTCAGCCAGAGTGGCGTACGTGACAGTTTCATGGGAAACCAGTGACCGGCCTCCGCCTCAGTGAGTAATGAACCGGAATTGCCAAGTGGGGGCTTCGGTTTTGGGTAAAAACACCAGGGATGAGCGACCAGTTCGGGGTTCCGGACCTGCTTTTTTTCAATTGCGGCTTCAGTGAAATGCTTCACCAGGGGAATAAGTCCCCATGTATGATCGAGATGGCCATGGGATAAAATGACATAATCGAGATCGAATAAACCAATCTCCATCTTATTTGCGTTCCGGATAACAACATCTGAATAGCCGGTATCAAAGAGGATTTTCCGGTCCTCGGTTTCGATCAGGAAAGAAAGACCTGGCTCTCCCGTCAGGTAATGATCTATTAGGGTATTGTTATCAACAAGAACGGTTAGTTTCATCACATCTCACCCCATCGCTGCTGTATGCAATATCTGTTATTTAAATCCCATCCGTTGAACCTTTTTTACGACGCGGATCTCTGGATCCTGATGCATCATATTCGTATCCGGAGGCATCTTTACGTATTGATTTGATCACAATGTTTAACATATTTTACTCATATGAGTGCTAATAGGGAGATCTGCCCATCATTCAGATCCTGAAAAGGCAATAGGGTGCATGAATGGTCTTGCCTGATGCCAATATACCACGAACAGTGTATCAGTCCTGTGACCTTCATCGATGCATGGTTGAAAAACCTTAAGCCAGGCAAAAAAAGTGCTTTCCCTGTAACAGAATGTTCCGGCGGATCTCTGGCACAGTGATGCGTGATGAGAAATCATCATGCTCCGATCCGGTTGCCGGCAGAAGAAAACACGTGTACTTCGGTGACATAACTCAGCTAACAGAGGTATTGACTATGGTTAAAAAGGGAACTGAAAAAGAACTCAAAGAACTGGAAAAGATGATTGGAAAAGTACCCAAATTTTTCAAAGAACTGACCTTAAAAGAACCAAAGATGTATGAACTTGTGATGAAACTGGAGGGACACGTCTGGGATGATGGAGCCCTGACACGAAAAACCAAGAAGCTTAATCGCCATTGCGATTGCTGCAGCCCTCCGTGACCAGCACGCAGTTCATGCCCAGATGGCAGGAGCCGCAAATCTTGGTGTCACCAAAGCGGAAGTTGAAGAAGCGCTCCGGGTCACGTTCCTTCTCTCAGGTATGCCTGCCTATGTGTATGGAAAGGCCCAGCTTGATGAAGTGATGAAATAAAGGGACAATCGAGGGGTGGATCGATCCTTCGGTTGTAATCAGGTACAAGAGTGTTTCGTGTCCAACAGAACGGGTTCTCTCATACTCGGGGTTATCCAGACATTTCTTGATGCTGAACCGATGTTTGTCGTATCAGGTGCAGAGTTCTAGAAGACTCTGGCTGTGGCAGTCTCGGCCGGGTTCTGCAAGGGTGGTTCACCTTTTATTTTTCTGAGCCGTACAGCGTTGTTCAGAAAGGACGAATAAGGTAATTCCTTTTTCATTCTGGTGTCGGATCTCAAGGGCCCTGTCTTCCTGAGATCACAACGAAAATGTTCCGGGCTGGTGAGCATTGCCTGAAGCACCTGCGCAGAAGGTACTTATCGGACAGGGGGCAATTGCTGGTATACAGCTTGGGCTACATACCGGAATGGAAGCCCAAATCTGAGAGCGATCTGTTTCATATCCTCATATTCGGGTTTAATCGCGATGATACGGCCTCCTGATTGCGATGTCTTGACCCGTACTGTGCAGGGATGCCTGTCTACCATTACAGCAATCACCTCATTTTTCCGGTCAGCGACCAGGCGGGGTTCCTCTCGTACCCTGACACCAAGAGTCCCGGTCTCGTCCATAAGAATACGGATTAACTCGTTGTAGTGTTCATAGGAAGTGATTACCGATATGACCTGAACAGGGCGGTTTTTCTTGCCAAACGCCGGTGTGATAAAAACGTCGACAGCACCGGCAGCAAAAAGCTTCTCACTGGTATAGCCGATCACTTCACCCCCCGTATCATCGAGATTTGTCTCAAGGATGACAATACGTTCCTCTGTCAGATCATTTATCTCTCCTTCGATAACCCTGAGGATATTTGGTCCTGAGTCGTTTTTATGTGAACCGGCTCCATAGCCGATACGCAGCGGAGTCATTGCCGGAAAACGGGTCACTGAACCAGCCAGGTTGGCAAGGAGGGCAGCACCAGTCGGTGTCGTGAGCTCCAGAGCCAGGGAGCTTTCGGAAACTGGTATACGGTGCCTGGCGCAGATCTCAAGGGAGGCCGGAGCAGGCCCCCCTACTTCACTGCCGATAGTCTGGATCATCCCCCCACCAAGTGCCGGAGGTGTTGTGTACATGGGGCAACCAAAAAGTCCGGCTTCCTCCAGAATGGCAAGGGGTCCGATTATATCGAAGATTGTGTCAACTGATGCGAGCGTACGGCTTGGTGACGCTGACGGGTGAAGATGATTTTTTACAGAAATAAGATCTGCGAGGATAGCGTTTGCCAGTGTTGCTGCAGAAGCAGAGAGACCGATCTTCCTGATAACCTCTTCCATCTCGCAGGCAATATCACGGTCTGGTCCACCCCGCTCCTCCTCGAGAGTTATAGAAAGGCGAGCTGCACTGCAGGGGTCCTCTACCCGTTCGACAGAGATTTCGAACATAGAACAACAGGGGAGTGTGGCAATCACTTCTGCCAATGAGTGCAGAGGAGTCGCCGAGCCGGTGAGATCTGCAAGGGCGGCACAGAGCATGTCCCCGGTTATTCCTCCCGTTCTGGGATCAAGGAGTATCACTTTCATTTATTGGGGTGGGAACGGTTCGTTGATCTTTTCATACACTTTCTGGGCAAGTCTGGTAACTTCCAGGGCCTTGTCACCGGCACCCGGAATTGCCCGGGTCAGGAAAGCCCCGTTTTCAGACTTTTTGCGCAGCATCTGCTGCCTCCATTCCAAGTATTCCTGCAACTGCTGCAGGTACGGTGATATTGATGATGGTATGGCCGATATACTGGAGCTCCTGTGTAAGGACAGCACCGCAGAAAAGGGCAACCGGCCAATCAGGATTATCACGGTTCTTTCCCTTGAGTGCAAAGTCAGGTACCTCTTTTCCGCTCAGATTTTCAACATGATGCGTTTTTCCGTCAATGGAGACATCATACGAGACATTTGAGTCAAAACCCCAGTAGCGTTCGGTGAACTTGTCGGTACGCCTGCCATGGGGTTTGATACCGGTAAACTTGAAAGCAATTTTACGTCCGGTGAATGCTGACAGCACTGCTGAACCCCTGCGCTCAACATACTCTTTGCGCTCTTCATCAAGGATGCGTGTCGCATCTGCCACGGTCTTACCGCTCTTGATGATGTCATAGGTATGTGCAGCACGCCGGTAAATTGCCCTGTCTCTCACACCTTCTGATGCAAGGATACAGGCTTTCGTTATCTTGCCGCGTGTTACCTGTTCTGCTTTTCGTGAAATGGTATTGAGCCCGCAGAGAGCCATTTCAGGGTCTATAAAAGAATTCATTTTATAATCCCTGATTACTTCGGCAACTGCAAAAATATCCCCGTGATGTTTCATTAGGAGCCTGATGGCCGGAACGCAATCGCCTTCAAGATGACCAAGTGGCGGATTAACCGGTCCTCCGGAAAATCCCGCCCCAATTGATGGAGCTTCTTCGAATGCTGCAAATATCTCAGACAAGGCCATCGAACCTATGACCGAGGGTCCCCCGATGTCCTTGAGGATAAGCCCGAATTCACCGATAACCTTGGCAGTGTCATATTCTTCATGAGTTCCCCGTATATGCAGTTTTTCCGGTAATTTTGCAGTGTCCCGGGCACCTTTCCCGGGAAGATATGATGAATCAACCTTCCCGAACTTCCCGAACTCCTCACCTAACAGAGCGTCAGGATGCACGATCTCCATCGTAACTGCAGCGCCGATAAGGGCAGGCCATAACGCGAGAGGGGTGACTCCGGTTCCTGCCATGGCCTTCATCATGGCAAGGGTACCGATATTGGCGGCGTTATAGGCCAGTTCAGGAATATTGTAGTCTTCACCGAGAGCAGAGTGGCCATAGATTGCACCACCCGATATGAAAGGCGGAAGAACAGAGCCATCTACTTTCGTGAGTTTTTTATCCATCATGGCCTCATAAATGGCAAGGTAAGCCGGGAACGACTGTATACGGTGTGTGGACTTTCCGGTGACAAGCGCAATAGCGCTCGTTCTGGCTGCCCCTGCATGCATCCTTGCCATGGCGCCGAGTTTCCGGTTGCCGAGAGGGACTCCGGATCTGGCGCAGGATCCTGAGAAATACGCAAGTGATGCCACGATAAGAGCGGCATTCTCCGGTGCGGCTTCCGGCATTCATCGCAGCCCGGACTGCTTTTTTTATCACCATATCAAGGGGCAGTTCCCCGACTGAGGCATCCACAACAGTCATCCGCCCCATCAGGCTCATCTCGGGTCCGGTTATTGTCCAGAAAATGTCTTCCGCAATAGAATTGGCAGCTGCAAAAACCGGTATGACCAGTGAACCGTGCCCTTTGGTTGCAGACTTCGATTTTATCATTGGTCATTGAGTCGGGTTCAAAGGTTGAGGCCATCGTGGCCGCAAAGACTACTTTATCTTTTTCGTGAATATCTGCCAAAATCAACAACTCCTGGGAGAATAATGCAGAATACTTATTTTCCTTTATTTAAATATTGTGCAACTCCCCCCCTACCTCTCCCCGGCAGTACTACACATTACTATTCAAAAGAATTCGTATCCAGCTGGCTGATTTTATCAAACGTTGAGAAGAATATACCATTCCTGTCGCAGATATCTGGCCATTTAGAACAGGATATATCTGGATAAAAATGAAAAAGGTAATCCAAGGGTATGAAACGGTGAGGAAATTATCATGGAAGATGTTGTAAAACTGGGAATTATCATATGCGACCGGTACCGGACCTGCTCCGGAGGTAAATGTATGCGGGCACTGCGCAATCGCGAAGGCGCCTTTGAGCGGTACAGGGGCAAAGAGGTGGAACTTGTTGGGTTTACAACCTGCAACGGCTGCCCCGGTGGAAATATCGAGTACAGTACCCCAGGAAATGAAGAATAATGGGGCGGAGATCATCCACCTTGCAACCGGCATGGTTGTCGGGTATCCCCCATGTCCACGGATTTCATATTTTTGTCGTTTCATCAGGGAAAAGTATGGCATGGAAGTGGTAGTGGGAACTCATCCAATCCCCCAGAAATATTACACTACCCACCAGAAGCTCGGCTCGTGGGGATCTGGTAAGTGGAAAGATCTGATTACACCGACGCTCACGGAAGAGAAGACCCGCCTTGCGTACCGATTAGATGAGTAGAGTTGTATTCAGCCGATGTTGAGTGCAACCGGCACCAGACGATGATGAAATCCGATGAGAGTCTGCCTGAATAACTCTGTCCAGCCAGTGATAGTACTCCAGGTTCAGGAACAGAAGGATTGCAAATAAACGTGATGTGTATGGCAGGAGTGGATCAGGAAATGATCTACAGTGAACAGGCAAACGGGTATGATGATGCAGCCTTGGAAATCGAGTGGCAGGGACCGTCGCTGGTATTCGGTCTTATGTCAGGGTTTATCCGGCCGTGTCAGACCATCCTCGATATCGGAATTGGAACCGGGCTGGGATCGGAGCCCTTTTTCCGGGCAGGACTCCCCGTTGCAGGGATCGACGTGAGTGAAGAGATGCTGGATACCTGCCGGAAGAAGGGGTGTGCTGCATGTCTTCTCCTCCACGACCTGACTGTTGTCCCATACCCGTTTGGTAACGGAACCTTCGACTATGCCATCTCCACGGGTGTCTTCCATTTCTTCCCCGACCACAAAGATCCGGTATGCAGTACCGCTTGCCAATCACGAAGGATTAATCAGCGGCCATTTTGGCGAGGATCCCAATTTTGCCCTTGTTGATATCGATATCCCAAAAAAACGTGGAAAGAACTGAAATCATCAAAAATCCTCACCAGCATGTGACAAAGGGCAAGGGCCTCACCGTGGCAAATTTTCTCGTAACATTCAACCCCGATAGTATCGCAACCCGTGAAGATCTGGCAGGAAAGGGGCCGGGGTATGTCTTTGCGGATGGCGGGATAGCAATAAAACAGACAGTCTGCACAGGACCTGGGCACTTTCATTCAGCAATGCATCGATAAACTGTGATTGTTTTCCGAACGGTGGAAAAAAGCAACGGGAAAAATGGGGACGAATGCGGATCGTAAAGGCTGGAATCACTCCCTGAAAAAATAAAAGAGTCCCCGGTCCTCCCGTTTTACCAAAAGATCATGGGTAACTGCCATTTCCCGCAACAACTTTTCGACCTCCATGAAATGGAGACCGGTTGCGGAAGCGATGTCTCCAACTGTGCAGGGGCGGCGTTTGAGCATCTCATAAATCTGCTCGACCGGGTCTTCCCCATACGAAGATTTCTGGACGCTGGATGGAAAAGATTCCACGATTTCCGGTGTTGCGGTATCAAGCATTCTTTGTACCCGGTCAAGTTCAGCCTGGTCTGCTGAAAGCACCCACTCTTCTGTACCTGGCCGGTCAAGCGTATTTAACTGGACACGGTCCGGTTTGATTTCCCTGATTATTTCCAGAAGACCTGCAAGTTCCTCATCAGAGGTATTAATGTGAGGGATTATGAATACCTCCAGCCAGATTTCACCGGAATATTCCCTCCTGAACTGCACAAGGCCCTTGAGCATTCTGTCCAGAGAGATTGCGGGATCTGGGCGGTGGATTTTCAAAAAGGTCTGTTTTACAACCGTTGAGAGTGTGGGCAGGACGATATCGGCCGGGAGTAGATCCCTGCGCACATCCGGATCGTAAAGCAGGCTGCCGTTTGTCAGGACTGCGACCCGGTAAGACGGATAATTATCCTTCAAAAACCTGATAACCTCCCCTATTGAAAAGGACAGCGTGGGTTCTCCCGATCCGGAGAATGTGATAAAATCAAGTGGCGGTGATGATGATAAAAAGTCTGCAAGTTCTGCATAGATTTCTTCTATAGGAAAAAAAATCGCTCTCCTGGTTGTCCGTCGGGTTGTCGCACCACATTCGCAATAAACACAGTCATAGGTACAGGTTTTAAACGGTACAAGATCGATACCCAGTGAACGCCCAAGACGCCGTGATGAAACCGGGCCAAAAATATGACGTTTTTTCAAATTGTTCTTCCTGCATCAATCATATATTGTTGAAACAATAGTAATGATACGAACAGCATGTTTATCTATTTTTGCGCATATGAGTAATAATAAGGTTGAATGTATCATGAAAATCTGTATTACATCTCAGGGGGCGACTCTCGATGCCCTGGCAGAGGAGCGGTTCGGGCGGGCACCATTTTTTATTATCATTGACACGGAAACGGGATCATTTGAAGCCATTGAAAACCAGTTTGCCGGAGGAAGCGGTGGGGTTGGCCCGAAAGCAGCGCAGCTGATTATGGCTCACAAGGTAACAGCACTGGTCAGTGGCATGGTCGGCGGGAATGCCCGTGAGGTGCTCCTTGCAGCAGGTATCCAATTGTATACGTACCGTGCCGGCGGAACCGTCAGGGATGCGCTGGAGCAGTTCAATAAAAAAACCCTTGAACATGTCGGCATAAGGTGACACATGGCAGCACAACCGGACCAGGAGAGTGTACCCGTGATATTCAGAGGGTGATAAAAAAATGAAAATTGCGATTGCAAGCGGAAAGGGCGGTACCGGGAAAACGATGGTTGCCGCAAATCTCGCCTTTCGCACTCTCTCAAACCTGTCAGGTCACCCTTGTTGACTGCGATGTGGAGGAACCTAATCTTCATCTCTTCTTTCCGGCACCCGCAACTGCAACCGACGTGAACTGTCCCGGTGCCGGTTATTGACGACAAGACCTGCGACCGCTGCGGAAAGTGCGGGGAATTCTGCCAGTATGGCGCAATAACCGTGCTTCGCGAGCGTGTACTGTTTTTTCCTGAACTCTGCCACTCCTGCGGGGGATGCACGCTGGTCTGCCCGAAGAATGCGATTCATGAAGTGCCCAAAAAGAGTAGGAACTGTAACGTACGCCAAACCATTGCCACGGCTGAATCTGGTCTACGGGATACCTGGATACAGGAAATCCTTTGCAGTGCCCGTCATCCGGGCAGCAAAAACAGCGACTGCCGGAAACATACCTGGTAATTCTCGATGCATCGCCCGGGACTTCCTGTCCTGTCGTTGAGACGCTGGATGGCTGTGATGCCTGTATACTCGTCACGGAATCAACCCCGTTTGGTCTGCATGACCTCGCAGCTGGCAGTGGATGTAACTGCCCGTCTGGGCATTCCGGCAGGTATCGTAATCAACCGGAGCGATGGAAAGGATCAGGCAACACTCGATTTCTGCACGAACCATGACCTTGACGTGATGATGACTATTCCCTTTCGACCGTCGGGATTGCCGCCATCCAGAGCAGGGGAGATCTCCTCTGCCGGGTGAGGCCGGAATGGCTGAAAGCATTCAGCGCCCTCTATGGTAAATGCTGTGCCCTTGCAGGAGCGGACTAATGATCCGGCTCGCGGTTATCAGCGGCAAGGGTGGCACGGGGAAGACGATGATCACCGCTGCGCTTGCCGAGTCTGCTCCCCGGAACTCTTGTACTTGCGGACTGCGATGTGGACGCCGCGAATCTGGCTCTCCTCCTTAATCCGGAAGCTGATCCGCACCGAACCGTTCATGGGGATGAAATCCGCGGTCATCAATCCAGACATCTGCACCGGGTGCGGGGAGTGCGAGAGCCACTGCAGGTTCAATGCAATTTTTCCTGAAGGGGATGCATACCGGGTGAGTCCACTCCACTGTGAGGGATGTGCCGTCTGCGTCCATGTCTGTCCTGTCCAAGCGGTTTCCATGCAGCCACGACAGACCGGTGAGGTCATGTATTCACAGACCGAACAGGGGCATCTAGTGCATGCACGGCTCGTTCCTGGGGCAGGGAACTCCGGTCTGCTTGTCCATGCTGTTAAAAAGATGGCCCTGGAAACAGGATCGGGATTGTGATCTCTTCCTGATCGATGGTCCTCCGGGAACCGGTTGTCCGCTCATCTCAACCATCAGCGGTGTCGATGCTGTCCTGATCGTCACCGAACCGAGTGTATCGGGACTTCATGATCTCAAACGGGTTGTAGAAGTCTGCCGGCAGTTCCGGCCACAGATCCTTGTTGTCATCAACCGGTTTGACCTGGATGAATCACTCACAGAATCTATTCGGCAATGGTGTGCTAGGAGAATATTCCCCTGGTGGGGAAAATCCCCTTTGATCCCATGGTTATTGATTCGGTCAGGAAGGGAATGCCTGTTACCCGGGCACGTGACTCTCCCGCAGCACAAGCCATTCAAATACTGAAAAACAATCTTGAACAGGAGCTGATGCATCCATAACAACCAGCGGTGAAGGAGGGGAATGTTGCCGGAGGCGGGGACGACCCCGTAGTGAACCGGTCTATCGAAGGCGGATCATCAGCGCGATGTTATGCACCGCAATGCAGCCCGAACGAAGAGGAGGAGGTTGTCACGCTGCTTCCCGAAGAGATAGCAGTACTGGAACTAATCGATTTGCAGGACCTTGAACAGGAACAGGCAGCAGCGGTGCTCGGCGTTTCCCGCAAGACCATCTGGCGGGATATCCACGAGACACACCGCAAGATTGCTGATGCTCTTAATCCACGGTAAAACTATTCAGATGGCGGGATGTACGCGCAGGCTTGAAGGGCACTGCCCCCAAAGGAACCAGGATATGTGCCCGAAGAAAGGAGGGAGGATTCTGTCCGAAGATCTCAATGACCCCTGTGCGGAAAAAGCGACGAGAGTCAGAGACTCTCGACCGATGAAAATTTGCCCCAACCATACTCTTTTAAATATTTATGCGCATATGAGTAAATATGGTACCTTCGCAGGTACTGGAGTATTAACATATGCCAGGATTGAATGGAACAGGACCCCAGGGAAAGGGGCTTATGACAGGCACGGGGATTCGGAAGGTGCCGTACGATTGACTGCACCAGCACAGGAGTCTGCTGTTCCGATACAGTCAGCGAAGAGGAGAAGCGAACCCGCGATAATGCAGGGTTCCGTACAGAATATCCCGGTCTATGGCCGTGGGCGGGGGGGTATTCCCTGCGGGTGCGGACGGGGCTTTGGATTCGGTGGCGGCAGACGCCTCCAGAAATAGAAAATTCAATATTTTTGAGGTCATTTTAATGAAAGTTGCAATCGCAAAAGACGGAGATATGGTTTCAGAGCATTTCGGGCACTGTAAAGAATACGCAGTGTTCGTGGTCGAAAAGTCCAAGATTACCTCACGGGAGAATTCTCGTGAGCCCCGGGCACGAGCCGGGAAAGTTACCGGCACTCCTTGCCGGGCATAATGTCACGCACGTCCTTGCAGGTGGAATGGGTCCACAGGCCGTGGACCTGTTCTGTGCAAATAATATTGAGGTATTTCATCGGAGTAAGAGGTCAAATTGAGAACGTCATCAAAGATTTCATAGCAGGAAAAATTGCACAGGGCGAAAGCAGCTGTACACACGGTCCCGACCACGAGAGTTGCGGGCATTAAAATCCATGAAGCACAGGATTTCCTTAGAAACGATGAGGGGTGCCTTCTGGATTCATGCATGGAAAACAGGTGCCAGCAGATCTGCAGTTGATTGCAGGATGCCGTGAGGACTACTGGTCAGCATGAGAAAATACCCGGGAATTCCCGAACTTATCGAAGAATTTATGAAGGAGAATGGGGCGGATGAACGGTGGATAACCGTGCACGAAATCCGCGACCATTTCGGAATGACACGCTACCAGAGCAACACAATATCCGCGTTCCTCCGACGGCTGCACACAGGGCCATTCACCCGGTTTCCGTTTATTGTCGCAAAGATTGCTCTGGAAGATGGAGAAAAACCGTCCGATCCGAAAAAATACCGGTATCTTTTGAAATTGCGGGATTATAACCCCGCACAACAGTTGAGAACACCTCTGCGGGAAATGACAATCAGGGAACCTTTATTGGTATCCCGAAATGAAAACAGTGAACTTCCTGTATAAGCATTTTTATCTTTCTTTGAGGTTACCTACAATGGCACGCAATAACGAGATCCCGGATCTTCTTGCACAATATATGGAAGCGTGCGGTGAGACGGGACGATGGGTTACCGTCTATGAATTTCGTACTTATTTCCATCTCGATAATTCCTCTGCACACGCTATTTCCGGATTTCTGCGCAGGATCTATCAGGGGCCGTTTTTTTCTTTCAGGTACAGGGTGAAAAAAATTGAAAGAATTATCGTTCATAATCCGCAACGCCGGATTATTAACCGGTATTTAGTAACAAAAAGGGCAGAATCAAGGAAAGAAAAACCCGATCCCTCTGCCATAGCAACCCATCCCGTGGGTATCTATTCTATAACGGGAAATAATTCACTCTGCACCGACTATGATGCGATTGAAATTTTCAATAAGGTTCTCCTGAAACCCCGTGAGATAAGTTAACTAGAATCTGTCTTGAGTGTTCAAACACGGTTCTCGATGCACAAACCTTTATGCGCATATGTGTAATTTGAATGCTATATTACAACATATGGTGCTACAATGGCCGAATCCGATCTTCAACACTCAACAACTGAATCAGATGCACGCAACGAATCAGAAGAATACCCTCTGCACACCTGCGCATGCGGGGAGCAGCACAGGCACCGTCAGGGTAGTACCGGTCACCGGGAAGCCTGCAGGTCCCCAAAAAAGAATACCGATTCCTGCTGCTGTGATTCAGGACCTGGTCCGCAGGGCAATCATCACCGTTGTGGCCAGGGCCGGTCACACGAGTAAATTTTTTACCCCTCCTTTTTAGAACAACTGAGCAGGATCTGAATGGAGATATTTGGAATCTTCCGGTATACAGCACTGCGGGTAATCGATCTAATCGGATACAACGGTTCAGACCAGTCACTCATGGCGCCCGAACTTCACCATTGGGACGTGACGGCTCGAAGAAATTCTCCGGTATTGCAGAAAAGGATACGACGAACAAGTATCCTGGCAGAGATGATTTCTGAGTTCACCGCGACGCTCAAGATCGAGACTGTTGCACGTGTTTAAAATAATTATTTTTTCGGTTACGTAAAAGTCGCGGAGGTATCCTGCCCGGAGTGCCGGAACTGGAAGGTATCCGGGAGATGACCCCAACGGGCAGATCCCCGCATATGTTTCAATTGATTCACTATGCTTAAATCTTTATGCGCATATGTGTAATTATTACTATACATACGGGGTGTAATCGATATGCCGAATTTTGATGGAACCGGACCGCTGAAACGAGGGCGGATAATCGGGCGGGGCCGGGGGCCCTGCAAAAAAAGTAACGATGGGTACGAGTGCCAAACAAACCCAACCACTCTTCCCGTGAAGGAAGAAATGCCTTCTGAATAATCCAGGACACGAGGGACCTCTATGTCATTACCATTCATCACCGTAAATGACCTCTGCATGGACTTTGACGGCACCCGGGTGTTGAACAAGGTCTCATTCGAGATCCCGGAAGGAGAGATCATCGGTGTCATCGGCAGGAGCGGGGCAGGGAAGAGCGTGCTTATGCACCTCCTGCGGGGTGTAGAACAACCACCAACAGGAGGCTCCATAATCTACCATATGTCAGCCTGCGATCACTGTACTTTCATGGATGTGCAGAGCCGGGCAGGCAAGAAATGTCCGGAGTGCGGTGGAGATCTGGTCGCTGTGGATGTCGATCTCTGGGATGAGAAGAGTGACGGGATGAAGTCCCGTGTCATGCACCGCACAGCGATCATGTTCCAGCGTACATTTGCCCTCTATGGTGATGACCGGGTGATCGAGAATGTTCTCCACGCGCTTGATGACATCAATTACCCCCAGGAACATGCTATCAACCGTGCTGCTGACCTCATCGACCAGGTAAGACTATCCCACCGGATGATGCACATCGCCCGTGACCTGTCTGGTGGTGAGAAGCAGCGGGTCGTGCTCGCCAGGCAGCTTGCAAAGAACCCGGCAATGCTCTTTGCCGATGAACCGACCGGGACGCTCGATCCCGAGACCGCACGGCTGGTGCATGAGATGCTGATTGAGGCAGCACGGAAGAACTCGCATGGGCATGGTTGTCACCTCGCATTTTTCGCACGTGATTGAAGACATGGCAAACCGTGCAATCCTGCTGGCCGATGGCAGTATAGCAGCCATTGGTTCGCCAAAGAGGTAATCAGAATCGTTTATCAAAGACTACCACGAGATGGATGAATCTGCACCATCGGAACTGGGCGGAAAAATCCTTGCAGCCCGGGATGTCTCCAAGCGCTATATCTCTGTTGACCGCGGGGTGGTAAAAGCAGTCAATAGCGTGACATTCGATGTCCAGAAGAAAGAAATTTTTGGCATCATCGGTAAGAGCGGTGCGGGTAAGACCACGCTTTCCCGGATCATCTCCGGCATAATCGAACCTACGAGCGGGGAGATGAATATCCTGATTGGCGATGACTGGGTGGATATGACAAAACCCGGTATTGACGAGCGGGGACGGGCAAAGGAATACATCGGGCTCCTGCACCAGGAATATGACCTGTTTCCGCACCGCAGTGTGCTCGATAACCTGACCGATTCGATCGGTCTTGAGTTCCCCAAAGAGCTCGCATTACGAAAAGCGGTTGTCACGCTCAGGATGGCAGGTTTTTCCGAAGAGAAATCCCATGCAGATCCTGAACCGCTTCCCGGGTGAGCTTTCTGATGGCGAACGGCACCGGGTTGCGCTTGCCCAGGTGCTCATCAGGGAGCCGCGTCTCGTTATCCTTGATGAACCGACCGGTACCATGGACCCGATCACCAAACAGGATGTCAAGCACTCGATCCTTCACGCCCGTGATGAGATGGATGAGACTTTTATCGTGGTCTCCCACGACATGGACTTTGTCCGGGACATCTGCGACCGGCTCGCTCTGATGCGGGGCGGGAAGATCATACAGATCGGCACTACTGCTGAGATCCTTTCACAGGTTACCGAAGAAGAGAAAAATGATTAATGGCGCAGAAACGTTGCTTTATCATAATAAGTGATACACAATCATGACAGCAAACACAACGACATACCCATCAGGAATGTGATGAAAATTGTTCGGCATGTTCCTCAGGACAACCACAGAATGCTCCAAAAAGTGCTCCCAAAGGATTACCTCCGAAAGCGAAGATTGATGTTAAACACGTCATCCTCGTGCTGAGCGGGAAAGGAGGTGTGGGAAAATCCACCGTTTCTGTAAACCTTGCATTTGCTCTTGCAAACCATGGTAAAAACGTCGGCCTGCTCGATCTGGACTTCCACGGCCCCAACATCCCCAAGATGCTGGGTATTGAAGACCAGCGTCCGGCTGTGCTCGCACATACCATAGAGCCTGTCCATGTGACCGGAAACCTTTCGGTCATGTCAATGGCATTCCTGCTGCCGGATACCAGCACACCGGTTGTCTGGCGGGGACCGATGAAGATGGGGGCGATCCAGCAGTTCCTTGCAGAGGTGAACTGGGGATCTCTTGATTATCTTGTTGTTGATCTTCCTCCGGGAACCGGTGACGAAGCCTTAACGATTGCCCAGCTTGCCCCTAATGTAAAAGGAGCCGTGATTGTGACCACCCCCCAGGATGTTGCAGTCATGGACGCAATCAAGGCTGCAAAATTTATCGAGAAACTGGAACTGCCGGTAATTGGTGTCATCGAGAACATGAGCGGGATGATCTGCCCCCACTGTGGAGAAACAATCGACCTCTTCTCCCGTGGTGGCGGAAAAAAAGCTGCCGAGGATCTGGGTGTTCCCTATCTTGGCGCAATTCCTCTTGACCCGGAAATGGTGAAGGCCGGGGATGAAGGAAGAGCCATTTATTCTTCGCCACGCAGAGTCGCCGACACGCAAAGCGGTGGATGCAGTAATGCAAAATTTGATAAAACAGGTCGAAACTTAAAAATAACTTTTTCTACGAATCCTGTGAACCGGATAAACCCGCCCGTACAATTTTTACGAGAAATCTCTCCAATAAATTGCCTCAATGAAAATACAGGAATCTCGAAAAATAAAAAAAATTTAGATGTATGGATTGCGGAGAGCCTTAGCCACACCGAAGGTTGCACGCTCTTCGAGCGTCTTTTTGTTCTTTGAGATCTTCTCGTTTGCCAGTTTGGAAACGAGTTCAAGACCGGGTTTGACCTTCTCGATTGGCTGGGTCTCAAAGCATCCTGCTGCCATTGCCTTGCCCCAGACCGAGTCTCCGATCTTGGACCTGACAAAGACGGTACTCCACCCATCGGGGCTGCCGACAGAGCCTGTGGAGATATCACCGAGGTTGGCAACATAGTCAAGGCAGACGTGGCAGCCGGGCTGCTCGTACTTGTGGGTTACCTTGAGTGGCAGCTGGACGACCTGTCCGCGCTTGCCGTATACCCAGAATTTGCCCTTGCCGATCTCCATCTTCTTGACGGATTCCAGCTTCATCGCTGCATGGTCTTCCACGAGCTGA
Source organism: uncultured Methanoregulaceae archaeon (assembly GCA_963768845.1). GTDB lineage: Archaea > Halobacteriota > Methanomicrobia > Methanomicrobiales > Methanospirillaceae > Methanoregula. Next base: position 86,520 of record CAVYJJ010000011.1, on the reverse strand, counting down.
AGAATGCTCTGGTACGGGAAGTTCTCCATACAGAAGATACCGACCGCGAGTGCAATACTTGCACCTACGTCTCTTAACCCAATCGGGTATAACTGACCCTTTCGGACTGCCTGCATCTGGCACGGTGTGCCGACGATACCAACCTTGTCAAGACCGAAGCTGCGGGTTGCCTCTTTCAGGAGGTTCATGTTCGGGCTGATGTTGTATTTGGTACCTGCTGCAGCAATCATGTCAGCCCTTGTGGTGACAACGACCGGAATTGGTCTCCATGGCTCATGGAACTCCATGTTCGAGTTGTCCATCATGGCTTTTTCCGGGTGCTTGTGCGCAAATTCCTTTGTTGCCGCGACAATTGCGCCATCAATAATGCCCTCATCAAGTGCGAATCCAAACAGCTGGGTGACAATTCCGCCATCCTGTGCGTGCTTGAGAATCTCCTTATCGGTGCTTCGGGCTGAGACGCATGATTTGTAATTTCCGAGTTCTGCTCCCATTTCAATCACCTCACTGGAGTGCCGCCATTATGGCCTCGTTGATCGCCTCATAGTTCGATACCACATCAAAGCTGAACCAGCTCCGCGGGCACTGGTTGTAGCAGGCTCCGCACTTGATGCACAGGTCGCGCTCGCCGTTGGGCTTTCCATATTCCATGGTGATTGCACGGACCGGGCAGGCCGCCGAGCAGCTGCCGCATCCGATGCAGAGACCCTGGTTGATGACATTGGTCATCAGGTCGCAGAAGCATGCGCTGGTTCCCTTGTCTGCTGCCATCATGAGTGGCTTGAGGAATGCAGTTGCAAGGTCTTTCTGTTCCTTGGTTCCCTTGAGGAGCAGGTATGCCATCACGGCAACGTTCCTGATCATCTGGGGAGTCGGTGCGCATCCGGGGATGTACACATCCACCTTGATAATATCACCAATCGGCAGGTATGCTTCGTGCGCCGGCTGGTTCTGCTGGCCACCGCGGGAGAACCGGGTGATGTTGCCGTAACAGGCGCATCCGCCGAGTGCTACAACGACTGCTGATTTTTCCCGTGTTTCCTTAAGCTCTTCCACTGCGAGTTTGTCGTTAATACAACATGAACCCTCAACGAATGAAACATCGACCTTCTGAACGTGCCTTGCGTCTGCAAGTGTTGGCATGTATTTAAGGTCAACGTACTTGTCGAGGAGTGTTAATAATCCGGCATAGTTGTCTGCTAATGCCACAGTACAACCGGTACACCCACTCAGGTGTGTGTAACCTAATGTAATCTTGTCTGCCACAGGCTTAACCTCCTTTTTTGTTTCTGTTTTTGTTGCTACATCAGCTGGTTTTGACGGAGCCGCTGCTTTCGGCGGTTCCTGGCCGCTGGTCTTCTTGAAGACATTGATAGTAGTCCCATAATCCCCTCCAATCATTTCCAGTATGACCCGGATAGTCTTCGGAATTGCCCTCTGAAGTTCTTCAGAAAGCCCGAGTTCAAATTCCGGGGCGGTAACCCGTGCCGGCTGGACATCCGATGATCGTAATCTCGATCTGGTCCTTGATCCGCTGGAGCGGTTCGGAAAGATCCCACGAGTGGGCGTCACGATAGGCCCCCGGGGGCAGGTCTTCCACCCGGAGCTTGGTTATCGATCCGGGCTCCGCGCTATAATCCGCAATATCGACGATGATGAGTTTCTTCGTCACTTCCGGGTCGAGCATAGTAAAAATAAAGTGCGGGCCGCCAAGGCCTGCATCGATTAACGTTACATTGTCGGGAAGCTGGAGCTTCTGCATCTCCTCGATTACTGCCGGACCAAAACCGTCATCGGCAAACAGGGGGTTTCCGCACCCTGCTACCACGATCTCTGAATACAGCATCGCGGGTTACACTCACTGGATAAGCTTCTGAGCCACTACCTTGTTTTTCTCATCCAAGACGATCATGTGGGTTGCACATGACACACACGGGTCATACCCGCGCATGATAACTTCGGCAAGCTGCCAGGGTGCACCGGTGAGTGCCTTGCTGCAGGTTGCGAAGTTCCAGGTGGTCGGGACGAGCATCGAGTAGGTACTGGACCTTCCAGTCCTTGACACGTGCAATGTGGACATCAGTACCGCGGGGGGCCTCGTTGGATGCCCAGCCAAGGGATCCGTCTCCATCGGGGATGTAGTCTGCAATGACCTTGCCGTCAGGGTTGAGGGCGTCGATGCAGTCGAGCATCTCGTAGAAGCAGTCCTGGTACTCCATCTGGCGGGCAATGTTCTGGCCGCAGGTACCCTTCTCGTCAAAGCTCTTGTACGTGACGAGACGTGCACGCGGGCCGACTTCAACGGGCTGGCCGTCGTACATCGGAACACCGGTGCAGGCTTCCATCTGGGGGTTGACCTTGGTGCCGAGCTTGGTGGTTCCGCCGATCGGATATCTCGGCTCTTCAAGGGTGACGTCCATCTCGCCCATGTACCAGTCCCATGGCCGTGCTTCCTTGAACCGGTTGATGTCCCAGCTGGGGCACTCGTCAAGGCTTGAGCTGCCATAGAACGCGTGGGTTGCAAGGTAGCCCTGGTCGTGGAAACCGAGGGTCTTGGGCATCGCGACCTTCATGCCGCCAACATCCACAAAGTCTCTGTTGTGGTAGTTGCGGATGACCGCGATCATGAACTCCGACTGGGCGTGAGCAAGGGTAAGTCCTTCCTTGGCAAGGTCATACAACTTGGTCTTGGCCTGCTGGGAGCAGTTCCGGTACATACCTCCGATGCGGGGATTGCTCGGGTGGATCGCTTCGCCACCAGCAATCTGGCAGCAGGTCTGTGCGATCTCACGGAGCCGCTGGATCCGCTTCGCAACGCTGCGCACCGGCTCTTCTGGTGTGAACGGGTTGATCTTGGTCTCGGTGCCCGGGATATAGTAATCGGGCAGGAGCAGGATGTTGTGCAGTGCAATGCTGTGGCAGCGGTTGCCCAGCTGGACGATGTGACGGAGCATCTGTGCGTCCTTGGGGACCTCGCACTTGATGGATGCTTCCATCGCCTCAATACCAGCAAGACAGTGTGCTACTGGACAGATACCACAGACACGGGATGCGATCTTGGGCACCTGCTCAGGGGTCTTTCCGACGGCGAGTTTTTCAACTCCCCTCACCGGGGTAATGGAACACCAGTTACCCGTCTCGATGATGCCTGCGTCGTTAACCTTCAAGACAAGCTTTGAGTGTCCTTCATGCCTTGTGGTTGGGGAAATCTCTACAACTTTCGACAATATTATCGCCTCATTTTATGTTGAGTTGTTCCTATTGCTGTACAAAGTTTATGTTAGATCTCTCATCTCTAGAGATAATTGACCGTACAAAGTACGTTCGATCTATCTTACACGATTGATTTTATAACCCTTATTATACGATTCTCGCAAGTGGATAACTACGAAATAATTTTGTAAACGGGTCAGAAATACTAAAAAACCATTATATTTCAGTATTTCTCTGATTCTCTAAATATATAAAAATAAAAAGGATATTTTTAATTCCGGAAAGATTATTTTTAAAAAAAAGGAATTCTTTATTCGACTATCTGCTTTTCACCGTTTAATTCATCGACCAGTTCGGCAATAGTTGCACGGCGTTCGGCATAAGCGTCATGCTGGTGAATGCTCTCTTCATTCGTTTGCTTAATTGTGATCACTGAGTCTCCGGCAAGGTACTCAAATTCAGCAAGCACTTTCTTTGCCATCTCCCGGACACAGTCTTCGACAAACCGTGGGTTCTTGTGCGCGGCGAGGACAACGGCCCCTTCATCACCCCTCTTGAGCAATTCGTAGATACCGGCACTCATTGACTCTTTCAGGATCCAGATAATCTTTTCAAGGTCTACGTCCTGGTCGTCGTCAGTTTCAATGCAAAGAAATCCACGACCCCGCTGGTTATGGGTAGCCATGGGGATTTCGTTAAAAAATGCCTCGATCTGCCCGTTGCCGACCCCAAGATTCTGGAGGACACGATCTGCCCGCTCCTTCATGATGTTCTGGGCACAGGGGCATGCAGTCATCCCGGTAACTTCAGCACCGATGCTTTTGCGTACGATAGGATTGCGGAACGTACGTCTTGCCACAGCACGAGCATGCACCTTCACTACTTCATCGCAAGCTGTACGACTGACCGGGGTTTCGCGCTTCATCATATACTCACTGCGCATGAAAACTTCTGTGCGGTCTGCGTACTCATGACGGTCTAATAGTTTTCGCGCGACAACGCTGCAGAGTTTTTCGATCTTGTTTACATCACCATCTATCGCCTGCTGGAGGACTTCGTCAATAACTTCGAAGTTCCTGGAGAGGTTGGCACCTTTCAGACTCCCGGGCAGATCTACGAATACATCAAAATTTGAGATAAATATAACCGGGCGCTTTCCCTGGCGGTGTACTTCGACCAGCTTTTTTACGTTCTTCACGCCGACCCGTGTGAGGTTTATCCGGACATCAGGAATTGTTGCCTGGATGTCGGGCAGCTCGCGGGCGAATGTCTGGTTTTGTTTCTCATCTGTGGGCATTTTTTTAATAGGTCATCGCATCCCGGTAATTGTATCAAGTTTTGCTTCTTTAGTTTTTTTATATAATATTTATGTGCTTTGTTGCAGATATGAAAGAGATCTACTATGTTAAAAAAATATTATGAAGCAGATGCAGATCTCTCGGTGCTAAAAGGGAAACGCATTGCTGTGATCGGGTATGGCTCACAGGGGCGAGGGCAGTCTCTCAATCTTAAGGACAGCGGGCTTGATGTGATAATCGGGCTCCGGCCTGGCGAAGAGCTGGGACGCGGCAATAAAAGACGGTATGAAAGTGATGGCGGTTGCCGAAGCAGTAAAAAAGGCCGATATTATCCAGATTCTTTTACCTGATGAACACCAGGCGGCTGTTTACAGGAGTGAGATCCTGCCCAATCTTTCGGACAAGAAATGTCTCATGTTCTCGCACGGGTTCAATATTCATTTCGGTCAGATTATCCCGCCACAAACTGTCGATGTGATAATGGTTGCACCCAAAGGACCGGGATTTATGGTGCGCAGGCAATATGAAGAAGGCAAAGGTGTCCCGGCACTCATCGCAGTACAGCAGGACCACACCGGTAAAGCCCACCAGATTGCGCTGGCTTACGCAAAGGGAATTGGTGCGACACGTGCAGTTGTATTGGAAACTTCGTTCCGTGAAGAAACGGAAACGGATCTTTTCGGAGAACAGGCAGTACTCTGTGGCGGGTGCACATCTCTTGTAAAGGCCGGTTTTGAAACGCTCGTTGATGCGGGTTACGAACCTGAGATGGCATATCTCGAAGTTCTCCATGAGCTCAAACTTATTGTTGACCTGATCTATGAGGGGGGGCTTACCAATATGCGCAAATATATCAGCAACACAGCGCAGTACGGGGATCTCACCCGGGGCCCACGTGTTATTGGTCCGGAAGCTTACGAGGCTATGCAGGAAATTCTTGAAGAAATCCAGTCAGGTAAATTTGCCCGTGAATGGATGCTTGAAAATATGGTAAACCGCCCGGTTTTCAATGCGCTTACCAAAGCAGATGAAGAGCATCTCATTGAAGAAGTGGGGAAAGAAGTCCGCGGCATGATGCCCCAGTTCAGGCAATAATTTTTTTTAATTTTCCTTGATAAACCAATTTTTTTACCGTTCAGGAAATATCTTAACACTCCTTTTTGTCTTCCCCGTCAGTAAAAAAGAGACGTGGTGATTTACAAAGAACCGATCACAAAATTCCTTACCTTTACCGGCAAAACTCCCTCGATGCGCACTGGTTCTGGTATAGTAGCAGCCGGCATACTTTTTATTGCCGTCCTTGCCCTTCCGATTCCGGACAATATCCTGTCCCAGGCTGCGCGTTTTACCGCGGCAGTTGCAGTCCTTATGGTCACACTCTGGGTGACTGAGGCCATACCCCTTGAAGCAACGGCACTGATCCCACTTATTTTATTCCCTCTGCTGGGTATTCTTACGGTACAGCAGTCCGCAGCCCCCTATGCTGACCATATCATCTTTCTTTTCCTCGGTGGTTTTATCATTGCACGTGCCATGGAGCGATGGAACCTGCACAAGCGGATTGCCCTGTATATCATCCGCTTTGCAGGAACCTCTCCCAGACGCTTAATCCTGGGGTTTATGATCGCAACGGCATTCCTCTCGATGTGGATTTCCAATACCGCTACAGCCATGATGATGGTCCCGATAGCTGATAGCAATCGGGCACTCTCTGGTCCGCAACGACGATGGTGACCCGTCTTGCTCAACACCGGGGGAAACCGCATTTACCGGCTGCCTGCTGCTATCGGTAGCGTGGGCAGCCAGCATCGGAGGAATGGGAACCCCTATCGGGAGCCCCCCGAATGGGATCTTCCTTGCCCAGATGTCCCTGCTTGTTCCTGATGCCCCCACCATCGATTTTTTCAGATGGCTGATGTTCGGCATCCCGTTCGTCTGCCTGCTGATACCTGCTGCATGGTTGTACTTGACGAAACTGGTATACCCTGAGATTCCTTTGACTATTCCGGGTGCACGCCAGGTAATCGAAGCCCGCATGGAGGAACTGGGACGCATGAGCCGGGCAGAAATGCTGACCCTGTGCGTTTTTGCGCTGACCGCCGCAGCTTGGATCTGCAGTGATACCAAGGAAATTGGCGGTGTGATAATACCCGGGCTCGACCAGATCTTCCCGGAAATCAATGATACTGTAATCGCAATGGGCGGAGCGTTTCTTTTATTCATCCTGCCCTCAGGAAAAACTGGTGAAGGCCGGCTCATGGACTGGAAGACGGCAGCGGGGATACCCTGGGGAATCCTCCTCCTTTTCGGGGGAGGGCTTTGTCTGTCTGCTGCCTTTGTAAAAAGCGGTCTTGCCGGTGTATCGGGGAGTGCTCGGGAGCATTCCTGCAATCCATCCGCTTCTCCTCCTTCTTGCAGTGATTCTAACGGTCAGTTTCCTTACAGAAGTGGCATCAAATACTGCCATAGCATCGCTCATGATGCCCATTATGGTGGTTTTCGGAGCGAGCTACCGGCATGAACCCGGTCATCCTGATGCTTGCTGCAGCCTGTGCTTCGTCGATGGCATTCATGATGCCTGTTGCAACGCCTCCCAACGCGATTGTCTATGGCACCGGGCGGATCGCAATGAAAGATATGGTCAGGGCAGGACTGATGATGAATATTATCAGCGCAGTTATCCTTGTCCTCATTATCGGTTTTTTCATTCCTGTAGTTCTTGGCATTCCATTAATTTCTTAAAAAATCCAGGGAAACGGTTTTCTGGGGGATTCAGAAGAAGATAATACCCCGATACTGTTCAGAAAAAATTCTCTGCTAACAGAAATAACTGACTATATTTTTAAAAAACTGCATATTCAGTGATTCCTGCGGCAGTTTTTTCCCTTCCCGTTTCATTTTTTCTTTCTGGTTCGGCCAGTCATACAGATTGGTGAAATTCAGAGCCCGTTCCGGATGCGGCATTAATCCAAGTACTTTCCCGTCTTCAGATGTGATACCGGCAATATCTTCTGTTGAACCATTGGGATTATCGGGATATATTCCGTTTGCCGGGCTCAGGTCATCCCGGCAGTACTGGAATGTTATCATATTCTTTGTCTTCAGACGCATCAGGGTTTCAGGAGAGCAGAAAAAATTTCCCTCTCCATGGGCAATCGGGCAGTACATCCGTTCGATACCCCGGGTCCAGAGATTGTCAGAAACAGGTTTCAGGGTGGCAAAACGACATTCCAGCACGCCTTTCCGGTTGGGCATAAGGGCAATGTCCCGTTCATATTCTTTATTGAACCCAGGAACAAGACCAAGATTTGCAAGAATCTGGAACCCGTTGCAGATACCTAAAACAAGATTATCGTTATCCAAAAATTTCTCCAGATCGTCCCAAAGGTTGTTTCGCAGCCTGTTGGCATACGCGTTACCCGCGCCGGTATCGTCACCATATGAAAAACCGCCGGGAAAAATCAGCAAACGGTAATCAGATAACTTTTTTCTTCCCGCAATCAGGTCATTTATGTGAACGATATCCGAACCCATCCCTGCTCGTGTGAATGCTACCTGTGTTTCCATCTCTGAATTGATCCCATACCCACTCATGATAATGGCCTTTTGATCAGTTTTTGCAGGAGTTGATGTATCGTTCTTCCAGTCATGCCCTGAGGGGCTCTTCTTCAAATTGCCTTTCGGTGTCATTTTAATACCCCATGAATGGTGATTTGTAGGCAATCTCAAGTTCCTCAACCGGAAGAGTCACATAATGATTTTTTGTGCGGTGATCCGAAAAGTCGTGCCGCAAACGATACCCAGCAGCATCGCATCATCACCCATAATCTCTTCAAATTCCTTCCTGTTATCTTTGGAAACTGTTACAACAAATCTCCCCAGCGATTCGGAGAACAGGAAATAATCCGGACGTAAAACAGAGGGAATGGTGATTTCCATGCCAATCTGACCTGCAATGGCGACTTTTGCAAGAGCTATCGCCAAGCCCGCCATGATTGACCGGGTATGCAGATGCCACAATCTCTTTTGCTATCGCAGCTGTCAGTTTTTGATACCGTGAGTTTTGGCTTTTTTGGATTCCAGTTTCGGAACGGTATTTCCTGTGCTGCCTAAGAAAGCGAAATATTCAGATCCCCCCAGTTCCGGAAATGTTTCTCCAATTACATACACATAATCACCCTCAAATTTGGCATCAATCGACACTGCCTTTGCCACATCATCATGAATTCCTATTGAAGAGATAAGGAGCGTCGGGGGCACTGATATCCTTACCGGGTTGTTATTCTGAATCAAACCCGGAGAAATCGTTGAACATACTGTCTTTTCCTGATATGAACGGAGTCCCAAATGCAGTAGCAAAATCGTAACAACCTTGTGCGGCCAGCTTCAGCTGCCAGAGCCGCTCTGGTTCATCTGATGAGCACCAGCAGAAATTATCCAGAAGAGCGATGTTATCCAGTGATATACCCATCGCAATAAGACCCCTGATGGCAGTGTCAATCGCCGCGGCTGCCATGAGATAAGGATCAATCTCCGAATACAAAGGAAATATTCCCTGTGATAATCCGACCCCTTTTTCAGAATCGAGTACAACCTTAGTTAATGTGGCAGGTGCCTGTACACGTCCTTTACCCTGGACAGGTCCAAGGACATGACCTCCCTGCACCGTATGGTCGTACTGGGTTGAGATAAACTCCTTTGAGCAGATATTTTTCCTCTGCAGCATGGACAGGATTGTCTGATCCAGCCGGGTCGGGCAGGTGATTTCTGGTTCCGGGTTCACTTTTCTGTGTATAGGTAGTTTTCAGATTCTTCTTTGGCAGGCCGTCATGCAGGAAATCCAGGTCAATATCCATAACGACATCACCCTGGTATTCGACCACACACCTCCCGCTGTCAGTGAATTCTCCAATCACCGTTGCTTCGACTTCCCGTCTCTGAACCAGATCCAGGAATTCGTCGAGTTTTTCTTTAGGGATCGCAAGTGTCATCCGTTCCTGTGATTCAGAGATCCAGATCTCCCATGGCGCCATTCCATGATATTTTAACGGTACCTGGTCAAGGAAGACATGACAGCCGTTGCACTCTTTTGCCATCTCTGCCACTGAACAGGAAATACCACCTGCCCCATTATCTGTAATACTATGGTATAGCCCGAGGTCTCTGGCTTCCTTTACGATAACATCGGATAACTTTTTCTGGGTAATCGGATCTCCAATCTGGACAGCAGTTACCGGACTGGCAGGATCCAGGGCTTCTGAGGAAAAAGTGGCACCATGGATGCCATCTTTTCCCACCCGACCCCCCGCCATTACAATGAGGTCGCCGGGTTTTGCCCGTTTTTCAAAGAGCTTCCTGCCTTTGTGTGTGAGCGGCATCACACCGACGGTGCCTGCAAACACGAGGGGTTTACCGGTATACCGATCATGAAAATAGCACCAACCCTGTGGGGTGGGTATTCCCGAACAGTTGCCGCCGACACCCACTCCCCTTACCACCCCGTCAAGGATCTGACGCGGAGAAAGGATCGGATTTGTTTTGTTTTTACCGCGGAAAGACACCGGGTCAGTATCGGGGTCTCCTACGCAATACCCGTAGTAATTGAGACACGGTTTTGCACCGAGACCAAAACCGATCGTATCCCGGTTCACTCCGACAATCCCGGTCAGTGCTCCGCCAAATGGATCCAGAGCTGATGGAGAGTTGTGGGTCTCGACTTTATGCGTGACAAGGTAATTTTCGTCAAAGATAATCGCGCCGGAGTTGTCGGTAAACACCGTCACACAGATGTCCTTGTCTCCCTTTTCCCTGCGGATTTTATTGGTGGCTTCCTGGATGTAAGTCTTATAGAGTCCTTTCGGGACGTCGTCATCCATCGGTGATGCAAAGATTGTATGTTTGCAATGTTCGCTCCACGTCTGGGCGAGTGACTCGAGTTCCACATCTGTTGGGTTCCTTCCTTTTTTAGAAAAATAATCACGAATAGTATGAAGCTGGGGGAGGTCGAGCGCAAGCGGACCTCTTCTTTGTCCGGTTACAGAATCCGGTATCCCCTCTTTTCCCAGACGGGCAAGATCTTTGTCATCCAGATTAAGATCAACTGCCTCCGCAGTCTGAAGTTCATGTAAGCGTACAGATGGCACGGTGGGATTCATGCCCTTACTTCCATATTCCTCATACGTTTTGATATGAACGCGGTTTATAAGTGGATTTGCAAGCCTTGCCGCGAGTTTCTGTAAGGAATCCTCTGAAATGGTTCCGCAAACAAAAAAAAGTTGGGAGCTATAGACCGATTCCCCTTCCTTAAACCGTATTGAGTAAAAATCTTCGATGGTTTGCTTTGCCGTCGTACCAACATTATCAGTAACCCCCGGGAGAAATCCTACCTCGATTGCGTAATCAAAATCGGCAGTCGTTGATGAGTCGATCGTATATTCCTGGACGACCGGGTTAATAAGTTGTGCACCAATCCGGCAAAGTTCATCATAGGTAAAATCTCTCGAACCTGTTGCAATTGTGTAGACGTCGATGAGATGCAGTTCCCGGACCGGTATACCTAAAGAGCGGATTCTGTCGGTCCTGGAATGTAATCTGGGATCCTGCTTGTAATGAACTTCTATCCGGTGGATAAAAGAAGTCATGATCAATCATTAACTGTATAATTACAAAATATCTGTTATACAGACCTCTGGCCGAAATGCGTTTTTTTTCTGATGGTCAAAGAACCGGCTTTCCCAAACAGTATCGCTGCCTCCATTGGGAAAGCCTTTTGGCGGGTGGCACCTTTATACTATACAACTATGACGGACGAATATGAAAATCTCCTCAAACAGGCATACTCCAATATCACCGAAAAAACGGAATCTTCAGAACGTTTTGTAGTTCCTGAAGCAAAGGCATATGTTGAGGGTAAAACCACCGTTCTTGAAAATTTTTCTGAGATTGCAGCCAAGGTTCGCCGGGATCAGGAACACCTTATGAAATTCCTTCTTGGGGAGTTGGGAACATCCGGAAAAATCGATGGAAACCGTGCCATCTTCAATGGTAAATTCGAGATTTCACTCATTAAAATGATGATCAAGAGTTACATTGAGGACTACGTGATCTGCTCTGAATGCGGGAAACCAGATACCCGGCTGGTAAAAGATGATCGCGTGATGCAGCTCCGTTGCGATGCATGTGGGAGTCACCGCCCTGTAAGAAAAAGAAAAGCCCGTACCGAACCCGTTTCAGAGAACCTCGAGGAAGGTACAATCATGGAAGTTGAGATCCAGTCAACGTCAAAGAGAGGAGATGGGGTTGTCAAGATGGGCCGCTATATCATGTACGTTGCAAATGCAAAGCCCGGGCAGAAGGTAAAAATCAAGATCTCACGAATATCAGGATCGATTGTATTCACTGAACGGGCAGAGGAATAAATTTTTTTAAACTGCAGGCAACTACCTATTTTCTGTAGCAATATTCCTGGCATGTCTCTTTGTTCTTTAAAAAATGAGTGTTCGCTTAGTACCAGTTCACGTTTCTGAAATCGAACGATTGTTTTGTCGGGCCTCCGGTTTTTGTTATGGTGATTTCATAGGTGAATTGCTGGACGTTATCGTATGCAGGATCGTAACTCATCCACCGACCGTCAACAACATACGTCACTGGATGAACTTCCCCTTTATTCCATAACTTTTCGACACCATCCTTGTCAGCCCTGAGATAATCACCATAAATAAATTCCCCTGTGGAATCTGTCGCCTTCTCCAGAACAAAAGAGGGATCGATGAGCCCCCACTGGACTTTTTTTGAATATGATTCATAATGAGGAATCAGTCGTGATCCCTGCAACTGCCCTGCCTGTTCTGTATTGAGTGCATATCCCAGGACCGGTTTTTCTGATTTGATGGTAATCCTGAATGCATCATACGGATATACAAATTTAAAACCCATATCCTTGAAATCATAGATTTTATAGGTTTTTGTCGTGAGAATACCCGTATCATGCAGGATTTCCTTTTCTGTGACTGTTTCTGTAGGAGAGGGTGTAACAACGGTCGTAGTGACCGAAACTGTGGTTGGTTGAACCGAGGGTGGGGGAACTGTCTGTGTGCTGGAAGTCTGTGCCGGGGTCTGGAGAGGTGCAGGGGCAGAAGGCGATGTACATCCTGCGAAAAAAATCATCATTATCAGGCACATACCCGTAAAAATCAACGTTTTATCACAATTCATATAATCAAAGCCTTTTTACTTCAGCTGAATACCTGTTCTCAATCCGAATTCATGATAGTCAGGCACCTTACTGAGGGATGAACCCGGATTTTGTGGAGATTGAAAAAAAAAAATATGTTATTTTGTTACAATGGTATCAAATTCAGTTTTTCTTCAGTCCTTTGATAAGATCATTGCAGTGACCGGATATCCGCTTGCATGCCTTTTTGATAATGGGAAGGGGATTTTTTTTACCTTTTGTAGTTACAAGAAGTTCCGGATCTGAAAACTGGAACTCAATCATATATGTGGCAACATCGACATCCGGATCGTTCAAAATCTCTTCAACAAGGGCGTTCATGAACGTATGCCCCTCCCCTTTGATGATGAGCCGCACTTTGTCTTTTTCAAGATCGAGAACTTTTACAATCATGCACCTATCTTTGGGCACCTGAAAACTATTAAAGTATGGGTAACGCCTGGATGCAAAAAACACGCATAAAACCAGCATCTACGGGAACTCGAACGTGTCCCCATCCTTACCGAGATGGGGAAGATCCCAGGGTATAAGATGGCTCTGATGAACGCAACGATACTCTTTTGGAGAGAGGCTATGAGCGAGTGTGCAGGCGTCAAGGTAATTCATGTGCTTGTGAATTGTGATATCTGATGGCACAAGCGCATCAAGCAGTAGCAGGTCAAGATTTGAGAGAAGATTGAGGCTTTTTTGCGGGATATCAATGTTGGTATCTGAAGTAAAACCCACCCGCGAGTCCGCAGTTTCAAAGAGTATACCACAGGTGAATGCCGGGGGATGTTTTACCATGAACAGCGTGATTGAAATGCCGAATATATCAAAGGGCTCATAGGGCTGGACTTCTCCTTTATCAAAGGTCAAAAATCTGAAAGTTTCAGCACAGTAGTGGAGCACCTGAGGAGCAGCGAATACCGGTGGAATGTTCTGAACCCGGTAGAACTCACCGAATCCGATGTAATGATCATAGTGTCCATGAGTCCAAATCACAGCGTCAATATGCGGGGATCCGTGCAGGAGAAGTCTGCTGACGGAGATCCGGTGTTGAATCGATAAGGATGTGTCTTCCTTCATTCTCTACAAGAAGAGATGTCCTTAGACGCATCGCACCTGTCTTCTTCGCATGGCTGCACTGGGGACACAGGCACCCAACCTTGGGTGTCCCAATGGCATCACCGGTTCCCAGAAGAGTTATTTTCATATTATATCCAGGTCAGGTGCCGGATCGCATCACGGTTTTTCACCATATGAATACCCTTTTCGATGTCTTCGCGCGCGATCGTCTTCCGGTTAGCACTGAGTGAAGAAAGAATCGCCTCCTTGACCATCATGCGGAGATCGGAACCAGAAAACCCATCTGTCTGGGAAGCCAGCTGCTGGTAATCGAGGCTGCACTGGAAAGAGGAAGTGACCTTCATTAAGATGTTCTTTCGCATCTCTTCATTCGGGAGTGAGAATTCTACAACTTCATCAAACCTGCGCCACGCTGCCTCATCGAGCAGTTGTGGATGATTTGTTGCGCCGATCAGAATTACATTGTTTTTTACAAGGTTGATCTTATCGATATTTTTTAAGAGAGAGTTAACTGCACGTTTCATTGCTCCATGGTCATCCGCCACACGGCTCTTGGCAACGAAATCGAATTCATCGATAAAAAGGATTGAAGGTGCAAGTTTTTTGGCAAGTTCGAAAATGCGGTCAATATTTTTTGAAGTCTCGCCGAGATACTGAGATGTGACCATTGAAAGCCGCACCTCAAGAACCGGCATATGCATAGTACGGGACATGGCAAGTGCCAGCGAGGTCTTTCCTGTCCCTGGTGGACCAACAAAGAGGAGTTTTCCTACTTCATGGATCCTGTGGCGGTGGAGGAATTCCCGGTGGTTGACAGCGAGTCTGAATTTTTGCGATGATGGCGGTCTGTTCAGGAGTGCAAACAAGATCCTCCATCTGTTGCTCCACTTCTTCTGGGGTAAGGAGAATGACAAGGTCAAGTGCACCGCGCAGTTTTTCGTCCTCTCCTATCAGTTTTGATATGCGTCCATCAAGATACGCTTTTGTATCCTCAAATGGCGGATTTTTTGCACGAACTGTCGAGTAATCGATACCCGTAGAATCAATATTCTCAAAGAAAAATGCGAGTGCCGGATTTTTTTCAATTAGGAATTTACCCCCCTGCCGGAGAAACCATTGTGCTGCCGGTTCAAGGGCTGTAACACGGATACGCTGTCCGAATTCCTCATAAGCAATAAACGGATTTGCCGATAATTTCTGATGCGCATCGGCGATAGCCAGAGAGCGTTTGATGAGACCATCGCTGATGAAGACCGGCCTTTTGATATCTGCAGATGTAGTGAAGGAAAAAATTTCGCGGCAGGCTGGTGTCAGATCATTAATGTCGAGCTGGGGGTTCTGGTTGAATATTTCAGCGGTCAGAACGATTTCCATTATTTGAAGGACTTCAGAATCTCCAGACATAGCTGTAACCTTATCTATTCATCTCCAGAATGAATAAGTCTATCTTTAGCGTGTCGTAACAATACAACCTTCGTCGGTTACAATAACCGTATGTTCGTGCTGGGATACCAGAGATCCCGGGATATCGGACAGGACCGGATAAACATGAAGAACCTGCGATCTCACCAGTGCGGAAAGTGCAATATCCGATTTCTTATCACTCAGCCACCTTCTGGCAAAAGGCAGACCATGACGTTCCTTAACCGTGCCAAGAATATTCCGCGCTACCGGTGTCCTTACAGGCTTCTGTGATATCTGGGAGTAAATCTCCTTTCGGCTTTTCTCCCCCACATGCCCGCTTCCTGTCGTTGCGAATGGTTCAATAGCAAACACCATCCCCTCTTCGAGAACAACACCCCCGTTGATACCGATATTAGGAATTGTGGGAGAGCGATGGAGAATATAACGGTCGAGTCCGTGCCCGGTAAGGTTTGCTATCGGCCGGTATCCCCGGTATTCGATCTCTTTCTGGATGGCAGCCCCGAGTTCTCCTGCCGTCGTCCCTGGGCGGACCGCTTTTATTGCCGCACCGAGAGCATGTTCAGAAGCTTCAAGGAGGAGCGAGTTATTCCCCAAGTCAACAGTAGTTGCCGTATCGGCAATATATCCCTCTACCTGCACCCCAAGGTCCAGTTTTGCAACATCGCCCCGGGAGAATACCCGGACATCATCCGGCGATGCAGTATCATGAGCAGCATCTTCATTTAACGACACGTTCAGAGGAAACGCAAGAGCGGCCCCCTCTTGCCCCACCTGCATTTCAATGGATTCCACAACCTCGAGATAGGATACACCTTCGCGGATTTCCCGTGCACCCCTTCGAAGAATTTTCGCTGCGATATCTCCGGCATTATGATAATTTTCAAAAATCTCGTCCTTCATACAACCAGATCCTCTGGAAATTTTGTGAAATTATCAAATCCATATGCAGTGACCGCGCCGATGTCCTCAAGACGCACGCCACCGATGCCGGGATAGTAGAGACCGGGTTCAATCGTGATTACATTACCGGCAACAAGGATTTTTCCTGCTGGCCCGACCGTAGGGAGCTCGTGGACCTGAAGACCTACTCCATGACCGAGATTATGCACAAAACCCCGGGTACTGCTTTCATACCCGAGATCTTTGAAAAAGTCAACAACTACCTGATGTATATCCGATCCGGTACTCCGGCTTTTATCCTGGAAATCCCGAGTTCTTTAGCCTGGCGAAGCGCGTTGTACATTGCAAGGATTTCTGGTGATGGTTCACCCTTAACGACAGTCCTGGTCATATCAGCATAGTATCCCGATTTCTCATCTACCGGAAAAAGGTCAATGACAATGGGTTCATCTGATCTGAGTGGCCCTGTACCGGTCATGTGAGGTATCGCGGTATCTTCGCCGCATGAAACGATGGTGTCCACTGCGCTACAACCATGCTTCAGGAGCAGGTTATGCATGGTGTATTTTACCTGTTCGGCAGTCAGGGGTTTTCCATCAGTATGGAGGGTTCCTTTTTTAACGGAAGCATTGCGGATTAACGAGACTGCCAATCCCATCGCCTGTTGTGTCACATTCTGCACTTTTTTCATCGCAAGGATTTCGGGTCTGCTTTTCTTTGACCGCATTTCCATGACTGTTCCTTTATCGACTGAGAGAGTACAGTGTTCGCCCAGTGTATTTGCCAGTGCGACCGGGAAATTCGGGGGGACAAGAACTTTTTTCCCGACCAGTCCTGCAATCATTGTTGCTGTGGCTTTGTACGGGTCATTTTCTTTTTTTAAAATATCCGGAAGCCCGGCTTGGGTCCTTGTCATGACTGCAGCAGAAGCTTCACGGGATGCGCGCCCTGTCTCCATCGTTGATACAACGATCACTCCCTGCTGTCCGGGTTTTTTGAAAAAGACGAAAGGATCGCTTGTGATAAAGTGTGTCAGGTACCTCATATCGGGATCTCGGGATGACGCATAGACAACATAAGCGTCAGCTCCGTTCTTTTTTATCGCGTCTGAAAGTGGATCCATCTCTCATTCTATATGTAGTTAAACGTCAAGTACTTTTATTTCGGAGTTGATGTACGTTTGATGGATGAGGAGAGTAAAAAAAAGTTTAAAATGAAATTCTATTACCTTGCTGTAGAGTTGAATGTTGTTATTCTCCTTGGTGCACTGTCAGTTATGGCATTTTTTATCGGTCCCGGGCAATACCGTGTTCCTCTTGCCATCATATTGATCGCAATGTGTTTTGTTCTGTCCCTGCACTTCCGGAAAAAATATAAAGAGACAAAAGCATGGCTTGATGAGCATTCGGATAAAGGTAAAGAAACATAGCAGCGGCCTTGTGGTCCTTGGTGCATCATGTTGAAAAAAATGAAAGACGAGATTGAACTTCTCAGTCGTCATATCGAAGTGGCAAAAGCTGTAGCCGATCACCAGCCGATAGGGATCATGAAACTTGCCGAGCTGCTCAATCTGCCCTCCCACCGGATACGCTACTCTTTGCATGTACTGGAACAGCTCGGCTATATCCGTGCATCTGCTGACGGAGCTGTTGCAACTGCCCTGACAGGTGAATTGTTTGCACATCTCGATGATAACCTGGATGAACTTATCCGGCTGCTTGGAAAGATGAAGCGTGATTGAAGTTCCGGTATTGCAGAACCTGGAATTAACTCTCCGACTGAAATCAGACACCCGGAAAAAAGGACCGATCACTCATAGTTACTTTTAAAAGCACTCAGAAAGAATCTAATAAGGCGCATTGAGACTGCCTCCCTAACTCAGTTGGTAGAGTGTCGGACTGTTAATCCGAATGTCACAGGTTCGAGCCCTGTGGGGGGCGTTTTTGGGCCCGTAGCTCGATCCGGTTAGAGCGCCCGGCTCATAACCGGGCGGTCATGCGTTCGAATCGCATCGGGCCCATTCATTTTGTTGTTCGTGTTTTTTAACGGCGAGCATTTCATTTCTTCAATCGCACGTTTGAAAAACTATCTATTACTGAAAAATCATACCCAAGCAGCATGAAGTGTCCCGTATGCGACATGGACTGCATTACGCCGGCAAAAGAGCTTCTCGCCACACTCCCTTCAATTTTTCTTCCCTGTGAAGATTGTGGCATGCGGAACCTTGACAAACGTTCACCATTAGCGTCTCTTGCCTATGAACCCCCGTGTTCGTGCGGAAAACGATTCATCGATGAAGTATTTGCCCATATGTACGTCATCATGGTCGAAGAAGGGGATCTTAAACAGACAGACCCGCTTATTGCGGTGGGTACTCCTCTTGTGCATCCCGGATTTGCTATGGAACGCCCGCCGTTTCTTTCTGAAAAATCACTTGTTCTGCTCACTTCACGGGCCACAAAAAGGACAGCCGAACGTCTGTTTCTTGAAGTGCCTGAAATCCGAGGGGTTGTGAAGAAAGATGATTTCGTTCCTGGTATAACAAGTCCTGACCTCCATTCAGTTCCAAGAGTCTATGAACTTCTCGCCGGATGCGATGTCAGGGCTGATGTTTATCCTCTTCGGACAGGCCCGCTGGTCACGTACAAGCAGCAGACGCTTATTCATATTGAGTTTCCACGCCCGGGCTACCCCAAGATCCGCGCGGTTGAGCAGCACGTGGGACAACCTCCGGTCAGCTATTTTGTTGATGCATGCTCAGGAGTAGGGACTCTGGGTCTTGCGGCGGCCTGTCTTGGTGTTCAGCATGTCGTAATAAACGATGCCTGGTATGCATCAGCATTCTGGTCTGCATTCAATCTTGAGATAAACCGGGGGTATCTCAACATTGGCAAAGTGAAGATCTTTGAGCAGTTACATGACATGCAGAAGCATCCGGTCACTATAGACCCGATCAAAATTGCAGAAACAACCGGTGAACAGCTAATCGAGGTTTACCAGGGAGATTTCCATAAATTATATACGGTGCTACCCGAAGGGGGCAATCCGGTTACCGCACTCGATATTTTCGATAAAAATAATAAGGCTGCAATTCTGGAGTTCAGAAATGAATGGCAAAAAAGAGTCGGCGGGGAGATTTTTATTCCATGAGTTGTAGTCGAGAGTAAACGGGTACTTATCCGCAAAAGAAAATCTGCACCCGGGTAAAAAGCCTTTATTGACCAGTGCACAAAGGTATATGGGGACTAGCCCGGGTGGTTCGGCGTCACCTGTTACCTGAAACCGTCGGTACGCGGGGGGCGAAGTTTGACGAAGGCTGCAACGGCCTGCGGGAGCCTGTGCGTTCTGACTGTGAAACCTCGTCCCATGAGGTCGATGGCCAGGTATCAAAATTCCGGAGGGAATGGCGACCTGTTGCTGCGGGGACCGGTTCAGGCCCGGAAGGGAGCAGACTTACCGTAGACATCCGGCGCCCATGGGGTAACGGGGCGGAGGATGGGGGCTTTGGCAAGCGCAGTAACGTACAGTCGACCGATAACACGTCCCCATGTTCGATAATCATGTCCAAAGTAACGATAATTGGGGCTACTGGCAACGTCGGGATGTTTGCATCCTATGCCATATCTGCAAATCCGCACGTACGAGAAATCCTTCTCTATGGGCGTGAAGGGCGCGAAACAGTTCTCCGTGGCATTACCCAGGATTTTATTGATTCATTTGCTGCACGCGGAACAAATATTAAAATCAACTGGACAACGAATTTAAAAGACGCCGCAGGATCCGATGTTGTAGTGATTACATCCGGTATTGCCCGCACTCCCGGACAGGATCGTCTTGATCTTGCACTGGCAAATGCGCAGATAATTGCGCCACTTGCACAGACTATCGGGGTCATCGCTCCTGATACCAAGATTCTTGTAGTAACCAACCCGGTAGACGTAATGACCTGTGTGACCTTGAAACATTCGGGCCTTAAGCCCGGTCAGGTTTTTGGTCTTGGCACGCATCTTGATTCGATGCGCTTAAAGTCTCTCATTGCAGCCTATTTTAAAGTCCATGTGAGCGAAGTTCACACGCGGATTATCGGTGAACACGGCGACAGCATGGTGCCGTTATGGTCAGCAACAACAATCGGGGGTATAAAAATCTCCAATCTGCCAGCGTTTGCGCATCTCCCGGTAAAAGAAATTATTGAATCAGTAAAATGCAGTGGGAACCTTATCATTAAAGATAAGGGATCTACCGTGTATGGTCCAGGGGAGGCGATAGCCTCGTTAGTAAAGACAGTACTTGGAGATGAAAACCGGATTCTGACCGTTTCAGCCTATATAAAAAGCGAGGTGCATGGTATCGGAGAAGGCGATGTCTGTATCGGTGTGCCTGCGCGGATAAACCGAAATGGTGTATTTCCGATCACAATCAAGATCGATGAATCGGAAGTAATAGCATTCCGTGAATCCGTTGAGAAGATACGGACGATCACGAAAAAGGTTCTCGATAATCTTGAAGTTTAAATAAAAAGAGACGATGTAACCTGGTTTTAGGTTAATGTCACTTCAATAATCTCGGCCCGTTCGACACCTGCGACTTCATTCAGGGACTTTTCGATTGCATCGGTTTCGCCACCCGCGTCGTTGATGATCGCTACCAGTTTTAGAGTCTTTTAAACCAAAACCGATCGGTTCCTCTCTTATTTCCTGGATGCCGGGAAGTTTTTCTTTTAATGCTTTTTTCAACTGGTCAAGGTTCACTTCAGGTGAATCGGGCATAACTCTGGCAATAACTGCAACACTGCCCATGGGTTACGGTCCCCCGAATCCACATTTTGGGCAGGTGTAGGCAATACTCTGCTCCCTGCACCGGTAACAACGGTTGATCTCAACACCACATGCGGGGCATCCGAATTCGGTTGCACCCTCTTCTGCAAGCGGGGCATTGCAGGATGTACATTTTTTATCTGACATTATTGCTCCTCCAAGGATTCCTATAGTATCTCTTTTAGAACCTTTAAAAGGTTGTACCGATTACAGTTCCCGGGACACACAGTCCCCTCAGAAATTGTTCCACGCGTTTTGGATCCGTTCCATTGATAATGGTTGTTTTTACTGAATTTTTTAATACAAACGGAACAAAAATGGGGTCAACTACATCAGAATCCACCGGTTGGGTTACCTGTTGCTGGAGTTTCCCGTTAATACATATGCCATCGACTGATTTGAGGACAAGAAGATCGAGACCGAGAGTGGCAGCCACCCATGCTGCGATAGTATCAGAAGTTGTATCCCATGTGTGGGGCAGCACGTCAGTTAGTCTGAGGCAATGGTACGGAAGAAAAACTGTTGTTTTACGACAAATCGTCATTTTTTCGGTTGCTGGAATGCCAAACGAAGAAATAAACCATCCATATTGCTCCATCGCAGCAATTGCCATCCAGTGTGCTGTGTCATCATCAACATGACACTGCCGGACTGCCTCGGCAAAATACCCCCCACCGGGAATTATGAAAAGAGGGCGTTTTGATGAGTTAAGAACCGGTGCAAGGGCTGGAATCTGATTGTACAGGCTACCCCCGACTTTTACAACGAGTGGCAATACCATTTTGTTATTGTGCGATGGCAATACAGTTTTCATCGTTACAAAAAGTATATCGTCAGATTATAAAAGGAGCATGACGAAATGGTGTGTTCATGCATCGGTTCCTTGCGCTCGCAATTCTTTTGTCGTGCGCCTGGAATGCCAGCGCTGCAGTCCAGATTGTTGAGTTCTGCCCAGATCCTTATCTCTACGATGATGCAGATGAGTATCTCGTCCTTTCAGGGACCGGCTCTCTGACGGCATTAAGATTACTGATGGGAAGGAAGGATTTCGGTTCCCCCCAGGGACAAAGATTAATGGGCAGCTTACTATTGCCCGCAGTGGTACTGCCTTTGAACAAAGTCATGGGAAATGGCCGGATTTTGAATGGCTGGATTATTCTCAAGGGGTTCCGAATGTCATCAATGGCGATCCGCTCCGAATGGCGAATACAAAAGATGCACTCATGCTGTACGAGGACGGAATACTTGTTCAGAAAGTTGTATGGCCGGGGGACGTCAAACCTCGGGAAGGTCAGGTACATTATCTCGAAAAAGGGGTATGGGATCCTCGTCCTCTCATGATAGGGCAGTCCCGTTTCTCTTCTACAGTATTCCATAATGTCTCAGTAACCACATTTGTTTCTCCTGATAGTTCGAATGAAATGTTTTCCTACGCGGTGAACCAGGCTTCGGATGAAGTGCTCCTGAACGTGTATGAATTTTCAAGTCCGATCATGGCAGATGCGCTGATTGCTGCACGGGAGAGGGATGTTGATGTCAACATTCTTCTTGAAGGAGGTCCGGTAGGGGGAATCACTGCAGAAGAAAAGGGAGTGATAAGGAAAATGACGGACCGGGGAATTCCCGTATCTGTAATGGAATCACGTAATGGTACACCTGCTCCGTATCGCTACAACCATGGAAAATATGTCGTAGTCGACAGGAAATCACTTCTGATTACCAGTGAGAACTTTAAATATAGCGGGTTTCCCCCCGCGGGAATAAATGGTAATCGTGGCTGGGGAGTCTATCTTGAAGATCCGGGACTTGCTGAATATTTTTCAACAGTCTATACGACGGATTCTCATGGAATGTCAGTGAACACCTATAATGGATCTGCAGAGCCCCTGGAATCCCTCCCTCCCCGGAAACACACGGCAGATTTTTTACCAGCATATTTCGAGGGTGCAACGGTTTACCCGGTAATCGCTCCGGATACCAGCAATCAGATTACTTCCCTGATAAATTCCGCACAGAGTAGTATTGAGATCGAGCAGGCATATATCACCAATGACTCCGCTTCCCGGCTCAATCCTTATCTTTCAGCAGCTATCGATGCATCCAGGCGTGGCGTGCATGTGAGGGTGCTGCTCGATTCTTACTGGTTCAATATTGAAGATGAGAAAGATAATGATGAAATGGTTGAAATCATCAACCGGATAGGCAGATCTGAAAATATTCCGCTCGAGGCCCGGTGTGCAGACCTCACACTGATCGATGTTGATAAAATTCATAATAAAGGGGTGATCGTAGATGATCAGCTCGTGCTCGTGAGCAGTATTAACTGGAACAGCGTATCGCCCAACTTCAACCGGGAAACAGGGGTAATTATTGACCATCCCGGGGTTGCACAATATTTCCGTTTAGTATTTGAAGACGACTGGAACCCCTCAACCAAATCTCCCGGGACAACAACAGATTACCTGAAAATTATTGTAGTTATAGCCGTGATTGTACTTCTCATTCTCCTTTACTGCAGGCGTCAGCGGGATTAGCATGCCAGAATATCAAAAGAATTTTATTGGCACTAATAACATTTTCTCTCATCAGGATTATCTAACCATAATTGCATTGGGAGTATTGATATAGCGGCCATCTTTCGTTCAACATCAGGACCAGCTGATATTGCCGGTAAGTTTTTTTTGTTTCATCACGTATTTCCGACATAGGTAACCTGAGGTCCCAAGTAACGAATTATTTTTAGCGGCTAACCCGAATGTGGACATAATTTACGATCTTTTTTTGGTGCTCATTACAACGAATTGGATTTTCTTGAATTTCGAAATGACCAAAAAAACGATGCCGATAAAAAAGGTCCAACTGTCATCGACAAACAATGATAATCAGAATAAATAATAAAGACTTTCTGAAAGGTGTCCTATTGGAGAGGGGGCATTTAAAAACGGCTTCGAAACATTGTGAGAATTATGCCCTATGGGGACAATAGGATGTTGAAGAACAATGATGTTTTTTAGAATTTCTTAAGTGCACACTGACACACATCACATAAATTTATGTCACTCTCACCTGTTACAACTGCGAGCGCCCACCTGTCTATCAACGAATCCATCTCCGTCGAAATCTCGCATTCCCCCGCCCCTCTCTTTTTACTCATGTACTGCGATACGGCTGCTCTCGTTACTCCAAGGCGCTTGGCTGCATCACTCTGACTTAACCCCTGCTTCTGGACCAGTCTGGAAACCATTTCTGCTCTCATGGGCGGGAGAAGATTCCGGACCATGGTATCACAATGCATCAGAGTGCAGCAGTGTTTCATCACACACACGCCGGCTGGGGTTTATTCGTCTGTTCTGTTTTATTCTGGTAGATAATCTGACGGGCGTCACGGAAGTTAAATTTCTCGATGATAAGATGCCGTTCTTTCAGCTTTTTCAGCGCATAACGAACCGTTCGTGGTGCAAGATGGGTTTTTTGCACGAGATCTTTATGGGTCATGGCCCCACCTGAATTCAGTATCTCCATTACCGTTTTTGATGACGGTGGCAATGTTGTCGGATACATGGTTAAGATGTTAACACTGTTAACATATGAATCTATCGGTGATTTAAACAAACGCCGTCAATACTCACCAATGTTAGGGCGACAGGAACGTGTTGCAATTCTGCTTTTACTGGGTGTCGCGGTTATGGTGATTGCTGCGCACCTGATTCTCGGAACGCTCGGAAAAAAGCCATTCGCGCACACCTTTGCCGAAAATTCTGCGGACGGCGAACTGGTGTCTGCCGGGGGTGTAGTCGAGCAGATCAGGTTATACAAAAACTGGAGGGCATTTGAATGTTTATCTGAATAATACAACCATTTTCATACCCGCGCAGTTTGCCCGGGAACTGATTCTGAATAAGGGTGATTCTATTTCCGTTTATGGCGTTGTTCAAACGTATCGCGGGAAAAAAGAGATTGTGATCAGTTCCGAAAACGATGTCTTTATCTTGGCTGGTAATCAGGAAAAAAAACTCCCGGCATAATCCTGATATAAAAATAATAAAAATACGTCAAAGAATCATGTTCTAGACCTAGAAAAAAAGAAAGGTATCTGAAATCTCGTCATAATACCTTGGAAGGTGAGTCAGGGTTCTTCCTGTTTTTTTCATTTTTTATTGAATCCAGTGCCTGCCGTGCTGCATCACGCACTTCCCCGGCCTCATCAGCAAGCGTCTCAGTCAGCGCTGCGATTGCCCGATCATCGCCGATATTGCCAAGAGCCCATGCCACTGTCTTCCGGACAAGTTTCTTTTTATCCTTGAGAAGCAGGAGAAGCGGGTCAACGGCACGGGAAGTCCGCAATTTTCCCAGGCCCCATGCAGCTCCAATGCGGAGCCATTTATCATCAGATTTCAGCGCTTCGATAAGCGGTTCGATAACCCGGGGATCTCCCAATTTTCCCAAGGACTTTGCTGCAAGCCACTGGACATCGACATACGGGTCTTTAAGCGCATCAATAAGAGGTTGAACAGCTGAAGCATCCCCCTCAACTCCCAAGGCTTCCGCTGCCTTCCAGCGACTGTCGAGACTAGGATCCGTCAGGAGGGAGATAAACCCTTTTATTCTCAGTTTTCGACGCTCTTCAAATGCCTTTGACTCAATGGGGATTGCCTCATTGGAAGATTCGGCGTTGCCTGCATCAGTTTCCGGATTACCCATTCCAGCTCCTCAATAGCCACCCATACGTGGTGTTGGACTATTAAGTTTTTCAAAAAACCCACCCAAAAAATATTTTAAAAATAATAATAGGGTATCCTGTCCCACCAGTTCTTACAATAGAAATATCCCGATCAAGAGAATTACTAAAAATCATGTGGCATTAAAGGGAAGAATTTCAAGATTTACCGACAAATTTCTCACTGAATGGGTTAGAGCCCCAAGACTGATCACATCGACATCGAGTGCAGCATACACCGGTAAAGTCCCCTCGTCAATTCCCCCTGAAATTTCAATAATCACGCGGTCCCTCAGGCCCTCTCGTTTCAGGATATTAATGGTATGAGTAATCTTTTCAGGGCTCATATTGTCAAGCATAATAATATCTGCACCTGCTTTGGAGGCCGACACAGCATCATCAGAAGTTTCCACTTCCACTTCTACTTTCGTATACGCTGATACTTTTTTTGCAGCGCGGATTGCCGTTATAAGAGGAACCAGTACCAGGTGATTGTCTTTGATAAGGATACCGTCACTCAGGTTCATACGATGAGGATCACCCCCGCCGATCTTAACCGCTTTTTTATCCAGCACCTGAAATCCCGGACATGTCTTTCGTGTAGCCGCTATGCGGCAGGAGGGATTGATCGCCGATACAATGTCTGCTGTTTTTTTTGTCTGTGTTGCAATGCCACTCATTCTTCCTATAATATTAAGTGCAGTCCGTTCGATGAGCAGAATTTTCTTTGCATCCCCATTGAGTAAAAGCAGGGTATCATCCTGTCTGACCATATCCCCATCAAGGACGAGGGGCTTTACAGAAACGCCGAAATGGGAAAAGAGTAGCGATACTTCTTTTAGTCCTGCAATGATACCGGGCTGCTCTGCCCTTATGACAGCATTACAGGTGATATCCGGTATAACGGCAGTGGAGGTTACATCCCCAAACGGAGCATCTTCCTCAATGAAATGGAGTAAATAATCAATTAAGACCATTCTGCTTCACACAAGATATTGTTCATTACGTTCCTACAATTATCGGATCACTCAGATTTTCAAGAAGGGAGAGAATCGAAAGAGCAGCAAGATAACTTGTTGCAGGATTGCCCGGGCTGGGAAAATTTGTAACTTTGATGTAGGTTTCTCCAAAATCCCCTTCAATGAATACTTCATGAACATTCCGATCGACAGACGGGTCGACCCAAAGTTCAACATCAGTATCATGTCCGGCCGCCAGACTCATCGCGACAGACACATTAACATTTTTTGGGAATGCTTTAATGCACTCGTTGGCTTTTCCGGAAAATATCAGGCGCCGTGTATCCGCCGAAATGCCAAGTGATGCCGGGCTTTTGGTGGTCCTCAAAAGTAGCCGTTTTATCTCGGAAATTCTTCCAACCTTAAGATTATCAAGCCCGAATATCGCTCCACTGGGGATGTGAATTTTTCGACCGGATATGAGGGCCAGTTCCCGTATCTCCTGCCGGAATACCGGGTCCGAAAGTGCTCCGACGCTCATTATCACAAGATCTTTCTTATGTGACAGCACCGATTTGGCATAGAGTTTTGCAGCACTCACCGATGCTGCCTCTACCACAATTTCGATATCTGCATTCACAAACGACTCAAAATCTTCATATGCACGTGCACCGCAAATCGTCGCAATTTCCTGTGCCCGCTCAAATACCTGGTCATAAACCGCTGAAATTTCGAAACCGCCTCCATGCTGTGCAATGATATGCCCGATATTACCACAGCCAAGCAGCCCGATTCGCATCATGATAAACAGATTATGGGTGCCATTGGTTAAGTGTTGTGCTCACGTGATAACGTGCTTATCAGGAATTCTGAAAATACCCAAAGATAGTCCGTGGAATTGGAAACGGCTTTCTCCGGAATAAATCCTGGTTTTTGGGCTGTACCTGTGTCCACAGTGATAATTTCTGCCTCGTCAATTTTGTTCCACACTATTTATTGATGTGAGATCAATTGATAGGCTGGAGTAAAAATTGTGGTGGTAATTCCTGGAGTTGGGGTAGGGATTTTTGCAGATTTTACCACATTCGAAAAATTTCGCGATCGAAGGGTGTTCATTGAAACATATGGGTGCCGCTATAACTTCGGTGATACAGCGAAACTGGTTGAAATCCTGAAAAACAAAGGCTCAATTATCGTCGATTCAGCAGAAGGAGCTGATTCTGTTATTATCAACACCTGTACCGTCGTTGGGCCAACCGAGAGACGGATGCTCAGGCGGCTTTCTTTTTACCGGGATTGTGATCTCTATGTGACCGGATGTATGCCAGTAGTGCAGCGTGAGGCAATTTATTCGGTATGCACCCCTACTATTCTCCAATCCGAACTTATCCAAGAAGCATACCGGAATATCAGAACTGTCGGTAAGTGGAGGTGTTGCAATTGTACAGGTTGCCCGTGGATGTATGGGGAAGTGCACGTACTGCCTCACGAGGATGGCCCGCGGGCCTCTGAAAAGTTTTCCTGAAGATCAGATTCGTGATGAAATTTTTGCGCATATAATCGCAGGGACTCCGGAAATCCAGATGACCGCACAGGATATCAGTTGCTGGGGAAGGGACCTTGGAAAATCGCTCCCCTCACTCTTACACCACTTCGATGAGGTTCCCGGGCGTTTTATGATCCGAGTGGGAATGATGAACCCGGCTACTGTAAAAGGGATCCTTGATGATCTGGTTGAGGCGTATGCAGGTGATCACATCTTCAAATTCCTTCACGTTCCTGTACAGTCAGGATCCGATACTGTCCTTAAACGGATGGGCAGAGAATATACCGTTGCTGATTTTGAAGAAATTGTTACCAGGTTTAAGAACCGGTATCCGGAAATCACTCTGGCTACCGACATGATTGTCGGATTTCCCGGAGAAACAGATGAGGATTTTTCGCAATCCCTTGACCTGATAGACAGGATACGCCCGAATAAAGTGAACATCACACGCTATTCCCCCCGTCCGTTTACCCCGATTAATTCTGAGAACGACTTTCCTGACTGGGTTAAGAAAGATCGCTCCCGTATCATGAATGCCCGGACTCAACAGGTATATGCTTCTGTCAATGAAGGGTATCTGAACAAAGAGGTAGATTTCGTCGTAACGGAAAAGATAAAAAAAGGATCAGTAATGTCCAGGTCCTCCAATTATCTTGGTATCGTCATCAATGAGAACCTCCCCCTTGGTTATGAAGGTCGGGCCATCCTCAAAAAAGACAAGAAATATTTTTTTACCGGGCAACGCACCTGAAAACGAATCCTTCTCACTGAAGCCTGTTATCTGGACGGATTGGAAAAAGTGCCGTTTAATTTTGGGACTTTTCACAAATTAAGTATGGATGAGATATTTCCATTTTCTCCACTTTTACTAAGGTTTCTTTTTCTATATGGATCTTTAAGATCGATTCTGAATCAAATAACATGGAAAACGAGTGGTTTAATAGCCGAAATATCAACACTTGTTATCCGCTCGGAACACTACGGACAATGGTGAAAATAAATGGATGAAATAGAAGCCGGATTAAAAAAAATTGAGGAGAAGATTGAAGAGCTCAAAGTGCTTGAGGAAAAACGTGAATCTCTCTCAAAGGTTATCAGGGATCACGATGCTGAACTTTTAACACGGATGGCAAAACTCGCAGTCCCCGTCGTAAAGATCATTGGGCTGAATATGCTGAGGAAGGGTAAGCAGGATACCAAGGGAGAGATCTACGACCCGGCATATTTTCCGGGAAAAATGATCATTTTAGGGAAATCTGCAAATCCGGCTTCGTTCAGACCTGA
Organism: uncultured Methanoregulaceae archaeon; assembly: GCA_963768845.1. GTDB lineage: Archaea > Halobacteriota > Methanomicrobia > Methanomicrobiales > Methanospirillaceae > Methanoregula. Next base: position 57,060 of record CAVYJJ010000011.1, on the reverse strand, counting down.
CAATCCCCAAATGCCTGTTACTGACCAGTTCTGCGTATTGTCTGAAGATGGTAAATTATTCGAACTTATGTACAGTTTCGACGGTTTCCTTACGGATTCTTACCTTAATCCGATTGATGCAAAAACCGCAATCGATCATTATGGTTATGACATTATGTACATGCTTTATCGTGCGATACATGATTATCTGAAAGGAGAAGAGGCACTGATTGATGCACTTGAAAAAGTGATAGCCTTTGTTTTTGCAAAAAAATCGTGACTGGAATAACCAGTCACCTTTTTTAAATATTTGTAAATCGACGGGAAAATGTACGGTTTTTGTAATTGACTCTTGACTCAGATTATATGCAGTATATTCTTCTTCAACGAAATTTTTTAAAAAATTACATCGGGAAAAAATCTGGAATGCGGGCAATATTGAAGTTACGTATTGAACAATGATTTCTCATAATGAGGAGATTTCAGGAAGGAAAACAATAATTTCAAAACAGGATGGGCCCGATGTGATTCGAACACATGACCTCCCGGTTATCAGCCGGGCGCACCACCGGGCTATGCTACGGGCCCAAAAGTTTGCCTGAAATTTACCTTATTTACTACTCCATCAGAGTTTTTATAAGTTGTGAATTGCAGAGTGGAGAAGGTAGAGCAATCAGATAGGGATATGAATAAAAAAGCCACGGTATTAGTACTGGTCTGAGAATATGGGACGAAAATATATCCTTGGAAATGAAGCGATTGCCCATGCATGTCTTGAGTCCGGGGTTGATTTTGTAAGTGGATATCCCGGCACCCCCTCGTCTGAGGTTATCGACAACTTGCGTGCGCAACCGAATCCATCATACTATGTGGAATGGTCAGTGAATGAAAAGGTGGCATTGGAAAATGCTCTCGCTGCAGCCTGGTGTGGTATCCGTGCTCTCTGCACGATGAAACACGTTGGACTCAATGTTGCTGCAGATCCCCTGATGACGAGTGCCTATACTGGTGTTACCGGAGGTCTCATAATATTGGTTGCCGATGATCCCTACGCCCACAGTTCTCAGAACGAACAGGACTCGCGGTGCTATGCACATTTTGCCCGGGTACCCTGCTTTGATCCTGCAACCCTGCAGGAAGCTCACGATATGATTCCTGAAGCATTCAGAATCTCTGAAGAATTCGGTATACCTGTAATTTTCCGCCCGACAACACGGATCTGTCATTCCAAGGGGGATGTCGAACTGGGAGAAGCAGCAGCTGTTCACCGTGATGGGGAATTTCATAAAAATCCCCGGAATTATGTCGTTATCCCCGCGCATACCCGGGTCCTTCACAAAATGCTGAACGAGAAACAACCCGCAATCAGAAAACGTCTGGTTGAACGGGGTTTCAACAACTACGAAATACGGGGTAAGGCCGCAATCATTGCAAGTGGAATTGGCGCGTCCTACATTCAGGAATTATTGCCCGAAGGTGTTTCGTTTTTGAAAATCGGAGCTTATCCCGTTGATGAGGAATGGCTGGGTGATTTTGTCCGAAAGCATGAAAAAGTGCTTGTTATTGAGGAACTCGCGCCGGAAGTGGAGGAGATCGTTCGCCAGGTCGCTGGCAATATCCCTGTATTTGGGAAGAAGAACGGGTACACCCCATACGAGGGAGAATTATCTCCTCCCTTGGTGGCCGATATTCTGGAGAGGGCAGGATTTGTGAAAAAAAATCCGTTCCCGCAGATTGAACCTGTTCAAAACCTTCCCCCAAGACCGCCGATCCTTTGTGCCGGCTGCCTGCACCGCAGTGCATTTTATGCAATTAAAAAAGTATTCAAAGACGCGATATACCCCAGTGATATCGGTTGTTATACTCTCGGCCTCCAGTTGGGTGTGGTTGACACCACCATCTGCATGGGTGCATCAATCACTGTCGCGAGCGGTATGTCACACGCGGGTGAATCACGTGATATTGTCTGTACAATCGGTGACTCAACATTCCTGCACACGGGTATTCAGGGACTGATAAATGCGGTCTACAATGGAGCCAATATAACTGTTGTGATTCTTGATAACCGAATAACGGCTATGACCGGACACCAGCCGAACCCGAATACCGGTATGACCGCCTGCGGCGTGGAAAGTCCCCCGGTATCCCTGGATGCAATCTGTCGTGCCTGCGGTGTGGATTTTGTGGAGAATGTTGACCCCTACGATATCACTGGCATGATCACTATTCTGCAGGAAGTAAAGAAAAAGAAGGGTGTTAAGGTTATCATTGCCAAACAGATGTGCGTTATATCCGCACGTCGCGCAGGAGTTAAACGCGGGCGATATATGGTTAATCCTGATTTGTGTTCTGGATGCGGGACCTGCGTCCGGTTCGGTTGCCCTGCCATTGAGTTTGCCGATGAACATGCCCGGATAAATGATCTTTGCAGCGGGTGCGCGGTATGTGTTCAACTCTGTCCTGTAGGCGCAATAGTCCGGGAGGTGAAGAAATGAGCCGGAGTTTTGATATCCTGATTGTAGGCATAGGTGGTCAGGGAACAATTCTTGCCTCCAATATCCTTGGTGAAGCATGCCTGCTTGAAGGGAGGCATGTGAAAGGGGCAGAAACGCATGGAATGGCTCAGCGTGGTGGATCTGTTGAAAGCCATATCAGGATCGATGGATTATTCGGCCCGCTGATCCCTCCTGGTCAGGCAGACCTCCTGATATCGTTTGATCTCCTTGAAGCACTTCGCTATTCCCATTACCTGAAAAAAGATGGCAAAATGGTAGTGAACCGCCAGTCTTGTCCTTCCAACCTCTGTTTACATGCAAAAACTTGTGGCACCTGCGGAAGAGGAGATTATCACAGCGCTGAAACAACATGTCCTCTGCCTTCTCGATGCGGATACAATCGCCGCAGAAGCAGGAAGCCCGCTTTCGCAAAACGTGGTGATGCTGGGTGCAGCATCGAAATCAATACCACTCAAATCCGAATCGCTTTTAACGGCAGTCCGGAATCTTGTTCCTAAAAAGACAATAGAAATCAATGTAAAAGCATTTGAGATGGGCAGTGAATTTGGCGGGACATGCTGATGAAAAGGCAGCTGGGAGTTTTCCATCCTGATACTATTTATCAAGGTAATGCACTCCATCTGATGCCATTGATTTCTGATGGGATAATCGACCTTATCATCACCGACCCGCCCTTTGCTATCGATTTTAAGGCACAACGGGAAAATTACAACCGGACCGGTTCTAATGTTCTGGAGGGGTATAAGGAGATCCCGCAGGAAGAATACCGCGAATTCACTCAAAAGTGGATAACAGAAGTTGCACGTGTTCTTGCCCCGGGCGGGAGTATGTATGTTTTTTCCGGCTGGAACCATCTCAGAGATATTCTTGAAGGGCTGGATGCTGCAGGCTTCACCACGATCAACCATATTATCTGGAAGTACCAATTCGGTGTCTTTACGAAGAAAAAATTTGTTACCAGCCATTACCACGTCCTTTTTGTGGTAAAGGATCCAAAACAATACACCTTCAATAAGATAGATCATTATCCCGAAGATGTGTGGATGATCAACCGGGAATACTGGAAAGGAAAAATAAAGACCCCCACCAAACTCCCGTCAGAAATCATTAAAAAAATACTGATGTATTCGAGCAATCCTGGAGATCTTGTTTTTGATCCGTTCCTTGGTTCGGGAACGGTTGCAATTGTTTCACAGGCCGAGGGACGGCATTTTCTCGGCTTTGAAATCGTGCCCGAATATTTCGCATTCGCAAATGAATGTCTGTGTTGCCAAAGAAAAAACGTGTAATTCGTTCATTTAAACGCTGAGGGGGGGAATTGAACCCCCGAGGCACTTTCGCACCACAGGCTTTCCAGGCCTGCGCCCTACCGCTAGACTACCTCAGGCAAAAAGTGTATCCTATTTGTTAGACGGGTATTTTTTTAATGGTATCTCTTTTTTTGGAATTTTTTTTGGTTTATTACCAGGGCCCTTAACCTTTCCTGATTTTGTCCAGCCACGAGGGTAAGTACCCGGTGGAAGAAAAACCGTCGTCGGTCTTATTACCAGGCCAGTATCTCCTGGTTTAAACGAGTTGGAAGCGACAATTGCCTTGCCGAGACAGACAAACTCCTTTTTCTGTGATAAAACAGCAACGACCTGATCCTTTTTAAATTCATCAAACTTTATCACACCAACTCCAGCGAGTGCTGCGCCATGACAAATTGCATCAATAGCGGTATTTCGGATAATTATGGCGGGTAGATCAGGTACTGCTGCATCAACGGACAATATCATAGACAAAAGCCCGGTGATATTTCCATCTTTGGCCGCATTACAGGCATCCTGCACATCATGGAGTGTATGCATTTCCTGTTCACTGAAAGAACCGGACCTGGTACGTCGGAGTTCCACCATGTGTGCACCTACACCAAGTGCAAGTCCCATATGATGGCAAAGCGACCGGATATATGTGCCGGGATCGCATTGAACACGGAACATGACGAGCCGTCCTGCTATGTCAAGGATCTCAAGTTTCTGGATAGTCCGGATTCGGAGGACGCGCTTGACCGCGCTCTTTCGCGGAGGGCGCTGGTAGAGTCTTCCGGTGAACTCATTACCTATCTGTTGGATCCGGATTTCGTCGACATCACCATGCAACCTCATAACGCAGATATATTCCTTATCGTGCTGGAGGAGAAGCGGGGCGAGGCGTACTGCATTGCCGAGCATGATGAGAAGCACGCCGGAAACCTGCGGGTCAAGTGTTCCTGCATGCCCCACCTGGCAGCCGAGCATCTTCCCTACCCATGCGGCTACCTGATGGCTTGACGGACCTCCCGGCTTATCGACCACGATGATCCCGGCCTGGTTCCACAAATGGAGGTTTTCTCCGATAACAGGATTTCCGGTGATTCTAACCCCTTCCAGGTCTGGTGAGATAATCGTTAAGTGCTATCATCGTCCCTTCAAGTGAACCATCTCCGACAACAACCGGAATCGTTCCCGATTCCCGCATTTTTGCGGCAGTGATATCACCGATAGCCATCACAATAAGATCCGAATTCTTCTTCCAAACTGCCTTTGTATATGACATGGCACTCGTGAAAAGAATGGCATCTGCATCGGCAAGATCCAGCCTCTCTCCAGTAGGCTCAAGCGTGTAACATTTAAATTCGTGGGGGATCCCCCCCGCTGTAGTTATGGCATCGATCAGTAAGGGATTTGGAACATCAGCACGCGGGATGCCTATATGTTTATCCCTGACCCAGTCTCCCAGGTATGGTACAAAATCTCTTGAATAGAAACTTGTCAGAATTTCACAATCTATCTTGTAATGCATAAGTTCTTTTGCAGTCTGCGGTCCGATTGCAATTATCCTGGGATACCCGTGAAGTAACGGAGCGATGATTTTTGCCGGGAGCGCGCTGGTAAAGAACAGGCAATCGAATTCGCTGCGTTCGACCGCTTCTATAAACGATTTTATTGCATGGGATCTGATTTCCGAGCGCAAAGGGTGTACACTATAACAGATATGACCGAATTGTGCGCAGCGTGCGGCATCGTTTTTTTCCTTTCCCATTAGCCGGGTAACTGCAATCTTCATTACGGATTCATCGCCTCATAATGATATGATGGTATGCATTTCGGTGAATTTATGTCCACTCTCCTATATCTCTAGTGAATGATTGAGATCCTGCTTGGTGTTCTTATTGGCGTAGTGCTTGGCACCATAAGCGGGATCATCCCCGGTGTCCATGCAAATACTCTTGCTGGTGTACTCTTAAGTTTACAAGTAGTGCTCCTTTCGTTTTTTGGGCCTCTTGTTCTTGCGGGTGCGATGTTTGCGGCCCTCATAACTCACACATTTGTGGACTCCGTCCCAAGCACATTCCTGGGAATTCCGGATGCTGATACTTCCCTTGCTGTACTCCCTTCCCATGCCCTATGTCTCGAGGGTAATGGCGAGGAAGCAGTAAGGATTGCAGCACTTGGCAGTGCGGGTGCAATGATCATAGCAATACCCCTTTCCATAATCTGTTTTTTCCTTCTCCCTGCTTTCCAGCCATACTTTGATTGGTGGATCGGTATTCTCCTGATTGCAACAATGGGTTATATGATTGTAACCTGTGAGTCCCCGGGTTGGGCACTTACTCTGTTTTGTGTCACTGGAATTCTTGGATTTTTCACCCTTCACTACACTTTTCTCAGCTGGCACACACTTGCTGGTAATAGTGCGATCCTCATGCCACTTCTCACCGGGCTTTTTGGGGTTTCTGTCCTCCTTACCTCATCGAAAGGTACTATCCCGGAACAACATTTCCGTGGTATCCGTATGGAAGACAGAACCATAATGAAATATTCCGTTATTGGGACAATTGCTGGTGTTGCTGTCGGGTGGCTTCCGGGACTCTCAACTGCATCTGCAAATAGCGTTCTTGCTTCGCTTATAGGATATGAGAAGAACTCCCGGACCTATATTCTTGCGACAAGCGCAGCAAACACATCTAACGCGTTTATCGGACTTGCTGCGCTTTTCGCACTGTCAAGAATGCGCAACGGTGTGATGGTTGCCCTTTCTGAACTCCCTTTACCCACCATGAGCGAACTGACTGTTGTTGGAGTTCTTGCGGCTTGTGCAGCCTATGGGATTACCATAATGCTTTCCAGTTCTGTGGGCAGGCTTAACGGAATCGACAGCAGATTAATGAATCGGGCAGTTATTGCCTTTATCATAATCCTGTGCATTTTCCTCACTGGTCCATTCGGTGTAATTATCCTTATACTTGCCACTGCGCTGGGGCTTGTGCCGCATTTGGTAAATGTGCAAAGAGTTTTCTGCATGGGTGCGATTATTGTGCCGGTCATATTCTATTCCTTTGGATTTGTATGGATGTGATCAGGTAATCCTGCTGATTCGACCTTCACTGCGATCTATGGTTTTATAGGCACACGAACCCTAAATTTTCCTGAATGCAGTCGTACTGGTTCGGTGATGTAAGTGAAGAACGGTGCACAGTGTTTATTGGAGATTTAAATTCCATAATCGATCGTCTTCAATCGATTTCCTCGAATCTGGATAATTTTATTCCCCTGGAATGGGATCAGGCAGTTCTCTGTGGCGCCTGTCATGATCGTAGTGATTATCTTAAAAGATTACAGGAAATCTGCATTGCCGCTGCTGAACGTTCAATACGGGAACAATACTCGAGAAAAGATGCAGAACTGCTTCAGATGGTAAGGACGCTTGATGAATTTGACAAAGTCATTAACCTGCTATCAGAACGGGCAGCAGAATGGTATACGGTAAGGCACCCGGCATTTTCCCGTAAATATCGCAGGACCCCAGCACATTTACTGGTAAAAACCATGCGCGAGAAGAATAAAGGCGCGCTTGGTAGTGTGGCAGGAGAGATCGAACGGCTCGCTGAAACCCGAACGATCCTGGCAAAAGAAGTTTCCGCTCGGGCAAATAACGTGTTACCCAATACCAGTGCTCTGATCGGGGGGCTCGTTGCTGCCCGGCTCCTGTCGCATGCCGGGGGGCTTCTTTTACTCTCAAGGCTCCCGGCAAGTGCGATCCAGGTACTGGGCGCCCGTACCGCACTGTTTTCCCATCTCAAAACACGATCCCCATGCCCCAAACACGGGATCATTTTTCAACACCGTCGGGTGCACAACGCACCCCGGAATATACGGGGAAAAGTTTCCAGGGTTCTTGCCGGAAAACTTGCGATCGCGGCACGGCTCGATTATTACCGGGGAGTTTTAGCACCGGATTTTATAGATGCCGCACAGGAGCGCATTGATATTACTGGCAAAAGGAGCGGATCTTGATCTGGATTGGTGATGTTTTAGTATCACAGGGCGAGGGTGGAGTATACAACGAACGAATACTGAGTGGTGCCCGGGTATGGGATCCAAACCGAAGCAAACTGTCTGCACTCTATCATGTTGGAACCGGAATTGAGGCTGACCTCCGGAATGCGCGTGTTATACCTTGGAGCAGCGAACGGGACAACCGTATCCCATGTGGCTGATTATGTGGAGGTAGTCTATGCGGTGGAGTTTGCCCCCCGCCCCATGCAGGATCTTCTCGAAGTATGCCGGCGGAGAAGGAATGTCATCCCTATTATGGCTGATGCAGCACGTCCTGAGGGCTATGTTCCTGTGGTCGAATCTGTTGACCTTGTCTACCAGGATGTAGCCCAGCCGGACCAGGCCTCTATCGCAGTGCGGAATTGTTTGTTTTTAAAAGAGGGCGGAATTCTGATTCTCATGCTGAAGACGCGGAGTGTTAATGTAAGAAAGGAACCTGCCGAAGTTTTTGAAGATACCCTCAGCTTCCCTGATTTCAGCCGGGCTTATTATTCAGGAAAGTGTATGGCTTGCCCCATATCATCAGGATCATGCGGCAATTATCTGTGCAAAGCCTGGTATGTGAGGAATTTTCATGAACGAAAGAGCCCGTTTCTTTTCTGCCGGTCCGATTTCTGTACTCATGATTATCATCCTCGTTGGATTGGTAATCATCATCATTCCATTTTTCATTCTTGGGATGATAGGGGCAGCTTTCACCCGGCTGGGGTTTTCATGGATTTCCGCACTCGCTGTCGTGCTGTTGATGGTGGGTGGGAGTCTTGTTAACATTCCGGTATATCGTATCCGGCGCGATATGGTCCATGTATCTCAAGAAGAGGCGCCAGACTTTGACGTATGTATCCCCTGCGCATCCCCCCGGGTCTGGGATACCTTAGTGTCAATTAACCTCGGGGGTGCTGTAATTCCCTTGTGTGTTTCGTTATACTTAATTTACAAGGCGATCAGCATCGTGGGAAACACCCTGATTTTTACGGTGTGCACAGGTATCGCTCTCGTTGCGATAATTGCTTTTATTTCAACGCGCCTTGTAACCTGTGTCGGGATACAAGTACCTTTTCTGATTCCGGGACTTACAGCTCTTTTTGCCGGTTTCTTTCTTGCGGGTGGAACCGGGCTTACAGCGGCGGTAACAGCATTTGTATGTGGGACAACAGGAGTTTTAGTGGGTGGAAACCTCGCCAATTTACCCCGAATAAAAAATCTCGAAGTAGTTGCGGTCAGTTTTGGTGGTGCCGGCACGTTCGGATCTATATTCATCTGTTGCATGCTTCCAGCCTTGATTGCGTAAGAGAATATGAAATCCAGAACAACCGCACTCGTCAGGATTTTAGTAAAACCGCAATGAAAAAAGTAGCCCGGAGCAGATTCGAACTGCTGTCGGGGGATCCAGAGTCCCCCATGATTGACCGCTACACTACCGGGCTTTGTGCCTCTTATTTTTTGCCGCTGTTTCTTAATTAAGGTGACGGACTGCCCCTGCTCATACCGCTTTTGCCCGTTCACACTTCTGGCAGGCATGACATACTTCCCTGGCTGGCTGAATAATCTCACCCTTTTTACAGAAGGGTTCGATATCATTGATGTCCCGAATATAGTAAATGTGGGGTATAAGAGAAATGTGGGTATAAGAACCGCAGGAAACGCGAAGAGCATCTGCTATTGATTTCTGAAGCTGGACAAGGGCATACATATTTGCTCCTGCCGCAGTAAGCATATCATTTGACCGGAATATTACCCGCATGTTAAGTTTACCGTCCCTCAGGACGCACTGGACGAGCTGGAGGCAGGGACAATTATCGAGCTTCTGATCGATCACAGGGTTCCAGGTTATTGCGATCGCACGTCTTGTAGCTGGAGACGATTTGATTTTTTCGACAATGTAGGAAATCTGGTCGATGTGTACCGGCTTCCCATCCGCGACAAGTTTTTCGCCCCAGTCAAAAAGCCGGCCGTGATAGTCGTACTCGAATGAAGCATGTGAACCGTGCAACAAATCCCGGGCATATTGCTCAACAAATCTCTGCTGGAACCGGGAGTGAGGACTTACTGCTGGTTCCGCGAGGGGTGTATCTACCTGCATCGTTATCTCTTCAAATTCGATAGTTGCCTCAGCATCTTCGGTTTGAAGTATCCAGCCCTTTTCCAGGATCATTTTGATGACCAGTTCATGTGCCCGCCCGATACTTGGCGCCCGGATAATTCTCATGGGAAAATGTGTGTCATGGTACATTGTATATGTGTTGAAATGTTTTGAGGGACGTGAATCAGATATAACCAAACCAAAAATTGAAACTATCCGTATCGAAAGCAGGCTATGCTTGGTATATTTGAACAGAATAAAACAATATGAACTTTATATAATAATACAATGAAAAATAGTTACAAAAAAAGAACACGCAATCCAGTAATCCAAAATAATGTATCTATCGTTAATAAATGTAATAACCTAATATAATATAAATTAATTATATCTGTAGCATTTGGGGTGGTCTGGGATGTTAGAAAATGAGCACAAAATCCATTTTATTGGCTCAAAATAAGAAATAAGGCCCATAATATGCCCAGAATCCTCCAAAAAACCGACCACAAAGGATATATTAGGTCTTTTACAAATACTCTTCCATATTCCGTCTAAACGGAGTATGGGGCTCGTAGAACTGTTATTCGGCATTTGTCGAAATGGTTCTCGGCTTGAAATGTATGATGTAAACTTTGGAGGAATTGAAAGAATGACTAAGCGATTAACTATCGCACTTGTTGCACTTGCGATGTTCGTGCTCGTTGCAGTCATGCCGGTATCGGCTGACCTGTTCAACGGCTACTATAGAGTAGCACCGACCATCAACCAGGGCGCAACAGTGTTTATTGGAGAACAGGGTCTGGATATCACTGGTGCCCTGTCTGCTAATCCAGGCATTAATGTGATTGGATGGTGGGCATCAGCCGCAGATATCCAAACCACATCACCGACAGTATCCTTTGACCTTACCAACCGGGCAACCCAGTTTACGGTAACCCAGTCGGAATTTGACGGATATGAAGGTGAATGGTATCAGGTAAATCCCGCTACCAGCCATGCATATGTACCAGCAGTCTTCAACGTTAAGGCACCCAAGCTTGATGTAAGCATTAGGGACCCTACCCAGAATGACGGTGCAGATGTTTCCGGCAAATCGATTCCGACGGGAGCTCAACTCCAGTTCCAGATTGGCACCAACATGTACACGGTCCTTTCTGACGCAACGAAGCGTTCCCCGATATACAACAATGCCGGCAGCGGTGCAAACAGTGACGGGTACATCGACATCGTCGTAAAGACCGAGTCCGGCACCGTTCTCCAGAAGCTGTATGATATGGCAAATGTCCAGCAGCCTCTTACTGCCCTGAACGTTACCACTCAGCCCTATACCTGGGGCAGGGCGAACTCAGGAAGGGGACCAGGCATCGACTACGTCTGGAACACAGCAGCTCTTACGCCAACCAATGAGAAGGCCTACCCGGCAGGTACCTATGTCATCAGCGTTCAGTCAAAACTGAACAACATGAAGGACAACTACCTGAGCGGTGCAGCAGCATACACCGGAAGGACGGTTTCTGAGACCAAGACCATTACCCTTGTCTCTGACACAGTGAGCATCACTGCAAACAAGGACTCCGTAGTCCGCACCAAGCCGTTCTCGGTAACAGTCACCGGTAAACCAAGCGCGTTCTACAACGTCTGGGTCAAGAACACCGTTAATATGAACATTGGCGAATATGACAATGCTCCACCGGTTGTTACCAAGTTCCAGGAAAAGGTTGTTGACGGCAGCAACATCAGCTACGTTTACCAATACCAGAATGGTGGCGGAACGAAGACGATAGGAGATATTGCATACGGTCAGGAGTCAGTTATCTTCAATGACCCCAACAACGTCTACAGTTACGCACGTATCCAGCTCTCAACCTCTGGTACCCGAACCGTAGAATTCGGTACTACCCATAACACCAAGGCACAGAAATACACGATCCGTGTTGAGGCAAACAACGGCCCATCCTATGCACTTGGTGACTTCAAGGGAGACGAGGTTGATGTAAAGGTCGAGAAGGGCGCAGTCACAGTCGTGGCAGCCGGCGACCAGAGCTACTACCTTGGTGAGGAGATCAAGCTCTCCGGTACCAACACCGAAAGCTCAACCACCTACCTGTTCATTATCGGACCAAACCTTCCAGAAAATGGTGGAGTTATTACCGAACCAAAGACCCCGGTTGTACCAGTTACCCCGGCAGCATCTTGGAACTCGGTAAAGGCTGATGTCCTTGCGGACAACACCTGGTCCTACAAGTGGGGAACCTCAAACATCGATCTCGATGCAGGAACCTACACGATCTACGCCGTAAGCCAGCCTTACGACAAGGAACCCACGTTACTCGCAAAAGCAGCATACGGTACGGTTTCCATCATCATCAAGAAGCCTTTCGTATCTGCAACTGCATCCCAGTCAACTGTTGCAAAGGGTGACAGAGTCTACCTGACAGGTACCGCTGAGGGTCAGCCCCACGCGGTTGCAGTCTGGATACTCGGCAAGAACTTTGCAATTCGCGCTGAGGAGACGGTAAACTCCGACTCAACGTTCACCTACGAGATCAAGCAGGAAGTAACCAAGACACTCTACAGCGGTCAGTACTTCGTCGTCGTCCAGCACCCGATGCAGAACGATGTATTCGATATTGACTCTCCAGGTCTTGGCGCAGCAACCGGTGATGTGTACGTCTACAACTACGCACTGGGCGAAGCAACTGGTATCAACGATATCAGTATCTTCAAGATCCAGGGAGCCGGAGCTCTGCAGGGATCCGATGCAGCTGAAGCACTTGTCCAGGGAATCAACGACCCGAACGTCGATGATACCTACACCAAGCTCCAGTTCCTGGTTGAGGAGCCCATCATCACCATCGACCCGATTGGCGACAAGCATGTTGGTGACAAGTTCACCATCACCGCAAAGACCAACCTCGCGGTAGATGATGAAATCCTCGTACAGGTCTACTCATCATCATTCAAGCCGACTCAGAAGAGCCAGAGCGGCGAGTTCAGCGGCGCAACCGGTACCATCAAGGTCACCAAGGGTGACACTGGCATGAACCAGCTATCCTTTGATGTCGACTCATCCACATTCAAACCGGACGAGTACATTGTTACCGAAGACGCAGTCATCCAGCAGGCCACCGGCACTGCACTGTTCAACGTTCTTGAAGGCGCTGCCCCAACCGCAGTCCCGACAACCGTTGTAACAACAGCAGCCCCGACCACTGTCGCAACACCCGTTCCGACAACAGTGCCCCCGACCCCGACCCCGACCAAGTCGCCCGGGTACGGTGCATTGATTGCATTAATCGGCCTCGGTGCAGTTGCATTCATCGTCGTGCGCAGGCACTGAACTAACATCTAAATCTCTTTTTTTTCGAACATCTTCTCAAAAAGAAAACTAAATCAGGTTCTTTTATCTCCCTGTTGAAGTCTTCGATGATTTATTGACGTAACTTCCAGAGTGACACCCTTTTATTGTTCAAGCGGACAACGTAGATGTAAAAGGATTCATTCAGCAGGGATTATCCTCATTAAGGGAGGGCCAGTCATTGAAATTAAGTGTAAAAAATCTGGATATTGCATCACGCGGTGTTCTTCTCAACAGAGCCGATGCACGCAGCATAGGAGTTCTCGATGGCGATCGTGTCCAAGTTATTAATTCGAAAAACGGTGTATCGGTTGCTGCTTTTGTGGAGACCACATCAACTATAATCAAGCTGGGAACGATCGGTGTCTACCGCTTCACGAATGAACGATTACACCTTGAAGAAGGGACTGAAATAGAAGTCAGGGAAGCAGGCAGACCAGCATCACTTGACTTCATCAAGAAGAAAATGGATGGGGGAAAACTCACCAATGAAGAGATGCTGACCATAATTAAAGATGTGGTCAGTGATGATTTATCCGGGGCGGAACTCACGGCTTTCATCATAGCATCATATATCAACCCTCTTGACATGGATGAAGTGGAATACCTGACCCGCGCTATGGTTGAGACCGGAGAACAGATAAAGTTCGCATCCAGGCCGATTGTAGACAAACATTCGATCGGGGGTGTGCCCGGTAACAAGATCTCCCTTTTGGTTGTTCCCATAATTGCTGCCAGCGGGCTCAAGATACCAAAGACAAGTTCTCGTGCGATAACCGGAGCAGGCGGGACTGCCGATCTCATGGAAGTCCTGGCAGGTGTTGAGTTCTCCGCGGGTGAGGTTCAGAAAATGACCGAAAAGGTGGGGGGAGTCATTGTGTGGGGTGGAGCGACCAACATCGCTCCTGCTGATGACCGCATTATTATTCAGGAATATCCATTCAAGATTGATGCCCGGGGTCAGATGCTTGCCAGTGTTATGGCAAAAAAATTTGCAGTCGGCGCAAATCTTGTGGTTATCGATATCCCCATCGGACAGCACACCAAAGTGGCAACTATGCAGGAAGGCAGAAAACTTGCCCGGGAATTCATCGAACTGGGTGAAAGGCTTAACATGAAAGTGGAGTGTGCATTAACGTATGGTGATATTCCGGTCGGACGGAGCATTGGTCCAAAACTCGAAGTTATAGAGGCTCTCAGGGTTCTTGAGGGTGCAACTGAACCGAACTCATTCATACAGAAAAGTGTTTCACTTGCAGGAATTGCTCTTGAGATGTCAGGGAAAGCTGCACGAGGGACAGGTGCTGCAATAGCACAGGACATACTGGTAAAAGGGAAGGCTCTTGAAAAGTTTCGCCAGATCATTGAAATTCAGGGAGGTGATCGAAATGTCAAATCAACCGATATTATCCCGGGGGAACATCAGTTTGTGGTGAATTCCCCCTCTTCGGGATATGTGATTGAAATGAATAACCGGTCGCTTATTACCCTCGCCCGCATAGCGGGAGCACCTCACGATCCTGGGGCTGGTATCCTCCTGCATGCGAAAAAAGGGAAACTCATCAAGGCAGGCGAACCCCTTTTTACCCTGTTTGCAGAGAGGAACTGGCGGCTCCAGCAGGCAATCGAAGAGGGAAGGCGGCTTATGCCAATTCTTGTAGAAGGCATGCTTTTAGACCGGGTGCCCGCTATTTCGGAATTGTAGACCGATGCGCTCATATATTAGCAGGAAGCGATATTTCTTATGTATCGCCAGAGAAATCGTTTCCTTTTTACCCTGCTGTGCATTATCTTCCTCTGCAGCTTTGTTCAGGCAACGGTCCTGCAGATTACCGTACAGGATAATGTAGATAATTCAACAATCCCTCGTGCCACGGTGTTTCTGAATGGAGACAATTACGCCAGAACTAACAACATTGGCCAGGTTTTTCTCAATTATTCCGGATTAGAAGATCCGCGTATCCGTGTTTCAATGACCGGATACGATGACTGGGAGAACCAGGTAGATAAAAACGCGACATCAATTCTTGTTAACCTCAGTCGAAAAAGTATCAGACTGAATGTAAACATTTACGATTCTGTTACTCTTGGATCAATATCAGGTGTACGAGTAAACATTTCTTCAGATCGCATAGCGCAATCAAATCTGACGAATATTTCCGGTTCTGTATCTTTCCTGGTAAATGCAACAACTACGTACTCTCTCGATATCGCTGCTCCAAATTACCTGCCCCGAAGTGCTATTATCGACATGGGCACTGAAGATAAGGGTGCCCAGTATTTGATGCAACAAGCCAACCAGTTCTTTTTTGTGGTAAATGACAGGACCAGCAAAGAGGCGGTTCCTGATGCAGAAGTGCGTTTGGACGGAATACTTGTTGGAAAAACTGATACTAGGGGTGTTCTGACAATACCCCTGATACGCGGCAAGGTTTATTCGATTGAGGTTAAAAAAGGCAATTACCAGCCTTATACTGAGGCAAGAGAAATCAGCCAATCTGACGCCATTTATGCAGTTGGACTCTCAAAAGCACTGGTAGGTGCATTCGTATCGGTGTTTGATGAAAACCGCAGTCCGATCACAGGTGCAGAGGTATTTATTAATGGCACACTATCCGGAACAACCAATCAGTATGGGCGACTCAATTTTCCAAATCTTGTTTCAGGCAATTATAGTGTGGAAGTCAGAAAGGCCGGATTTATCGCGTTGAATCGTACAATACTCGTAACGAATCCAAACGAGGAATATAGTTTTGAGATATCATTTGAAAATGCAGATCTGACACTCTTTGTTCAGGATAAAGACCAGAAAATAGTACCAAATGCCACGATCATCCTGAATGGTCAGATATCGGGGGTAACGGACAACCATGGTCAGTACACGACCAAGGTCAAATTTAACGAACCCTATAATATTACAGCGATCAAGGATACCTATCAACCTGTTACCGTCCAGAAACAATTTCCTCAGGGAAATACTACCTTTTCAGTTACGCTCATAATGGAAAAGAGTCTTGACTGGGGACTTATTGCTATCATAGTTATTGGAGCAATAAGCGTTCTTGTGGTATTTGCAGCACTTAGAATGTGGGGTAGTCGAAAGCACAGGCATGTCATGAGAAGGAACGACATATAATTCTTTTTTCTGGCATTTTAAATTGATATTTTACCATTTAAACAAATAAAATAAGTTTTTTTAAAATAAATATTTTTATATACTCATACTGTCAATCATTTGATCCAATGTGATTTGTATGCGTTCGAAGGTTGGAATTTTCGTTATCATCTGTTTGTTACTTATGGTAGGAACAGTTGCCGGGCATCTCCCTGACTCTTCAACCATTACGACCAGTAATTCATGGATTGTTGCCAATGGTGTTGACCAGACAACCATCACGGTTATGGTGTCAAATTCTACACTGGGTTCGATGAATGGAGCCACTGTGATCTTCACGGTAGATGATCCAAAATATGGCTCTTTGAGTCCTGGAACAGCGGTTTCAGATGCTACCGGTAAAGGCGACCAGTACGTTTAAGGTTAGTACTACAAGCGGGACAGCAGTTATCTCGGCAAGGATAATTTCACATGACGGTTATAATGTCATAAAAACCGTCAATCAGAATATTGACCACGATAGTCCTTATTACGTGTATTTCACCCACCCTCTGAACGGCACAGTAGCAACCGACGTCCCCTTCGCTATATCCCTTAAAGATCACTGGGGAAATAGGATTGACGACCGAAAACAGGTTATTGCCAGGGGATATTCATACTCTCAGTCTTCATGTTCATGGTCCGGCCCCGGATGATTGCGGATTTGTGACAGCGAATCTAACGTCTCATGACGTTCTGAGTACCCTTGATATGAACGGTAATGCATCCCTCACGATCAGGTTAACCAAAAAAGCGGGTCCCAATAATATTCTGATGAACGCATATGGAAGTATACCGGATAAACTCGAATGGATCGATGCTGATACCAATGGAATACCCTTTTCTATAAGTCAGGCAGTACGATCCCTCTGGTTCCCCCCCATCACTTCCGGCAGATGGGACGAGTGAATTTACCATTATATATTCCCTGTTAGACCGGTACGACAATCCAACAAAGGATGCATGGATATGGTTCAATACATCCATTCCTGGTGAACAAAGAACGATTGGGCCCATCAAACTCCGCTTGGGAAGATAACCGTTACCTATGGCAAGAAACCGACGATCGGGGTAATTAATCTCGCTGCAATAGCAATTTCCAACACTTCGGTTACCATAAGTCAGAACGTAGAATTTACCAGTACTGCAGCAACAAACATGGATATAATGGCAAATCCTGAAGACCATGGCAAGCCGGGATGTTGACCCCTTAATTATCTCGGATATTTCCGCATCAGTTACTGATATCATGGGAAATCCGGTTGAAAGTGAAACGGTAACGTTCTCGATAAGCAACGCGAGCTATTCCGGCAATTTCAACGTAACATCAAGTCCATCTTTGGTAAGTAATACTGCAACAACTGACGCGGATGGTCTTGCTACCGTGACCTTCATCCCCGGAAGTTTCACTACTAACAGTTCCGATCCTAAATACAGCTCGACTGCAACCGGCAATTGTACAGTTACTGCTCACTGGGGGACTCTCCACAAACCCATCCTGATAACATGGAAGAACTATCCTTACCTGAGTGTGAAAACTTCGGTCAGTCCCCAGACCGTTCAGGTAAATCAAACCGTAGATGTGACAATTGCCTTCAAAGGTGACGGGTGGGCTCTCCAGCCGAAACCGATCGATGCAGTATTATGTATTGACCGATCCGGGAGCATGCTCTTTGATGATCCCGATCGTATGTTTTCGATTCGGGAAGCAGCGAAGGCCTTTGTGGATAATATGAGTCCCTCGAGGGATACTCTGGGGCTGGTTACCTTTGGAAGGAGCGGGTACATAAGCAGGCCTGGTTACAACTCTGGAATCTCTACATCAGAAATCGATAATGTCTATTCGCCGTATTCATGGACGTACAGTGATTATGCCACTGTTGACAGAACGTTGATTGGCGGTATTTCCGGCTTCAATTCTGTAAAAAATAACATCAGTAGTATTCTTCCTGATCATGGAACACCAATGAGGTTAGCCATAAACAAGTCGGTGGGTGAAATCAAGAGCCATGGCAGGGCAGGATCGGTCAAAGCTATTATTCTCCTGTCAGATGGGGATTATAACTGGTATGGTGACCCGCTTGCCCGGGGAACCGCCAGTACCAATGATGCAACAACATTTGGGGACCTGACTACCAGTTATAAGACATTCTCTGGACTGGGGACTGGTCAGTTCTCCAATCAGAATATGTCAGTATTTGCAGCAAATAACAATATTAAAATTTATTCGATCGCTTTTTCAAACAGTATTTCGTCTGGCGGGAAGAACACGCTCGCAAAGCTGGCGAATTTCACCGGGGGGAAGTACTACGAGGCTTCTGCTACAGATATTTCTGATGTTTATTCCCAGATTGCCGGAGATCTAAAGACCGACGCCGGTGTGAACACCAACATGATAGTAGATTTCCAGAATGTGAACGTCACCGGTGTATCGGTACCCGGGGCTCAGGTATATGACTATGTGCCTAATGCAACCGCTTCGACAAGGATTATCTGGCAGGATGGAGTAACAAATGTGACAAACCAGTCCGCTGACTGGATCTCTGATAATAAACTTGACTTTACCATCGGTACGATAAAAGTTGGTGAAAACTGGCAGGCGACATTCCGGCTGAAAGTCAAACAGAGTGGAAGCATTGATGTGTTCGGTGCGAATTCACTTGTTTCTTTTAATAATGGGACGTCAACGCTGACATTACCGCATACTTTCCTTACGGTAGTTCCAGATCTCAATGCTACTGGTATGGGATCGAAATCATTAACGCTTTCCAATCTCTGGGTAACAGAGCCGGGGGAGATCAAGGCACTCCTGCCGGTTATGTGGAATTCAAGTTATTCCGGAAACAAAACAATCACTGAAAAAGTCTACTATTCCATTGATGATGGACCCTGGGTAATGTTTACCACAAAAACAATTCCTGGTTATTCCACAGCGCCCATATTAAAAGAGTATGTGGACTATGCACAACTTGACGTAACAAAACTTCCGCCGGGAGGTTACAAGATCAAGGTTTATGCGACAGCTCGATGATGCACCTGATGCCTGGATCGGACCAACCGACACGAAAACAGTTGGAGGTCAGGGTAAAATATACCTTAGACTCGAATAATTCAATTTTTTTAAAAAAAAAACGGACCCAGCGGGAATCGAACCCGCGTCCTTGGGTTCGAAGCCCAAGAGGATGTCCTCTACCCCATGGATCCTGCCATTCTCATTTATATCAAAAGATATTAAGTATTTTCTACCGATATTGTAGTGAATGATCTTATCCGCACCTGAGATTATCCGTCGCCTCAACAAGGATTGTACACAAGAGCACCTTGTGATCACACCTTATAGTCGCGATTGTCAGCAACCAGTTCCTATGATCTGCGTGCTGCCAGCGATATCCTTCTTCCTAAAGGCATATGCACACTTGTTCCAACTGTTGAATGGGTTGAACTTCCAAAAGACCTTGCCGGAACACTCCGCTGCAGGTCATCCTTCGGAAGGCGGGGAGTACTTACTTGGTGCAGGTTTTGTAGACCCGGGATTTCGGGGACAATTGACACTTTGCCTGACAAATATGGGGTGCGATGATCTTATTGTACAGAAGAACGACCGCGTGGTGCAAATGATCCTCCACGAAGTGCGGGAGGGTAACGAGTGTTATTCGGGTCGTTATCAGGATAGTCGGGGAGCCGTGGAGGCAAGGTAACCATGATTCGTACTGAAAGGAAATATATTGAGATTCTTCGTATTCTGAAAGAACATCAGGATCCCATAGGGGCAAAAAGGCTTTCGGAACTGATGGCTGAACGGGGTTTTGTCCTCAGTGATCGGGCAGTCCAGTATTATCTCAGTTATCTTGACACGATGGGATTCACGGAAAAAATCGGCAATCAGGGAAGGATATTAACAAGGGCCGGGCTCGATGAAACCGATAACGCTCTCGTAGATGACCGGATAGGTTTTGTCATCTCCAAACTCGAACGTCTCGCTTACCGGAGTACATTTGATCCATCAACAAGCACTGGAGATGTAGCCTATAACCTCTCGATAGTCCCCATCGAGTCATTTGAAAAAGTGAAGTCAGCGTTTGATGAAGTTATCAGGGCTGGGTGCGGGTTCTTCAATTCATACCGGATAATCGATCGTGATCCCCGGGTTCCGTCAGGATCAGTTGGATTTATAACCATTTGCAGTATCAGCATGGATGGCGTTTTCCAAAGAAATGGCATACCGGTTAAAATGGCATATGGTGGAAGATTGGAGATAGATCAGGGAGTCCCCAAACAGTTTAAAGATCTGATCGGCTACAGGGGAACAACTATTGATCCGCTCGAACTTTTCATTTCATCCGGTCTCACTTCAATATCCGAATATACCCGGACAAATTCCGGTATAGCTCTGGCAAACGTCCGGGAAGTTCCCTGTGCAGCAAAAAAAGAAGTGGAGAAAATAATCCGCCTTATGAATGGCTGTGGTTTTGTCTTCCCTATTACTCTGGGAAATCAGGTGTTTAACCTGCCCGCTAATCCTTACCGTTTGTCAATAGTTGCATTCAGTGGACTGAATTTTATTGGAAATGCTGTTGAACATGGTATTGAGATTACTACTGAGATTGGTGCTGGTAACATTCAGTTTTCAAAAGTAATGGATATTAACTAATCATATCCAGTGAATATCATTTTTTTTTGAATTGTTTTTCTCTTGTTTTGTGGATTGATCTGGTACGTCTTCTGAATCTTCGGGGGCATTCTCAATGTTCTTAGATTCCCGGATACCTTTTTTCGATTTTAGTTCCGTATGCATCAGCACAGAATCCTTTACCTTTGGAGGAGCTGTTTTTTGAATACCTTTTCCTTCAAAGATGTAGTCTTTGGATTTATATGCAGAATTTTTAAGACCAACTTTTGCGTCTTCTCCATCCGTTTGTCTCTCATCGCCAGGACGCTTTATAAAAGACAATTCATCATCATCTGGAACGGAATTTCGGTTTTCGCGATCATCGACAGAGGTATTCTTCATTACGGAATGGGCGGTCTTTTTGTGTATGATTAGTCTTCTTTTCCTCGGAATCTCGTGAAGTTCTTCAGCCACATCAGTTTGTTCATCGTGTGGTCCGCCCTCTTTTTTGGGGCTTTTTCCTCCTGAACCTCTCGTTTTAACCTGATTATTTCACGAGGATGAGAGGATTTTTCAATGGCATCTGTTCCGGTTTTTGAAGTTCGACCGGATATCGCCATCATTCGCTGTCGTTGCAGTTCCTTCTCGATTATCTGCCGTTCGATTTCCTTGGATTTCAATCGTTCGTCCATTGCATGTGGCAGATGTTTTTCGTCCAATCCTTTATGATCTGTACCAGATGTGGATTTTTTGATGTATGGCGTTCTTGAAGCCAATGGTACATGAGATCCTTTATGTGATGCTGATGGCGAAATTTTAGTTTCTTCCTTTACTATAGTTACCTGATTTCGTATTGCAGATGAACCCTGCAGGTTCAGGTTGCCTGCGTCATCTGTGGAAGTCTGGGATGCAGCATCAATGGGAACATGTGGTTGTGACACGATATGATGAATTGCCTTCTTTTTGGTATCCGTGGAAACGGTATGGGTTTTTTGTGGAATCTCTTCAAAAGTTTGCGAATAATCGTTAACCTGGGCGAAAAATCATCGGATTCGTGTATGAGGGTTTTATCACTTTTCCGTGTATTGAAATCGAGAATAAGCATCTCATCTTTTCTTCCTGCGTCTCCTTTTTTTGTCAATTTTTCTTTAGTTATCGTCATTCCAGTACTTTCGGACAAGATGATCGCATCAGATTCAGATTTTTTTTCGAATGTTTCACTTTCCTGTATTTTTGTTTTATACTGGTTCTGAATTTCCTTAAGTTCTGTGATACGGGGAATATTTTCAAGACCCGAAAGCATGATGATGATTGCAACATTCTTTGTATTCATCACAGGATAATCCCCGGATCGGGTTTCCAGCCCGGCAATGCTTCTGTCAATCCATTTGCGCACCGTCATAAAGCCCTTCAGGGAAAGTTCATGAGACGGACCGGCGATCAGTACTAATGCCTTATGCGCGCTTGTCATATCGCAGGGTGTTGATATTTCATGATAAATTGCCTGTTTTGCCAGATCAACAATTCGCGAGGCTTTTTTACTATGCTCGTCCGCAAAAAAACCTGCCGGGCGTAAACTGGTCAGGAAACCTAATGGATTATGGGGGAGACGTTCGACCGCATAACCGATGGTAATGTACCCCATACCCTTCATCGTATTGAGTACCTCACCGGAATCCAGTACAACTTCTGCAAAATCGAGCCCGCCATCTGCCTTGAATTCTCCAGCTCTCAGAATGAGGCTTATTCTCCTGACAATTCCCTCGTTCAGGAGTAAATATGTTGCAAGTTGCGGAGAAATCTCGGGATCACTTTTCCTGAACCCGAGTTTTTCAGCCAGCCCCTTCTCTTTTTTTGAAAGAGTTGACCTCATAGCCTTGGTTTTTTTATACCATGTTTCATTATCAAAGAGAATAATGCCATCAAGGAGTGGAGTCAGCATATCCAGATCATCGGCTGCTTTTGCCGAATGACGCTCTCCTTCAGCAAGACAGGGAAGAGTTACAAGACCAAAGATCGGTTCAGTGATCGATGCACGAAGTGCAGAAATGATATGCGGTGCAACATCAACCATGCTGCCCCCAAGCCCACAACAAACAAAGATTGCATCAGTTTCCCCAATCTCAATATTCTGGAAGCGAGCGACGATTTCACCGATGTCAATTGTTGCTGTCTGTGTATCTCTATTCTCGTCCGTCTGAATGTCAGGGTCGATTGGCGCGAAATATAGTTTCGCACTATCAGGCAAGTTCACCATTTGGGTGAATGTATCCGCGTTGACATCAATCGCGAGTGCCTGGACACACACGACTTTACTGCTTCGCCTGTCTGTAGTATATAAACTATAAACAATCCTGCAGCCTGCGCCGCCCAATCCAATAGCAAGTATGCGCATGAACAAATCCCAATTAAAACCTTACAACTCTCTCTATGCGTTTATGTATTATTATTTGCTGGAAGTTCAATATCTTATAGTACTCTACTCCGTAAATTAAACACTGGTTCAGACCAGATTTATATTTTAAAAAAAAGAGATTTTTTCTATCTGCCGCAGCATCACTGCTTTGTTTCGGCTTTATTCTGGCAGTATTTGTTATGCGTTTATACTACGTACTTGCCGAGGAGGCGGATAGAAGTGGTCATGTCCGGACCGAGCGGTGAGCCAAAGATAATCTGGGTGACACCGGCAGCAGTAAGGGCTTCGCACTTCTGCTTAACCATCTCAGGAGTTCCTGCGATGGTGAATGCGTCGATCTCTTTGTCTCCAACGAGTTCTCCGACTGTCTTGAAGTCGAACTTGCCCAGTGCTGCCTTGATCTTTGCAACATTGGCAAGGTCGAGTCCGTGACGGGTGAGCAGTGCTTCCGGAGAGCCGGCAGCAATGAATGCGGCAACGATCTTTGCTGAATTGCGGGCCTTCTTCTCGCTCCGGTCAATGGACATGGCAGTGTATGCACCGATATCAAAGCCTTTCTTGCCGACTTTGTCGGCTGCTGCCTTGATAATCGGGATTGCAATGGCAAAGTCCTTGGGGTTGGATGCGTTGATCAATGCGCCGTCTCCGATCCTTCCGGCGAGCTCAAGAACCTTGGGTCCCTGTGCACCAATGTAGACTGGGATCCCCTTCTTTCCGGGGAGGTTGACACCGGTCAGCTTTGCTCCATCGTAGTCGAAGAACTGCATTCCTGACTTCTTGACTTCTTCTCCGGCACAGAGCTTGCGGATCTGGACAACGGCTTCTTCGAGTCGCCCGACAGGCTTATCAGGGATGATTGCAAGCTTCGGAAGCGTCGAGAGATCGCCAGGTCCAATACCGAGGTACTGCACGTCCGTCGGAGATCTCATTCAGTGTGCATGCAAATGACGCCATTGCGGCGGGAGTGTCGGTAAAAGCGTTCATGATACCCGGACCCATTTTAATGGTCGTGGTTGCCTGAGCAATCGCGGCGAGGGTTGGGTAGCAGTGGCGGTTGTTGTAGTGGTTAGTGATCCATGCGAAATCTATGTCTTTTGACTCTGCAAGTTTACAGAAGTTGACAACTTGCTTTACATTGACATTTCCTGGTACAAATTCAATTCCATATGTCAAGGGTTATTCACCTCATGGAGTTGTACCGTTCATGCATTTAAATAAATTATCATTTTGCGTTGATCAGTATGGGCTATCCACTCAAAAAATGCCCGTTTTATCGTTTTTTTCCCTTGTATTCGGGCAGGATGGTCAGGGAGCGGAGGTGAACGCACCCAGATCTCCCCATTCAATCGTTCCTCCAACGTTTTCTTCACTTTAATATGATCAATATTACCAGTGTTCATTTCAAAAATACTCAGTGAAGTGATTGCTTTTTCAGACAAATTCAAAAAAGAATGCGTCTGAATTAATTTTAACTTCAGCACATATCGATTTTTTTAGCTGTTTAAGCAGAAAAAAATCGTTTTTATTAACCGGCCGAAGGAGCAAATAACTATCTTATCCTGCAAAAAATAGTATCCTGAACAGGATGTACAGTATCAGGGAAGTTATTACTAAAAAAGGAATATTGCAATATCGTGAAGAACATTACACCGGGCTCAGGTGCAGGATCAGCCCGGACCGGTTAAACCGTCATATTGATCAGGAACTGTATTTACCAGTTGATTCAGCAGAGTGCCCATTCTGCAGGAATAATATTTTTTCGGCGACACCGGTATTTCGCGACGGCAATCGCATACTGCGTGGTGAAAGTGTTACTTTTCCCAATCTTTTTCCATTCGGGGAAGGTCATGTGGTAACCGTGATCACCCATGACCACGTTGTTGAATTTTTTACCCGGAAGCAGATTGTTGATGCATTATCCGGCCAAATCGAAGCGCTCCGTCATCTGACTGGATATCCGAGCATCAACTGGAATTATCTCCCGTCAGCTGGTGCGAGTCTGGTACACCCCCATATGCAAGGGTTATCAGAGTCTGCACCATCACGGATTGTCGACCATTATCTTCATGCCGGCAAACGATATTTCACGGAACATAACAAAAACTACTGGACCTCAGTCAAAGAAGAGGAAAAAGCCTCCGATCGATTTCTCTTCGGTGATGAAATCGTCTGGTCAGCCCACGCAGTTCCTGTTGGTGAGCGTGAAGTGCGGGGCATCATGCCCGTTTCCTGCATTGATGAACTGGAAAATTATATCGACCTTCTTGCAAGGGGCATCTTAGAAATTCTTGCATTATACCGTAAACTGGGAACGCATGCGTTCAATATGGCAATTTTTTTTGATTCGGTTAGCGGGAATGATGGATTTAGTGCCTTCTGCTCTCTCATTTCCAGAATAAATCCAAACCAGTTTTCCATGAGCGATTCAGCATTTATGGAACGACTCCACCTTGAACCTGTTATACTGACTCTCCCTGAAGACCTCGGGCGATATTACCACTCTGAATTCAGGCAATCGCTATCAAAGTGAGAAAAACAATCAGAAGATAAAAAATAAAAAAAAATTTACTCGTACTTTGCAACGAGTTTCTTCTTGGCGACAAGTGTGCCGTCTTTCTTGTGGGCCTGGCGCAGAATGCTGTCGCCTGCCTTCTCAAGCTCGCGGGCCTCGTCACAGAGCATTGCTGCGGATCTCATCATCTCATGAGCGCTTGCAACGATCGGTATGTATTTCTCCCATTCCTTGGTCATGAAGCAGCCCTTGACGTTCTGGCCTGCAACGGCCATGGCGATCTCGTGGGCAGCGCGTGCTTTTGCAAGTGCGAAGGGGTTTGTGAATTCACCATCGACGGCCTTGTCGGTGGTCATGATGATCTTCGGGAGCTCAATTGCGTCGCCCTTCTTTCCGGCCTTGACCTGATCGATGACCTTGTCGAGTGCAATCTGCATTTTGCGGAATGCCCCGGTCAGTGCCAGCACTTTGACGAGGTTCCCGTTGTAGTCGGACATTTCGACGGGGTCAAGGAACTCGCGGCGTGCACCGATCATGGAGTCTGCCTTCATGATGATGTATCCGAACTTGCTTGCCTTGACTCCTTCCCATTCCTTTTTCGTGGTTACATCATCAGTAATGATGACAACCGGGATACCTGCAGCTGCGAGCTGTTCGCGGGCACCGGTAGGGCCGGGGAGAACTCCGTTGGGGGAGACTACAATACAGAAGTCCGGTTGATATGCCTTCAGGTTTGAAACAACACGGTCTACATCTGCCGGCTCGAGTTTTGTGCCGCTGGTCGCCATGAATGTCTGCATGTCTTCACGGTCTGCTCTCTCATCGAGAAGCAGTTCTGCCATTACACCACTTGCGATATTGCCGAGTTTGGCTACTCCTACTTTAACAACCATCTATATCACCTAATTTTTTTAACACGTTATTATGACCCGGTATTCATATAAACATTTTGAAATGTCCTCTCTCGCCGAGAAATTTTAAAAAAATGCTTTTTTAAAATAAAATATACTTCTGATAAAAGCACGTTGCGGAATCCATTTGTATTTGGTATAGTTAACGAAAAATGTTTAAGTTCAGATATAAGATTAAATAACATGAAGGATGGGTTGCTCACCGAACGCCAGATGGAAGTTCTCAGGTATCGCAAACAAGGGCTGACCCAGCAGCAGATTGCTGATATTATCTCGACCTCAAAAGCAAATGTCTGTACGATTGAAAAGAGCGCAATGGAGAATATCCGCAGGGCAAAAGAAACACTTGAATTCCTCTATACCCTGGATGCAACTCATCTTTGCACTATACCTTCCGGCACTGATCTGTTTGATGTGCCTTCAATAATTTTTGGAGAAGCAGAAAAAATTAATATAAAAGTTAGTTATGATACCATTTCCCTTATAAATCGACTGCGGGAAACCCGCCCCCAGTGCTGTAAAGCGCGTTGCGTATGTGAAGATATTTTGGTATATATTACTGACGTTGGTGAATTGTATTTTGGGTAACTCTAAAATGAAATAAAATGAAAAAATCGAAATTGTTTGTTTCATCGGGATTTCGTTCGCGTTTTGATATCCAGATACTGGCATATGTTTATATTCTTTTTTATACAATGATTATGGAAGCCGATATGAGGTTATCCTCTGATGTATCTATGTGCTGACATAATGAAATGCACATATTCATAGCATCATACGGCGGAACCAGTCTTCCAGACACAGGAAGTCGGTTGTGCCGTGGGTAATCCTCGATTGGTGAACTTCACTTTATTGTGGAGGGAAACCCGAGAAGGAGTTGTGAGTCGTCACAACAGGCTGACTGAGTGGGATCTGATTACTACGCATGGGTCGACGTTGAAAACGAGCCCGTTCCATTGCCCGGCCAAGGTGCAGATGGATGCGTTATTGTCAGGATCTTCTTTCGCGAGACAGGGTCGCTGAGTGAACATAATCACCAGCTCCTGGATGAGGGATAGTATCATCCATATGTCTGTAACCAGATGAAAAACCGAATGTTCAAAACTACATAATCCAGAAAAAAATCCGCAACTGCGGATTTGAGTATCTGAATTTTCCGGTTTTCACCTGGTGTCGCGTGTTGGCAAACCAGACCAAGTTATCACACAGTCTCGGATTAATTGTAATTCGTGTCGCAATGGGAATAACCTACACGCAGAAAAAGGATTGATTAACACATGCCAAAAATTAACAGACCACGCCGTGGTTCTCTTGCATTCAGCCCAAGAAAGCGTGCAAAGAGCCCGATCCCGAAATACCAATCGTGGCCTCTCTATGATGGGGTACCGATACTGCAGGGGTTTGCTGGATATAAAGTAGGTATGACGCATGTTATCATGGTCGATGATCACAAGAACAGTCCTACAGAGGGCAAGGAAATCATGGTGCCAGTCACCGTTGTTGAGATCCCCTCTATGAAGGTTGCTGCAATTCGTGCTTATTCGAAAGATACCTACGGCAAACATGCTCTGACAGAAGTCTGGGCAGACCAGCTTGATACCGTCCTGGGGCGCCGCATTACCCTGCCAAAAAATTATGACAAGGGGGCAGCACTGAAGAAATTTTCAGATGCAGTTTCATCTGGTATTGTAACCGAGATCTACGCCGTTTCTTATACGCAACCTG
Organism: uncultured Methanoregulaceae archaeon; assembly: GCA_963768845.1. Lineage (GTDB taxonomy): Archaea > Halobacteriota > Methanomicrobia > Methanomicrobiales > Methanospirillaceae > Methanoregula. Next base: position 28,437 of record CAVYJJ010000011.1, on the reverse strand, counting down.
CAATATTATCAGGAGTCCCAAAGAAAGTCCCCGATCTTATGGAAATCAAGGTCGGGGGTGGAGACCTCAAAAAACAGTGGGAGTTTGCACAGGAAATTCTCGGGAAAGAGGTTTCGCTGAACAATGTCATCCAGACCGGAGCATACGCAGATATTACTGCCATCACCACTGGAAAGGGGTCGAATGGTGCTGTCAAACGCTGGGGTATTGCACTGCGTAAACGTAAACACTCTGTAGGAGGAAAGGAGCGCCATCTTGGTACACTCGGCCCCTGGAATCCCCATCATGTACGCTGGCAGGTTCCCCAGATGGGACAGCTTGGATACCAGCAACGCACGGAGTTTAATAAGCGCATTCTCAGGACAAGTGATAATGCTGGTGAGATTACACCTGCAGGCGGTTTCCTGCATTATGGTGTACTGAAAAGCCCGTACATCCTCATCAAGGGGTCGATTCCAGGACCTGTCAAGCGGCTTATCCGTATTCGTCCGGCAATGCGCCTTGGTGAACATGTCGTGAGGATGCCGACGATCCAGTTTGTGAGCGTCCAGAGCAAACAGGGATGATCAGAGATGAAAGCACAGGTTAAAACACTTGATGGCGGAATCGCGAGGGATATTGAACTTCCGGAACTCTTTACCGAGGAATACCGCCCAGATCTGATCAAAAAAGCAGTCATGGCACTTCAGAGCACGAGGAGACAACCCCATGGGACGAACCCCTATGCAGGTATCTGCTCATCAGCAGTTGGGTGGGGAAGTGGTCGCGGTTCATCACATGTACCACGTATTAAAAATGGCTCACGTGCTGCAAAAGTTCCGCAGGCCAAAGGAGGCCGTGAAGCACACCCCCCGAAGGTTGCCAAAATTTTGATCAAAGAGATCAACCAGAAAGAAAAACAGAAGGCATTCCGATCAGCGGTTGCTGCAAGCATTTCGTCGGATCTCATCCGCGGTCGCGGTCATATGTTTGATGGAGTGGTTCCGGTTATCTTAGAAGATAAGTTTGAGACGCTCAATCGTACGCAGGATGTCATAACAGCGCTCACCAACGCAGGTGTCTACCATGACATCGAACGGGCGAAAGAGAGTAAGAAGGTTCGCGCCGGGAGAGGAAAGATGCGTGGTCGCAGGTTCAAACAGAGAAAAAGCCTGCTTATTGTCACAGCCGGACAACCGCTGCGTGCCGCACGCAACCTTTCCGGTGTCGATGTTGTAACTGTTGACCAGTTGAATGTAGAGCACCTTGCGCCAGGAATGCTGGCCGGACGTCTGACCATCTGGACGGAAGGCGCCCTTGTGCGATTGGAGGGAAGGTAAATGGCTCTGAAATATCCGTTTGTTACGGAAAAGGCAATGGTCCTGTTAGAGAACCAGAGCAAACTCCAGTTCCTTGTCACTCGTGAAGCAAACAAGGACCAAATCAAACGTGAAATTGAAAAAGCGTTTGGCCAGAACGTGAAAAGCGTTCGCACCCTCATGACCATGCACGGTCAGAAAAAAGCAATTGTAAGCTTTGAGAATGAAAAAGCAGCCGAGGAAATACTCAGTCGGCTTGGCATTATGTAGGTGGGAACATGGGACATCGTATCACAACACAAAGCCGGGGCAAGGGAGGCCCGACCTATCGAGCACCATCCCACCGGTATAAAGACTGAATTGAAGCATATCGGTGATGACACTCAAAAAATCATGGGAAATGTCATCGATATCGAACATGATCCGGCACGCAACGCTCCGATTGCACTTGTCAAACTGGAAGATGGGACCAAAGTATACATGCTGGTCACTGAAGGTCTGGGCATTGGAGAACTTGTCAGCTGGGGTTCTGATGTTGAAGTAAAAAACGGAAATACACTTACTCTTCAGTATATCCCTACCGGAACATACATCTGCAACATCGAAGCACGCCCCAATGATGGCGGAAAATTTGTCCGTGCATCCGGTGTTCAGGCGGTCGTCATCGACAAGATCGAAGACCGGGTCGGGGTTCGCATGCCCAGTGGAAAGACCAAATGGTTCAACCACCGTTGCCGTGCAACCATCGGAATCGTCGCTGGTGGCGGTCGTGTAGACAAGCCGTTTGTGAAAGCAGGAAACAAGTACCACAAGATGCAGAACACGGCTTCAAACTGGCCGCGTGTCAGAGGTGTCGCGATGAACGTCATTGACCACCCATTCGGGGGGGGCGGTCACCAGCATACAGGTCGCCCAAAGACAGTTGCACGGGGAACCTCTCCAGGCAGGACTGTGGGACATGTCAGCTGCACGCAGGACAGGTAAGAGCAGGAAGTGAAGGGTATGGCAGCACCAAAAAAGACTCAGAAAAGAATGCCGAGAAGGCGCGAAGAGTTCACTTACCGGGGATACAAAATTGATGAGCTGAAGGCGATGGGGATAAGCGAACTCCTCCCGCTGATGCCAGCCCGCGCACGCCGCAAAATAGTACGTGGTTTCTCCCGTGGTGAAGAGGTATTACTCACAAAAGTCCGTGAAGGTGACGAGAAGATCAGAACGCACCTTCGGGAAATGATTGTAATCCCGGAGATGGTTGGAAAATCGATAGAGATTTATAACGGCAAGGAATTCATGAAGGTTGAATTTCAGCCGGAGTCTGTATTCCACTATCTTGGTGAGTTTGCTCTGACAAGAAGGAAGGTCGCTCATGGAAGTGCCGGTATCGGTGCAACCCGAGGCAGCAAGTACAGTTCCGCTGAAGTGATGGATATGGCAAGAATTGATTATTCACAAAAAATTAGCGGCGACAACATCGCGAAAGCAAAAGCCAACGAACTTAATATGTCGCCTAAGCATTCGATCGAGATTGCCACGTTCATCAGGCATCAGCGCGTGAACGATGCAATTGCATATCTGAACGATGTTGTCAGTTTAAAGAAAGCTATCCCCTTCCGGCGTTTCAACCGGAATGTTGCGCACAAACGTGGTCTTCCAGGAAACTGGGATACCGGCAGGTACCCGGTGAAGGCATCAAAAGCATATATCCGTGTTCTGGAATCAGTCAAGAAAAATGCTGAATACATCGGTCTTGATTCAGATAATCTTGAGATCATCCACGTCTCGGCGAACCGTGGGCGGGCGCAGAAATCATTCTTCCCCCGTGCAATGGGACGGGCAACCCCAAAGGTCCGCGAATCCGTGAATCTTGAAGTTGTTGTCCGTGAGGTGGTGTAATGGCAGTAGAGCAGAAGTTTATCTCAGAAGGGGTTCGGAAAGCCCGCGTTGAAAAGTACCTGTCGAAGGAATTAAAGCGAGCAGGATACGGTGGGATGGATATAGCCCGGACTCCACTGGGAACACAGGTTACCATCTTTGCAGAAAAACCCGGTATTGTCATTGGAAAAGGTGGAAAACTCGTTCATCAGCTGACTCTGGATCTGGCGCAGAACTACGGAGTTGAATCTCCTCAGATTGAAGTTCAGCAGGTCACAAATCCCAGTTTCAATGCTCAGATCATGGCGGAACGCCTCGCTAACGCCCTTGAGAGGGGCTGGTACTTCCGTAAAGCGGGATCGAGTATTCTTCGTCGCGTTATGGATTCCGGTGCATTAGGGTGTGAGGTTGTTATCGCTGGTAAATTAACCGGTGCTCGTGCCCGGACCCAGAAGTTTAGCGAGGGATATATCAAGCACTGCGGTGAACCGAGCAACACTATTGTCGAGAAAGGTTATGCGGTTGCGATCAAGAAGCTGGGAGTCATAGGTGTTCAGGTAAAACTGGTTCCTGCCGGTGCGAAATTACCGGATCACTTTTCCATTATCGAACAGGAAAAGAAACGGTTACCCCCAAAAATGACCGTCACTGATATTGCTGATATTGACTCCGATGAACCCGCCCTTCCGGATGAAATACCCTTCAGGGAGGATCAGTAATGGCAATTTTACGAGCGCAGGAAATCCAGCAGCTCTCTGCAATTGAATTGCAGGAACAAATGGAGAAACTCCGTATGGAGCTCGTCCAGCATTACGGCAAAGTCAGCGCCGGTGGCGCCACAGAGAACCCCGGTCATATTGGTGAAATCAGGAGAACAATCGCCAGGTTGATGACCGAGCAAAATCGCAGGAGAAACGTATGATCTCTCCCCAGAATGTCCTCCGCCATGAACTAATCGGACTGGACATTCTGGTTTCGGTTGCCAAAAACCCCCTTCACAAGGGGATTTACGGATGCATCATCGATGAAACAAAAAATCTGCTCGTCATTGAGACCCCCCGGGGAATTAAACGCATACCAAAATTGCACAGCAGATTTCAGCTGCACCTTCCAGGCAGCGATATTGTTGAGATAGATGGATCCGTGATGGTTCTGGCTCCTGAAAAGAGAATCAACCTGCACGAAAAGAAGAGGATAAAATAATGGCACAAAACATTGGATTGAACGTTCCGGCTCCAAAACAAGAATGCCAGGACGTTAATTGTCCGTTTCACGGCACTTTACCGGTGCGCGGCCAGGTGATCACCGGCAAAGTCGTGAGCGACCGAATGATGGGAACGGTTGTAGTAGCACGCAATTACCTGCACTACATCCGGAAATATAAGCGGTACGAGAAACGCAGTTCGAAGCTTCATGCCCATAGCACCCCCTGTATTCACGCAAAGGTTGGGGATATGGTTAAGATCGCCGAATGCAGACCGCTTTCAAAGAGCACAACCTTTGTTGTTATTGAGGTGTTACAGCCATGAAGGCGAAGCAGTCTAAGATTCCACGGGCACTTGCAACCGGGACCAGGCTCGCATGCGCTGATAATACCGGTGCCAGGACCGTGCAGATCATCTCGGTCTTTGGCTACCACGGTGTCAGGCGCCGTCAGCCCAAGCTTGGACTGGGGGATCTCGCTACGGTGAGTGTCCAGAAAGGTACTCCTGACATGCGCCGCAAGCTGGTTCGTGCAGTGGTCATCCGCCAGAAAAAGGAGATGCGCAGACCCAATGGAATGCGGATATCCTTTGATGACAATGCAGTTGTTGTTGTGGATGAGAAGAATGAGCCAAAAGGAACAGAAATCAAGGGTCCTGTAGCCCGCGAAGTCGCGGAAAGATTCCCTAAACTCGGTTCCATGGCAACGATCATTGTGTGAGGTTTGAAGCATGGTACGAATCGAAAGTGAACAGCCAAGAAAGCAGAGAAAGGCCCGCTATCAGGCACCTTCACACGTGAAGAGCAAATACCTCAGCGCTCCGTTATCCGCGGCACTCAAAGAAAAATACAAGAAAAAGACGCTGCGTGTTATCAAGGGGGATACTGTTAAGGTAACCCGCGGAGATTTTGTCGGAAATGAAGGACTGGTGGATGCGGTCGATACCAAGAAGTCAAAAATTGTTGTCCATGGAGTATCTTCCACGAAAGCAGATGGAACCGAAGTACCCCGGGTTATTGATGCTTCAAATGTGCAACTCACCAAACTTAATCTCTCTGATAAACGCCGTGAGGCAAAATTAGGGGAGGCTGAATAATGTCAGACCATCTGAAGCGATTAAACGCCCCGGACTCGTGGCACATTGCAAAGAAGACAACGAAATTCATCACAAAAACAGCACCCGGACCACATAATGCAAATGCGATGCCGATCGCAGTGTGGCTCCGTGATCATATGGGTTTTGCACGGAATTTAAAAGAAGTCAAGCAGATCCTCAATCAGAATGATGTTATCATCAACGGCAGACCCTGCCGGGATCCCAAAATGGGTGTTGGCATATTTGATATTATTGCAATCCCCAAAACAGGAAAATATTATCGTATGCTCCGAGGAAAAAATGGCCGACATCTGGCTGTTGAAATTGATGCTGATGCAGCCCAGAGCAGATTGTGCAAAATCCAGAACAAGACCGTCATCGCTGGTGGTAAGGTTCAGTTAAACCTGCGATATGGTGCCAACATCATTGCCGATAACACGTATAACTCAAATGACTCGGTTGTCGTCTCATTAAAACCAGAAGACCGCTTTAAAATCCTCGATCATTTCCCGTTTGCCGTTGGTAACATGGCAATGGTAACCGGCGGTCGTCACTCGGGCAAGGTTGCAAGAATCGTTGAGATTGTCACGACGCCAGGCAGTGTCCCGAATAAGATCATACTCGAGGACGAAGCCACAAAGACACGGTTCGACACAATTTCACCCTACATCTACATGGTCGGTAAACAGACCCCCGCAATAGCGTCATGGGGGCATGAACAGTGACTTCGATGCGCGATGTCTATATCGACAAGGTAGTCGTCCATATGGGAGTTGGCGAGAGTGGAGAAAAACTCGTAAAAGCTGAAAACATCATGAAGACGATCACCAAACAGACGCCTATCAGGAGCATTGCCAAGATGACACAACCGGCATTCTCCATACGAAAAGGCGCCCCAATCGGATGCAAAGTCACGCTTCGGGGTAAATCGGCCCGCGATTTTTTTGCGACATCGATAGGGATCATCAACAAAACTGTCTTTGAGAGCCAGTTCGACAAAAGCGGGAATATCTCCTTTGGTATTGAAGAACACACGGATTTCCCCGGCATGTCCTACGATCCACAAATCGGTATTTTCGGCATGGATGTCAATGTCGTACTCGAACGTAAAGGCATACGGATCACCCGCAGACGCATGGAGCAGAAAAAACTCCCGGCTAAACAGCGTGTGAAAAAAGAGGATGCGATTGCATTTCTTAAAGAGCAGTATCAGGTCGAGGTGCGCTAATGGCGGGCGAACAAAAGAAGATCTATGGTCGCGGTGCAAATGAGTGCAAAATGTGCGGGCGTAAACAGGGGCTCGTGCGCAGATATCATATTATGTTCTGCAGGCAGTGCTTCCGCGAATGGGCACGGAAAATCGGATTTAAAAAGATGAGCTGAAGGTGAATGCACAATGACACGAAGTAATCCAATAGCAGACGGAATGTGTTCCTTAAAAAATGCCGGTGACACCGGCAAGTCCGTGTGCATCATCGAACCAGCGAGCAAACTCCTCGGCGCGATGCTCCGCATTATGCAGGACGCCGGTTATATCAGCAGTTTCGAGTTCATCGATGATGGCAGGGGTGGACAGCTTAAGGTTCACCTCACGGGAAAAATTAACCGTTGTGGGGCAATCACCCCGCGGTTTTCGGTACAGCTGGATGAGATGGAATACTGGGAGAAGCAGTACCTGCCCGGAAAGAACTTCGGGCTTCTGATACTTTCGACCTCGAAAGGTGTAATCTCACACGAACAGGCGAGGAAAGAAGGCATCGGCGGCGAACTGCTCGGGTATGTTTATTGAAGGTGCGAGATCATGTCAGCAGTCAGAACAGTTAAAATTCCAGAAGGAGTAAAAGCCCAACTGGACGGCTCGCAGCTACGTATTACGGGGCCAAAAGGGCAGCTTTCACGAAACGTACGGTTTCCCCAGGTAGTAGTAACCTGCACAGGAAATGAAGTTACTATCTCTACCGAGTCCAAAAGGAAAGAGATGACAGCAATGGTTGGGACCCTGGAGGCACATACGAAAAATATGTGCCGTGGTGTCACTGAAGGGTTTGAATACCATATGAAAATGGTCTATAGCCACTTCCCGATCCAGCTGAAACTCCAGGGCAACCGGCTTGAGATCGCCAATTTCCTTGGTGAAAAAAAGGCGCGTTATGCACGGATTGAAACGGGTGTTACCGCAAAGATTGCAAACGATGAAGTTGTGCTTACAGGAATCGACCGCGAACTGGTCGGGACCTCGGCAGCAAATATTGAGCATGCTACCCACATCCGCAACCGCGATCCGAGAGTCTTCCAGGATGGCATCTATATTGTACAGAGGGGCTGAAGATCGATGACCACTGAAATAAAACGGTTAATCCGGGTACGTGTTGAAAAGGGTGCAACCTTCAAACGTGACGGATACGGTAAGAAGGCACAACTCTCTGATTCCTGGAGAAAACCCCGCGGACAGCACAATAAACAGAGAGAGCAGAAGAAGGCAAAAGGAGCTCTCCCCAAGCCCGGGTTCGGAAGCCCTGTCGCAGTGCGTGGAATGCACCCCAGCGGATTCTTCGAAATACTGGTAACTTCCTTAAAAGATCTTGAGGGACTCGATTCAAAGACTCAGGCAGTCCGGATTGGAGCGACCGTTGGTGACCGAAAGCGTGTGATCCTTCAGGAAACAGCACTTGCTTCGGGAATTAAGGTATTAAACACACGATCTGTCGGAGTAAAAGAGACAAAACCGAAAAAAATCGATGCAAAACGGTTTTCTGCGGACCAGAAGAAAAAAGATGAAGTGTCCGCATTAAAATCCCAGATGCCTGCAGCTCCCCTAAAGAAAGATACGAAGAAGGGTAATGATTTGCCAAAGTCAGAAGAGAAGAAGGCTCCGGCAAAAACGACAAAAAAACCTGCTGCATCAAAATCAGAAAAAGCAGAAAAAACTCCGGAAAAAGCCGGGACAACGACCCCTGCAAAATCCGTTAAAAAAGCAGCAAAACCAAAGGCGGATGCGTCTGTTGAAGAAAAACCTAAAGCCGCTGCAAAACCCAAGGCAAAAAAGAAGACCGGTTCAGAGGTGAAGAAGAATGAGTGATGTCGCCAGCCAGAAACGCATAGCTGCCGCAGTACTGAAGTGCGGTGTAAACCGTGTCTGGTTTGACCCGGCCCGGATCTCGGATATTGAAAATGCAATTTCCCGGGAAGACTTAAGAGGGCTTATCACTGATGGTGCAATCAAGGCACATCAGAAGAAAGGTGTGAGCCGCGGCAGGGCCCGTGCACGGATCGCAAAGCGGTCATACGGTCACTGCAAAGGCGCCGGAAAAAGGAAAGGTGCAGCCGGTGCCCGCAATCCAAGTAAAACGGCCTGGGTTCAGAAAATACGTGCTATCAGAAAAGTACCTTGTTGAACTCCGCGATGCCGGAACGATCGATCGCCATATGTACCGGATAATCTACCGTAAAGCGGCCGGCGGGCAGTTCAGAAGTGTTGCGCATATGAAAGCGCAGATGGAGATCCTCGCAGGGAGGATGAAGTAACATGGCTACAGGATCACGGTATTTTGTTCCTTTCCGAAGAAGAAGAGAGGGAAAAACCGATTATTACAAGAGGACCAGGCTCGTTGTTGCAGATGCACCACGAATGGTTGTGCGTAAAACAAACCGACACATCATTATACAACTAGTGACGGCAGAACTTGACGGTGATCGAACACTCGTTTCAGCAAATTCTGCCGAACTTGAGACATACGGATACAAAGGATCGACATCCAACACGCCGGCAGCATATCTGACAGGTATGCTTTTTGCGGTAAAAGCCAAGAAAGCTGATTACGGCAGGGCTATTCTGGATATCGGTCTCAACCGTGCAACACCCGGTGCAAGAGTTTTTGCAGCATTGAAAGGTGCCGTTGAAGCTGGACTGGATGTACCCCACGGGGAGAAGATCCTGCCTTCTGATGAACGTGCCAAGGGCAACCACATCGCTGCGCATAATAAAAATGCTGCAGATATTGTCTCTATTGTTGAACAGGCGGCAGACGCCATAAAAAAGGAGCTGGTGTAAATGGCTTATGAAAGAGAGGAGTGGCGTCCGGTCACCGGTCTTGGCAAACTCGTCGCATCCGGAGAAATTAAAAGTATTGACCAGGTACTTGAGAGCGGCAGGCCGATTAAGGAACCCCAGATCGTCGATATGTTCCTTCCCGATCTGGAAGATGAGGTTCTTGATATTGCCATGATGCAGCGGATGACCGACTCAGGTCGCCGCGTTCAGTTTCGTGCCGTGGTTATTGTAGGCAACCGGAACGGCTATATAGGATTTGGTCAGGGTAAGGACGTACAGGTTGGCAATGCGATCAAGAAAGCGATCGTAAAAGCAAAAATGAATCTCATTAAGGTCCGGCGTGGTTGTGGCAGCTGGGAATGCGGATGTGATATCACCCACTCAATTCCAATGCAGGTTGAAGGTACTGCCGGCAGTGTCCGGGTAACTCTCAAACCCGCACCTCAGGGTATCGGGCTGGTTACCGGGGATATCAGCAAGAAAGTGCTTGAACTTGCAGGTATCAAGGATGTCTGGACATTTGCACGAGGACAGACACGCACCACAATTAATTTTGCGAAAGCAACATTCAACGCACTCAACGAGACCAACATGATCAGGACTGGGAGGTCTCTGTAAATGTACGCAGTCGTACAGGTTCGCGGTGTTGTTAAGACACGCCGGGACATCAAGGACACGCTCAAGATGTTGCGTCTGCATCACATCAACCACTGCGTTCTCGTTGCGGATACACCGGAAAACCTTGGCATGATCCGAAAAGTAAAGGATTATGTTGCTTACGGTGAAGCGGATGCACCAACAATTGAAACACTTCTGCTGACGCGCGGAAGGGTCATTGGTGATGCACACCTGACTGACGAGTACATCAAATCAAACTCGACATACAGCAGCATTTCTGAATTTGCACAGGCACTTGCAAGTGGAGAGACGAAACTGCGTGAAATCCCGGGTCTGAAACCCGTTTTACGCCTTCATCCCCCACGCAAGGGATACAAGACCACCAAACGTACTTTCCCCCAAGGTGGAGCGCTTGGCTATTATGGTCAGGAGATCAATACTCTCCTTTATAAGATGAGGTGAAGCAGGATGCCAACCAACAAACGTTCAAAGTACCGCGGATCGCGGACATGCGGTGGCGGCACCCATAAAAACCGGCGTGGTGCAGGGAACCGCGGCGGACGGGGTCGCGCCGGAATTAACGCCCACCACTTTGTCAAGTGGTATAAAGAGATGGGGGGGCCAGTCTTTGGAAAGGACGGTTTCTCGAATAGCTCCCAGATTACCGTCACGGTAATGGATGTCGGGATTATCGACCAGATAATACCCTCGCTCTTAGCGCAGGGTATTGCAAAGAATGAAGGAGATGCCATCGTGATCAACACCGCTGATATGGGCATCAACAAGGTGCTGGGCAGCGGCAAGGTTACCAAAAAGCTCGAATATTTCCGCGCAGGCATTTTCTGAATCAGCCAAGATAAAGATCGAGAAAATGGGTGGAAAGACGCAAATCGTCTGACCATTCCTGTGATTTTTGGTGAAACAATGGGAAACCTGCTGGATCGAATGGAACCCCTGCTCGCTGCAATGCCTGCAGTCAAGAGTCCTGAAGGACACGTTCATTTCAAGAACAAATTGATCTGGACCCTGGGAATTTTAATTCTGTATTTTGCCCTGACGAATATACCGGTCTTTGGACTCGCACCTTCAAACCAGGATTTGTTTGCAGCATGGCGAGCACTTCTTGCCGGTGCAAGCGGTTCGATAGTTCACCTTGGTATCGGACCAATCGTCACTGCATCCATCGTGCTCCAGCTGCTCAAAGGAGCAGATATTCTCCATATCGATACAAGCGAAACACGCGGACAGGTCATGTATATGGGTCTGCAGAAGATCCTGATCCTGGTCATGATCGTGATCGAAGCCGCACCAAACCTTGTCGGCAGCTTCATGATCCCCGATCCGATTATCGCCAACCAGTTTTTTGGAGGAAACCTGTTTGCGGTATCTTTGCTCATTTTCATCCAGATCTGTATAGGAGGGGTTCTCGTCTTCCTCATGGACGAAGTCGTAACCAAATGGGGGATCGGTTCTGGCGTAGGTCTCTTCATCATCGCAGGGATATCACAGGCAATTGTAAATGGATTTATTAACTGGGCACCGGTTGCTGACCAGTATCCGGTCGGATTTTTCCCACGACTGATCGCCATCGGTCTCGACGGTGGGAGTTATCTTACGTACTTTGGCAAAGATATTTTAGCATTTGTCACCACGATTGCAATTTTCTTAATTATTGTCTATGTGGAATCAACGCGCATCGAGATCCCTCTGGCTCATGCACAGGTGAGGGGTGCCCGGGCCCGGTTTCCGGTTAAACTCATTTACGCAAGCGTACTGCCCATGATCCTCGTCAGGGTTTTGCAGGCTAACATCCAGATGGTGGGGATGTTCCTTTCGAATATCAATATCACCTTTTTTGGGGCGTTCGAGGGTTCTACCCCTTTGAATGGAATCATGTATTACCTTGCACCCATTAACGGTCCTGATCAATGGATGTGGTGGATCCACGATCTCGGTCATGCTCCATGGCAGGTTCTATTACGTCTGGGAGTAGATATCACATTCATGGTGGTCGGTGGTGCGATCTTTGCACTCTTCTGGATAAAAACTGCCGGACTAGATTCAAAAGATGTTGCCCGGCAAATCCAGTTATCAGGCATGTCGATTCCCGGCTACCGCAGGAATCCGCAGGTGCTTGAAAAGTATCTTGACCGGTACATCCCCCGTGTTACGGTAATTGGTGGTGTCTTCATAGGTATACTGAGTGTGATTGCAAACCTGTTTGGGGTTATCGGCGCAGTCAGCGGAACCGGATTGCTACTTACCGTAAGTATTACCTACAGGCTTTACGAGGAGATCGCAAGTCAGCAAATCATGGAGATGTACCCGTTCATGCGGACATTCTTTGGAAAAGAATAGAACGTGGAAGGGACCAGGATGGATGGAAAAAAGGTCATCATAACCGGAGTACCGGGCGTCGGAAAGACGACGGTCGTCAACGAAGCACTAAAAAAAATCAGGGAAGAGGGTGTCGAGTATAAATCAATAAATTTCGGCACCTTCATGTTTGAGGTTGCAATAAATGACAATATTGTTCAGGACAGGGACCAGATGCGTACGCTGGATCGTGCAGTCCAGAAACGACTGCAGCAGCGTGCTGCACAGGCAATTGCCCAGATACCGGGTAATGTTCTGATCGATACGCATGCATCCGTCAAGACTCCGAAAGGTTATCTCGCAGGACTCCCCGATTGGGTGCTGCGTGAGATAATGCCTGATTGTATCGTTCTTGTTGAAACGGATGATGACCAAATCCTTATGCGCCGTATGACCGATGAAACACGTTCACGGGACAAAGAGGGTTCGCGATCGATAGCTGAACACCAGCAATTTAATCGATCAATTGCTGCAGCCTACGCAATGCTTACCGGTTGCACCGTAAAAATTGTCATAAACGCCGATTTCCTCCTCGAACGGGCTGCCGATGATATGGCAGCAGTACTCAGGTGAATTCATGGATTTTGGAAAAATATGGGATAAGTACGGCATTTATATCGCGCTTATGTTCATGATGCTGATGATGTTTTCATACAGCATTGAATGGCTGCGTGTAGGTGTAGGACAGGGAATTGATGGTGCATTTGCACCTTTGCTCGACGTGTTTAAGATTCCCTTTTATATTCTGATTGTTATTCTCTCTGCATTTACCGGGTTATACTCCTCGATCATCCAGAAGTATACGATAGATTACGAGAAGATGACAGGGGCTCAGGAAAGGATGAAGGAATTCCAGACTGAGTACCGCGAAGCCCAGCTCTCACAGGATGAGAAGAAGATCAAGAAACTTGAAGCAAAAAAAGATCGTATAATGCGCGAACAACTTGAGATGTCTCAGAACCAGTTTAAGCCTATGGCTTATATCCTGGTGCTGACAGTTCCAATCTTTTTCTGGCTTCTCTTCCGCCTTAGTCAGGTAAAGAGTACGATAACTTTACCCTACGCTGGAACCATCGGGCTTCATGATCCGGCCCTCTGGATTATCCCGGCATGGATCCTCTGGTATATGATCTGTTCCATAACCTTAAGCCAGGTAATAAGGAAATCCTTAAACATCGGTGGGATCTGATGCGAATCACCGTGAGCGGGCTTCCGGGAAGCGGAACAACCTCACTCTCACGGTATCTTTCAGAACGCCACGGGTTCACTATGATCTCTGCCGGGGAGGTTTTTCGCGATCTTGCAAAGGAGCATGCTATGGGATTGGCAGAGTTTGGTCGCCTTGCACAGGAAAATCCGGCATATGATAAAATGATTGATGCCCGGCAGAAGGAGATTGCAGAGCAACGTGACAATATCATAGTTGAAGGACGTCTGTCTGGTTGGATGGTTCCGGGTGCGAATCTGAAAATCTGGCTCTTTGCACCAATTGGCTGTCGCATTAAAAGGATTGTTTTCAGGGACCAGATAGCGGATGAAAAGACCGCAGAACGGATAACAATCGAGCGGGAGGAATGCGAAGCTGGACGGTATCACAGACTATTATAATATTGACATCAATGATCTTTCAATTTATCATGTTATCCTGAATTCCCAGCATTGGAGCGTAGAAGGACTTGGTTCAATAGTTGATACGGCGATCGAACAGCTAAATATTTCCGGTACGGGAACGCGTGATGATATTTAGCTTTGATATCGAAAAAAAATATTCTGAATTCTTTTTATAATACCTGCATGGTAAATCCTTTAGCCAGAAACAGAGAAAATGATTACTGTGGGAAATCACATTACCATCCAGCTTGTTCATTCGTGGGATGAATCGGAGATTGCTGACTTGTACCGTGCCGGCGGGTGGTGGAAGGAGGAGTATGATCAGAGCGAGCTTCGTCATTTGATGCGGGGAAGCTACCTGTTTGCTGTCGCAATCGATACAAAAACAGATCGGGCTGTAGGGATGGGCAGGATCATATCTGATGGAGTCTCAGATGGGTATGTTCAGGATCTTGTTGTGTTGCCTGAATACCGGAAAACCGGTATTGGCAGTCAGATCCTGACAACCCTGGTAAATAAATGCGTTGAACAGGGTATCTCCTGGATCGGCCTCATTGCAGAACCAATGACTGAAACCTTTTACCTGCCTTTTGGATTTCACCGAATGGAAGGGCATACTCCATTATTATTCCGGAGGGATTTGTGATGCTTTCGCAGGAAAATTTTAAACCTGTTACCCTGAATGACCGGGCTTTTTTCAACCAACACTATGCACAATATCCTCAGACACATAGTGATAATACCTTCACCAATATGGTCTGCTGGAACCATTATGCGCACTACAAGTATGCCTATGTGGAAAAAAATATCATCATCGCAGGTACAATTGATGACGTAACGCGGTTCCGTCCGCCAATCGGTCCACGCGATCCAGCGCTTTTAAAATCGCTGATACGCCTTGCATCCGATGTCAGTGACAATGAACCTATTGTGTTAATTGATCCTGAAACCGCCGGCTGGATGAGGGATGTCTGTCCCGGGATCAACCTTGTTGCTGATCCTAACCATTTTGAATACGTCTACCGCTCTGCTGACCTTGCGGATCTCCCGGGTAAAAATTATCTCACGATTCGTCACCAGATTAATAAGTTCCGTCGTAATTGTTCCAGCTCGGTTGAGCCTGTTACAAAAGAAAACTGGGAGGAAGTAAAACGATTTCTTATTGAATGGTGCGAATGGAAAGGGTGTGAAAACGATAAAGTTCTTGCACATGAAAAGGAAGCGGTTTTTTTTGCTATTGATCATTTTGACGCATTATCGATGAAAGGGTTGATTATACGGGTTTTTTCAAAAATCGGCGCTATGTCACTGTTTGAACCACTTAACGCTGATACTGCGTTGGTGCATTTCGAAAAAGGATTGCCAGACTGCGAAGGGATTTACAAAGTAATCAATGCCGAGACAGCAGCATTTCTGACAAAAAAATATACCTACCTTAATCGGGAGAGTGACCTTGGTATAGCAGGACTTCGTGAGGCAAAAATGCGATATCATCCTCACCACATGGTTGAAGTATATTCACTGAAGCGGGATTCCTGAATTGAAATGAATTAATGCCTGATCTGACAATAGTATGGTTTCTGCTATTTTGAGAAAAATGTGGGAGCTTAAAGCAAAGCCAGATAACCCAGAATTCCTGATGCAATAATTTTAACTGCGATAGCCGCGACCAGCATACCAAGGACCTTTCCCATGATATCTGTGACGACATCTCCCAGTACACGCTGTATGTTCTCTGCAAAATAGAGGACAAGCCATGTCGCAATAAGCGAAAAGGTGATAGCAACGAAGGGGATAAGGACTCCATAATCTCTTGAAAGAAGCATTACGGTAGTAATAGTACCTGGCCCGCATAAAAGTGGCGTCCCGATTACTACACCTGCAGCCGTTTTAGCATGATCTTTGATGTGTCCGAATTCAATGCCGAGTGCTTCCTGTATTCCAAGAAGGAAAAGCAGTAAACCGCCGGCTATCTGGAAGCTGGGCATGTTCAGTCCCAGAATATCAAAGATCATCCTGTTGAATATCAGGAAAAGGTACATCAGCCCACCGGCAACGGCGACCGCGATAAACGCTTGTTTATGGATTTCTACCGGGGTCTGACCTTTGGTCATCGCTGCAAATATTGGCACGGACAAAAGGGGATCAAGGATGATAAACAGAGCGGCGAACGAATAAATAATTCCGGATACAAAATCCTGCATGGTCTGATTTATGTTATTTGCTCTGATTATGGATAAAAATGAGCGATCAGGGTATACCTTATTATTCTGGTTTTTAAAAATACTTTGTTCATACGATAAAGTATACTAAAAGAATTAAAGTTGTTGAGACTGCACCTGAAGCAGATATCAGGCGGGCTTTTTTATCTTTTACCAGCACCCACGAGGCAAGACAGAAAAAAATGTACGGGATCAGGGTAGTAATCACTGATATAGTTGCAAGCTGATCAAAATGGTTGGAAAAGAACAGGAGAGCCCCGCTGACCATACCTCCTGTAATGAGCGCAGCAGCGGGAGTGCCGTTGGTGTTTAAATTCCTGAGTAACCGGAATAAAAAATTCAGAAGACATGGACTGGAGTATCCGGGATGTACCGACGATATATGCGTTTATAGCCGAGAGCATGGCCACTATTCCGACACAGCCAATTAAGGTACTGGATTGTGGCAGTAGTATTCCGGCAGCAGTTGCAACCGGGGCAGGTGAGGCAGCAAGGGCTTCAGAACCAATGCTGCCGATGAGCGAAACATTCAGAAGGAGATAAAGGGAAACAACAATTCCCATGACGATGATGAGGGATCGACGAATAAGTGATGGGTCCCGTGTTTCCTCAACAGGGATGGCGCTAATCTCAAAACCAGTAAACGGCCAGTAAACAATGATGATCGTTGCGAGCAAACCAGTGACCGTGAGTGGAGTCGTTGGCGAAAAATTTTTGATGTGGATAAAGGGAATGAGCAGGAATGCAATCATCACCAACGGGATGATTTTAAGAGTAGTGAGGATATTTTCCGTCATTCCCGAAAAGGATATACCGGTAATATTCAGCCAGCAGAACGCACCGATAATGACAATCTCGATAAGAAGTACATTTGACACACCAAACCAGGTCATATACTGCCCAATACCCGCTGCAATCGTCGAAACTCCAAATACAGAAGAAATAAGGTAAAGGATAATGAGTGGTACTGCAAAACGGGCACCGAATACTGATTTAAACAGGGAATAGAAACTATTTGATGAAGTAAATTGTGAAGACACATATGCCAGGGAAAGGAGTACACAGGATGCAGATAGGGCAACAATCAGCCATGCAAGGAGCGACCAGGAGCCGCTCAGCTTTGCTGCTACGCCAGGTACGACAAAAATACCAGAACCAATGGTCCCTCCTACACCGAGACTGACGAGTTCAAATAACCCCAGTGATCGTTTGTACGAACCTGTTTCCGACATATTTTCTCGTTTATATTTGCATTAAACCAAATTTATAATAGCAGGTAGACTCCATCATCAGTTATAACTGGCTCTTCTGACGAAAAACAAGGGTGACGTGGAGTCTAATAAAGGTGTGAATTTCGTATGGCAAAATCAGTAGAAACGTCAAAAAAGAGCAGTGCGGATAAAAGCAAAAAAACCGGTCGCCGCAAAACCAAAAGCAGCAGCAAAAAAACCCGCAACTTCCAAAAAAAAGAGCTCTGCTTCTAAAAAGGAAGGTTCCCTTATGAGGTACAAATGCAGGGTGTGCGGGTATGTCTACTCACCGCTTCGCGGAGAGCCGCATAATGGTATTCCTGCCGGGACTCCCTTTGAGGATCTTCCGGAAACGTACCTTTGCCCGGTTTGTGGGTTTCAGGGAAAAGGAAAAGTCGGCAAGTGGGGCTTTGACGAGTGGCGCCCGACACGCTATATCTGTTCCATGTGCGATTACATCTATGATGAGAAACGTGGTGAGCCCCACCGTGGTATTAAACCCGGTACAAAATTTGAAGATCTTCCCGAAGATTATGTCTGTCCTGTCTGTGCAACGGATCCAAAAATTGTTTTGCGGTACGGGAACGTTCTCAAGCAGGGCTTCTCACCCTTGTTTGAGTAACAGACAGCCTCATCTTTTTTTTAAATACTGTTATCTCTGAATCTATTTTCTATACCATAATTGCTTGAATGTGCTATTTCCTGATATAGGGAATATCTCTACCCTTTCTATAAACTTACCGGTAGTTTATATCGAAAAAACATCCATTTTCTCACTCATTATATTTTTGACTGAAAATCAGGAAGGTATTAGGTAAAAGAATGTGCATGGTATCATGAGAGCATATGGATTTACCTGCATTAACCGAGAAAGCTCATCATTTAATGAGAGTAGGACGATATGATGAAGCAATTGATCTATACAAAGAATTACTTGAATCTGACTGTAAAAACACGACCTTTCTTGAGAATATAGGAAAAATGTATTACTCGCTTGGCAGACCTGATGATGCAATTGTCTGGTACGATAAGACTGTTGCTATCAACCCAAAAATCCCTTCCGTCTGGTTCGAAAAGGGATATACACTGCGCAAAATTCACCGATTTGAGGAAGCAATAACGTGTTTTGACCAGGCTCTGGCTCTTGATCCGGACAATGCCCTTGCACATGCCAACAAAGGGTATGCATTACACGAGTCTGGGAAAATTCAAGGAGGCAATTGATTGTTTTGATACCCTCTTAAAAACAAGTCCGAACAACCTCAGGGTGATGACGGCAAAAGGCATCTCATTATTGGAACTGGGAAACAATACCGAAGCCCTTGAATATTTCGATAAAGTGATTGCGTACAATCCTTTGGATGATTATGTTCAGAATCACCGGGCTGCGGTGCTCCGGAATCTTGGCCGGCTATAAGAAATCGACGAATTTGTCAATAAGGGAAAATAGTAACCCTCGTAAGCGAGGAATTCTGAATAACTAAGTTTAGAATAGCAGTAACTGAAATCCCTGCTTCACAGGTAAAAACATAAAACACTTCTCTTCTTTTAAAAAAATCAGGAACCCTGCTCTGCGGGTGAAAAAAAATTAGATAAGTTTGAAGATTGGGTGGCTTGGTGCCTTGCACTCAATACCCAGTTGACGGGTTGCCTCAAGGACAACGATATCCGTGTAAGCTTGTGCGGTGATCATTGCTTCTACGTTCTCAATCGGACCGTACATGATAAGGTCAGCACCGAGTGTGCTTGCAATCATGTTACAGCCGATATCGGGGGCTGACCATGCTGCCTGCTTGATGCCTTCCATACCGCCGAGGTAGTGGTGGGACATCTGCTTGAGAAGAACATCTTTACCCTCGTATCCTGCTGCGAGTACTGAGGGGGTTTTGCTCGTCCCCTTCCAGCGCTTGAGCCAGGTCCAGGAAACGGTCATGTTGTGGTATGCACCACCGGTCGGGTAACCGTGGATTGCCTTACATGCAAGGATCTCACGGTATGATCCACCGGAGCCAAGTCCCAGCGGGGTTGCTGCAGTGTCGAGAATCGGGCGCTTGATACCGCAATACTCTGCAATCTCCAGCATACCCTTGGTCTGCCCGGCAACGCCACCCTCGACGAGCACCTTTTCCCTGCCGACAACGGATGGGTCAGCCGGGTTGAACGCGAGGACGATAGCTGCATCGACATCACTGTTCTTCAGCGCTTCGATGCTCTCTGGCATAATAGAACCGTTGATCGAGTTGTAGATCGCACGGTGTGCGAGCCCGACATCGGTCACATACTTGCACGCATGGGCAAGTGCCGCGGGGACTGATGAGTCCATCAGGAACGCAGTCTTGTTGTCAATGCTGTCGAACCAGTCTGAAGTCACTCTCAAATGCTTCGCCATACTCCGCGATAATCTGGATGAAGTGCGGGATACCGGTCAGGTCAGAGAGAACCTGGCAGCGGTTCCAGAGGGCCTCTGCTTTTGCCTTGTCGATCTTTCCTGTCTTGTCATCAAGCACGCACTCGTGCTTGTTGTAGAAGATTGAGGCACCCAATACCGTCGGGTACTCGCCGGGCTGTCCACCGATCATAGTGCCGTTGAAGTCCCAGACACTCTGTTCTTTTTCAAATTTGAACATATTATTTTACACCTCCTTATACCATTGTCATCAATTTCTGGTACAAAAACAGCAGCATCACAAATACGGTTAAGTCCTGCTACCAGGCCGTACAGTATGCCGATATCTCGTCCGATCTTTCTCCCAACACGCTGTGCAATCTCAGCATCCACAAATTCGATATTCTTCTCGATCTTATCGAGTCTCTTCTCAATTTCGAGGAACTGGGGATTTGCACCTGCAGCGGCAGTCTCAACGCCTCCGGCAGCTTCCTTGACCTCGACAACGATAGCATCAGCAGCGAACGCACCCGGGTCACGGGCTTTCAGTTCGTTGATTTTTGCCTTGATTACGTTGAGGTCTTCGCTTTCCATGATGTTGACGATTTCCGTCTGTTCCTGGAAGCGCTTGATCGCTGCGTCATTGAGGTTCTCGATGAAGGGAATAGCGCCTTCAGCACCGACAACCCTGCCTTCCTTGACACCGCCTTTGTGGAGTGCCCCGAATGTCTGGCCTGATAGGTGGCCTTTGACTTCGGTTCCGCAGAACAGCATGAACCTGATGTTGGGGTTGGCGATGACGTTGGCGATGACCTTTTCAAGACCGAGGTTTTCAGTCTTACAGGAACCGCACAGTGCGGCGCCCGCGTCACAGATGCCCTGTTCATCGAGGTGTGAACCCATGGTGACAACAGCCACCGGGCTGTTAGCGTCACCTGAGTGGAAGTCACCCTTGACGAGCGGCCAGCCACTTGCTGGTGATTTTTTGTCTGCCATTTTTTCCACCTCATCCCACCATTAATGCCGGGCAGTAAAATCAGGATCAATGCACAGAGCAATCCTGCCGTAAATCCGATTACACCGGTTGCGCTGATTGCTGAGTCAATTTTGTTCGTCCGTGCCAGGATTTGTGATTTATAGCGGATGTTTTCCACCATATTTTCGATCGCAACCATCCTGACAGGTCCTGTTGATTTTGCTTCTTCTGCCATCTCTTTCACCTCATCATCAGGAATCCGACCAGGGCGAATGAGATGATCAGACCGATCATCAGGCCTTCGATCTTACCTGAATAGACCCCGGCAGCAAATTTGTTCCGGTATCCGATGTCCGTCACCATTTTTTCGATGACTTTCATACGGGCGGTTATAATCGCCATTTCACCGGATATCGGCTGTACTGCGCCACCAGTCTCTTCTGCGCCTCCGGCAGCTTCCTTGACCTCGACAACGATAGCATCAGCAGCGAACGCACCCGGGTCACGGGCTTTCAGTTCGTTGATTTTTGCCTTGATTGCGTTGAGGTCTTCGCTTTCCATGATGTTGACGATTTCCGTCTGTTCCTGGAAGCGCTTGATCGCTGCGTCATTGAGGTTCTCGATGAAGGGAATAGCGCCTTCAGCACCGACAACCCTGCCTTCCTTGACACCGCCTTTGTGGAGTGCCCCGAATGTCTGGCCTGATAGGTGGCCTTTGACTTCGGTTCCACAGAACAGCATGAACCTGATGTTGGGGTTGGCAATGACGTTGGCGATGACCTTTTCAAGACCGAGGTTTTCAGTCTTACAGGAACCGCACAGTGCGGCGCCCGCGTCACAGATGCCCTGTTCATCGAGGTGTGAACCCATGGTGACAACAGCCACCGGGCTGTTAGCGTCACCTGAGTGGAAGTCACCCTTGACGAGCGGCCAGCCACTTGCTGGTGATTTTTTGTCTGCCATATCAGGCCACCTTTATCAGTTGGAATGCAATGATTCCGGCAATGAATAGTCCGATTGCAAGCCCGTACCAGAATGACGTAATAGTCCCCCCGATAGCGAGCCCATTTTCCCGGTTGGGGAACGATGCGAGCAGGTTCCCTTCTCCAGAAAGCATGTTGACGAGGTCATCACTTGTTGCTTCAAGGATAGCGACTTTCTCAAGAACCGGGGAGAGCGATTCGCCAGCGGAGGTTATGAGCCCGACCAGTGGATCAGCGACAAGCCCGAATTCCGGAAGTACCTGAATGTATGCCATATCAGTGTCCCTCCATTTCAGGAATCGGCTTTGCATCAAGCCATGCAGCTGCGTCTCGCTTTGACAGGCAGATATACTGATTGTAGGTATATCCCCATCCCAGAATTGCAACCAGTAATGATATAATCGCAGATCCCGTGCTGATGAGTGCAAAGGACATGAATGCGGCGACAATCATGCTCAAAAATCCGCATTCAGCGGTTAACATGAGCATGCGGTCCTGTTTCCAGCCAGGTCCCAGACACGCATTGAACGGGTGCTGGATTGCGATCGCTCCAAGCAGGAATGCAACAGCAATAAGTCCGCCACCAATGAATGAAGTCTGGTTAGAACTAACCGTCATGCCGAGCATGGTGACCGTACCTTCGGTCAGACCGGCAAAGGTGAATCCACCGGTAATCAGTGCTGCGAATCCCATAAGGGATAGTGCACCGACTATAGCCATTTCAGTAAGTGCCTGGACCATTGCCGGGATCTTCATGTTCAGGATATTGTTTGAAATATACCCGAGAATGAAACCGATAACGGCTGCAAGAACAAGAGCGACAATCGGAGCGAGGATACCGAATCTGGTAGCCAGCAGCATCGCAATTACTCCTGATCCGAAAGCAATCATACCCGCCGACGGAACACCTGTACCAATACCATAACTGCACAGCACCTTGATGGTGTGACTTCCCCAGATGAGGGCGATAATCGCAGCCAATCCACCGAAGAATGAGAACATTTCGGTGTTGGTGAGTACATTGAGATATGTCAGGTAAAGACACACCAGTGTGCCAAGAAGCCCCGACATAAGGATATTATTGTGCGGGATACCTCCTTCAATAACTTCAACTTTTATTGACATCTTCAACACCTCACATTGGTACTACGATCAGGATCGCTACAAGTCCGCACATTGCTGATGCGACAGCGGATGCAACGATTGCCCGTGGCCAGCGTTTGAATTTCGGGTCGTGGGGTCCTTCAATTGTTCCCGTGATGTTATATGCAGTCAGTACTGCATTCACCAGGAACAGACCAACAGCGAACATACCCGCTGCTGCAACTGCGATTGGCATTGCCTGTGCGGCGGGAACCTTCATCAAAGCCGGGAGTGTTGCCTCGTAGAGGTTGAGAAGTTGCAGGTAAATGAGTGTACCGCCAGCACCTCCGAGAAAACCTCCGATTACACCACCGACAAAGGATACGAAAGGAAGACCGTGCCCCTCAGTTCCCTGGGATTTGAATTCCGCCTGGGTATCTCCGGTAATCGGGTCTTTTGCGACTTTACCTGATGCTGCAGGAATACCCATGCCAAAAACATAGACGAAATTCACCATCATACAGGTAATGGCCATCATCAGTCCGCCACCGACTCCACCAGTGACTGTTGCAACGACAAGGCCCTGTTCAGCCGCCCATGCACCGCCAAACAGTCCGGCAAGACCTGCACCAGCTGCAAGCATTGCAACGCCAGTTGCGATACCTGGTGCCTGCCCCATTGCTGCAGGAGCACCTCCAACTGGTACAAAGTGAGTGCCGAATCCAATCAGGACACCACCGATAATAATACCGACCAGTGCTATGAGACCTGCGCCCGGGGAGACCGCGTAACCGATTCCTACGAGGATTATGAGCATGACTACGCCGACTGCCATAGCGGCCGGGTTTATTGCGCCTCCTGCCTGTGGTTTTGCTGCAACTGCGCTCATGATGCCACCTTGGCTTCGGTGTATGGACCGTAGTTTTTGCGTGCCCAGACTTCAATGTACCTGTCGATAACGGTGAAGATGAGGATCATCAGGATACCGACAACAATTGCACCCCATCCGGCGCTGATCTTCTCAAAGAGAATCGTTCGCCAGAGTTCAAGGAATACAATCAGACCAAAACAGACACCTGAAGCAGAACCACCTATTTTATTGGTGAACCATCCGTTGTCCAGTGAGTTGCGTTCACCGGCTTCAGCGTAACGGACGATGTTACCGGATGCTGAAATCGGGACCCCTGCACCGAACTTCTGGTTCTGGTACTGTCGTTCCTTCCCATAGTACGGGTTGCCTGTTGCAGATCCTGCTGCACCGAGTGCGATACCCCAGATCAGGCCGAGCAACGGTAGCGGGAACGGGTGTCCGAGTGCACCGTTGATCAGGTGACAGAGTGTCACTGTCGCGAATATTGCAATAAAGGCATGTGCCATAGTAACCGACGTCATGGACTTAAGGATGTCCACGTAGACCGGCTGACCGAACTTGGCGAGACTTGCCGTCCTGCCAAGATACGCGGTCGTTGCGTAGACGCCCTGTACAAAGACTGCCAGTACAGAGCCAAGGACGATTGCAAGGACCGCGTTTATCTGCATCGCCATAAAAGCCCATGCCAGACCTGCGCCCAGTGCACACCAGAGACCGTATGCTGGGGGTTCACCGGCGACCGCCTTGTTGAAGATGCGGTGCATGAAACCCATCTGCGGAGCGAGCTGAACCTGTGAGTTCGGGTCACCCTGTGACCCGATGTTGGATTCAGTATCTTCCGCAGAACCGGCTATAGTGGCAAGAGCTCCTGTCAATGCAGTAATTCCAATGCCAAATACAATTTGTTCCATTTAGCCTCCTCCCTACGTGCGAATGCACGAGAGTATTCAAAATGCAATGCCACGCACATCGAGTTAAAACTCTTTGTGGTTAGTGTAAATTTGGTGAGAGCTTAATTAAAAGGTTTCGAAATCAATATTTGCGAGATTGCACTTTAAATCGCCCGAATTATAAAACCAACGTTAATATCGGGATTATTTAATCATCTAAATTTACGTTAACGAAAATAAAGTTGAGTTGTGGGCAAGAGGGCTTGTTCTGAAAACATATAAGCGTCATTTAAAATCCCGCTTTACGAATTATAAGATTGTGAATGGCCGTAATTCAGATCTTTTACGAATGGCAATGTTAGCTCGCTGTCACAACCCTTTCGTAAGCAGGAAATTCGGATGATCTAATGCATTGATGTAGATTATACTCTTCACATCTCCGACAAATGTCCCTTGTAACACGCTTATCAAGAAGATCCGCTTCACGTCTTAGGGGAATCCTTGTAATTTTTTCGACGCTATCTCTCGATTATTGTCCGCATCAGCGCCATCACACCCGGCTTTCCTGCTTCCGGACACTGGGCCGGGATTCCAAATCCCACATCCATCATGGCGGCGATCTCAAACATCTCCCTATTTAATCGGTCATTGAGTTCATCAAAGATCCGCCTGTAGGCTGTGCAATGAGGATCCACTCCATTAAGTAATCCATCAGAAGGGGCGATTGCATTATATGGGCATCCACCCCGGCAATATTTGATGTGCGGACAATCCTTGCACGTTTTATCAACATATTCCGAATAAGCCGTCATACGCCGGCAGGCGTCGGAATGCATGAGATCCTCCATCTTTGGGCTGTCCCGGACATGTCCCATAACCCATTCTGGCATACCGACAAACCGGTAACACGGATAGATACTCCCGTCAGGGCCGACGGCAAAGGTATTGCCCATGCAGTTGACAAACGTGCAGACACTCCCACGACGGGTGAAAACGCACCGGCACAGGTCACTGATGTTCATTACTTCGATGGTGTCCAAGTTCTCGAGCGACTTGTCGAGAAGAAAAACCAGCAATTCACCGTATTCTGCCGGTTCAAGTGCCCATTCCTTTGGGTTTTCAGAGCGGAGCGAGGGAAGCGCAGGATGCAGTTTAAGAGTAAATCCTGTTTTTAAGAAGAAATCGAAGATCTCCTCCCGGTGACTCTACCGATTTATTCGTAAACGTGCAGATGAACCTGACCTGAAGACCATGGGCTTTTGCGATTTCATATCCCCTCATGGTCTTTTCAAAGTAACCGGTTCCCCGCTGTGAATCGGTAATCTCTTCCGGGCCATCGATGCTGGACCCGAGAGGAACGTGATATTCCGCAAGAATTCCGGCAATTTCCGGAGTCATCCTCCAGAGATTTGTCTGCATGGCAAACTCCGGGTTCAGGTGCTGAAGTTCCTGAGAAAGCAGGGGAAGCACCTGCCGGTAAAATCCGGGCCGGCAAGGAGAGGCTCCCCTCCATGGAACGTGAACGTGACCCGTATCGTTTTGGAAATCCTTGAGCCACGAACAACGTCACTGACGGTGTCGATGCTCATTATCGGAGATCCCTCCTCAGAACTCCAGCAATAACTGCATTTGGAAGGACAGCCCAGCGTCGGGATGAGCATCACGTGAAAGGGATTTTTCATTACACTTTTTTCCTTTCGTTAGAGTATAATGGTTTTCATCCAGGTTCTGGCATCAGAACTGATGCGATAATACCACGATGTGTCATGGTATCTTGTAGTTTTATGGTGAAAAAACAAATTCAGGTGCGTTGTCAGGAGTCAGGCCTGCTGTTTACTATCCTCTAAAAATCCAAAACTTTTCGTTGTTTATGAAAAATCACTATCGGCGAGAAGAAATTAAAAAAAAAGTGATTGATGTGATCTTACCTTGACGGTATGATCAGTGAGCGCTCTCCAGCGGGCATGAACTCGCGGATTGCACCCTTTGCGAACTCGCGGCGGATTTCGGAGAAGTCGAACTTCAGCGACGGGTCTGCGAACGTGATCTTCATCAGTGGGGATAGGGTCCATGCATCTCCGCGTGCAATGTGGGCTGCGCCGGCGATTGCTGCGTATTCTCCCTGGTGACCGACGTTCATTGCATAGTTCGGGTAGTTCGGTCCACGGAGCTCGCCGAGTAATCCCTCGTCGGGACGGATCGACATGGAGTTTGCGGAACCGCACTGGTCCTGCAGGTCGTAGCCGAAGAAGCCGAGACGTGACCAGCCTTCCTTGTGCATGAGCATGGACAGGTACCAGCCGTTCAGGCCTGCGTTGGAGTTTGCCGTTGCAAGTGCAACGGAGATACCGGATGCTGCTGCAAGGACGGATGCACGCTGGGAACCGCCGAAGTGGCTCTCGAGTGCAGTCGGGTACGTCTCGTACTGCTCCATACCGTAGAGGTTGACCTCGGTTGCAATGTCGGTGACGACTTCCTGGGTCGCCTTTGCCTTGCCGATGCCACCGTGTTTCTTCTTGATGTAGTCCACACCGTACTGGGTGTAGTCATCGAGGATGTTGTCGGTGTATGCAGCGGTTGCATACTGGGTGAACCCGACACCACCGGTCATGTAGGATCCGAGCCAGATCTGGTCGAAGAGCATCGTGCCTGCTGCAACGATCTCAAGGGATGACCTTGACCGGGTCGTTGGGGTACTTGCGGTCTGACTGGACCATGTCGCAGAAGTGTCCGAACTTGATGCCACCTGGCTCGTTCGGGCCACGTGCACGGCGGGCGGGCAGGATATCTGCCATCTGGATAACACCGGCGTGCTTTGCGGCGAATGCGAGGTCAGCGACTGCTGCCTCACCGGCGCACATCTTGTATGCGCCGATGAAGGACATACCGATCTGCATTGCAGACCAACGGGAGGTGGTTCCGCCATCGCAGGTCCTGCTGACGGTTGTGGGGATGTGCACTGCCTGCCACATCGACTTTCCGACTGCGGCCTTCAGTTGTGCGGCCATCTTGGCCGGGAAGAGCTTGTCGACGTTGAGCACGAACTGGGGCTCGAGGTCGTCTGCCATCTCGTCGTCGCCCGTGAAGACCTTGACGTAACAGTCGTCCACAAGTGCCGGGTGGGTCTCGACCATGTGTTCCTGAACAACGGCTGCACCGGGCATTGCGTGGTTCAGCACGTGGAGGTACTCGTTGATGGTCTCTGGGGTGACTTCCTTGCCGAGACGCTTCTGGAGCGTACCGTGGGCGAGGTCGAGGCCGACGATGATGGTCCTGCGGATGTCGTCCCACATCTGCTGCATAGCAGCGTTGTTGACAAAGTGCAGGTCATCGCCCTCGACAAAGACACCGGTGGTGCTGACTTCGTAGGTTGTCGACTGGCGCTGGCCGAGCGGGATACCGCCACAGTGGCAGCGCTTGGGGTCGTACATGGAGATACCGCGGTCCATCTCGGCCTTCTTACCGGCCTTGATGAACTCCATCTTACGCGGGGACTGCTCAAGACCCTTGCGCTCGAAGACCGTGGACATTGCCTGGGGGTCTTCTGCAAATTTTGTCTTCATTGCCTTCAGGAAGAGCTCTGGGTCCTCTTCGATTTTTGCTGCTTTTGCCATGTTCAGGCCTCCTTGGGCATGAATCCGTATTTGGTT
>CAVYJJ010000010.1:0-167143 GCA_963768845.1 uncultured Methanoregulaceae archaeon | reverse complement strand
TATTAGCGAGCGAATGCTCTTGTTAAAATTCTGTCATATTATCTCTATGGATAGCGTGAGGTTCATGACCTTTATGACCGTTTTCAGGGTGAAATTACCCGTTTATCCTGTCCAGGATTTCCTGAAAAAACGATAAATGCACGCATTGGAATAACTGTCGCGCGAGTTGACCGATGCTGGACTCTGAAACAGCGTATTTCTTTTTTCATGGCTTGCTAACGAAATGTGTCCCTGATACACCCGTTCCTTTCCGGGAGGCAGCCAGGTCAAACCATCCTTGATCCACTAAAAGCAGGTTCCCATGAAACGTCATCACGTTCGAGGTTTTGGAACAAATAATTCTCTGGGTCCGGTATAACCCCCAGAATATACCGTGAATGGTAATCCGAAAAAATAATTACCTTCTTTCACCTTTTCTGCACTTAGTGCCCCCATTACCCGATAAAATTCTGATATACTCCTGTATTTTTATATATCTGTTAAAATTGTAGCAAATCCTTAAATATCGCAGAACCCTCATGGTTCTGCTAAGGTGGATCTCACCATGATCCCGGCATTCCTGGCTTCGGGTATTGTCCTGTATGGAATTATTCAGCTTATCGTTGCACTCCTTGCCGTGTTTCTTGCCGTGAAATGGAATCAGTATGAATTCCTGCCAGGATTGTTCTTCCTTTTCCTGTACGCGTTGGTTGAAGTGATCGACCTGTTCTTTTTCACGATACTGGAGGGGATGTTTGTAGACGTAGCGCAATTCGGGTTTATCCTGCTTGCCATTATTTTCTTTATTGTCGGCATGCATCCGGCCTGGGCTCAAAAACTTATAATGACCCGGAAAGGACAAAACACTGAGCCAAAGACCTCTTCTCACGAATCTGCAATTTCAATTCTCAAAAAATTCTGATTATTACCTTTTTTCATGATATATCACCCCTTTCCCAAAAGGAATACAGGGTCGACATTAAGAACCTTAAAAAAAGAAAAAAGAGCAGATTATCCGTAGCTATTAAGTACCATATCTACAGAACCCTGCCCACTGCTGGATTGCATTTTAACCATGAATTTATCCTTGACCACCCATGTTGTTGCACTACCGTCCTTGGATGTTATAGTACATTTTGTTGCGGTAAATGTCCCCGCTGGTACGGTCACCAACTCATCAATAGGTGAACAGGAGACCTGGGCATCCGAACTGACCTGATTGGGATCGCTTGTTGCCTTTCCGGTTCCGCTTGAGCTGCAGTCCATCTCAGTGGGCATTCCCTGTACCTGCTGGGCGCCTTCAAATCTCATGGAGCATTTTCCGGTCTGTTTGTTATACTTGTAGTATATTGTCATGGCATCAGACCCGGATCCTGTGGACATTTTGTACTCGACCCAGTTGTACGAAAGACCTCCGAACAACTGTGCACCACTGACAGACCCTCCTGTTGCTCCTCCACTGGTACCTGGTGCAGATGTGGTGGCAGCAGATCCGCTGGCCGGTGTAGTTCCTGCTGCTGGTGTGGTCGGACTCGTGCTTGAACATCCTGCAATAGCTACTGCAATTATCACAAGGATGATTGCAAAAATACTGATACGTGAAATTTTCATTCTGGTTTCCTCTCCTGATACTCGTAATGCCTGACAACATCCCCGATGATACAGGAACCCTGTGTGTCGGGATCGAATTGTAATTTATGTGCAGGTATATTAAAGAATTTCGAAAAATCATTTCTCATTGTTTTTTTACATTGCCCCTGATCCTTCCCCGAGCAGCACCAGAATTATTACCGGACTTTTACTAAAAAACCGGAAAACCCCTTCATTTTTGATCGGCGAAGCAGACCATCATCCTTTATCTTCCTCCTTCACCATATCCAGATTAATGATAAGCGATGAACCTTTAGATCTCCTTACCATTATCAAATCCCATATTCCTGATCAAAAGAGGCCAATTTCGCTTGCTCGCCAGGATTATTCGGCATTTTACGAAGATATGCAGAATGACCGTGGAGAATACATGATTACCGAGCGAGTGGAACTCTCCAAAGGTGTTTATGGGTTCTGGATTACCGTTCCGGAATCCGAGAGCGGCTGCACGATTCTTTTTTTCCATGGCGGCGGCTTCACGGTCGGATCGACAAAAGATCACCTCGGGTTGTGCATACAGATTGCGCGGGCAGCGAAAGCGCAGGTTTTCTCTGTTGATTACCGGCTTGCCCCGGAATATGGTTTCCCCGCAGCAATTGAAGATGCGATTGCCGCGTACCGCTACCTGATCGGTCATGGTCATCTGCCCCACAGGATTATCCCGGTCGGTATATCTTCAGGGGCAACTCTTGTGATCGACCTTTTGATTTCGGCCAGGGATCAGGGATTACCGCTACCCCGGGCCGGTGTGTGTATGTCACCTCCTGTGGACATGTGTTTTCAGGGAGAGTCTGTGAAAAAGAACCTGGAGAACGACTGGGTCACCTCAGAAATACTTGACACAATCAGAACGGTGTATCTTGCAGGGCACGACCCGAAAGACCCTCTGGCATCCCCGGTTTGTGCAGATCTTTATGGTCTGCCCCGCCTCTACATCCAGGCCGGCACCCACGAACTGTTACTATCGGATATTGCCTCGTTCGTTGATAAAGCCCGGTGGGCTGGAGTCCCTGTCCAGTTTGAACTCTGGGAGGGCATGTTTCACTGCTGGCAGATGTTCGCCCGTGACGTACCTGAGGGTCAGGAGGCGATCAGCCATATCGGGGCGTATTCTTTGGATGTTCTGACCCGATAATCAAACTGCAGCCAGTCATACCTGAAAAGGAGGTGACCGGTAACCTCTCTTTTTTTCCTTTTTTTGTGGTTGAATAAATCTTCATCTTATTCCACATCCCATTAATATCATATGTTTGAAAGCATAGGCAGAAGTTTTGAACTCGTGAAAACGAGCTGGAATATCCTGATGGACGATAAAAAACTCCTCGTATTCCCGGTAATATCAGGAATTGTGATGCTTTTTGTCCTCCTTACCTTTGTTCTCCCGCTCATCCTTGCCGGCACATTCATGAATATACCCGGGGTGGGACCGGTCTTTTTTTATGGTCTCCTTTTTGCTTTCTATGTAGCCAGCTATGTGGTAGGCATTTTCTTCAATACCGCATTGATAACCTGCGTGAATGCACGGTTTCAGGGCCGGGAAATGTCTGTTGGGGAAGGACTGTCCAGCGCACTCCGGCATCTGCCCTCCATTTTTGCATGGGCACTCGTTTCTGCAACGGTGGGTGTTATCCTGCACCTCATAGAGCGGCGGGCTGGTTCTCTCGGAAGGATTGCCACGGCACTGGTGGGTGGTATCTGGAGCCTTGTCACATTCTTTGTCGTTCCCATTCTCATACTCGAAGATAAAGGAGTCGTGGATGCAGTGAAGGAATCTGTTGCACTTATCCGGAGGACCTGGGGTGAGAGTATTGTGGGTTCCGGCTCAATCCTGCTCATCTTCATTCTTATCGGAATGTTTGGTATGCTGTTCGTTTTTGCCTCATTGCTTGTCGGCAATATGATTATCTTTGGAAGTGCGGCAGTGCTGTTTATTTTCATGGTAATCGTTCTGGCTATTGTTGCCTCCGCGATGCAGGGAATCTTTGTTACCGCCCTGTATACCTATGCACGGACGGGGACAATTCCTGCGGCATTTAACAAGGATCTCATCAGGAATGCATTCGTACCCACGCAACCCGGGCCAGGCACAATCTGAACTAATCCCTTCAAACTCCTTACTTTTAGTACGCAGACATTGAATGGCGAACCCTTCACACAGACTTCTGCACCCCGAACTGGATCTTCCGGAAACCCTAAAAAAGCTCTCAGGATAGATATTAAAAAACCGTTTTTTTCGATGGGAGTATGCATCCATACCTTTACACTTCCTGACTTCCTACATTTTTTATGGATACTATTACCGCATGGGAATCGTTGCCCGGAAAAACACAAGACGAGAAACTTGGCTCGCTTGGCGTTATAAATGACCGGACCCTCGACATTCGCATGCTGGATGAGATCAGCCGCACGTATGGCATTGAGGTCTTTTTATTCTTCGAAGAAGATCTTGCACGTACACGGAAACTGGAATCCGTTCTTGAGGAATTTGACATCTTTCCGGAGTTCGGTCGTCCTTACATAAAGATCGGGAGTTTCCTTCGGTTCACGCGGGAAAACGACCCGTCTTTTGAGCAGACCCTGCGGGAGTTCCCGCTCATGGTTGAAATCGTGACTATCGGCGAAATCCAGCAGCCTGATCGGGATAAACCTATGCGTTATATTACCGGGCTGATGCCGTTTCTGGACGAACTGGATGTAGTTGCTGATCCGGTTGTGTAATCGGACAGAGTGTAATCAATCCCCACCCTTTATTTTCAGGAGAAAAGAATAAAGAATTCCTTCGAGCAGCATGGACCAGCAATCCACCCAATCACCAAAATCTCCCCTCAGGCGCGAACTCGGTCTTTTTGAAGTGACCTTGTCAGGTGTGGGGATAATTCTCGGCGCCGGTATATATGTTCTCATCGGCCAGGCGGCCGGGCTGGCAGGGAATGCAATCTGGCTCGCGTTTGGTTTATCGGCGATAATGGCATTACTCACCGGGTTGAGCTATGCGGAGCTGTCTTCCATGTTCCCAAAAAGCCGGGGCAGAATATGATTATGTAGCGAATGCGTTTAATTCCCGCCTTGCTTTTGTTATCGGGTGGCTTGTCTTTCTTTCAGGAGTTCTTGCAGCTGCGACAGTTGCACTCGGATTTGCAGGATATTTTGCTGCCCTGACCAGATTCCCGGTACTCATCTCCGCACTTGTTTTACTTATTGTACTTTCAGCCCTTCTTGCATATGGGGTAAAGGAGACCGCCCGGGTAGCAGTGATCTCAACATTCATTGAAGTTACCGGGCTGGTTATTATCATTGCAATCGGGGTGCCTCATCTTGGCAGCGTAAACTATTGGGAGATGCCACATGGATATTCAGGACTTTTTGCAGCATCCGCATTGATCTTTTTTGCCTACCAGGGATTCGAATCCATGGTTAAATTTTCAGAGGAAACAAAAAAACCCGAAACTACCGTCCCAATAGCACTCATCCTTGCTCTTGGTATAAGTGTAATTCTCTATGTACTGGTTGCTCTTTCTGTTGTCTCCGTTCTGGGGTGGCAGCAGCTGGCGGGCTCAAATGCCCCGTTTGCTGATATCGTATCCGGTACACTAGGCCCGGATGCTGCGGTAATGATCGCAATTATCGCCCTCTTTGCCACCGCGAATACCGCATTGATGTCCATGTACGCTTCGTCCAGAATTCTGTACGGTATGGCGGGTTCCGGCTCCTTAACCGCCGTTCTTGCATGGGTTCACCCGTCGCGGCGAACACCCTGGGTAGCTATCATTATTTGTGGAGTCCTGTCATGCATACTCATATTTCCCGGAGATATCGCTTTTATTGCCAACGTGACCAACTTCACGCTTTTTATAACGTTTATCGCGATCAATGCGGCGGTGATTGTCCTGCGTTACCGATCCCCCGATTTCCCCCGGGCTTTTCGTATTCCCTTCTCTCTTGGCAGACTCCCGGTAATCCCCGTGGCAGGAATTATTTTTTGTATCCTGCCGCTTGCAGTACAGGATCCGGCGGTGCATCTCTCAGGAGTGGTACTCACGGCAGCAGGAGTAATACTCATGGTCATCACAGGCCACTACAGTTCGGGACGTACCTGACAATTCCCATAAGTACAACATCAGGCAAGGACGATAGATAACAGAAATCACCGGTTTTCATCCATGGCAAAAAAATCCCGTACATATATCTGGCAGTTCGTCATAGGCCTGGGTTTTGTTTCCGGGCTCTGGACCGCGATAGGCATAGATCCGCAGGCAGTTCTTCTCACTGCACTGGGGACTGTCGCAGATGCCCTGTACTCTGATCCGCTGGTGCGGTGGATTTTTTTTATCCTGCCCCTGATCATCCTTGCAGTTTCCATTCATGGAGCATACCGGAAAGGAAGATTTCCCGGGCTTATTTCGGTAATCATTGCCTATTTTGCAGGAGTGCTCATCTTTATTTCGACAGCCACGGCACTTATCCTGCTGGGTAGTGCCATCTTCATTGGATACCTGGCGACCGGCAGACGTTTTAAAAAAATTCTGACTTTCTGACCTTCACCTTATAAATTCAAGAAAAACTAATTTTAAGAGCATGAGTATGTTCCCCAAGAAAAATTTCTTTTTGGTATTCGATTCTCTCCTTCCCAGTAAATATATCGTGAAATTACGGAAATTCGTTTTTTTTGAGCCATTCATGGGAAATGATATCGCAAACCGTGGCAGGCTTTCCCATTACGGCAGTGCAGAAAGAAAAGAATTTGCTAAAGCGTTAAAAAAAATCCGTGCTGATACGGAACTCCTGCTGGAAGATATCGAGGCATACCACATCTACATGGCGGTGAAAAGGACACAGAAGGTTCCGGGAGATATTGCCGAAGTCGGTGTGTATAAAGGTGGTTCGGCAAAGATTATCTGTGCTGTGAAAGGAGACAAATCCCTCCACCTCTTCGATACGTTTGAAGGCTTGCCAAAAGTGGATGATATTGATATGGTCTGGCCATTTTACGAGGGAAAGTTTGCAGCATCGTATGATAGTGTCAAAGAGTATCTTAAAAACGATCTCAATGTCTTTTTTTATAAGGGCATCTTCCCCGACACATCGGAGCCCATCCAGGAAAAAACATTTTCGATGGTAAATCTTGACGTTGATACCTACGAGAGCACGAAGCAGTGCCTCGAGTTCTTTTATAATCGCATGAGCCAGGGAGGGATCCTCCTCTCCCATGATTACATGACAGCGCCCGGAGTGAAGAAAGCTTTTGACGACTTTTTTGATGGCAAAGCCGAGCCGGTACTCGAAACTGCCGGATCGCAGTGCCTCGTAGTCAAAGTGTGAAAAAATTTACCACTCACACGATTGATTTTTTCCACAAGTAGGGTATTTTGCAGAATTCTTTTTTAAGATTACCTGAAAAGAATTTCGAAAGCAGGGGTCCAAATCTTTACACCCTATCTCCTGTTTTTGAACCTGACCAACCGTGACTATACCCCCCTGTGTGATTACCCTCTGAACGAAGGCACAAAAAGTGCGAGAAATGAAATCCCGAATGGGGATCAGAACCCGGTCCGGTTCTCCTGAACCGGTCTTTCCCTTTAATAATCCCTGCCCTTAATCGTTGATAATCAACAGGCCGAATACCGCAAGCATCAGACCGGCGAGCACTACAACGATCCCTATCAGCCCTTTTACTGCGGTGATTACCTCCGGAAGGAAAGCCCAGATCGCATAGCCCCCTACGATACATAATCCTAATCCGACAATTAATGCAACAAGTCCCATTTTATCCATAGTATTCCCTCAATCTCTCTTGGTTTGTGAACATATCCATATAAGTGTATTGAATACTTCCTCAGGATATTTCCCTTACGAGATGACTTTTTAACGATTTCCAGGGGTAAGGAAGGACAATCATCAGCAGCAGTGCCACAAGAATCGGGACAGGGATAGTCCCCAGTGCCGCACCAAGGGAGTAGTGGTCAGCGATGATCCCATTTACTGCGACTCCCAACCCCCCGACCCCGATTGCAAGACCAAGCATCATGCCGGATGCGAGCCCGATGTTCTGGGGGAGGAGTTCGTGTGACATAGCCACTGCAACAGCAAATGTCGACCAGAGAAAGAACCCAAAGATAAGGAGGTTTATGATCGCGATGATGCCCGAGCTTGAAAAGAAAAGATAAAAGAACGGAACCGCTCCGGCAAGCCCGAAGATCATGAACTCTTTCCTGCCTATCCTGTCAGAGATATATCCTCCCGATACCTGGCCGGCAACACCGGCAAGGAGCATGAGGGTCATGATCATGCTTGCTGTGACGAGGTTATATCCCTGGGTAACCAGGTACATCGGCAGGAAGGTAATTGCGGCAAAAACCGACCATGCTCTGAGAACGGACGCGGCCATGAGTATAATAAATGGCTTTTTTGACTGCCCCTCCCCGGTCCGGGCTTCTGGTCGTGCATGGGATACGCATGCCCCGGCGATTCCGCCCGGGAGGATATACTTTAGTAAAACTACCATGAAAAGCGCTGGAAAGATGAGGAACATGAGCCCGGGGAGCCCCAGCCAGAATACCAGGGCCCCGGCAAGAACCGGTCCGATTGCATACCCAAAATTACCCCCCACAACGAAGAACGAGGTGATACGCCCCCGGTTTTCCTGAACACATAAGCGATTTACCAGGCTCAGTGCGGTCGGGTGGAAGCAGGCATGCCCCAGTGCTGCAATGATGGCAAAGAGCATTATCAGGTAGTAGTTCTGGGCAACTCCCATGAGTGCGACAAATACTGCACTGACTATCAGGCTGATACTGATGCTCACGGAGAAACCCTTGGTGTCCGAGAGCCAGCCGACAAGAGGCTGGGTACATGACGAAGTCACGTTGTAAGCAGTGACAAGCAGCCCGGCTGCAAGATATGAATAGCCGTTGTTTGCGATAAGAAGGGGGAGGATAGCGGGGAGCACCGGCATGTAAATATCCGTGACAAGATGTGCTGCAGCAAGTCCCGAAATGGTACTTTTGACACTGCGTTTCTGGTCTAGGGTTTCCGTATCAGCCGTAGGATCTCAACCTCGATCTCCTGCACATCACGCGTATGGAAGGAAAAGGTGCGTTTAATAGGAAATGCACCGCCGATTTTTTCATCGATCTTCGCCCGCTTTGCAGTGTAGGTTTCTATAAATTGGGTAGATCCTGCATTAAAGATACTGTACGTAACGGGAGCGACTGCGAGGGCGAGATCGATAAACGGACGATCTGCATGTGCTTTCTGTGCCCCGAAGGGCGGGTTCATAATCACGGTATCACAGGAACCGAGACGTCCTGGAAGTGCTGCATCACGTACATCGCCAACTATGAACTCAACCCTGGTATCGAGAAGCGCTGCATTTGCATTTGCACCAACGATCGCTTTTGGATCACTATCGATACCTTTCACACAATCCGCACCAAGGAGAGCAGCACCGATGGCGAGCACACCGGTACCGCACCCCAGGTCAAATACCGTTTTTCCCTCAATATCACCTTTCATGAGTGCATGGTACAATAACCGGGCCGCAAGCGGGGCGGGTGTCTGGTATTGCTCGAGTGAAGCCTTGGGATGGGAATACCCTCCAAGGCGCTGGAGAGTCATTTCAAGGCGTTTGAGTTTCATACGATCTCGTCAATCGTATATTCTTCCCACGTACGGATACCGTGCAGAATCTCAAATTCCTGCGGTGACAGAACCGGTACCGGGAACCGCACCTGGTCATCATACGCCAGCCGCGGGCAGGCGGTATTTACATAACAGTCGAAACCCAGGTTCAGCAACTCGTCCGGTGATACCTCCTGCATGGTAACAATCACGGCTGTGGGTGAAAGGGATTCCAGTCGTTTGGCCAGATCCATTCTCCGCTGTCCGCTCTTGGTGCTGACAATGATGCCGGTGTTTTTGGCATCCCTTGCTTTTTCCATAACCGCAAATCTGCGACGCATGAGAGCATCCCCGCTCACTTCCTGAGCAGTTCCGGTGACAGGATCAAGAGCTGTCACACGGGCACGGGTAGCCAGAGCAATGCCAATAGGATGAAAGACTCCGGTCCCGACAAAAAGAACCTCATCTGTACCACCCACTTTTGCCGCGGCAAAACTACACCCGAGCACCTGCCCCCGGTCCGGTGTGCGCCCGCTCCCTTTTGCGATGATGCAGGAAATCCCTTTTGACTGCAGGAATCGTTCCATCTCCGGGATCAGGTGGACATGCTGGGCAGTGGTGACAAGGACTACGGTATTTCCTTTCAGGAACGGGATTGCGTTCTCCAGGACCGTTATATCAAAATCAATGGAATACGGTTCGAAGATTACCCCTGGCTGGTCGTCGACAGGCAGATGCCCGAAATGGACCAGAACATCCGCCAGTGCAAGGGTGTCCAGTGCAAGATCGCAGGCGCCATAGCAGGGATCCCCGCTGATGATCACGTCAAAGCCTTCACGTTTCAGATCGGACGACAACCTGTACTGAACGCCGTTTCAGGCCTTCGGGGAACTGGAGCGCAACACGTTTTACCCCCCTCTTCTTTAAGTGTTGAATAAGGTCAGAGGTGCCGTTCAACCACATACACCTTGTCGGTCACTTCGATCTTGACCAGTGACTTATACGGGCGCCCGATATCGGGATCACCACGCTGCACCGCAATGCAAACGTCCGCCACATCTGCTCCGGCAATCGCGAGGGCTTGCAAAAGGGCTTTCATCGTCCCACCGGTACTCACCACATCGTCAATGATCACGACCCGGTCTCCTTTATACACCCCGTTGAGGTACAGTTCCCCTTTTGAATAACCGGTAGTCTGGTGAACCGCTATCTCACCGGGCAACCTGTACGCCCGCTTACGCATGATGGTCATCGGGATATCGGTCATAGTCGACAGGATTGATCCGATATGAATTCCCATTGCCTCGACTACGACAATGGTGTCTACACCGGTCAAATCGAGCATTTTTACCATTGCGGTGCACACTTCACGGAGCAGAGCCGGGTCAATAACGGGTACGCCATCGGTGATGGGGTGAATGAAATAATTATACTCTCCCCTTTTTATCATGGGGCAGGTCTCAAGGGATGTCACAAGTTTGTCAAGCATACAATTCACCAATGTCTTTTAAGAATGCCTCAATACGGTCGCCGTTGACGTGGGGCATGCAGACTATCCGCAGGTGTCCCTGTCGTGTCCACGAGACCTTCCAGGGTTTGGGAACATTCTGGCAGGTAAATGTTGCCACGTTAACATCAGGAGTGATGACCCTGGGGATGCCGAAGGTTTCCATACCGGCAATCAGGCGCCCGGTATTTTTCATGCATCCGGAAACGATTGCCTTCATCCCTTCTACTCCAAGATAATCGAGTACGGCAAGCGCTCCCACGACGGGAGCTCCCGGGCGGGTGCCTGCGAGAGTGAATTCCTGTTTTACCGAAAGATACGGGGTATCGATGTTGAGGTTCTGGAGAATTGCAGGTTCCCGGGTAAGCAGGCACCCGGCAGGGATAGTGCTCAGGCCCATCTTATGGGGATCAACAGCGATGGATGCAACCCCGGGAAGGGTAAAGTCAAAAGGAACAGGATCTTTAAGGAATGGTATCACCATGCCTCCAAAGGCTGCATCTACGTGGAAAAAAATGTCATCGGCAACTGCGATACCGGCAAGATCCGCAATCGGGTCAACCATACCATACTCGGTGGTTCCTGCAATACCTACGAGACAGACCGTGTTCTTATCTATCTGTTCTGCCGCTTTTTGAGTGTCCATGCGGAAATCTTTTCCCAGCGGAACAGCCCGCATCTCAAGACAGAGAAGGTCGCAGGCCTTCTTAAACGAGAAGTGCGCTGATTCCGGCACGACGACGTTGGGATACACAACCTCTTTTCTTAAGGCTTTTGCGAGCCGGAGTGCCTGGATATTAGACTCGGTTCCCCCGCTTGTTGCGTAGCCCCCGGCCTCTGAACAATGGAATAGTGTGCCAAGCCGTTCAATGAGGAGTTTTTCGAGTGATGCGGTGCCTAAAAACAGTCCGGGGTCACCGAGATTGGTTTCCATGAACATGCAATGTGCCCTCACCGCTACCGGGTGAGGGAGAGTGCACATCGAGTCTAAAATGTAGTTGTGGTCCATGTCCTCTGACTTTTTTTTGGCGAAAAAAGAGAAGAGTTCTTCTTCGGAACAACCCTTATTCAGCATCGCGGGTTCTCGCAGCCTCAAGGATGATTCGCTTTTCTGTACGGGCAACCGCTTCGCGAATCTTTGCGATTGCATCGATATTAGCTGATATACTGGAAATGCCGTGTTCAACAAGCCATGTGGCCATTTTCGGATCAGAACCCGCCTGACCGCAGATAGAGCACTCAACATTATACGCCCGGCACACCTGGATTGCGGTATGGATCAGGTGAAGAACTGCAGGGTGCTGTGGCTGGTACATGTCTGCAACATTTTCATTGTTCCGATCAATTGCGAGCGTGTACTGGACGAGATCATTAGTACCGAAAGATGCGAACTTAATGCCACACTTGATGAAATCCTCGATCATAATTGCGCTGGAGGGGATCTCGATCATAATGCCCAGGGTAGCGTTTTCAACATCAACCCCGCATGCCTTCATCATTGCCTTTGCCGCGACAAACTCGTCGGGGTGGGAGACCATCGGGAACATAATGCCGAGGTTTTCATAGCCCTCCTTCCAGAGGCGCTTGAATGCCTCTACCTGGAGACGGAACTGGTCCGGGCTCTGGAGATCCCGCCGGATTCCACGCCAGCCGAGCATGGGATTATGCTCGTGCGGCTCATTTTCGCCTCCCATCATGTTCCGGAACTCATCAGTCGGAGCATCCAGCGTCCGGACCCACACCGGTTTACCCGGAAATGCGTCAAGCACGATCTTTATTCCATCGTGAAGTTCATTGACAAAATCTTCTTCCTTGTTGTTGGCGATAAACCAGCCGGGGGTCTTGTTGAGCCCGAGGATCAGGTGCTCGATCCTGAGTAATCCGACGCCATCAGCACCGGTAGCTGCGGCCCGGGCTGCAGCTTCGGGAATAGAGACATTCACCTTTACTGCCGTAGCGGTAATAATTTTTGAAGGGCCCGAACCTGCCTGCTGGATGACTGCTGCCGGTGCTGGAGCATCGTGAGGGATCTCACCTTCGTAAATGATACCCTTCTCGCCATCGACCGTAACAAGTCTGTCCGTTCTTCAGTACATGGGTTGCTGTCTTCGTGCCTACGACTGCAGGAGTGCCCAGTTCACGGCTCACGATCGCAGCATGGCACGTCATCCCGCCCTCGTCAGTGACAATTGCGGCAACTTTCCGCATGGCAGGTACCATGTCCGGGTTTGTCATCTTCGTGACGAGAATATCTCCCTCTTTTACACTGCCCGTGTCTTTAGCCTCCCGGATAATAGCGACCCTTCCGGAGGCAATCCCCGGGGCCGCCCCCTGACCCTTCAGGAGTATCTTTGCATTGGCATGCGGCTTTTGTCCCGACATTTCCCTGGCCTCTTTCTTGTTCCCGATTGTCGTTATGGGGCGTGACTGGAGAATATAGATCGTCCCGCTCACAATCCCCCATTCTACATCCTGGGGAATTCCATAATGGTTTTCAGCAATTTTGCCATACATGGCGAGTTTGGTAATTTCTGCAGAAGAGAGCACCTGTGCATCCTGCCGGGCACCCGTTACATCCACAAGTTTTGTACCATGGTCCCCGTCAGCAATAATCTCCACTTTCTTATTTGATATGAGTATATCTTCCACTTTCTCCGACCTCTGGTCGAAGATGTATTTATCCGGTGAAACCGAACCTGAAACAACGGCTTCACCAAGTCCCCATGACCCCTCGATAATCGTGAGAGGTTCCCCGGTAATCGGGTGAGAAGTGAACATGACGCCGGCTTTTTCGGAGTGGACAAGCTGCTGGACAACAACAGCGATATTTACGGTATGGTCATCAAATCCCTGTTTTGCCCGGTAATAGATAGCCCGCGCACCGTAAAGGGATGCCCAGCACTTCTGGACAGCTTCCAAAAGGGCAGTTTCCCCCTTGATATTGAGATAGGTCTCCTGCTGCCCCGCAAAACTGGCATCCGGGAGATCCTCGGCAGTAGCACTGGACCTGACGGCTACAATCATGTCATCGGTTGAAAGCTTTTTGTATGCCTTGCGGATCTCGTCTTTTATGAAAACAGGCATCTTTGCCTTGATTACCATGGTTTTTGCACCATCGGCAGCTTTTTCCAGCGCCTCATTATTTTCAACATCGAGTTGTTCATATGATGCAAATATCTTCGTTTCAAGACCGGTCTCGATTAAAAACCTTCGAAAAGCCTGAGCAGTCACCACGAAGGCTTTCGGAACGGGGAGACCGATGGATGCCATCTCACCAAGAGATGCTCCTTTTCCCCCGACCGATATGATATCTTCCTTCCTGATCTCCTCGAGCCACAGAATATTAGGCACATCCTTCATGCTCGCACCACTTATGATCTTACTTCCCTCTTGTTTAATAATTACCATTGGCCTTTATATCCACTACAGAAGAAGGTGCAGGAATTATCAGGTTTTTTTATTATATCGGGAAGGCATGTGCCATCGATTAAAGAATAATCCTCTTTAAGTACGGTGCATATAGTATATGGGTTTTTTATGGCAAACGTAAGGGTGCTCGTCAGCGATCCGCTGGCTGAAGAGGGGCTCGAGATCCTGAAAAAGGCGTTCGACGTTGATGTGAAAACTGACCTTAAAGAGGATGAGCTCTGCAGGATCATCGGGGACTACGATGCCCTGCTCGTGCGGAGCAGCACGGATGTCAACGCGAAGGTGATCGAAGCAGGCAATAAACTGAAGTTTATCGGGCGTGCCGGGGTCGGCGTGGACAATATCGATATGGATGCAGCAACGAGAAAAGGGATTATCGTTGCCAATGCGCCGGAGGGAAATACCCTTGCTGCTACCGAACACACCATGGCAATGATGCAGTCCCTTGCCCGCAATATCCCTCAGGCGAATGCGAGCCTGAAAAAGAAGGAATGGAAGCGCAGCAAGTTCATGGGTGTGGAGCTCAACGAGAAAACGCTCGGTATCGTCGGGTTCGGGCGTATTGGACGTGAAGTGGCAAAGCGGGCAAACGCAATGGACATGAAATGCGTTGCCTATGATCCGTTCATAACAAAGGAGCGGGCTGCCCAGCTTGGTGTAGTGATGATGTCGGTTGAGGACCTGTTCAAAATCGCCGATGTCATAACTGTTCACACACCGCTCATCAAGGAAACCCGGCACCTCATCAACGCAAAGAGTATAGCGACGATGAAGGACGGTGTGCGGATCATCAACTGCGCCCGTGGTGGTATCATTGACGAGAAAGCGCTCTACGACGCAATCAAGTGTGGCAAGGTGGCGGGTGCAGCGCTTGATGTTTTTGAAGAAGAGCCTCCACTGGAGTCACCGCTCCTCACGCTCGACCAGGTCATTGTCACCCCGCATCTTGGTGCAAGCACGGTCGAAGCCCAGCAGAATGTTGCAGTTTCTGTTGCAAAGCAGTGCATTGAGGTTTTAAA
Organism: uncultured Methanoregulaceae archaeon; assembly: GCA_963768845.1. GTDB lineage: Archaea > Halobacteriota > Methanomicrobia > Methanomicrobiales > Methanospirillaceae > Methanoregula. The sequence goes on along the minus strand of CAVYJJ010000010.1, from coordinate 151,942 downwards.
CGGCGGCTCTGCGAAATACGTGGTAAATGCCCCGATGGTCCCGCCGGAACTGGCAGAAGTGTTAGAACCCTACGCGCAGCTCGCCGAAAAGATGGGCAGGTTTGTCATCCAGATCGCAGGAGGGCGGCTTTCATCCGTCGAATGTATTTACGGGGGTGAACTTTCCGCCTATGCGGGAAGCATGAAATTTGTTACCCGGCTTGCACTCAAAGGCCTTCTCGACCCGATCCTCCAGCAGCCGGTCAATATTGTGAACGCGGACTTCATTGCAAAGGAACGTGGGATCACCGTCAGCGAGACGGTCACGCAGGAATCCAGCGGATTTAAAAATCTCATCACTATCCGGATCAAGACTGACAAGGGAGAAGAAACGGTCAGTGGCACCGTGTTTTTCAAAGGAAGGAGCCGGATTGTGGCAGTCGGCGGCTATACCATGGATATGATTCCCGAGGGCTATGTGATCGTCTCACGGCACCTCGACAAGCCCGGTGTCATCGGGCGTGCATCCACCATCCTCGGGAAATGCAATATCAACATTGCCGGTATGCAGGTGGGAAGAGTCCAGCCCGGTGAGCAGGCGATTATGGTGCTGAATATAGACAGCGAAGTGCCTGAAGAAGTGATGGAAGAGATCCGTTCCATGCCGGGGATTTTCACTGCAACATTTGCCAAGATTACTTCAGCAAAAATCTAATCAGGTCTTTTTTTTAAAAAATGGATTCTTCTAATTTGATAAATATCCCCCAACTGCCTACGTGTAACTACATCTGTGATCTCTTCATCATGAATGGCATCTGGAGAAAACGCGTGGACTTTTTATCCGGTATCCCCCCCGGGGGAGTTTTCTCACGTCAAGTTGCCCGTATTCTTTGATATCCCCGGGATCCGTATTTGCCCGTTTGCTAAAGAGAATCCATGGTCCGTTATCATGCGGGCACCCATGGGTCTCAGTGGCCTGAGCGATGCCTGCATATTCCAGATTCCATCTAACCGGGATCGTATCTGTGATACTTCCGGTTTTGGAAAACCGTAATTGGTGATACCCGCGGAACGACATATAATTCTTATTTCTGGCATTTTAATTTGATATTTTAGCATTAAAACGAATAAATAGAGTTTTTTTCAAATAAATATGTTTATATACATTTATGTGCAATCTTAGGACTCATTGTGATCTTCATGCAGGAGAACAGTGGCATTTTTTGTTTCCTTTGTTTGTTGTTACTGGTGGGAACCGCAGCGGGACATCTTCCCGACAATTCTACGATAACAACCAGTAATCCATGGGTTATCGCCAATGGTGCCGATCAGACTATCATTACGGTTATAGTATCAAATATATCAGAAGGGTCAATACAGGGAGCCAATGTAATATTCACGGTAGATAATCCGCTATATGGTTCTTTAAGCCCCGTGACTGCCATTTCCGATGCTACCGGTAAAGCAACCAGTACCTTTAAAGTGAATACAAAAAGCGGAGTCACCGTTATTACTGCCAATATCTCTTCACATGATGGATACAGTATTACAAAAAATATAACTCAGAACATCGATCACGATATTCCCTATTACGCTCATTTTTCACACCCCCTTAACGGAACTGTTGCATCTGAGGTCCCCTTCAATATTTCCCTGAACGATCGCTGGGGGAACCAGATTGACGATAGGAAACAAGTTGTCCCCGATGATGTCCACACCCTCCACCTTCACATCAGCGGTCCAGCCCCGGATGACTGCGGATTTGTGACTGCGAATGCATCGTCACATGACATCCTGAGCCCACTTGATATCAATGGTAAAACAAACCTGACGGTCAGATTAACTCAAAAAACAGGTCCCAACATGATTCTGATGGACGCATTCGGAAGCATACCGGACAAACTCGAGTGGATCGATGCCGATACGAATGGTGTACCCTTTTGGATCACTCAGGTTTATTCGCCTATGGGGTATCCCCCGGCTCTTCCTGCCGATGGGACAAGTTTCTTTGATATAAAATATACCTTGTTTGACAAATTCGGGAATCCAACGAACAATCAATATCTATGGATAACGACATCCGTTCCTGGAGAGGAAAAAAAGTTCCTCTCAAACAATCTGGGTCAGGTAGTGGTTCAGTATGGGCCTCGATCTTCAATTGGTATAATAAATATTACCGCAACAGCTGTTTCAAACAGCACCGTCACCATAAGTCAGGAGGTGAAATTCATGAATACGGGGGCAGAGATCATCTCACTGACAGCAAATCCTGATACCATGGCTAGTCATGATGCCAATCCCTCCCGTATTGCGGATATTCTCGCACTGGTTGCTGATCATTTGGGAAATGCGGTACCAGGCGAATCTGTAAACTTCACAATTCTGAACGTAACCTATGATGCGCCATATAACGTTACTTCACCCCCGCTTCTGATAAGTCAGAGTAATATAACTGACAGTAATGGAGTAGCTGCGGTTCAATTCCAACCCGGGAGCTTTACAACGGCAGGAAACTCTGACTATAATGCATCTGCAACAGGACATTGTGATGTGATAGCGACCTGGAACGGGACCCAAAAAATTGTTCCTCTTACCTGGAAGAATTATCCTTATCTGAGTGTGAAAACGTCAGTAACCCCTTTGACCGTTGAGATAAACCAGACTATTGACGTTACCATTGAGTTCAGAGGTGACGGGTGGGCAATGCAGCCCAGACCTATCGATGTGATCCTTCTTCTCGATCAATCAGGAAGTATGGGAAGTAGTTCCGATTCCAATAGTCGCTTGTATAAGGCAAAACAGGCTGCAAAAGTTTTTGTCGACCAGATGAATGCAACAAATGGAGACAGGGTTGGAATAATGACCTATAACCAATCGGGTTGGTTATATCAGGGTTTGACAAATAATCTCGTTACCGCAAAGAACAAAATTGGTTCCATAAACGGAAATATCAATGGGGCTCACACGAACATGCGACAAGGACTCCACGATGCTTTAAAAAATGAGGCCCAGACTGCAAATTCAGGATCTGTCCGGGCAGTCATCCATATGACAGATGGTGACTGGAGTATGGCTGGCGATCCTCTCGCACGGCAGGGTAGTTTAGGATTTGATGTCGATGGTCCTGGACTTCATTCAGTCTGGGCAGGAAACGTGGTGAATCCAAGCATAGAAGATATATACAAGTATTTCCCGGATGTCGGTGGCGGGGTGAGCCAATCCGGGTCGATTGCGAATGCACCAAATGGTCAGAAATATGATGATAGTACATCAAACTGGAATAACGATCAGTACGAAACTACTCAGCGACGTGCGACACGCACTACAACCTATTATACCAATGCCTGGACTTCAAATCAGAACATGTCAGTCTATGCAGCCAACAATCAAATCCGTCTTTATTCAATCTCCTTTGTCCAGCAACCTCTATCTCAAACCAAAAACGCGTTGATTAATATGGCTAATTCGACTGGTGCTTTTTACCAGCATGCACCAGATCAAGCAGCCCTTGAGACCTTATACAAACAAATCGCTGAAGAACTGAAGGAAAATGCCGGAGTAAACACTACCATGACCGTGGATTTCGAAAACGTGAATGTCACCGGTGTAACGATGCCAGGTGATCAGGTTTTCGACTATGTATACCATCCAACTGCATCAACAAAGATCAATTGGCAGAATGGGACCACAACCGTTCCCGCCATCAACCAGTCCGCCGATTGGGCTGCTGATAATAAACTGGATTTTGATATCGGAACAATAAAAGTCGGGCAGTTCTGGAATGCGACATTCCGGCTGAGAGTCAACCAGAGTGGTATGATTGATGTATTCGGTAAGAATTCAACAGTAACTTTCAACGGGGGCAGCGAAACCCTGAAACTTCCTCAAACATTCATTACCGTTGTGCCCAAATTAACTCCGACGGTGATTGGAGAAAATACCATAACTCTCTCGGATCTCCTGATTACAGAACCAGGAGAAATCAAAGTTCTCCTCCCGGCAATGTGGAATACAACCTATACAGGAAATAAAACTATTACTGAACAGGTTTCCTATTCCATTAATGACGGGCCCTGGGTGCTTTTTGATACAAAAATACACACCTATCCCTATGGTACGAATATTACCACTACGGCGTATGTTGACTATGCACAACTTGATGTGAAAAAACTCCCCCCCGGTGGTTATAAGATAAAAATAATTGCGACCGCTCCCGATGCTCCGGATGCCATTGCCATAACTGATTATAAAACAGTCGGAGGTCAAGGTAAAATATACCTAAAACTCGAATAAAAATCTATTTTTTTAGGTGACCCTTTCCATTTAAACTCAGGATTATTCTTCGTAGATCTTCACACTGACCGGGCAGGATGTCCGGGCGCTTATCGGTCATGATGTACGTATAACTCATGACGTGAATGAGATACTCCAGGTAACCTTTTGCAATATCTGATAAGGCCAGGTTCCGACGCCCGAGTATGAGGATGTGGAACCACTGGATGAACAGGCAGATGCCCGCGACAATCCCATACACCCAGAGAACGATACCGATGAGGATCCAGTAAACGATGCGGACGAGTAGTTCAAAGCGTCCAGCGTCGTGCTCGAATACAAAGAGCTGTTTTGGTGAATCTGTTGTTTCCGTCATAATTTATCTGTTTATCTGTAAACTGATACGGGTAATAATATTGCGGCGGGATATTTCCCGGCAAGGCTTGAAAAGACAAGTTTCCCAAATCGATATCCGTACACTATTTTTTAATAATAAGATGACAAACATTGTAGAGCATCAGACTATCACGGGCTCGTGGTCTAGTTGGTTATGACGTCGCCTTGACATGGCGGAGGTCCTGAGTTCAAATCTCAGCGGGCCCATCGATTTTTGGATTCGTTTTCCTCGTTTCAGGTTAAGAAAGGAGCACACCTTGATATACCTTCATCCCCCGTAGATCACTCTATGGATATTGGAGCACTAGTTTCAGATTCTGTCGCATATGCGCAGGAAGCGCTCGTGGGAAAATGGGTACGATGGGCGACCTTCATCCTCCTCACGCTCCCGTTCTCACTCGTCCAGTTCGTCTTCGATCCGAAGAAAATCTCTGATGGCATGAAAATGAACTGGGATGCAGTCCCCTGGGGCCAGATCGCTATCCTGTTTTGCATCGGGACTATCCTCTCGTTCTTCGTCTCGGGTTATATTGTCCGGATATACCGGGGAGTAAAACCAGCCCCCGACTTCACCGGTTGGGCAGAACTTTTCATCGATGGCATCAGGCTTGCTGTTGTGTGGCTCCTCTGGGTCCTGCCCCTCTTTGTCGTGCTGGCCGTGGGAGCCGCCATCGCGTTCGCAATCTACCTCTCTGCTCCGGCAGCTGCGCCGAATATTGCCCTCCTGCTCCTTGTGCTTGTCCTCCTTCTCGTGGAGTTCGTACTCTTTGTCATCGTCATGCTCTTTGGGATCCTGGGTGCGGTCCGGTTTTCCCGGACAGGAAGCATCCGTGAAGGGATCCGTTTTTTTGCGATTCTATCGACTATCCGGGCCATGGGCTGGCTGTCGTATATCCTTGCCCTTATCGTGTTCGTTGTTGTCGCGGTCATCTATGCTGTTATAACCTCAGTCCTTTCGTTTATCCCGTATATCGGCTGGGTAATCGTCCTTATTGTAGCCCCGTTTTTCTCGATACTATTCGCCCGGTACTTCACGCTTGTTTACGACCAGGGTGAGCCGCAACCGGTCACGGCAGCACCGGTAGAATAATCTAATCCTTTTTTTGGCTCTTGCAGAAATCTGGGACTATTCCAGGGATCCGGAAATATCTTTTGGGGCCAATCTGTCTAATGGGCACCATATTCTAAAAGCCCGTGGTGAGCACCTGCAGTATACCCTTCACACCTCATCAGGAAAAAACATCAATGGAACCTCTTACTTTCACCCCCCTCAGGACTGAGCCTTATCCACACCAAAGTGGGAGTGATCCGGTGTCGTATCGGTTGACCTCTGCAACACAACATGACACTCTACCCGGTCATCCCATGCATTGAATTTATCTCGTGAATCAATGAAGATCGCCAGTCTGCAAGACAGCAGCGCAATGCAGCGGCGCCTCGCCAGTCTTTATTATTTTCTCATGAAGAGTGGTGTTAACAAAAAAGGAAGGTGTTCAAAATGATGTCATTAAACTGCCGGGATATCGGAATGAGCGAGTCATTCGAACTGACCGGAACAAATGAGAGAGAAGTTATGAGAAACTTTATCAATTATGCAGAAACTGAACTTAAAATGCCATTCCTGACCGCTGATACCATTTATCGGGTTCAGATGGCGATAAAAAAATAAGGGGATTGAATCTGTAGAGCCCCCGGATTTTAATTTTAGCAATATCCTACCTTTCCTCAGACGTTTTTTTGGTATCCCGAAGCCAGTTCCGGGATTTTCATGAATTAAAAAAGAGATTCAGCCGAGATTATTCACCGACGACAGCATTGAAGGCAGAGTCCTTGAGATGGGTAATGATGCACCAGAAGGCAGTTTCAACTCAATATTCACCTTACTACCGGCCGGAACCCCCTTTACTCTGAAACTGATCTCAACTTCATTGCCGGGGTGCAGTGAATTGACCTCATAGTTGCCCATAGTAGCGGTAAACATGCTGGTTGAATCTCTCGTGCCTTGTTTGAGGATTACCGGGGAAGAACCCGGTGTCGAAAAGACAATTTCCAGTCGGGTCAGGTCGACGATTGACGGTGCCTGCTGTGCGAGACCAATAGTAAAAGTAATTATTTCGATTCCTACCTGCGGATTGGTGGATATTCCATACACATTCCCTCTTAACTGGATGTTTGCAGCAGATTGTTCAGTATTTAAAGCCGGAGCGGATACAGAAGGCAGGGGCGATACGGTTGTTGCATGCGAGGGGGTTTGCGGGATGGTCCCGCCTGGACTTGAGGGAGTTGAAGTACACCCCAGGACCAATACCAATGAGACCACTACAAGAAACACACAGAAGGTTTCTTTGAATAACAATGATTTGGACATTTTGAGACACCCTTTTTTATTAGTTGATTCTTTCCTGTCTGTTTAATATCTTCATCATCAGTCATAATTCCAGAAGATTGATCAAGGTAATGAAAAGGGACCCGCGTGCCCTTCGTTATACCAGCAGATACACGACTCTGGTGGTCAAAATCTGCACGACCCCCCGTGTTTTTTGTGATAGTGCTGGTGGTATTCTTCTGCCCGGTAAAATTCCGGGGCCGGTATAATCGTAGTCATAATCCTGCCGAACATGAATTTTCCGGAGACCTCCATGTCCTCTTTTGATTTTCTGGCTGTTTTTCCCTGTTCTGCATCGTGATAGAATATTACCGACCGATAATTTGTGCCGATATCCGGGCCCTGGCGGTTCAGTTGGGTCGGGTCATGGACTGACCAGAAAATATCAAGAAGCTCCCCGTAGCTTACCTTATCCGGATCATACGTTACCTGAACGACTTCTGCATGTCCCGTGGAGCCCGAACATACATTTTCGTATGTTGGGTTTTTCAGTGTTCCTCCCATATACCCGACTTCAGTCGAGACAACCCCCGAAACGCTGCTGAAGGCCGCTTCAACACCCCAGAAGCAACCAGCACCAAATGTTGCTTTTTTATACCCTTTATCCTCTCCCGCCATGTCCTTTTCCTCTTATGCCATACATCCCTCAAACCTATTAGATTATCCTATGAGGGCAGTCACGTGTGCAAGTACCTTTAAGGGTGTAAAAACAACATTTTTAGCATGAAGCGTTTGTACCGCTCAAAAAAAGACAGGATGCTCGGCGGCGTCTGTGCCGGCCTTGGGGAACATCTCGATGTTGACCCCACGATCATCCGGCTTGTCTGGGTGGTCCTGACGGTATTCTCAATGGGTACGGGTGTTATTGTGTATATTCTGGCATGGATCATCATTCCGGAAGAAGATACAGCAGGTAAAACCCCCTCATCAGGCGGAGAAATTTCCTGAAGGTCCGGTAATTGTCATAGACGGCCATGAAAATCCTTTTTGTTGTCTGCGGTGAGGGACTCGGTCACGCATCCCGGTGCCTGCATCTTGGCCACTATCTGCAAAAACTGGGACATGAGATTCATTTTGCCAGCTACGGTAAGTCTTTTAATTTCCTTCAAAAGCAGGACTGCTGTAACCTGCACCGGACACGGCGGGAAGTCTGTCTGGAAGGGGAGATGGGGTTCTTCAGCCTGAAAAAAACACTCTGGTGCTCGAAATGGATAGTTTTGGACATGGTCCTGTCGGTCTTCAGAATCAGGCATCTTATCCGAAAGCATCGGTTTGACTGTGTGGTAAATGATACCATGTACGGGGGATTACTTGCAGCCCGGCTCCAGAAAACACCCTGCGTATTCATTACAAACCAGAACCACTTCAACGGGCCTCAAAACTCGACAAACCCGGTCTGGCAGGTGCTGAATTTTCTCATCGGGAGATATATCCGCCTTGCAGATCACGTCATCATACCCGATTATCCGGCACCGGATACCATCAGCGAATATAATATTGTCATTCCGGAAGGTGAAGAGCAGCGGTATACGTTTACCGGACCCTTTTACGACTTTAATCCTGCAGGTTATATCCGATCACAGGAAAGCATTTTCACCAGTTTTGGAGGAGAACCCTACAAACTCCCGATTTACCAGAAGCTTAAGGCGATTGCCGACCGGAGAAAAGATCTCTTTTTTGATGTTTTCTATACCGGACCTGACCTGCCTGATTCTTCAGACAACTTTGTGTCGCACGGGTATGTTCCGGACATCTTAGAACACCTTGCCCGTGCAAAAATTGCGATCGTTCACGGCGGACTTACCACGCTCCATGAGGCAATGTTGTTTGAAAAACCGGTGCTCATCATTATGGACCCGAACCATCCTGAACAGCAGAATAATGCAAAAAAGATTGTGGATATGGGAACCGGTACATCCGTTGACGGGAAACATGCGTCGCTGGATGATCTCGAGGAAAAAATTGCCCGGACCATGAAATGTTGTCCCCGTCCCTTTCATATCGTCAATAAATCTATCAATGGAAGAAAGAATGCATCAGCGATAATTATTGACATTGCTACCGCAGGCAACCTTAATAGATGACCCCGATGTACACCTATTGGATGATATATCCATGACGGGACCTGGTGAAATTAAGAATATACAAATCGAAGATGAACTCCATATATGCCCAGCATGCGGGTATGAGTACGGCTTCCACACCTCGTTTCTGACCCTGCGGGCCAATAAAGATTCACCTGTCAAATCCACGCGGGAGGTCTGCTGTGTGATTCTTATTTGCCCGGAATGTGGTGCACGGTATGACGTGGGATGGCGGGTTTCATTTTCCGGATCAGAGCCTCGTGTTGTCAAGACGACCGGACACCACCTGGCCCTTCGTTAACCCACCCGGCCCTGATATCCCGGACATGATTTTCCAAGAGAAATACTCCAGGGCTGTTTCATGAAAACACTTCCCGGCTCCGCAGTGATGGTCATTCACGGCCCGGAACTTTTTGACGGGGGCGAAGCAGCATGGCTCATGAAATTGCTCTCACCAAAGCGTGTTATAGTGGCCGGTGTTATGGCAAGGACTGCTGCAGAAGAGTCAGGATTACCGGTAGAATTCAATGCACAACCCCCCAGCAGGGTGTTAAATACCCTAAAGGGTCCGGTGTTTCTGGTTACGAAGGGAAAAACTGCAAAGACGGGTGAATTGTTCGGAAATATTGTTGCTTCCCGTCTTATTAAGAAAGGGCTTGTACATATCGAATGCTCGGGCAGGACGGTCTGTTGCTGGGATGGCGGGAATAAAGAACTGGCAGGATTTCTGTCCCGGTTAACGGGATACCCGAAAACGTTATTAAAAAGTACTCCCGACCGGCAGGAAAATTACCGCGAGATACGGGGGTGCATCCCGGAAGAACCGGTCTATGTGAATGGGATTATCATCGGTCAGGCTACTGCGGATGTTGTTGTTCTTAAAAGTACCGGGGGTCGGATTGAACCCTGCAGCGGACTGAAACCTAAAACCCATGGTCTTGAAAAACTTGCACTGTGCCATCCTGTTGATGTCTCAACAGCATGGTGCAAGAGCGGACCTGTCAGGTCTGCAGCACCCCGTATCTCAAAAAAGGCATATGGTTTTGGGAGGGTGCTCGTGATTGACCATTGCGGGCACGAGATCTATGCAAGGATGCCAGACGACTGCTGCGGCGTGCTTGCTATCGGGGATGACACTACTGGTGTCTGCGGGCATATCCTGGCGCACCGTGGAATCCCCGTATTGGGGATTGTCGATGGTGACAGGGACGCGATTCTCCCGCCGGCATTTGCTCCGGGCTCAGTAGTGGCAGAAGTCCTGGTTGAACGCGATGATGATGTCGGGCGGGAGATCGCAAAAAAAGTACCGGAAATCCAGGTTGTATGGGATGAGTGGGTCCAGGAGATCCTGGAGTATCTTACCGGGCGGGTACGCGTGGTGCTGGATATGAGAACAAAAGCATGATGCGATGCGCCGAGTGCAAGGGAAAAGGATTGTGCGGGCTGCCCCGCTGTCCCATAGTGAGCCGGTTCCATGCCCTGTCTGCGATGAAACCTGCCAGCAGTTACCAGGGGAGTTCTCCTTCGGTATTTATAGGGAGTTCAGGCTGGCCGGATATGCATCGGGGGGCCGCTCCTGATCAACGACAGCGACAACCCCCCGGACTGGCTTTCCCACAATCTCGGGATGGAGGATATCGTCAGTATCCGTGCCCGGACTATCCGGGGGAGATCATCCCTCCAGAGGGTTGCAGACAACCTGCAGGAGATTGCCCGCTCCACTGTTCCTCTGGAAGTGGATGTCAGGTTTGAAAAACCGGTAAATTTCAGCCTTGATTTTGACGGGACCGTTGCACCGGTCGGGTTAAACGGTGTGGTACAAAATATGGAAGTGCTGGGCAATGCACGGGTGGAACAGGTTGTTGACCGGATCACCTCTGATACCGATATTGGTGCAACCGATGCCTGTCTGGCGCTCAAAGAATCAGAAATCGATGTGTACCGGATCTCAACGCTTATGACCGCCGGCCTGCTGGGTAAACGGCGGACATTTGTACCGACACGGTGGGCCATTACTGCCGTGGACGATACGATTTCCCGGCAATTGAAATCAGAGATCGCCCGCTTTCCCCCTCTTGAAGAGATCCGTCTTTTCACCGCAGAAATTTTCGCAAACAGGATTGTCTGTATACTTGTCCCCGGCGACTGGAAGTACGAGATGATCGAGATTTGGGGGCGACATTCCCTCTGGGGCGGGGAAGAAGAGGTGATCGTTCAGGACCGGGAAGGTTTGACAAAACAGGGGTATTCCCCCATATCGGGAGCATATTATTCTGCAAGGCTCGCGGCGTGTGAGTACCTGAAGAACGTGCAGCGTTCAGCCAGGGTTATTATAATCCGGAACATCTCGAATGATTACTGGGCCCCGTTAGGTACCTGGGTGATCCGCGAAGCTGCAAGAAGGGCGCTGACAAATCCGGCAGTGGTTTGTGAATCACTACAGTCCTCGGTAAAAAAAGCATCGGGTATTATAGGATCAGACAGGTGGGTATCGCATAGCTCCCTGATCCCCGAACTCCGCACACAGCGGACTCTTTTTTATTTCTGAGCGGTTCGGGGGGTTATCCCCTGGTCCCTGCATCAGGAAATGCTGCCCAACGTGGTTGAAGTCAAATCACCTGAACCCGGTTTGGGAAAGTGTCCATATAAATAGGGAGTCCCTGGTGGTGGGCTTCCCAAGGTCAGCAAGGTAATTTTTTTAGCGCACATTTAAGATATGTGTCGCCATCAATTCGCCGGGAATAATGAGGCTTGGGAAATACCTATGGAAGGGATATCACTCCTTTACATAAACAAGTTCCCGCCCGACTGCCGAATCTGACGAGTATTGGATTCCGGAATTAAATGATTTGCCATCATTGTAAAGAGTTATGTAAACCGGTTCGTGACCCCCGGATATATTAGAAATCAGAATATAGGTTTTATTTCCAAGGTATGCCCAACTGCCCTTATCCTGAATATTTTCCCTGTTTCCCATCATATCGTAATTGAAGGTGAATGTCCCGTCTGTTTTAAAATCATACCAGATTTTTGCTCCGTTTCCCCGTTGAGTCTGGTCCCAGCGTCCTGCCAGCGAAGAATAGTTATCACTCCATTCAGTTCCCGTTTCGTTCGATGTCTGAATTATATAGTCGGCCAACAACCACCCATTATAAGATCTTCCCTCTTTTGTCTGAAGGGTAATATGACTCCATTCCACAGCACCATTCAGTCTGTATTTCCATATTGTGACAGATGAATTATCACATGAGGAAAAACCCGTGACTACTTTATGGTCATTGCTCTCAACGCTATTTCCGGGTGTATTCCACAGGACATTATCCGTTTTTTGCCAGTAATCTGCCTGTGCCGGGTCAGAGATGCACAGGTTCAGATATCCTTTTCCTATTGGTTTTTCTGTTCGTATCCGCGGAGTTCACACACCCCGTAATCGTGATTATTAAAGCCACCAGTAAAAAGGATATTATTTTTTTTATCATTTTTTATTGATGCTCCGATTCAAAGAATAAATCATGGAGGTCATTTTTCTTAAGATAGGAAAATACCCTTTTTCATTTCTGATAAGCCTGTGCTGATTTTGCCTGCCGCTCGTACCGCTGCCTGATACTGTCGAGCGTTTCAACGTCAGCGATATCCTTATCGTCCCTGATCCGGACAAATCTCGGGAATCGGAGGGCAAACCCCCCCTCATAGGTCGGGCTGACCTGGAGTTCAGCATAACCCACTTCAAATACCAAATCAGGTTCAAACGATACTTCTTTACCGGACTTTTTTATGACACGGTCTTTTAACAGTTCATAGACTTCGAGGAGCTGCTCATCAGAAAAACCGGTTGCAACACGGCTGAGGGGGATAAGTTTTCCCTGGTCCTGGCAGGCAACAAGGAATGAACCAAAAACATGTGCCCGTTTCCCCTCCCCCCATTCACCGCCGATTACTGCGAGGTCGAGCGTATCGACCTCGGGTTTAATCTTGATCCATTGTTTACCCCGCTGGCCCGGAGAATAGGGAGAAGCCGGCACCTTGATCATGATCCCTTCGTGTCCTGCAGCAAGGGCTGCTTTGTAGGTCCGTTCAATTTCGAGAGGATCACTGCTGACGACCTGCGGAGCGATATACAGGGAAACCGCACTCTCGAGTCGCTTCCTTCGCTCGTTTAATGGAAGGTCGATAAGGGTTTCCCCGTCAAGGTAGAGGATATCAAATACATTGGGTACCATCTCGATTGCATCCTGTGCTTCTGCAATATCATGGCGTCTCCGGAAACGCCTCAGGACAGACTGGAACGGCATGGGTTTGTTGTCCTTTATGGCAATGACTTCTCCGTCAAGGATAACATCGTGTCCGGTTGAAGAAATCAGTTTTTCAATCACGTCCGGGAGAGCAGCGGTTACATCTTCGAGCCTGCGGGAATACAACCTGGCCCAGTTGCCTTTTTTATGAAACTGGAACCGGGAACCATCGTATTTGAACTCGGCAGCAATCTGCCCGTGCTCACTAATCATGTCCTTGATTGTTCCCTGCTGGGCAAGCATCATCCGCACCGGGTGGAACAGGGTAATACGAACATCACGTAGTGCATCAGGGCCCAGTCTGGCGAGGCGTGCAACTTCACCCGCATCGTTTAATGCCTGCATTCCATGCTCTACGAGTGCCGAATCCACATTGAATGCCCTGGCGATAGCGTCCCTCACACTGCCCTCCCCCACACCAATACGGAGTTCTTCGAGCATAATCCGGGTAAGATACCGTCCTTCAAGCGGGTGGGAATTGCCCAGCAACCGGCGGACTGCCAGAAGTTTTTCACGCTGTGATTTTTTCCCCTCCATTTCCGCAATCGCGATAAGTTCAGCATAGACGCGGACGAGGTCCAGATCTTCATGGAAAAAGGTTGTCTGCGATTTACTCAGGAGCAGTTCCTCAACGGCACGCCCTGCATCACCGGTAATGTTGATTTTCTCGATCACCTGTTCCTTTTTCATACCCGCCACATAGCCGATGGCTTCGTAGAGTAGGTTTGGGCCGATACCGAGTTTCTTTGAGCTCCAGTCCGGGAAAATCCGTCCCATGACGAACCGGACAAAAACAGGGAGCTCTTCTGGCGACAGGGTGGGAAGAACACGACTTATAATATCGATCATGTCGAGACGCCCCGAAGTCCCTTCCAGTTGTTCGCAGGCCCGGGAAAATTCCATAAAAAGCATGAGTTTTCTCTTGTGGAATGTTGTCCAAACGCAGGCATTAACATTGTGTTACGCAATGACCATAAAATGGTAAAATATTGGCGGATTCTAAAAGAAATTATGTTATTTTGTGTTCCTCTCTTTAGAAAATGTCAACAAATTTATTACCCGTAACAGTGATTGGGTAGTATGGACGACGAGTGCCTGCCCGATGCAATCGTCAGGGTAAAACTTAACCAGATGAAAAAGGATTTTTTCGATTATATTGAAAAAAATTCAGAAAAAATCGATTCCAATGTCCCTGTTTTTTACGGGCATGTCGTTACAACGCTGGAAAAATCACTTCCGGATATAAACGATGACCTGTACGATCATTTCATCGACAGTATCACGCTCCGTGTGCTGGAAACAAGCCACATGTCTGCGGATATATCCTTTGTTGAGAAACTATTCGATTATGCTGAACGGAACAAGCGCAAAAAGAGCGGACAGGCTCTTTACGATATTGTCGTCGGCATCAAAATGATCAATAGCGGCAAGTATGCAGAAGCCATTGAGCAGTTAAAAAAATACCGGAACCTGGATGCAATGATCTGTGCGGCCATAGCGTACTGTTATTTTGTCCGTGCCAGACCCAGTGGGACCATTGATCCCGAAGAACCCCACAGGGGACCCTCGCAAAAAGACCTTGCAGCCCGTGAAATAATGATCGAGCTGGTTCGCATAAATCCCCCGGTAAACCGGCTCAGGGAGATGGGAATTGGTGATGATCCCGGCATAAACAAGGTATTCTGGTTGATGCTCAGACAGGCGATTGAATGGTTCCCCAAGGACCGGGAATATTTACGCATCGGGATTGAAAAAGCATCGAAGGATGGAAGGCGCGATGTTCGTGAAGAACTCCTCGGGATTGCGATTGAGCGGTTTTACGATGACATGTATTTCCTGAGGGAAGCTGTACAAGCTGAAACTTGAGAGCCGGGACGCCATGGGTGTGGCGGGCATAATCAAACAGATGACCCAGCAGTATCCCGATGAGCTCGAACCAATTTATTACGGGCTGAAACTTGCCATCATCACCGCTCGTGAAGAGGTATACTACCGGTTCAGGAAACTGGCGATAAGTAAAAACATCCCGCAACGTGCTCTTGTTCTTCTTGATTTCGGGTTCGAAATGATGAGCGGCAAACACTTTGAGGCGCATGCCTGCCTGGATGAGATAAAAGTGACATTTGGCCCTCATCATCATTACATAATCCTGCTCGAATTCGTGGCACACGATTTCCTGTCGGAAGACGAAAAGAAAGTCAAGCAGGCAAAAAGGGCCCTTATTGACTCGATTGACCGGTACTGCCACAAACTCTTAAAAATCAGGGATACCTGAAACCACGGAACAGTACAGTCTCCAAAACAAATCATCAATAAAAACCGAAAGATTCCGGAGCAATTTTACAGTTTTATACACTGCGGGCAGGTACTGGAAGTCCCGCACTGAGTGGCGATGATTACCGTTTTCTCCTCAAAAAAGAGCCCGAGCCCATCGCGGGCGCTTGCTATCGCCCGTTCGGGAGTGTTATTTGTCTCGCTTAAATGTGCAAGAATTACCCGTGGCACATCTTTTCCAAAAGCCTGCAGGCAGTTCGCAGCGGCAGCATTGGACAGGTGCCCCCGTTTTGAACGGATCCTCCGTTTCAGCATTTCAGGATATGGTCCGTTCTGGAGCATATCCGGGCAGTGATTGCTTTCAAGCACGATGGCATCGCACTGCCGGAGCAGTTCGAGCACATGGGGGGTAATAATACCAGTATCAGTACAGTAACCGAACATCACCCCGTTTTCCCTGATGATGAACCCGCACGGCTCAGCTGCATCATGGGATGTGGCAAACGGTTCTATCAAAAAATCCCCGATCTCAAACCGCTCATGATACCGGCATGTATGATGGTCAATAGGTTTATCGGATGTCCGGCGGTGATGGAAAAAATCATTCAGTGTTCCTTCTGTTGCATGGACCGGTATGTCCAGGCGGCGGGCAAGAACGTCAAGCCCCCTCACATGGTCGCCATGCTCATGGGTGACAAGCACCGCCCGGATCAGCCCGGAATCGAGGGATGCCTTTGTCCATTCGCCGGAGTGCCTCTTTTGTGCTCAGACCGGCATCCAGCAGGAGCGCGCCGCTCCCGCCCTCGAGAAAAACGCAGTTGCCTTTGCTTCCGCTGGCAAGTATCGTGCAGCGCATCGTCCTATTATTGGGTGTTCTCGTATTAGAGTGTTTAACTTTTACCGTATTTGACCGGTGAAGAAAAACTTTTTAGTCTGAGTACGGAATGACGTGAATAGCTGTTGCTTTTATGCCAGCGATAACTGGTCGTGCCCACTGCAAGCGAGAGCTCATCAGCAGATCTCCGGGTCACCAGTGCAGTCAGATGGGAACCGAAGTCAATTGTGATCCTGACATATGGTCCGAAAGGTACCATTTTGATAATCTTTCCCGTCAACTGGTTCCGGACACTGGTTTTTGGGAGCTCCCCGTCTCTGACAGCAAGATTAACCTCTTCGGGGCGAATGAAAAGGGCTACGTTTGTCCCGGGTTTACAGGGAGTGATCACTTCCAGAATGATAGTGTTGACAGAAACACGGGCATGATCCCCATCATTGGATTCCACAACACCTTTGAGTATCGTATCAATTCCCACAAACCGGGCGATATCCATGCCCTGAGGGCGGTAAAAAATGTCATGGATTGAACCGACCTGGGCAATACGTCCACCAATAATCACCCCGATCCTGTCCGCGAGGCGCTGGCCCTGGATCATATCGTGGGTGGAGAGGATGATAGTAGTCTGGAATTGTTTGTGGACACGGAAGGATAAGGTTCTCGATCAGACTCGGAATTGACAGGATCGAGATTTGCAGTAGGCTCGTCGAGGAGGAGCACTTCAGGACGGGTGACCAGCGCCCGTGCGATTGCCACGCGCTGCATCTCTCCTCCGGAAAGTGTAACCGCTTTCCGATCGGAAAGGTGCAGGAGCCCGACGAGATCAAGCGCCTCATGTACACGCGATTCAATCTCAGATTTTTCACTACCCCGGAACTTCAGCCCGAATGCAACATTGCCGGCGACCGTTGTATTCAGGACTGCGGGTTTCTGGAAGACCATCGCCATGCGCCTTCGGATCGAAAGCCGGACCGCGTTCGATTCGGCTGTATCAGTACCATCAAAAATGATGGTGCCGGTTGTTGGAAAATCCAGAAGATCGATGAGACGCAGAATCGATGTCTTGCCGCTCCCGCTCGGGCCGATAATGGTGAAGATCTCCCCGCGGTGGATCTCGAGGTCGATCGACTCAAGAATTGTTTTACCACCGGCCCGGCGCGAGAGACCCTGCTATCCGGATCATGTACGCGGGCCTCCGAGAGCAGCCTGTGATTCAAACGACAGGCCGGAGGTTATGAGATTCAGGGTGATGACAACGATAAGAGCTATGCCAAGCAGGATGATGCCCAGAGCGATTGAGAACGGGAAATCACCGATACCGGTCTGCAACGCAATAGCAGTAGTGAGTACGCGTGTTGCACCCCTGATATTGCCACCGATCATCATGGCAACACCGACTTCAGAGATCGCCCGACCAAAACCAAGGACCACCGCGCTGAGGATTGCCAGTCGCGCTTCCCTGATAATCTGGACGATTGTCTGGAATCCAGTTGCACCCAGCGAAATGAGCGTATCGCTGATATTCCGGTCAACTCCCCCGAGGGCAGCTATGACCAGTCCCGTCATGATGGGAATAATCAGCAGGGTCTGGCCAAGGATCATACCTTCCGGTGTGAAAAGGAGCCCAAAAACTCCGAGCGGGGCGTCCCGGGAGAGGAAGAGGTAGAGTACGAGGCCGACTACAACCGTCGGGACCGAATAGAGGGTCTGGATGAGAACGATGAGTACGCGCTTGCCCCGGAATTCGTGAAAATGGATAAGTCCTCCCAAGGGTATGGATATAACGGCTGCCAGAATGGTTGCTGCAAGCGAGATGAAGAGGGAGAGTGAGGCGATCTGCATCACTTCGGGGTTGAGAGTGATGATCAGGTTGATTGCCTGAAAAAACCCTGACACTATCTCGCTCATCTCTGGTACCTCTGGAACTAGTATGTTCTTCGCTTTGGTTTCACCAGGTATTCAGTACAATAATGGTGAAAAGGTTAATTCTTATCATCAACGTTACTTTATTTTAATGATTGGTAAACGATTTATGTATTCTTTGAGACCAGAGAAAGAAAGGAAGAAGGATCCTGTTCAAAGAATAATTTCCTGATTTCTGTTGCCCGGTGACCGTGTCCCCAACGTCTGCAATCCCGATGAAATTCTCGTCTGTCGGAGCTTGCGGGCTCTCTGGGTGATTTCGGGACGATCATCCCGCTCATCCTCGCAGTAGCACTGGTATCGGATGTCAATGCCCGGTACGTGCTCCTCTTTTTTGGTATCTGGTTCATTCTCACCGGGCTTTACTTACCGGCTGCCGATCCCCCTTGAACCGATGAAGGCAATTGCGGTGATTGTGATTGCCGGGGGTATCGGCAGCAGCGAGATAGCCGCATCCGGACTTATTCTTGGCGTGATTTTTCTGGTGCTTGGTTACGGCCGCTTCTTTGAAGTTATCGAACGCTGGGTGCCGCAGAGCGTTGTGCGGGGAATCCAGACTGGGTCTGGCGCTGCTCCTGTTCAAGGCTTCAGCCGGGTTTGTGATCAAAGACCCCCTCTTCTTTATCATCGGTATAGCGATTGTCATCGCATTTTTAATCCTTGTCCGAGTACCGGCATATCCCCGATCTTTCATCGCTGTGCGTTATTGGTGTCGGGTTCATCGGGGGGCTCCTCCTGTACGGTATACCCCCTGTGAGTTTCATCCCTGCCCCACAGCTGGTAATCCCCCTCCCCATTGATTTTTCATCTGCCTTCTCAACACTGGTTCTTCCCCAGGTCGTCCTTACCATCGCAAACGCGATCCTCGCGACCTCGCTCCTCACAAAGGATCTCTTCTCTGCCAATATCCCCCCAAAGAAATTCTCAACCTCTATCGGCCTGATGAACCTTACTTCGGTTCCTTTTGGGGGATTTCCGATGTGTCATGGGGCCGGAGGCCTCGCCGGGCAGTACCGCTACGGGGCGAGAACCGGTGGAGCAAATGTCTATGCAGGTTTGATTTTTATTATCCTCGCCCTGTTCTTCACATCCCCCCAGGTCCTTTCCATCATAGCGGTCGGGGTCCTCGGTGCGCTGCTGGTGTTTGTCGGGATTGAGATGGCCCGGCACAGTCTCAGGACAGAGTCACTTTTTATAACAGTTATTATCGGTATACTCGCACTCGTGAGCTCAATGACAATTGCTTTTATAATCGGAATGGTTATCGCATATCTTCTTGAATGGAGAAACAGGAAAGTCTCAAAAAAACAATAAATCCTGACCATGAAGTGTCGTTGGCATTCCCTGGCGGAAAGAGCTGGGTTTAGAATTACTTTGCTTTTTTTTAAAAAGAAAAAAAGATTATTTTGATGCGGTAGTGTTGGTAACTGCCGCTGGTGGTTTAAGATCCGTTGCCGGTGTGCTGTAATCTCCAACATAACCCGCTGGTGCAGTTGGAACACTTACACTCATCGGAGTAAACAATGCCTTTCCATACTTGTCCACTCCAAAGTTACCGATATCTGCCTGAGTCTGCGGCGAGATGAGGAAGTTAATGAAGTTGTTAGCCATCTGGATCTTGTCCACCGGTTGCTTGTCATTGTACACGGTCATGACACTATAGATGTTGAGCAGACTTGTCCCTTTAGTGATTATCGGGACAAGTGTCAGATTGCTCTTATAAGCAAGGAACGTCCCTTCATCTGTGAAGGTATAAGCTCTTTTTCTCGCTTGCCAGCTGGAGTGTCTCCCCCATACCTTTTCCGGCTTCGATGTACCAGTTACCTGATTTCTCGACAGTCATAGTGTAATTGAAGTTGTCTTTGGCCCAGATTGCCTTCTCTGCAGAGTGTGTCCCCGACCCGTCACCACGGGATACAAAGTAAACACCTGCTGTATTATTCGAACCCTTCAGGAGGAGGGTAGTAAAGGCATTCTCAGGAGTCATATTCATGATACCCGCCGGGTCATCGGCCGGGCCAACAATCTCAAAGTAATTTGATGCAAAGGATCGCCGGTTAATTCCATAACCGTCTTTCACAAATGCCAGTTCCTGGGATGGTGAATGTACGAGCAGTACGTCAGCATCGCCTTTCTTTGCAATTTCAATTGCTTTACCGGTACCCTGTGATGTTATCTGCAGGTCGACATTGTTTTGCGCTTCGTACTTTGTCTCAAGATAGTTTAACAGCCCGGTGTCGTACAGGCTCGTCGTGGTTGCGATAAGCAGTCTTTGGCTTTTCGCTGACCGCGGTTGTCGCTGGTACAGTTGTGTTAGCTGCTGGTGTTGTAGTACATCCTGTAATGACAACAACTCCGATCAGGAGGAAGATTATCAGGATACCCAGTGATACTTTAAAGAAACGTTTCATATGCACATCAATCCTTTACAGAATTAAATTCAGCGTTATCAATGAAAACTATTTCTTTTTTGAATTGTTAATATTTCAATGTTAACCAATTGATAAGCAATTGGTATACCAGTCGAATCCGAAAATACCGGAAAAAAATGCAACGATTGATTATTCAGAAGGGATTTTTTTTATGATTTCTTTAAAAACAGAACTTCCGAGGATATCCTCGGTTTCCCTGAGGTATTTTTCCTTCATCAAATCAATCATTTTCCGGCTGCCTTTTGCAGTAGTCAGGATCCCTATTCGTTCTGCGCGTGTTACCAGTTCTTCTTCCTCCATCATCGCAAAATAGGGAAGGATGTAGTAATGCGGAACCTCAAGAAATTCTGCCAGCCTCCGTGTTGTGGGAAATTTTATCTGGATTGTATCCTTCGCGAAAGTCAGAGATATTGATCGCTCCGCGAGCTGGAGACGGACTCCTGCATCAAAAAGCACATCAACCGAGAGGGCAGCCATGGTTAATAATAATTGGAGATGTGAGAGCATAAAGATAGGGCAGGTAGCCCTTGTAAAAAAAAAGATGAAATTTAAGAGCCTGAAAATTTCTGAATCTTATCCGTGCTTCTTTTTCTTCTGGTCGTCTGCAACCGGTTTCATGTAGACTACTTCAGCTTTGATATCCTTGGCGATCTGCTCGATCTCGAATTTCCTGAAATGGGTAGCTTCAATCTGGATCTGGCCGCCGGTTACCGCAACGATTCGATACTTCGGTGACTCAACTCCCTCGCCAACTTTCTGGCGTTCACGGACGTAAATCTTCATGTTATTTCCTCCAACCATACTCATTCCCCTATGATATTATCTTTTTGCATGGGGGGAATGACTGATTTCTGATATACCAACTGGTTTACAATGGCTTATAACTTTGCTTGGTGATAGGAATGATGTCGTGACTGGTTATGGAAAAAAAGTTTGAGATAAAAAGTGGACTACAGGGAGAAA
This sequence comes from uncultured Methanoregulaceae archaeon, assembly GCA_963768845.1. GTDB lineage: Archaea > Halobacteriota > Methanomicrobia > Methanomicrobiales > Methanospirillaceae > Methanoregula. Next base: position 130,106 of record CAVYJJ010000010.1, on the reverse strand, counting down.
CTCTCGTCAGGAAAGGACTTCGCAGGAAGGGGGCGACCGGAGAACAGATACGGATAACGCCGGACCTGAATGTTATTAAAATCGGTGGACATGCGGCGATTGATTACGGCCGTGAAGTGATGTATCCCCTTGTCGAAGAGATTGGGGAGCTTTCAAAAATTCACCAGATGCTGATTGTAACCGGGGGCGGTGGCCGGGTACGGCATATTATGGATGTCGGTATGGACCTTGGTATGCCGACTGGTGTTCTTGCAGAACTTTCCGCAAAGATTTCTGAACAGAATGCGATTATGGTTTCAATCCTTCTCTCAAAATACAATGGCGTCAGGATCCATACGGGGGATCTTCTGGAACTTCCCAGCCTGCTCAAGCTCAGGATGCTTCCGGTGATGCACGGGACGCCCCCCTACGGGCTCTACGAGCATCCTGCCAAATCCGGGTCGATCCCTCCCCACCGCACTGATACCGGTGCTTTCCTGATTGCTGAGGTCATGGGAGCAAAGAACTGTATTATCGGGAAAAATGTGAACGGGCTGTACATGCAGGATCCGGTAACGCACCCTGATGCGGAATTTATTAAAGAGATCACTGCTTCCGAACTGCTTGAGATGAACCTTGAAAACCTGGTGATCGAACCGATGGTTGTTGAACTGTTAAAAGACGCTGCCCACGTAAAAGAGGTGAAGATCATCAACTGTCATATCAAAGGAAATATCGAAAAAGCAATAAAAGGAAAGAATGCCGGGACGATTATCCGGGCTGAATGAGATCCATCCTTCTCTAAATTTTTTTTATTAAAAAGGAAAATTTCCTTTACTTTCTTTTTGGAGATTTTCACGCGACGAGTATTTCCCGAAGAAATGGGTGCATATCAGGAGTTCGCCTCAGTCGTTCCAAAGCATTGACTGCTTCAGGGTTACCTGCTATGGCCAGTCGTTTAATCTGCCTCACCGCTTCCTTCTGGTCTTCGCGAGCCTCTGCATCTTCACTATCATGAACAATAGCATAGAGAATGTTAATACCTTCATCAAGTATTTCCTGCATAATTATCTCCAATAGTTGTTTATTAAAATAAGTTAAAATAGATTTTTATTAATTATTTATGTTTAACCAATCTAAAGATCATTGTCAGAAAAAAATAAAAAAAGTTTGGATCTTAATTCCTCCTGTCGTGGCAACGAAAGGGAATTTTCGTGTCGTATTTTTGATCAAACACCTGACTCGGAATTTCGTACTACCCACTGACTGGGTAACCTCTATTTTACTTTATTTAATAAAACCATTTTGTATCCCAAAAATAGTTTACTTTTTTAAAATTATTCTTATCGCCTATAAAACCATAGATTTTTATTGAATATTGAGTAACTATCACTGATTGAATATGGGAAGCAGCCAGGATATTATGCACCAGTTTGCCAGGCAGGAGATCAACCGGTTCTTTTCCACCTACGACGGCTGGAGAATTACCCCTGTGCCAGCAGACAGAAGGATATGACCGGGAATATATTGCCGAACGGATGATTTCCGGAAACAGGGAATCAACCAGAGTCCTTGTCTCTTTTGAAAAAAATATGCTCAAAGGATAAAATTGAACGTATGCGTTCTTCAGTAACCGGACCCTACGGGCAGGTTCAGAAAAGTAATATTCTCCTTATCGTTCCGCAGAATTCAATACTTCGATCGTACCCTTGATGTCAGGATACGTTCATGAATTCGTTTGCATTCCAGGGTAATGACCTTACGTGGATGAAAAAACCTGTCCAGAAGTCAGAAGAGGAAAAAGCGAAAGTAAAGGTAATGGTAAAATAAATATTTTTGAACGGAGGATTTAATCCCTTCATCAGCCCGTGGTTTTGTGTTCATAATCCGAAAACGGTGTTTGTTCCTGTTGGTCGAAGGCAGTGGATACATAGGGTTTTTTTGATTTGATAATCTCAGACAGGCTATCTTTTTAGGAATCTGACGTTCGTTGCAGCATATTCTGGATCGGAGTTCCTTCGTGTCTTGGCGAGCGGGCGCATGAACATATACTGGTTCTGTGTAGGTCCTGAGGGCAAATTCCATATCATGATCGTTAATCATGTCCTCAGAAAACCGGACAGGATCTGCTACCCGGAATGATGTGATAAAATCGATACCCCGCTCAAAAAATACATCCGGGATTAATTGAACCACCCGGTCCGTACAAACCGACAAGACGAGCTTTTTCGGAATATTTCACAATATCCTCAAATGTGTCCATTAACGAGTGTGGATGCCGTGATGATCACAACATCAGCAGCCCTTCAAACCTTCTCATTATCTTTGGCGGAATGAACAACAATGTCTCTGGGTCCATACGTGATCCCGTTATCAATAATCACGGTCTCAAATGCCTCCTGAGGAAGCATATCGATTACATGCAGCTCGCGGCATCTGCCCCGGAGATTTCGCACCTCATTACCATATCCGACAATCGTAACTATGTCATTTTTTGTGACCAGCCGGGAGAGTGTCGGGTACTGCTGGACAAGTTTATCTCCCGGTATCCAGCACTGTGCAAGAAATCCTCGATTCCTTATCGACAGATGATCCAGAGAAACTGTTGGGAAAGTGCACTTATTGCAGCAATACCCAGGGAACGTTCCATGGAGATCGGTCGCATGGATTCCCCTGTCAGCAATCTCGAAAAGCGGTTTTCCCACCAGGTTCAGGAATTTCTGGTTTTCTGTCCGGTCAACCTGGTGACCGTGAATGCCCATAAAATTTGTAGCCATTCCGCACTCATTATTCGAACCGAGCACGGTATTCCAGTGGGGTTTTATTGCAAGACGGATAAGCCTGCCCGGGCGGACTGGATTGTCTTTATACAGTTTGTGCAACTGTTCGAGAGTGAGTTCAAGTATATTTTTTTGAACGCGCCGGTATTTTTCCCTGTCGGAATGTTGTCGGGTTTTCGGTATACCGGTAGCGGGCATTGATCAACTGTAGATTCCCCTTTGATAAATATTTTTGTTTGATATAAATTTAAAGTTAAAAGAAAAATATTATTATATATCGGTGTGACATATTTAGTGTCCCTTTGGGATCAGCACCAACCGGACACATGCACACAACAGATGCCACAATTAAAATGACATGTCAACTGATGATACTGGTCAACGAACTACCAGATAATTTTTTTAGGACAATCGGGCGCAGGAATCGTCATAGGGTTACCGATCTCCTGAACCCAGATTATTCTCCAATTTCATTAAAAACATTTTGCAGGGAAAACTTTCTCTACTGAAATGGTGATTCCGGTATATGCAGGATGAAGAGAAAACCCGGGATCTGCTCTCATTTGTCCCAATCGGTATTATCCATACGCCATTTACCGATATCACAGGTATGCCTATCCAGCCGACCGGGGCAAGGGGTATCCGGGGTAGTGTCGAAATATTTTAGTGAATATGCTGAAGGGCTTAGGGATATTGAAGGTTTTTCCCATCTTTTCCTGATCTATGCATTTCATCGTTGCCCGTCATACCAGCTCACCGTAACCCCATTTCTTGACACCACTCCCCGCGGGGTGTTTGCCACACGAGCACCCCGACGCCCGAATGCAATCGGGCTTTCGACTGTGCGGCTCATCGAAGTGAAAGGTACAACATTGATCATCGAAGATGTGGATATCCTGGACGGGACACCGCTTCTTGACCTGAAACCCTATGTGCCGGTATTCGATGCGTATCCGGATGCCTCATCAGGATGGCTTGAACACAGTACGCACTGTGCAGAATCATTCCGGTCCGATGAACGATTCCGGTGACGTGTCGTTTGCAATCCAGAACGGGTCTTTTGATACTATCCTGGATTTTTTCATCTTTCCGAATAAACACTGCGGCGTCTGTAAGGGAATTTATTAATTAACAAAGTAGTTAACTAAATTTCAAAATACAATATTTATAACATATTCTCACCTATTCACAACAACTGAATACAAAAATTATAAGGTGCCAGGGGGTTAAAAGATGCCACGGTTATCCCGAATGATATTTCTTTCCTTGTCATCCTCTGCTATGTCATAGTTTCACTTATAGCGGCGTATCTGCCGCAACAACGCAGGTCCACATTGTCAGATACGCATCTGATAATTGACCGTGATCAATGAAACTACCGTTACGTACCAGTGGATGGAAACACACCTCCCGGTGATGGGAGACGGGAAGACCCATTACTATCTGCAGGGCCCGGTTTTTGTTGATGATGCCGATCCGGTTCGTGAAGAACAGCTTCGCTGGAATGCTGCAGAAGACAAAAATGTGAAGGAGAAGGACATGGGTGCTGTCAAAGGGACAAATCTTAAAGATCTCTGCGATCTCGCAGGGGGAATGGCTCCCGGGGATACCGTGAAGATCAAAGCCATGATGGATTTTCCAAAACCTTTGCCTATGAAAATGTTTACCTGCCAGCAACCCGCCAGGGTCCGATGGTGATTGCATGGTATCGTGCCGATGAAGGTTATGTTCCGGATTACCGCACAGGGATGCGTCTCATCTTTTTTGCCGATACCTCCTCAAACCCGTGGACCCTCCATGTTTTCGGAAACAATGACTGGCAAAGATCTGCCTCTCCCGACTACTGGTATTACTATCGCCAGGGAGATGAAAAATATCCGACTACGACCGGACTCTCGGTGCAATATGTCTCCGATGTGATGATCTTCAGTCATGAGGCAGACAATGAAATGAACCAGACCCCGGAGCCTACCCCTATTCAAAAAACCCCTCTCTCTCCGGTGACCACGATGATTGCGCTTTCAATTGTGGGAATGATTGCGGGAATGGGCAAACAACTGCGTTAAAACCAAACCAGTTTTGCGAATATATCGAGGATTGATGAAAATGACGAAAAAAAATATTTTTCTCAGTATCGCCGTCGGACTTCTCATACTCTCCCTTTTGATTATAGGGGTCCAGGCCGCACCGACCACAACAATCCATATCGTCAGGTATGGTCCTGATGGAACAACCGTGCTTAACGAAACAACGGTCGATTACCTGTGGCTTGAGAAGAACCTGCCGGTTCAGGGAGATGGGAAAACCCATTACTATCACCAGGGCCCGGTATTTACTGATGACAAAGAGGGACAGTGGGATGCAAACGAGACCACCAACTTCAAAGATATGGGAGCGGTGAAAGGGACTGCAGTCAGGGACCTGTGTGACCTCGAAGGAGGGATGGTGCCGGGTGATGAAGTCATGGTGAAGGCAGGTGACGGGTATCATGTGGAGTTACCCTATGCAAATATATACAAACCAGAATCCCCGCCAGGGAATAATCACGGTCTGCTGGTTTAATGGTGAAGAATCTGCGGTCGGTGAGCGGCAGGGTACAGGTTATCCCCCGGACTACAATGTGGGAATGAGACTGGTATTCCTTGCTGATAACTCAACCAATAAGGCCGGAAAACATGTGTTCGGGAATGAGGACATGCGTAAAGTGATGCCGGCAGAAACTATTCATCTTTTTGACAATCTGTACCCCTCGACCAGCGGGTACACGGTGAAGTGGGTGGACGAGGTCAGGATTTATCCGGGAGGGTATAACGGAACATCGGATGCGTTGCCAAAATCCTACTCCTCCAAGATGGATGAGACCTACCCGGCACCAGTTACAACCGCAACCACGCAATCCGCAAACCTTAGTCCTGTTCTGCCCTTATCAGCAGTCACGATCGGATTGGGCATCGCCCTTGTAATGGGGTGTAAAAGATGACTTCAAGGAAAATATGGTTGTTTTGTGCTTTCCTTCTGGTTATTATTGCATTCACCACATTTTCCGGGTGCATCACTGAAAGTAAAGATGCAGTGGCACGGGTTACCAGACCCGGCAATCAGGGACTGGCATCTGATCCTGAATGGGACTACCGAAAAAGTCCTTACCCTTGATGACCTTCACCACTATCCCGCGGTGACAGGATATGGATATGCAGTTTCCACAACCGGGATCCGGTTTGGGCCATATATCTGCTACCGGTGTCGATCTCAGGACTCTTATCACTGATGTGGGTGGAATGGGCCCTGGAGACCAGGTCTGGATCTCGGCACCGGACGGGTACCTGTGGGTATTTGATGCAGATCAGCTTGCTGGAAAAGGGTTTGTGACGTTCAATACCGATCTCAAAGAAATTCCCTCTCCGCCACTCCGTATTATTCTGATGTATGAACAGGACAACAAACCAGTATCCTACGATGACGGAGGGCCGGCAAGGATTGTCATCATGTCAGATGAACCAGGTATCGTAACCGAAGGGAGTGCGTGGGTGAAGTGGGTGAATAAGATCGAGATTAAAAGGAAATGAATACTCCCGAGGCCTTCTGGCTGTCAATTGCCCTGGTGCTCATAATCCTGATCTGCGGAAGTACCTGCTGTGTCGCAAGTGAAAAGCCACAGGAGAAAACCAGTACTAAAAGTTGTTCCGGCAGGCAGCCTTCTCCAGCCGTTTGAAGAAGTGGAAAAAGCCTTTGAATCACAACACCCGGATGTCGATGTCCAGGTAGAAGGGCACGGCAGCATACAGGCGATCCGGCAGGTCACGGACCTCCACCGGCCCATAGATGTTGTCGCTGTAGCAGATGCGTCCCTGATCCCCGATCTCATGTTCAGGAAAGACCCTTCAACCGGTGTAAATTTCACCGATTCCTACCTGCCGTTTGCAACGAATGCAATGGTCATCGCATTCACGAACAAAAGTAAGTATGCTGATGAGATACACCGAAGAGAACTGGTACTAGGTGCTTTCACGCCCTGATGTGCGTGTTGGGATCTCCAACCCGATGCTCGATGCGGCAGGCTACCGTGCAATAATGGTTGCCCTGCTGGCTGACCGGTACTACCAGAATACAACCCTGTTTCCTGCTCTTATCGGCAGTCACTTCACACCTCCTCTGGTGGTCCAGAGAAGACGGTAACACAGCAATAACCAGACTTCCGGAAGTGCTCCGTCCATCTGATGGGAAACTCGTTATCCGTGACGGCAGTATCTTTGTTCTTTCCCATCTCGAGGCTGGTGGTATCGATTACGCATTCGAATACCGGAGCGTGGCAGAAGGGCATGATCTCCGGTGGGTCAGCCTTCCGCCAGAAATTGATTTGAGCTCGACGGACTATGCAGATGAGTACAGAACAGTCAGGGTGATCCTTGGATTCCAGCGGTTCAGTGCTCGATTGGCCAGGACAGGACCGGGCAACCGATTGTCTATGCAGTCACTGTACCGAATAATGCACCAAATAAAAAGCTTGCACAGGAGTTTGCAGATATGGTTGTCCTGATGGCAAAGAACGGGGGGAAAGGATGGCCAGCGCCACTGAAATGATCAGATTCTGCAGCCGGAAGTGGTGAAATCAGGAAGAGAAATGAGTGGAATTGTGAATCATGACAACCAGAATCCGGTTTGACCCCTGCCTGATATTATTCTGGCTTATGGGGAGTGTAGTGATCATCATAACCCTCCTGGCCCTCCTGAGCCTTGCAATACCGGAATTATCAGACCTGTCACACCTTGCCTCTGTGGCATCAGAATCCGGTGTGATAGAAGCAATCCTCCTGACCATGGTTGCAGCACTAATGGCAGTAATCTTCCTCGTTATTTTCTGGTACACCTCTTGCATATGTCCTCGCACGGAGTACCACCGATTAAAAGAAATTGTGGAGAACCTGGTCGACATCCCGCTTGTCCTGCCTCATACCGTGGCAGGGCTGATGGTTTATCTCCTTTTTATGTCCCGTGGTACTGTTGGGTGCCCCGTTAAAAAGCGTCGGGATAATCTTCGAGGATGCATTTCGCCGGTATCGTTGTGGCGATGATTTTTGTATCATCCCCCTATTATATCAACGCCGTCAGAGAAGGGTTTGAGAAAGTCCCGGTCCACCTGGAAAATGTTGCCCGGACCCTTGGAGCTTCACAGTTTTACGCTTTCTGGCATATCACGCTACCACTTTCGACACGACACCTGCTTTCGGGCTCATTCCTTGCATGGGGAAGGGCAGTCGGGGAATTTGCAGCCGTCGTTATGATTGCTTACTTCCCGATGGTCGTGTCAACGCTCATCTACCAGCGGTTCACTACCGGTGGGCTTGCAGAAAGCCGGAGTGTTGCATTTATTATGATTGTTATCTGTATCGCCGTATTCATCGCATTCCGATGGGTAACGCGGAAAGCGGGGAGCCACGATCATGATCGTGCTTGAGCAAATATCCCTGTCCGTAGGAGATTTCAGCCTCCACGATGTCGACCTGCGAATCAACAGGGGTGAATACCTGGTCATTATGGGGCCTTCCGGGGCCGGAAAGACGGTCTTGCTGGAAACAATTGCCGGACTCAGGTTTCCAGACTACGGAAGAATCCTCTTGAATGGAATCGATGTCAGCAGCCTCCCTCCTGAAAAACGACGCATCGCCATTGTCTACCAGGACTATTCCCTGTTCCCTCATATGACAGCATTTGAAAACATCGCGTTTGGTTTAAGGCTACGGAATATCACAGAACCTGAAATTGATCAGCGGGTCAGATCACTGCTCAGGGAATTCACTATTGATCACCTTATGGATCGCTATCCCTCCTCTATGAGCGGAGGAGAGCAACAGCGGGTTGCACTTGCACGGGCGCTTGCGGTAAAACCCGATATCCTCCTGCTTGATGAACCATTTTCAGCGCTTGACCCCAGTAGTCGCGAAGAATGTATGCGGATGATGCTTGCGGTGAAAAAAAGCCAGGACCTGACTATTGTGCAGGTAAGTCATTCACGGGATGAGGCGTATGGTGTCAGTGATCGTGTGGCACTTATTATTGAGGGATCCCTCGTCCAGACCGGTTCTGCTGATGACATTTTCCACTCTCCGCGTTCACAGGCAGCAGCAAAATTTGCTGGTATCGATAACATATTCAGCGGCACAGTACCTGAGTTGCGATGGAACTTCCTCGCTCCTGGATATTGAAGGTAATCACATACGTGTAAAGGCACACCGCAGTGGAAGGGGCTTTGGTTTCTATCTGTATCTCCGGAGAACAGGTGTCATCTTGTCGATGAGAAACCGCCTACGTTCTCTGGCACGACACTGAATGCAGTTTCCGGTATCGTGACGGATATACTCCCGTCGGAACAATCGGTGAAAATCCGTATCGGTGGTGGGCTCCCCTTGACGGCAGTTGTACAACGGAAAAATGGACTTACCCCTAGTCCCTTCATTGGGAAAACACTGTATCGCGCTCTTTCATCCGGAAAATGTGCGTATTTTAGAAGGAGGGGAATGATCTGAAGGTGCGATCTGTTTGTCTGTCCTTTCACTGTTCTTATTCTTTTAACGGGTCTGCTTCTTGCAGGTTCAGGAAGTGCGGTAAAAATGGATGGAGTATCTCGTCAATTTACGATAATCCCTTATGTCACCTCGACAACCCATAACGCAACCGTCATCAATTGGTATCCTCAATCGGTCATTCCTGACAACCTGCTTCTACGCGAATGAGTCATTTTTTAACAAAACCGGGTTGTACGACCATTCAGTTATCGTGAATAAACTCTCTCCTCCTCACAATGATTTCCCTGACGGGTCTTGAACCAGGGACGCGTTATCACTATGCCCTGCAACAGGATGGGCAATTCGGGCATTCACCAGAGCTTCGTGACATTTCCAGAAAAAGGGGAGTGTTCATTCATCGTGTATGGCGACACCCGGGAACAGGCACCCTATTTCACCCAGACCGAAAGGCACAGGATCGTTGCGGACAGGATCAGCGGGTGAATCCAACATCTCCTTTGTAATCAATACCGGAGATCTCGTAAGTAATCCTGATGATCCTGAGGAATGGGACAGGTTTTTTACTGCCGGAAAAAAGTTGTTTGCTACGACAACGTATGCTGCCGTCCGGGGAAATCACGACTCAAACTCTTCGCTTTCAAATGACCTGTTTGGGACTGATGGAATATACTCAATTGAATGCGGGGATGTCCATATCGCTGTTCTCGATTCAAATGATGATGCCCGGCTCATCGCTTGCTGAACAGGCCCAGTGGCTCAAAACCAGACCTCTGCGTCTACTGATAAATGGAAAATTGTGATTCGTCCATCACCCGCTGTATACCTCAGAGGAGAACCACTTTGGGGGATTTGAGAACCTCCGGAAAGCGTTTGAACCGGTATTCCTTTCAGAGAATGTGAGTGTCGTCTTCAACGGCCATGTTCACGCATATGAGAGAATCGAAAAATCCGGCATCACCGTATATCACTGAAGGACGAGGGGGTGCTCCGGCATACTCGCTGAACGCGACGAAGATCGACGGGTTCTGAAAAAAGTCTGGAAAATACCCTTGGATACAGTCGGGTCATGATCAATCCGGGAACCAAATCCTTGAGTATTGATGTGATTCAGGTTGCAAATGTCTCATCTGATTTAAGGAATGTAACTACAATATTTCCAATGGGTACAGTTCTTGAACGGGTCGAACTCAGAAAGCCTGGTAAACCTGACTGCTCTCCCAATGACTTCAAAAATCCATCACCTATCCGGTCCGGTATTTTTTCCTGTGTAAACAGCGATCCTCTTCTCTTTCATCGGAACACATCCCGTCGTGCGTTCTTCATGAACTTCTGGATTAAAAATTGTTAAATATTTTATTTTAACTATCTGAACGAATATATCAAAAAATATATGACAGGACAATCTATTATCATCTCTGGCTATGACAGAAAAAATCGATTGCCGAAGTGTGGGGATTCAGGAACGGTTGCTCCACCATGTGAGTCTTGTTATCATGCTGCTTGGATTTATGACGATTATTTTTACGCCCGTCACTGCGGTGACAACTTCTATTAATATTGTAAAATATGCAAATGATGGGACAACTATCCTGAATGAGACCACAAAGACGTACCAGTGGCTCGAATCGAATCTGCCTGTCATTGGTGATGGAACAACACACTATTACAGCCAGGGGCCGACGTTTAACGACTCTGACCTGTGGGATAATGCAGAGTGGCAGAATATTGACACCCGGGACTGGGGAGCAGTCAAAGGAACCGACCTTAAGGATATCTGTAATCTTGTAGGTGGAATGTCTGCCGGAGAAACCGTAAAAATTAAAGCGAGTGATGGATTCAGCAAAATACTTCCCGTATGAGTATATCTACACACCCAACTCCCGTCAGGGAGCCTATGGGTATCACATGGTACCGGGCAGACCAGGGGTATGTCAGCAGTTATAGCTGACGGAATGCGCCTGGTGATGTTTGCTGATGCAAAAACCAATACCTATGGCTGGAACACGTCAGGCTGGCATGTCTTTGGCAATGCCGATATGCGTGATTGCTGGGCACCGACCTATTGGTATAATTATAGCGGCACATGGCCTTCGTCCGGTGGTGTTTCAGTAAAAACGGTTTCCGATATCCTCATCTATAGTAACCAGGCCCCACCTGTTGCACCGTTAGCGGCTTTTACATCGGATACGCAATCCGGGACCGCTCCCCTCTCCGTAAAGTTCACCGATCAGTCAACCGGTACAGCCCCTCTTTCGTACGCATGGGATTTCAATAACGACGGTACGATTGATTCAACCGTAAGGAACCCAACATACACTTATACTAATGCAGGAACATTTTCTGTCAATCTTACGGTCACGAACATTGCAGGCCGTGATCCGGAACTGAAGGTCAATTATATTACGGTGAATCCTGCTCCGGTGCCTCCGGTTGGCAGCTTTCATTGCAATGTGCAGTCCGGGACGACTCCACTTCTTGTGCAGGTTCACGGATCAGTCTACCAATACACCGACTTCCTGGAAATGGGAGTACAGGATCAATGGTGGAAGTCTGGACAGAATTCGGATCCGGAGCCCGGAACCCGTCATATACCTTCTCTGCAGGAGCATACGATATCCGGCTTACGGTCACCAATGCCGGAGGTAGCGACAACGAATTAAAGTCCGGTTTTATTACCGTAAGCACACCGACGTTACTCTCCCTGTCACCGGATTTTATGCAAATCGTACTTCAGGCACAGTCCCGCTTGCGGTCAAATTTACCGATCAGTCGACCGGGACAGGGATTACTTCATGGAAATGGGATTTTAATAATGACAGGATCATCGATAGTACCTACACAGAATCCTTCGTTTGTCTATACATCACCTGGGATTTATGCGGTTAATCTCACGGTGACCGGAACGGGCGGGAGCGATAGTGAAATTAAAACCAATTATATTACGGTTACAACACCCCCCGCTTCAAATCCAGAGATTCAATGTGGAATATTCCGTCCACTCACCGGGAACTGGTATATGGACACCACCAAAACCGGAGTGGTTGCATCAACGTTCCACTTCGGGACCACAGGCGATATTCCTATTGTCGGTGACTGGGATGGGAATGGGATTTCCGATGCAGGTATATTCCGTCCGCTCACCGGGAACTGGTATATGGACACCACCAAAACCGGAGTGGTTGCATCAACGTTCCACTTCGGGACCACCGGTGATATTCCTGTTGTCGGTGACTGGGATGGGAATGGGATATCCGATGCAGGTATATTCCGTCCGCTCACCGGGAACTGGTATATGGACGCCACCAAAACCGGTGGAGTCTACAAAACCTTCCATTTCGGTTCGAACGGAGACATACCAATAGTCGGGAACTGGACACCGGGAATTACAAATATTGGCATATTCCGTCCGTCCACCGGGAACTGGTATATGGACACTACCAAAACCGGAGTGGTTGCATCAACGTTCCACTTCGGGACCACCGGTGATATTCCTGTTGTCGGTGACTGGGATGGGAATCGGGATTTCCGATGCAGGCATATTCCGTCCGTCAAGCGGCAACTGGTATCTTGGATACAACGAAGACCGGTGTAGTTGAACAAGAGTTTCCACTTCGGAACAACCGGTGATATTCCGGTTATTGGTGACTGGGATAGGAACGGGATAACCGATGTGGGTATATTCCGTCCAGCAAGTGGTACCTGGTATCTTGAAACCACGAAGACCGGCTGCGTAAATAAGAGTTTCCACTTTGGAACAACGGGAGATAAACCCCTCGTGGGTAAATGGAATTGAACAATAGAACAGCTTCAGATTCACAATTTTAACCTTTTTTTAAAGGATATACAATTATTCCTTTGCAGAATTGTTTTTGCCCTTATTGGATTTTCTGACCAAAGTTACAGAATTACTTATCTGGATATAATGAACGCCATAACTCAAAAGGCCATGGTCATATCAGATTATAGTTCCAGTATTTTTTTAACTCTCTGAAAACTGAAATGAAGGAAAAATATATAATTTAGCTAAAAGACTTTAACTTTTCGAAATTATTCAATTTTTAAATAAATTCTGGTTTAAATCCGTGAATATTATGATGGAATCCCTAAATTTGAGAGTTTTTTATCCCCGCAATCAGGAAAATCAACTTGAATGTCTGTTGTTGCCATGCATCAATGTTTATCATAGAAACAATTATATATGTAAATATAATCTAAGTTAACTTGACTATGCATAGCAACAATTTATTATTAATAATTTCATTCCTATAAGTGCTGGACAAAATATTCTGTTTGTGCTTGTTTGTCCTCTGGAAATTTATCTGGTGAGGTTATTGTTATGAGAACCAAATGTAAGAATGGAATTTTACGAGTTGTTTTGTTTTGCATCGCCTTGATTTTGCTGGTCACTCCGGGAATGGCAACGACCACTCAACTCCATATTGTAAAATATGCGAATGATAAAACAACTATCCTCAACGAAACTACCAGAACATATGATTGGCTGGAAGCAAACCTGCCAGTTCTGGGTGATGGCGTCAGTCATTACTACAGCCAGGGACCTACGTTTAATGATACTGACCTGTGGGATAATGCAGAATGGCAGAATATTGTTGACAGGGACTGGGGAGCAGTAAAAGGGAGCGACCTTAAGGATATCTGCAACCTTGTTGGCGGGATGTCGTCAGGAGAAACGGTAAAAATAAAGGCAAGTGACGGATTCAGCAAAACATTCCCCTATGAGTACATCTACACACCTAACCCCCGTCAGGGACCAATGGGTATCACATGGAACCGGGCAGATCAGGGATATGTCGGCAGTTATGCTGACGGAATGCGCCTCGTCATGTTTGCCGATGCGAAAACCAACACCTATGGCTGGAATACCTCGGGCTGGCATGTCTTTGGAAACGCAGATATGCGGGATTGCTGGGCGCCCAACCTATTGGTATAATTATAGCGGCACATACCCCTCATCCGGTGGTGTTTCAGTAAAAACGGTATCCGATATCCTCATCTATAGTAACCAGGCCCCGCCTAGTTCACGGCATTGCTTTACTCCGGAATACCCAATCCGGAACAGTACCCTTTACCGTCCAGTTCACGGATCAGTCAACCGGGAAAAGTCTCCTCTTACATATGCCTGGGATTTCAATAATGATGGAACCGTTGATTCCACTATCCAGAGTCCATCACATACTTACAGTTCAAAGCGGGCACGTACACCGTTAATTTTCAGCAGTTACAAATAGTGCAGGCAGTAACGCAGCACTCAAGACCAATTTTATTACAGTGAATCCGGGCCCCATTGACGAGTGGAGCATAAGCCTCAAGGGAACGGTCAATGAGCAGTTTACCGGGGCCTACTTTCTAATCGCTTGCGACAGGTAACCGGTTAACATATTCTGACGCAAGCGGTACCTGGTCGGGAATTGCCCTCTGGCGACTGCTTGCACGGGTTGACGATAGTGATCCTACGACGTTCAACGATGCACTTGCACACTTGGGTATACCGTCAATGTATCAGCATCGGATTTCTCGTCACTAACCTCCAGCCAGATGCTGGCAAGAAACAACACCTGGATTGTTGCCGATACTTTGAACGGAACACCGCTACCGAAACAAATCGGTGGCAAGAACACTTGGCCATCAAGATAGTTGGCACCGGGCTTTCCGGCAGTAAAAAAGTTGGGAACATTACCCAGATTCTCCTCAATGATTTCGTAACACCACTGGCAGTTCCTGTCGCTCCATTTTCAGCAGCACCACTCTCCGGTACAGCACCCCCTACCGTTCACGTCACCGACCAGTCTACCGAACCGGACCCTTGACCTATGCTTGGGATTTCGATAACGACGGAACGGTTGATACCACACTCCAGAACCCCTCAATGATCTATAGCGGGAGTACGTGCAACACCGTGAACCTGACGGTCACGAACATACTGGGAGCGATTATGAGGTTAAAACAAATTATATCACCGTGACCACAGAACCGGGTAATCGACGAATGGAGCATAAGCCTCAAGGGAACGGTCAATGAGCAGTTGACCCGGGCGAACTTTGAGTCGCTCGCGACAGGTAACCGGTTAAATATATTCTGACGAAGCGGTACCTGGTCGGGAATTGCCCTCTGGCGGCTGCTTGCACGGGTTGACGATAGCGATCGCTATTTAATGATGGGCAGGCTGCACTTGGGTATACTGTAAATGTATCAGCGTCGGATTTCTCATCATTAACATCCAGTCAGATGCTGGCAAGAAACAACACCTGGATTGTTGCCGATACTTTGAACGGAACACCGCTACCGTCGAAATTGCTGGCAGAAGACTTGTCCTTGTTTAGTAGGCTGCACCGACTTTTCGGCAAAAAAGTTGGGAACATTACCCAGATTCTCCTCAATGATTTCGTAACACCACCGGGAGGTCCTGTTGCTGCATTTTCAGCAGCACCACTCTCCGGTACAGCACCCCTTACCGTTCAGTTCACCGACCAGTCTACCGTAACCGGACCCTTGACCTATGCTTGGGATTTCGATAACGACGGAACGGTTGATACCACACTCCAGTACCCTCAATGATCTATAGCGAAGCAGGGAACTACACTGTGAACCTGACGGTCACGAACATACTGGAGCGATTATGAGGTTAAAACAAATTATATCACCGTGACCACAGAACCGGTAATTGACGAATGGAGCATAAGCCTCAAGGGAACGGTCAATGAGCAGTTGACCCGGGCGAACTTTGAGTCGCTTGCGACAGGTAACCGTTAAGATATCTGACGCAAGCGGTACCTGGTCGGGAATTGCCCTCTGGCGGCTGCTTGCACGGGTTGACGATAGCGATCCGGTGACATTTAATGATGGGCAGGCTGCACTTGGGTATACTGTAAATGTATCAGCGTCGGATTTCTCATCATTAACATCCAGTCAGATGCTGGCAAAGTAAACACCTGGATTGTTGCTGATACTTTGAACGGAACCCCGCTTCCGAAACAAATCGGTGGCAAGAACAACTGGCCACTCAAGATAGTTGGCACAGGACTTTCCGCGCAGCAAAAAGGTTGGCAACATCACTCAATCAGCCTGAGTGAATTTCGTTTGCTCCGATTGCCGGCTTCATAGCAGTCCCGCTGACCGGGAACGGCTCCGCTTATTGTCCAGTTCACCGATCAGTCAACTGGTACCGGACCCCTACCTATGCATGGGATTTCGATAATGATGGGACAACGGACAACACTACCCAGAACCCGTCCTACACCTATGCATCTGCAGGTACCTACACGGTGAATCTCACCGTTACGAACAGTGTAGGAGCGGATTCCGAAGTCAAGACCGGTTATATTTCGGTCACATCGGCACCGGTTGTGGACACCCTCTTTGATGGGACGACGCTCATCCCCGTGAAACATTCACTAAACAGGCGTATAACAACGTGACCGGAGGATTGTATACAATCAACCGGACAACCCCCCTCGGTGCCCTTGATAAGGTTGCGACATTACAGGGTTTCACCTATAACGTAACCGACAAACGCTGGCAATATGACCAGGTGCTGTATGCTCGATGATGTCGGTCACTATATCCGAAGAAATCTCCGGAATACTGGTATGCGTATGTCAATGGAGTATACAAGGACGGTTACGGCAACCATGCGAATGGCCTGAACGTCATTGAACTCGCAAACAACGATCAGGTGAATTTCTACTATGCTCCGAATAAAGATCCCAATCCGGTCGTAAATGCAACTGCGGTTGTTAAGATAAAGGTAAACATTCAGGCACCAGGTCCGGTTGTGGACACCCTCTTTGATGGGACGGTAACACCTGACTCCGGTGAAACATTCACAAAACAGGCGTATAACAATGTAACCGGAGGATTGTATACAATTAACCGGACAACCCCCCTCGGTGCCCTTGATAAGGTTGCAACATTACAGGGTTTCACGTATAACGTAACCGATAAGCGCTGGTCATATGACCAGGTGCTGCTGCTCGATGATGTCGGCACGTATATCCGAAAGCAACCGGAAATACTGGTATGCGTATGTCAATGGTGTCTACAAGGATGGTTATGGCAACCATGCCAATGGCCTGAATGTCATTGAACTGCAAACAACGATCAGGTGAATTTCTACTATGCCCCGAATAAGATCCCAATCCGGTCGTATAATGCAACCGCGGTTGTTAAGATCAAGGTGAACATCGGTGACTCAGCCAACGGTATCCGACTGGACGCTCTCCCTAAGCGGCGCAAAGAACACGAGTGTCACAAAGACATTCTTTGAACAGGGTCTTGCCTGCCCGTCATCCGGTCATCAGAAATTCTGGACTGATACTGATGGCAATATCTGGGGTGGAGTACCGCTCTGGGTGCTGGTCGGTATGGTTGATGACAACCCGGATGTCGGTCCTGACCACTTTAACTTCAATGACAGCATCGCCGCACAGGGATATTCAGTCAAGGTGATCAGTGGTGATGGCTGGGATACGACACTTGCAAGTCAGGACATCGCACGAAATAACAGTTACATTGTGGCAAACACCCTCAACGGGCAACCCCTTCCAACGAATCTGACCAACGGAAAACGCGAGCTGGCCACTCCACCTGAAAGGAGCAGCAGTCTTTGGCGGACAACAGGTTGGTAACATTACAAAGATAGAACTCACCGGACTCCCCAGCCACCAACGGAATGGAAGCTCACCCTTGAAGGGGATGTTACCGATACCATCACGCAGAGTTACTTTCATTGATGCAATTGCCTGCCACCATAATGTGACCTGGACAGATTCCAGCGGAACATGTCTGGCAGGGAGTCTCTCTCTGGGATCTTGCCGGTGCCGTTGATGATATCGAGACCTCAAGTCATTTCACCTTCAATGACACCCGTGCAGCAATGGGATATACCATCCGGGTTTCTGCTGCAGACGGATACAATGCAACGTTTGCCAGTGCGACTGCAGCGCATAATAACGGATACTTCGTTGCCTACAAGATGAATGGAGTCCCACTTGACCGGTTCAGATGCACCGCTCAAACTGGTTGGGCCTGCAACAACCAGTGGCGACCAGCAGCGTGTTGGCGGAATATTGCAAAGATCAGCCTTGAAGGTCTTCCCGACCAGTATCCCTCCAGGAAACTGGCAGCTGAAGACTGAACGGTAAGATCAGCGATGTGATCCCCCAGGGAGAATTCGAATACTGGGCATCGTGCCACAGTGCAACCTACACCGATGCGAACGGTAATGTATATACCGGTATTCCACTCTGGCGGCTCATGGGATGGGTCGATGACCGGATCCCGCACGGCCCCAACGGGTTCAACGATGCTGCTGCAACTGCAGGATACAAAGTCATTGTGAAAGCAGGTGACGGATACGCCAAGGAATTCACCAGCCAGCAGATTGGCAAGAACGAATACCTTCATTGTTGCCAACACCATGAATGGTGCTCCGCTTCCGACCGATGGAGCACACCCGCCCTACCCGCTCAGGCTCGTGGGTACTGGTGCAACCGGAGGCAACAGTGTCGGCAACCTCGTTGAGATCCAGCTCACCGACTTCCAGACGCCGGTTGAGGTGCCAAAACTGCATATCATCAAGTATGCAGGCGACGGCACAACGGTGATCAACGAAACGTATGTTAGATTACACCTACATGGAAAGCAACCTGCCGGTCATCGGGGACGGGACAACCGCCTACAAGTTCGAAGGGCTCACGCTGAACGCATCGAATTTGTGGGACCCGGAGGAAACCTATCCCGGTGGATTCAAGATATCGAACGTCGTGAAAGGATCACGCGTTCATGACCTTGCTGAACTTGTCGGTGGCATGGGTTCCGGAACAACGATTACCTTTGTTGCGAGTGACGGTTTCGAAACAACTCTCCCCTACTCATCGATTTATACCAATCCGGCAGTTCAGGCCCGGCAGGGAGATGCAATCATCGCCTGGTGGGGTGACGGACAGTATGTACCAGAGTATGCAGATGGGATGCGTCTCTTCTTCACCCCGGTGGGGATCACGTCTACGGACAGTGGGATATGCATGAGACATTGCCCTCCCAGTACTGGCGTTATAATTTCCAGGATGGTATACAGTACCCGTCAGCCGCAGGACTTTCAGCAAAATACATCACCACTATCAAGGTCTATTCCTCTCCGGAATCAGACTGGACCCTTGAACTGGATGGCCGGGATATCGGCGGTCTCAATTATAACGTAAGCAAACCGTTCCTCGAAGAGGCAATTGCCTGCCAGTTCGGGGCAGATCATAAAGCGACCTATACTGACAGCAAAGGCAGGGTCTGGGAAGGTATGCCGTTATGGTTCTTTGCCGGGTTTGTTGATGATGCCGATCAGCATTCCGCCAATGCCTACAATGAATCAAAGGCACTTGCTGGTTACAATATCGTCATTACCGGAAAAGATGGTTACAATACGACCATTGACAGCAGGCAGACTATCCGCAGCAGCAACTACCGCTTGCCAATTCCCTGAACGGTACACACATTGCTGATAGTGATGAGAACTGGCCGCTCAGGTTTACCGGAGCGAATGTTACCGGAGGCTATGACGGTTAAAGGCGTTAAATCGATTCGTCTTGTACCAGTATCAGTCGCACCGGTAGGACCTTTTGCAGTGTTCGAAGGGGTTCCGGTTACCGGGACAGCACCTCTGACGGTTATGTTTACTGACAAGTCAACAGGAACCGGACCGCTGACTTATACCTGGGACTTCAACAACGATGGGATTACGGACAACACAACCCAGAACCCGTCATATACCTACGGCACTCCCGGAGTCTATACAGTCAACCTGACGGTGACAAACAGCGTTGGGAGCAATTCCAGTGTAAAGACAGAATATATTACCGTCAATTCGGCACCGATCGATGAATGGAGCATTACGCTCACTGGTGTCGGAAGCGAGCAGTTGACCCGGGCGAACTTTGAGTCCCTCGCTGCCGGTAACCGGCTCACCTACACCGACGCGAGCGGTACCTGGTCAGGTATTGCACTCTGGCGTACTCCTTGCCCGTGTCGATGACAGTCGATCCCACGACATTCAATGATACCCTCGCGACCTTGGGTATAACGTCAACGGTGCATCTGCACCGGATTTCTCGTCAACAAGTTCCAGCAGTGCTAGCAAGGAATGATAACTGGATTGTTGCAGATAGCCTTAAACGGAACTCCGCTCCCGAAACAGATAAGCGGCAAGAATATCTGGCCTCTTAAGATCGTCGGTACGTCCTTACCGGCAGGCAAAAGGTTGGCAACATCACCCATATTACCCTGAGTGACTTTGTTGCACCACCGACGCTCCGGTAGCCTCCTTTGATGCAGTTCCGCTCTCCGGAACGGCACCGCTTGCCGTCCAGTTCACTGATCATTCAACCGGAACCGGACCGCTGACGTATGCCTGGGACTTCAACAACGATGGCATAACGGACAACACAACCCAGAGTCCGTTATACACCTATACCTCTGCAGGTACCTACACGGTGAACCTCACCGTTACCAACGGTGCCGGGAGTGATTCAGAAGTCAAGACCGGCTATATCACGGTACAGAGATGCTGACAACGATGGCATTCCTGACACAGAGGAACAGGGTCCTGGAGGAACAGATCCGGCCTATGACGGGAATGGTGATGGCACACCCGATAGCGAACAGGGAAACGTCGCTTCGTTCCATACAACGACTGGTGAATATGTTACCCTTGTTAGTCTCTGGAGGAATGCATCTCACCGATGTTCAGGCAGTTGACAACCCCTCACCGGCCGATACCCCGGTGTATCTCGAAATGCCGTTTGGATTTATTGATTTCGCAATCAATGGTATAACCCCCGGAGGAGCTGTAACGGTACAGCTCTACCTCCCCAAAGGAACGACGGTCGATACATACTATAAATATGGAAAGACGCCGGACAATGCCATTCCTCACTGGTATGAGTTCCTCTTCGATGGCACAACGGGTGCAGAAATTAATGAGAATATCATCACACTGCACTTTGTTGATGGAAACCGAGGTGACAACGACATTACCGCAAACGGCATTATCATCGATCCAAGTGGTCCTGGCATTGATAGCAGAACACCGCCCACTGCAGGCTTTTCAGCAGATCCGGTCTCCGGAGCTGCACCTCTTCTGGTGCAGTTCACAGATGCATCGACCGGAACAACTCCTTTGACATATGCGTGGGACTTTAACAATGATGGTATAACGGACAATACTACACAAAAGCCTACATATACCTATAATGTAGCAGGCGTCTATTCAGTCAACCTGACTGTAACTAACACCGCTGGCTTCAATTCACTCTTCCGTCTAAATTATATCACCGTTACGGAACCAACACAAACTCCTTCAATCACGGTGACATCTCCCAACGGTGGAGAGACATGGCAACGGGGCACTTCGCACACGGTCACCTGGGACTATTCAGGAAGTCCCGGTTCGGCAGTGAAGATTATACTGTTGAAGGGAGGAATTGAAGTTGGCACTATCAGCTCCAGCACTTCTATCGGTAGTGGAGGCCATGGTTCGTATACATGGCCGATATATTGGTCCGGGTCTACGGGCAGCGATTATAAAGTCAAGATCCAGAGCCTGAGCCAGCCCAACGTCAAAGACACCAGCAACAATAACTTCATCATCACTACAGGAACAATTGCGTCCTCAATCACGGTCACATCCCCCAATGGAGGGGAGACGTGGCAACGGGGCAAAACGTTACCCCATCACATGGAGTTATGCAGGTAGTCCAGGCTCCTCCGTAAGTATCGTTCTCCTGAAGGGAGGCACCCAAGTACTCACCCTTGCGTCGAGCACCCCGATAGGTAGTGGGGGATCCGGTTCCTATTCCTGGAAGATTCCATCGGATAAACCAATGGGAAAGGATTATCAGGTAAGGATCCAGAGCACGAGCAAACCAACTATCAAAGACACCGGTAATAACTACTTCAGCATTGTTGCCAACACGGATTCGGCAGGGTCAATCACGGTGACATCACCCAACGGCGGGGAGACATGGCAACGGGGCACTTCGCACACGGTCACCTGGGACTATTCAGGAAGTCCCGGTCGGCAGTGAAGATTATACTGTTGAAGGGAGGAATTGAAGTTGGCACTATCAGCTCCAGCACTTCTATAGGTAGTGGAGGCCATGGTTCGTATACATGGCCGATATATTGGTCCGGGTCTACGGGCAGCGATTATAAAGTCAAGATCCAGAGCCTGAGCCAGCCCAACGTCAAAGACACCAGCAACAATAACTTCATCATCACTACAGGAACAATTGCGTCCTCAATCACGGTCACATCCCCCAATGGAGGGGAGACGTGGCAACGGGGCAAAACGTACCCCATCACATGGAGTTATGCAGGTAGTCCAGGCTCCTCCGTAAGTATCGTTCTCCTGAAGGGAGGCACCCAAGTACTCACCCTTGCGTCGAGCACCCCGATAGGTAGTGGGGGATCCGGTTCCTATTCCTGGAAGATTCCATCGGATAAACCAATGGGAAAGGATTATCAGGTAAGGATCCAGAGCACGAGCAAACCAACTATCAAAGACACCGGTAATAACTACTTCAGCATTGTTGCCAACACGGATTCGGCAGGGTCAATCACGGTGACATCACCCAACGGTGGAGAGACATGGCAACGGGGCACTTCGCACACGGTCACCTGGGACTATTCAGGAAGTCCCGGTTCGGCAGTGAAGATTATACTGTTGAAGGGAGGAATTGAAGTTGGCACTATCAGCTCCAGCACTTCTATCGGTAGTGGAGGCCATGGTTCGTATACATGGCCGATATATTGGTCCGGGTCTACGGGCAGCGATTATAAAGTCAAGATCCAGAGCCTGAGCCAGCCTAACGTCAAAGACATGAGCAATAATTATTTCACCATCTATCAGCACAGATGAACCGAGGGAAAATAAAAATATAGTAATTTTATTCATATTAGATTTAGGTAATCTTCTCTGGATGATCAGGGATGCGGAGGTATCAGGTTTGAAGAAAAGAGTATTTTCCTTGTATTGGCAGTCATAATCACGACAATGGTATTGTTTGCAGGATGTGCAACGACACAGCCCCCCCAGGTAACATCAAATTCGGCACCAACCTCGACAGCAACCATATCGACAGGAGGACCCATGACGCAGGCTGCGATGAAAAATATCGTTGAAACTGCTGAAGACGATGGCCGGTTTACGTCATTTGTTGCTGCGGTGGAGAGCTGCTGACCTGAATGACACGCTCATTGATCCCAACTCCACATTCACGGTCTTTGCCCCCACGGATGACGCTTTCAAGAATCTCCCGGATGGCACAATGGATGCCCTTCTCAAAGACCCCCAAGGGGATCTGTTGCAGATCCTGCTCTATCATATGGTCAGTGAAAAACTGATGGCAGCGGATCTCGAGAAACTCACCTCGCCAGACCCTCCAGGGAGGATCCCTGCCAATCAGTGTCTCTAACAACACACTCCGTGTTGATGGGGCAACAGTTATCATCACTGATATAGAGTGCAGCAACGGCGTAATTCACGGTGTGGACACGGTCATGTTGCCCCCAGCCTAGCCAATAATGAGGATCCCGGAAACAAAGGTGGAGTCATGATAAAGATTTTTTTTCATCAAAATTTTTTTTTATTATCCTTCACCGCCTTAATAATAATCATAGCATGTGCTGCACCGGCACTGGCAGCAACCACCCAACTCCATATTGTGAAGTATGCAAAGGACGGAACAACAATCCTTTCAGAAAAAACCATAACCTATCAGGAAATGGAAAACCTGCTCCCTGTTCAGGGAGATGGATTTACTCATTATTATAACCAGGGACCGGTCTTCATCGATGAGACGGATCCGGTTACACAGGAACGTCTGCGGTGGAATCCAAAGGAGGACACCAATGCATATCCGGAAAAAGACATGGGTGCAGTGAAAGGAACGGATCTCAAGGACCTTTGCAATCTTGTCGGGGGGATGTCTTCGGGAGATACGGTTACCCTCAAGGCTTCTGACGGTTTTACCAGGGAATTTGCCTATAAAAATGTCTATACCCCAACATCACGACAGGGACCGATGGTCATCACGTGGTATAAAGATGGCCAGTACCCCGATTCGGGTTATACTGATGGTATGAAGCTGGTATTTTTTGCCGACACTTCAGTTAACCCCTGGGGGGAACACGTGTTCGGAAATTTCGACTGGCACGAATCTGCAGACCAGCAGGTCCTGGTATTATTACCAGAGCGGTGATCAAAAATATCCAACGACTACTGGTCTTTCCGCAAAATATGTCTCAGATATCCTGATTTATAGTTCCCTTCCGGTATCCGGTTCTTCCGGGTCTTGGGGTTGGAGCAGCGGGGTACGCCCAACCGCAGGCGCAGCACCAGCTGATGATGCTTCACGTTATGGGTACAGAGGTTCGAAATTGATAACATATGCATCCGGTACCGTGAACGGCAGCATCCGGCTGATCGCTGATCCCAATAGTACACCGGTTGTTGTGAATAACCGGATCCGTGAATATTCACTTCCTGTCGAATTACCGCCCAGATGCAACCTGACACTGGCACGATTGTATGTATACGTCTCTAAAAGCCACGGAATTCAGTCTGATCAGGGTGTAGTACCCTCTTTATTTACGTGTTTCAACGAGATTCGGATTGAGCCGGAAAAGGTATACATAGACACAGATGGTGATGAGCACCAGGAATGTTTCCGCGACATTTGCATATGATGTTTTAGAAAACCTGCGTGGTAATGGCACATATACCATCTCTCTTCGGAATCTCGATTATGACCAGTATGTATTCTCTGTTGATGATGTGTTGCTCGTTGTCGTGTATGAACAGGAGCAGGGGCAGACATCACAGGTACTGGATAAACGAAGGTTGTGATGTAATTTTCAGCCAACCGGAGACAGGTATTTTCCCGAAAGATGCTACAACATCGATTGCATTTGATGGAGCCGTTAATATAACTGAAACAAGTGGCGCAGATCTCATTTTGCTCTCGACAAATCTTGATGCATTGAACTCCACCGAACATGCAATTACCTTTAACAACGAAACCTGGTTTAATTCCTTTGACAATCTGTACATGGTCAAATATACTTCACATTCCGGTTATGACCTTGCTGAATGTGTCAGGAAATTCAGCTGCAATTGAAAGTACCATATGGAAAAAGGATGCAGATTACCTGGTGAACCGGAATGCTATTCTGGTGATTCAACACAACCCCGGTGCCAGATCTTATACAGGACCGGAGGTAACCAATAGCACTCCTGATCAGCCGGTTGATATCAATGCTTCATCCCTCCTGAACAAAACTCCGGAACAGGACCCTGCACCTGTCTGCAGGCTCTTGCTCCATTCAGATCCTGAAGGGGCTCTTATCTATGTCGATGGAATCTATCAGGGAAAAACCACTCCATCGGTAGTTGAAATGAATCCATCGGTCGAGCGGAGAATCAGGTTTGAGCTCGATGGTTTTGTTCCTGTAGAACGGGAACTGAACGTGACGAACGATACTACGGTCTGTGAACACCTCTATTCTGATGTCTATTCAACAAAATGGCGGTCCGAAGAACTTGTCCAAGAGCGCGAAAAGACTCATAACGGTGGGTTGTTTATCAATTCCCGACCAAAGCCAGCAATCATTTCTCTAAATGGTGTCCAGGTGTCCCAACGCACACCTGCGGTCATCTCCGGACTTAAAGAAGGGACCTACAAGGTAAGGCTTTCTTTTGAGCAGACGGATCCGTTTCTCAGGGAAAAAGCAGAGATAAAATTCCAGGACCAGGAAGTCCATGTTTACCCGTATTGTATTGTACCGGTTGATGTCGCTGCCAACACCTCCCCCCTTCAGGAAATAATTATTGACTCACCTGATCTACGGGGAGAACCGTTCACGGTCAATGGTCGTATAAACCTGAAAAGCATTCCCGATACGATAATTACTCCTCTTTCTGATTCTTTTATTACCGTTTTTCACAACATGTCTTATGTCTCGTATAGCCTGCCGAGCCTCTTACACAATGATCATTACCTTATTATTCAGCCACGAAAACACAACGACCTGAATGTTTTTGTAGATTCCAGTCCCCGGGGAGTCTGAAGTATTTATTGATGGGTTCAGGACAGGACTCTCAACACCGTATTATTTTTATAATATTTCAGACGGCCCGCACAGGATAATGGTCTCAAAACCCGGGTATATTCCCCAGGAAAGTACTATAAACCTGATTTACACCCTGGTTCCGATATCGGCAACAAATATCAGTTTCTCACTTCAGGAATACCCGGGCGGGTTTTTGCAGGTCACCAGTAACCCGCCGGGTGCTGCAATATCCCTCGACGGAACAGACACCGGTGAAACAACTCCGTTCATTTTCTCGTCAGTTCCCATTGGATTGCATTCAGTTGTGGTTGCAAAAAATAATGCATCCAGGATGTTTACCGATATCACCGTGAATTCAGTGGAAGCGACTAAAATCAGTGCGGATTTTTAAACAAAAAAACCGTTGAGAGGAGAATCTTCCTTCGGATTATCCGGTTGCGAACACATCAGGCTGTTGTTCCTTATCAGGAGGATTACCTCTCTGTTCCCTTTTGAGAGAGCATATCTGCCGAAAGATTATACTCTCTTCAATTCTACCCGAAGGTCAACGGTGGCTCCGGGAATTGCTTTTATTTCCCGCGCGACCATCCTGCCATTCTGGTACACTTCGACGGTAAGAGTCCTGCCCGATCCGTCCTGCTTCTGGATTACCGCTTCTACGATGCCTTCAGTTATGGCTAACTGGTAGAACTGCACTCCTGAGGCGTTCACCTGCCTTAAATCGCCTGAGGCACCAATGAATCCGGTATAATTCCCTTCATAGGATACCTTTACCCAGACACCTTTTTCCGGAATTACTGCCGTGGGTTGAGGGGTGGGTATAGTGGTGATTGTTGGTACGGGTGTTTGTTCCACAGACGGTGTCGGGATCGTGGTTACTACTGTTGTTATTGGCGACGTAATCATCGGTGCCGAAGGTTCAACGGGTTTTTCTCCCGACATCGTGGAATAGAGGAACACTCCCCCGACAATGCGCAAGGATAACAAGGATGATTCCTATAATGGCCATGCCCCTTGGCTTTCCTGAAGGTGCAGGTTGTGGATGGAACCGGGAGGATAATGGTTCTTTTTGGATCTCTTCTGCTACAACCTGCGGTACCTGTTCGTAGGATTCCGATACAGCAGGTCGAAGATCCGGTATTACCAGTGTGCTTCCGGTATCAACACCGGCAATGGTTATCGGTTGATCAGGGGAAGGTTCTACCGGTTCGGGAGTTGTATCAGGTGCTGTCACAAGCGGTGCTGAATCTTTCGGAGCAGGTTCAGGTGGGCTGGAATCTGGTTCGTCAAATATGATATCGGTATCTTCAAAAGGTGCAGGTTGAGCATCACGAAGTTTCTGCTGACGAACCAATGCGATCTGCGCTTTTAACTGTTGTATCCATGCCTCGCATTCCTGCATCCGCTCCCCGCTGGTCTGCCGCAAGAAGGTGAATTCCTTTGACTGTGACGCACCGTCCGGTGTGACTGGTGCGATCGAAAGATACAGTACAGGATTGCTTTGTGCGTCTTCCCTTGACATGACTGCTTCGATCGTAGTGAGCGAAATTGTCTGGTACCTGATTTGGGGGTGTCCG
Organism: uncultured Methanoregulaceae archaeon; assembly: GCA_963768845.1. Lineage (GTDB taxonomy): Archaea > Halobacteriota > Methanomicrobia > Methanomicrobiales > Methanospirillaceae > Methanoregula. The sequence goes on along the minus strand of CAVYJJ010000010.1, from coordinate 102,107 downwards.
GAGTCAAAAATAATCAGGCGCTGGTTGGTGAGTATGAGCTCAGCCACAAGGGAATTAAAATTCACGTTGTGCGTTGTCAGAATAATGGATTCGTCGCGGTTCAGGTACGGGGCAGCCATAATACCACTTTCTCAAATCTTAATTTTCATTCTCTTTCTCTTTAGCCATATGCTTTCGTTTTTTGGAATGTTTCAAAGTGGCAGGAACATGACTGTCCGAGAGGAATCATCGATCGTATGAAAAAAGTGTGTCTTAAGAGGAATTGAGATATCCTGGATCTTCTGCGCTTTGTCAGAAATACATGATCCGTCCGCCCCGTGACCCCGTCTGGTTTGCTGATGGAGTAACCAATGGTGTGAGGCCGGGAGGAATTCCGGTTTTTGCATCAATAAGCAGTTCGATGAAACCCATTGGAACGGTAATTGTCCGGTTGGTTAGTACTCTGCCATCACGGATTACCTCCACACTCAGTGGGTTTCCGGAGTTATCGCGCTTGTACATGTTCACCTGGATAATTTCAGCACTGTCTGGTATCCTGTATACCACACTGCCGGAACTGTTTACTCCCCTGAGTGACCCGGGAATACCTAACCACCCGTAAAAGTCCCCGGGGTACTCCACCCGTACCCAGATACCGGTTGGAGGAATGATTATCTGGGTTGGAACAGGTGTAGTCTGCTGCACGGTTGCAGGTGGTACAGGCACAGGTTCCACGACAGCTGGTACCTGATTTGCTGAAAAGCTCAGTGCCAGGGCCGCAAGCAGGAGAATGACAATCATAATTGCAGTGACCGCAATGAATGTCTGCTTTCTGGAACCTGTGTCCGGGGACATCGGTGGGGTTTCGGGCGGAGGAGAAGGTACTTCAGCGGCATGCAGGGAAAGCGATTCCCCATTCTCTTCAGGAGCTTTTCCTGCAAGGGGTTCTGATTCTTCATCAGGAGAATAGTAAAAAGATGAACCGGCTGCCTGGTCCTGAAGAGGTAGCAATTCGGGAGATCCGTAATTGTTCTGAATCGCCGGAGGAATTTCTTCTGGAGTGGAGATTACAGGAGTAATTATCGATCCCGCACCCTCTTTTCGGACAGTCTGTCAGGGCACCAGTATCAGGTTCATCCATAGGTGTTGCCCTCTCCGGCAATTCAATGACCTCTACAGAACCATCTCGGGTGGTACCAGAATCCGGGATAACGGATTGCGGGATATCCGGTGATATGACAACCTGTTCAGGACCTGGAGGCAGAATATCACTATCCTGGATCGGAGGCTGAAGGGTTTCGGGGTGTGCAGCCTCATCAGAAGGAGCTGGACTTGTTTCAGTATCCGGGATAACGGATTGCGGGATATCCGGTGATATGACAACCTGTTCAGGACCTGGAGGCAGAATATCACTATCCTGGATCGGAGGCTGAAGGGTTTCGGGGTGTGCAGCCTCATCAGAAGGAGCTGGACTTGTTTCGGTATCCAGGATAGCGGATTGCGGGATATCCGGTAAACCGGCCTGTTCAGAACCCGGTGGTGGATTATCGCTATCCTTGATCGGAAGTAGGAGGGTTTCCGGATAAGAAGCGGGCTCATCCGAACCAGTTGTCATCTCCCCGACTATTCCGGGTGCTGGAATTATTTCTGGTCCAGTCTCATCCGGAATTACCGCAGGTTCAGGTTCGTCGGGGATGATGACCATTTCAGCATGTGCCGGGCGGATGTCACGAGCTGTTTTATAGGGAAGCGACATCTCGGGTGCAAACGTCCGTCTCATCGAGGGCATGATCCCCGTTTTTAGATCATCAGCAGCGGGACCGACGTCCTTGCTACTCTCCTGGCGTCCTGAAACAATAAGTTTCATGAGTTTTTTTATCCACTCATCACGTTCACTTATTCTTTGTTCACCTGGTAGCTGGGAAAAAACCAGGACCATCGGTCCTGAACTCTCACTGTCTGTCTCGTTGAAGAAGAGGCTTATTACCAGCTCACCATTCGTGGTCTTCCCTCCTTTTACCGATTGTATTGATATAAGAGGGTACATCTTTGGCTGGAACCGGGTATGGGTTGTTTCAACAAGGATGAGGTGCCGGGTTGTAAGGAGCACATCATACTGTACTGTATTAACCCTGACCCTGTCCGTGGTCAGGAAAATAGACTCACCGCTTTCCAGGTAAGGGCCGCCAGTTTTTACCATAGTGCCTGATTATTTTGTGTGTTCTGTAGCAATATGCTTTATACCTTAAACTCATGGTCACCGGAATGTTAACGGTGTTAACGAATCGGAGAAATTGCGATACTATCCCAGAGGGCACAGGGTATTTAGGAAAATACTGATGATGTACCTGAAGGTTGATAGCGGGAGAATCGATATAAACCGAATGTTATATTGTATTTATCATGATTAATTATTTATAATTCCATTGCACTTTATCTATTGATGTATCACTTCGGTCTACTCAACACTATCTGGTCCGGGCGTGTACACGTTGCCCATAGTAAGCGGCAGTCATTTTTCAGATTCTGATTGTGTGGTTTTTCTGTCCCGGGTTCTGACGGAAAATGAATTGATTTCTGACGAAAGTTTTCAATGGGAAAGATGGGTATGATTGCTGAAAGATCGGTTGATGAATGGTATAGTGCTCTGCCAAAAACAAACGGGGTTTATCGTCTCATTAATGGAACAATGGGCGACAGGAGCCGGAACGAACGGATCAATGCGGTAATTGCTCTGGGTGAGAGCAAGGATCCCAGGGCAGTTCATCCTCTTATGGACTGCTGCAGTGATACTGATGCCCTGGTTCGGATGCATGCAACCGAAGCGCTCCTCAAGTTGAGAAGTGGCAGGGCTGTAAAGGTATTGATTGAGCGCCTGAAAGATAAGAACGAGCAGATGAAAACACGGGAGCGGGCTGCTGCAGCACTGGCTGCAATCCGGAGTTATAGTGCAATCGAAGGCTTGAGGAATCTCTATGCTGATACTGATGAGGAACCGGCACTCAGGTCCTATGTAGCCGAGGAACTCCACCGGGTGCGTTTACGGTAAGTCCAGGGTCATACTGGTCATACCTTTTTTCACCACACACCCTTTGTCAGCATCGCACCGGGCTGTTTTTCTGCGATAACGAAACTTTAACAACCTTTTATATCGTAGCTATTGGCACTATGTGGAAGGCAGTCGGGATCGATGAGTGGCTTGCTGGCAGGAAATCAAGCCTTGAAGATGCACGTGCCACCGTCACGGAGATTATCGGCAGGGTGCAGAAAGAGGGGGATGCTGCACTCCGTGACATGGCAAAAAAATACTGCGAACTTGACAGTATCGCAGTCTCCGAAGAGGAACGTGAGGAAGCCTATGACCTGGTGGACACGCAGGTTGTTGAAAGCCTCATCGAAGCGCACGCCCGTATCGAACGCTTCCACGAGCTCCAGAAGCCCCGCGACCTCTGGCTGCAGGAGATGGAGCCCGGCATAGTCCTGGGTATCAAGACCACCGCTCTGAACCGCGTGGGTTTGTATGTGCCCGGTGGCCGGGCTGCCTACCCGTCATCCGCCCTCATGTGTGCCGTCCCGGCGATTTGTTGCCGGGGTGAAGGAGGTCTGCGCCTGTTCCCCCCCGCCTGTCAAGCCGCTGACACTCGTTGCGCTCGATATCGCCGGGGTCACCGAAATCTACAGCGCCGGAGGAGCACAGGCTGTCGCGGCCATGGCGCTGGGTACGGAGTCCATCCGCCCTGTACAGAAGATTGTGGGACCCGGCAACGTGTACGTTACCCTGGCAAAGATGATGCTGAGGGAAAAAGCCGAGATCGATTTCCCGGCAGGTCCCAGCGAGATCGGGATCATCGCCGACAGTACAGCAGATCCCCGCATTATCGCAGCCGATATCCTGGCACAGTCCGAGCATGATCCCAATGCGGCCTGTATCCTTATTACCACCGACAAGTCCCTTCCCGCAAAAGTCGGAAAAGAGATCGAACGCGAGCTTTCTACTGCACCAAGAAAAGAGATAATCATCCAGTCGCTGAAAAATTCAGGGTATTCGATTGTTTCCGACATGGACGAGGCTATCGCCGCATCCGACGTTGTCGCACCGGAACACCTCTCCATCCAGGTCGCTGATCCGCTCGCAGTTGTTATGAAAGTGAAGAATGCCGGGGCAATATTTGTTGGCAAATATTCAGCGGTTGCCTGCGGGGACTACGCAGTCGGTACCAACCATTGCCTGCCTACCGCCGGATATTCAAAAATGTATTCCGGGCTCGATGTTGCACATTTCTGTAAGACTGCCTCGGTGGAGATAATTGACAAAAACGGTCTTGAGGCTATCGGGGATATTGTTGAAACCATCGCGGGGGCGGAAGGTTTGCATGCGCACGCCCGGTCGGTGAAAATCCGGCGGGAGTGCAGGGATTAGAGATGAGCCCTGACTGAAATCGCCATAATTCTTTTTTTAGCGAAAACAGTTGATTGTTATCATTTTGTCCATCAGTCACGATGAATACCGCGGCCCCCGACGGAGCGCCCCCGCGGCGGATCAGAAAACTAAAAAATAAAACTCCCTTCCCGCCGTGCTTCGGAAGAGGCCCTGAAGCGGGGTTTCATCGTAAAAAATGTCTTATGGGAAACTTTTACGATTCAGAAATAGTCTCATACTTCAAAAAAACCGCAATTATTCCCTCTTCCCCTGCATTCTGGACATACCCAGTCCCAGGATTCCGGCAATGCCGATCGCAATAACCGGGACCACCGGTTCGAGCGGTGTTTCAGCCACCGGTTTATCCGATGCAAGGAACTCCACATCAACTGTCTCAAAATCTCCCGCTACATATCTCAACCGATCAACAGGAGAACTTACGACATATACCGTATATTTTCCCGGTCTCATCTCGCCAAGGATTACCGATGTATCCCAGGTATAAGTCCATGTACCGCTATTCATCCGAACCGGTGCCGTTGTGAACAGTCCACGCCCTGCGGGGATATTGAGGTTATCCAGTGTTACTCCCCGTGTGTCAAGATCAGGGCCTATAACAAAAAGATAGACGGCGATAGTCGTAATTCCTGACACCGTTCCGTTCAGGGTAACAACATCGCCGATATGTGCCTGCTGCGGGTATGCGGAGATGGTGAGTACAGGAGCAGCTGCTACCGGTATGACACTGGCTCCAATCAGCGCAATTGAAATAACCAGAAGGTACGCCCATCTCATACCGGTACCATGCAATCTGGTTCCATAAATCCTTTCATGTCCCCAGATCAGAAGTCTGACCACCATGACAGCCTCCTCTTCTTTTTTCAGTTCACCTTTGAGGTGCTCGGTATCGAAATCGTAGGTATCAGCAGGATTATAGTCTTCATAGAGTTCGCACTTGTCGAGTACATCGACAAATTCTTTTAAAAATATCCGGGGTATTACGTCCACACGCCCGCCAAACCGTGTGGTGATCTTCTTAATCATCGCACGCACGAACCGGTGCGATACCCGTTCCCGGTCCGGTTCGGAATATGCCTGTGCGTATACATCCACTACCTTGAGTGCGACCAGCTCGAGCTTGGAGGTGTCGAACTTCGACAATATGATCTGGGGCTGGCGCGGGTTGCGGAACGCGTCAGTCTGTACAACATTAATCCGGTCGTACAAGGGGGGAATCGACCGGATCCCCCGTGAACCATCATAGAGCGCAGGTGTTCCGGTGAAGAGGAAGTAACAGCGCGGCATCTCGCCCCTGTCAAGGGAATCAATGATCTGCACGAGAGTCTGGTAGCCTTTTTCACGCTGGTTCCGCTGGAGCCCCTGCGTAGTTTCCATTTCATCAACGGCAATCGCGATCCCGCGGTAGCCCGCCCCGTGGATGATAGACACGAGACCGCGAAGAAAAATAAACGCGATGGTATCATCGATATCTCCCCGGATCCCAGCCTTCTGCTTGAAGTCCCTGCCGATATTGGGCTCTGCGGAGATCCAGCCCAGTGCTGACTGGGCAAGCTGGAATTCCCCGGCATTGTTTGCCTTATAGTAAGTGCGTAGCGCGGCAGCAAGGGCCGTGTTTACTTCACTGATGCCCGCAAGAGCTGCCTCAATCTCCCGCTCGGTCGCAGCTTCCAGGGCAGAATCCTCCCCTGCAGTCCCGCTTACTGAAATCAGGCGCTCTTCAATGGACCAGAGCCAGTTATCGATAATGGTCTTGATGGCGTGTTCCTCATCGTTCGTCCTGAGGTTTGCACAGATCTGCTGGTATATGCCTTTGAGTTTATAGAGCGGTGTTGACGAGGATATGATCACATGAGTGGTGACAAAACCCTTGGTGCGTGCTATCTCGAGAGCGCGGGCAACGAGAAACGTCTTGCCGCTCCCGTATTCGCCCCGGATGAATTTGGTATCTCCGCCTCCCTGGGCAACATAATCCAGTTGTTTACCGATCACACCTTCTTCGATATCCAGTCCTACCGCGATACGCTCAAGCCCGCTTGCAGGAACCGTTCCGCGCCTCAAAGCGTTGATAATATTAATGCTTTCGAGCCGGCACCGGTCCATCTGCTCAGGTACTGGTATATTCATAGACTTCTCCATCTTCTCCAACCCCTTTCTTTTCGATAAGAGACAATCCCATTGATGACGCTTTCTGGATCAGCTGGTTTACTACTCCTACGACCCTGCGTGTACCAAGCAGTTTCCGCAGGTCCATCTCACTCGCTTTCCGGTGCGACCGGAGGAATTCAACTATCTTAAGTTCCTGTTCTGAAAGCCCGAGTTGATCGGCGATGATAGTTACCGGGGAACAGCGGCCGGACGTTTTTTTGTCTGCTGCGTATTCATGATTGGCCTGTCGGCAACCGATCGCTCCTTGCATGTCCGCATAAGGTGTAGATAATCATCAAGCCGTATGGACCGGGCATGCGCTGGCATTACATCCATCCCGCAGAGACAGAAATACTTGCATCCTGCATAATCCATCTCTTCCTGAGCATTGGCTGCGCTTAAGAAAAAAGCAATAGCAAGCAGTTCCAGCCCATCCGAGTTTAACGTCGCTCTTCGCTCCTCGAGTTTTTTTACGAGCTGCTCCATTAAGCGTTTCAGGCGGTACATTTTCCCCTTCTCATCCAGGATAACTGCAGCTACCCGCCCGATATCAGTGCTTTTTTTGACATTGGACAGGATATAGAGCATCACTTTTTCACATTCCCGCTCTTCCCCCTGTGCCAGTAAAAATTTAGCATAGTCAGGACCACCGGCTAAAAAGTCTGCCCGGTACGCCCGGTAATACCATGACCGTGCTTCGGTCGCATCGCCCAAATCCTCATGGAAGCGTGCGGTTTCCAGGAGGCTTACGACATTCACATCCTGTGAAACAACAGCAAGGAACCGCATGCGGGCTTCATCCACGGGGACATGGGTTTTGAGGTACTGGCGGTACTTACTGATAATCTGCGCGAGCACATCCAGATCGTTTTTCAAACCAAGCTCATGGCAGATGAGGTTTTCATAGGATTCCAGTGCTTTACGCTCCTCCCCCAATGCTGCGAGGAGGTCGCATTCGACCAGACGGTAGAGCGGATTACCCGTTCTTTCCATGAGTGGTTTAAGCGCAGCACGTGCCGAAGGATAGTCTCCCTTTACCTGTAAGAGCAGGATATAATCAAACAGGATTTCCTCATCCGGATCTTCCCGCAGGTGCGATGCGTATGCACCCAGTGAAGCCTGTATATCATACCGGGACAGGGTATCCAGGTATTTCCTGTGGATTGCAGGATCCTGGGTATCCCGGTAGATACGGTATGCCAGTTCGGCAGCTTCGGGAAAATTCTGTGTCCTGATAAGGGCATCAATGTATTCTGGTGTCTTTTGCGCATCCCCCCCGAGCACTGAAGATACGGTGAGCGCTTCGTGTGGCTCGCCAATCTCTATGAGCACCCGCATCAGGTGTTGGATGTCTGCGGGTTTCTTCCCGAGTTGTACCAGTCGCCGGAGCACGGGCAGTGAACCACGGTAGTCCTTCTGCGACATGAGATATGCTGCATAGCTCCTGAGAGCGTCCTGGTTGGTGGGATCGAGATGAACAGCAAGAGCATACTCGGCAATCGCCCCTTCATCTTTCCTGGCTTCAAGAACTTTACCCAGGTAACTGTGGATATACGATGACTCCGGCATCTTCTGGCTGAGGTCCCGGAAGAATACCTCGGCATCTTCGAGTCTGCCCGTGTAATAGAGGTTCGTGGCAGCAAGTACTTCAACAGCAGAGTCCTTTTCTCCCTCAAGGAGAGCGTTACAGACCAGAAGGGACTCCTGGTACCTCCCGTCTTCAAAGAGCCTGAACGCTTCTTTCTTCTGATCTTCACGGGTTGCGGGAATCATTGTCGCCCAAAACCAAACCTGACCATAACAAGACCGGAAAGCATCCTGAGCATGTCTCGTTTCTGTACCCGGGAGTCTCCTTTATTCTGCCATTCTATGGGAATTTCGGCAACCACAAATCCTGCACCCCGGAGTCTCCAGAGCAGCTCGACATCGAATTCAAATCCCCGGGATATCATCATCGGCAATACTGCATCAATAGCTGTTTTTTTAAATACCTTTGCCCCGCATTGCGTATCGTGATAGGTTAATCCAAAGAGGATCCTGATGAGAAGGTTGAAACCGCGGCTCTCCAGACTGCCGCAGGATGCCCTGCCGCACCTTGAGCTTTGAACCGGGTATCCAGCGTGATCCAATTGCCCCATCAACGGTTACCAGTGATTCAAAAAGCCTTTTCATCTCATCAATACTGGTTGAGCCATCGGCATCAACGTAGCCGACGAATGGTGACCTGGCTGCGGTAAGGCCGGCAATCACTCCGCCCCCTTTTCCGAGTCGATCACTGAAACGAAGACAACGGATGTGCAAATCCGGCCGGTGGGATGCAATCTGATCAACGATATCGGCCGTTTTATCCACCCCATCGCAGACAACGATGAGTTCTCCCTCAAACCCGCAAATAGCCTCAAAAAGCGGTTTGATCCGTTGCTCCTCGTTGTAAGCCGGGATGACGAGGCTGTATCGTGGTTCAGGTAGGGTGGTCATGGTGTACAATGTCTGATTGTCAGTCGATTATCACAATGAGAGTTATTTTTTCCGAAGGTGGTTCCGGAGGTGGAGGTGGATTCCCTGTCGGTACATGCTTCCAGGCAGTATCAACAGGTCCGTTACAGTACTTTTTGCTGGATCTCCCAATAACTCTACTGGTGTCTGCCGAGGTGCTGTGAGAGTATCGTGCCCGGACGGTATTTCTCTGCCATAGAAAGTGCCGTTTCACGGAGCGCGTGGTGCTCGACCAGGCAGCTTTCCGGTGGCGGCGATTTCCTCAGGATAGATGAAGTGTTCTCGGTTATCTGGATGAGTTCTGTCGCAATGAGAGCGTTTAACCAGATTAAATCGGCAAGCATCTCTTTGATTTCCTTGTCCTGCATGCAGAATACGTCATTGTGCAGATAATATAAACAGATTGCACCAGCAAAAAAAAGGTAATCTTAATCCCTTTTTATGATGCCATCAGGTACGGGAATAATGTCATACCTGGAAAATATCAAAAAAGACGGAAAATACGCCAATCCCTTTTTTTGCCTGATGGGGATAGATGTGGTCAGTGCCAAAGAGGGAAAAGCGGTGCTGAAAATGCAGGTCCGGCCTGATATGCACAATGGTGTCGGGTGGTTGCAGGGAGGGATCCTTGCTGCAATTGCTGATGAGGCAATGGCCCTTGCCCTCTACTCCATGCTTTCACACAACGAAGGAATCGCGACTATCTCTGAATCAACCAGTTTTATCAGGGGCGTAAAGGACGGGTGCATCATTGCCAGAGGGCGGGTAATCAGGAAGGGGCGACGGGTTGCATTTGCTGAAAGCGAAGTATATGCGGGTACTGATGAAGGTATTATGCTTTCAAGGACAACTGCCGCCTTTGCCGTTACTACGAATACGAACTAAAAAAAGAATTATTTTTTCTTTCCTTTGGATTTCTTCTCTGGTTTTTTCTGTTCGGCGGGTTTCCGGTATTTTATGTAATAGACCAGTACTCCGGCAGCAACTGCCAGGACTATAACGAGAATGACAAGAGTAGTCTGGTTCGCCGTTGCTGCGGCACTCTTTGCCTTTGCAAGTCCAGCGAGGGAGTAGGAGTCATTGGGTTCCAGTGCATTTGCTTTGGAATAGGTATCGACAGCATCCGAGTACCTGCCCATCTGGAAATAGGTATCAGCCTTGTTGTTCAGGGCGGGAATGGACTGGTTGTTTATCAGGATTACCTTGTCATACGCCGTGATTGCATCCTGGTACTGTCCGAGCCTGAAGAGGACAAACCCTTTGTTGTACCAGAGTTTTTCATCATCGGGATAGAGTGAAAGCCCCTGATCGAGTGTCTGGACTGCTTCAGTGTAATTATTCAACTGGATCAGTGCAAACGCTTTATCCTGGTACGTGTACAACAGAGCATCGGAGAATCGGATCATCGTTGTGTTCGAAGCAAGGGCGTTGTCGAACGCCTCAATTGCCCGTTCATATTGTTTTTCTTCGAGCAGCATTATACCGGTATTGTAAAATGCGGTTGCCGCATCCTCCGTCTTGTTTTCTGCGGCCATAACAGGCTGGACCAAAACGAAAAACAAGAAGAGAATTGCCAGAAATGGAATAATTTGCCCTATTTTCATATCTATTACGTTTGAGTTTCCGGGATAAAATAATCTCGCTGCAGCATGCATGAAACCCGGAATGTTGCCTGTGGGGAACTTTCAGGGTTGCATAAAAAATGGCAGGCTTACCTAATCCCACGCTCTCAACTGATAAGATAACACTAATAGGTATTATGAGCAAAATGTAAAGCAATCGGGGAGTTCACGTGAAGTATATCATTGTTACCGGCGGTGTGATGAGCGGATTGGGAAAAGGGATCACCGCAGACTTCTGTCGGGCGCATCCTGAAGAACCGTGGCTACCGGGTTACTGCAGTCAAGATCGATCCCTACCTGAATATCGATGCGGGGACGATGAACCCGGCACAACATGGTGAAGTGTTTGTACTCAGGGACGGCAGCGAAGTTGACCTTGACCTGGGTAATTATGAGCGGTTTCTGGACATCGAACTCACGGCTGCACACAATATCACCACCGGTAAAGTGTACCGCACGGTCATTGAAAAGGAACGGCGAGGGGATTTCCTCGGCGAGACTGTGCAGATCATCCCCCATATCACAGACCAGATTAAGACCTGCATTCGACAGGCAGCAGAAGAAGAATTTCCCGACGGAACAAAGGCTGATATCTGCCTTGTGGAAGTTGGCGGTACTGTCGGTGACATAGAGAGCATGCCGTTTCTTGAGGCAATCCGCCAGATGAGAGGAGACCTGCCTGCCCAGGACTATATCCTCCTGCATGTGACACTTATCCCGGAAGATACGATGGGAGACCTTAAAACAAAACCCACGCAGCACTCGGTCAAGGCGTTGCGGGAACTGGGCCTCCATGCTGAGATCATCGTCGGGAGGAGCGAGCACCCGATAAGCGCTCATACGAAACGCAAGATCTCCGCGTTCTGTGATGTTCCCCAGCACGCTGTCATATCTGCAGCAACTATCCCTGACATCTATGGTGTCCCGATGGAAATGGAAAAGGAAGGTATAGCGGAGGTACTTTCTGCACACCTCGGGCTTGAAAAACGCGAGGTTGATACCAGCTGGTACCGGCTCGTGACCAAGGAGTACACCAGCCGGGTGAGCGTTGCGATCGTAAGTAAGTACGGTATCGAGGACGTATATATCAGCATCAAGGAAGCACTCAAGCATGCGGGGAGATCACTTTCAACGGAAGTAAAAATCGGGTGGCTGGATGCTGAACGCTACGAGCGCTGCCAGTTGAAGGATTATGACGGGATTTTAATACCGGGCGGGTTTGGCAAACGGGGTATTGAAGGAAAGATAGAAGCGATCCGGTTTGCCCGTGAAAATAACATCCCCTTCCTCGGGCTCTGCCTGGGGTTCCAGCTGGCGGTTGTTGAATTTGCACGCCATAAACTCGATATTAACGATGCCACAAGCGAGGAATTCGGGGAAGGTTCCCATGTCATCGCCCTTCTCCCGGAGCAGGAGGGACTTGCAGAACTTGGTGGTACGATGCGCCTGGGGGATTACACCGCAGACATCAGGGAAGGCACCCGGGCAATGGCCATGTACCAGCAGAAGGCAATCATCGAACGACACCGTCACCGGTACGAGGTGAACCCGCGGTATATTGAGGAACTGGAAAAAGCAGGGCTGATTTTCTCGGCAACCAATAAGAACCGGATGGAGATCCTTGAACTTGAAGAACACCCGTTCTACTTTGCCACACAGTTCCACCCGGAGTTCAAATCCCGCCCGACACACCCGTCACCCCCCTATGTGGGTTTTGTCGAGGCATGCAGGGCAAATAAACGAACAAAATAGGGAAACGATACCATGGTTAATACTGAAAAATTTATCAGCCAGTCTATTGCAGAAATCAAAACCGCTGCCGGCAATGAAAAGGTGGTTATGGCCCTTTCAGGTGGTGTCGACAGCTCGGTCTGCGCAGCTCTTGCAGCCCGTGCAATTGGTGATAATCTCATCCCGATTTATATCGATACCGGCCTGATGCGCAAAGGCGAGACAGAAAGGATCAGGACGATTTTTAACACTATTCACCTGCAGATAGTGGATGCGGGTGATGAATTCCTCGCCTCACTCAAAGGAATTTGCGAACCTGAAGCCAAACGCAAAGCAATCGGTGAACGGTTCATCCGTGTCTTTGAACGAGAGGCAAAAAAACAAGGGGCCACATGCCTGCTGCAGGGGACCATCTACCCGGACCGGATCGAGAGCGAAGGGGGCATCAAGAGTCACCACAATGTCGGGGGTATGCCACTTCACATGGAATTCACAAAAGTCATTGAACCGATCCGTGATCTCTACAAAGACGAGGTGAGGGAAGTGGCAGGAGCTCTTGGTCTGCCTCCGGAGATCCAGCACCGGATGCCGTTCCCGGGACCGGGCTCGCCGTACGGGTGCTTGGGGAGATCACAAAAGAGAAAGTAGCGGTCATACGGGAAGCAAACTTCATTGTTGAGGATGAACTGGTTGAAACATACCGCCCATGGCAGTGTTTTGCCGCCCTTCTCGGCCTTGGGACCGGTGTCAAGGGGGATAACCGGATACACGGCTGGATTGTTGCGATCCGTGCGGTAAATTCACGGGATGGGATGACAGCAGATCCGCTCGAGATCCCGTTTGACCACCTTGTGAGGATCGGTTCACGGATTACTTCAGATATTCCCAGTGTTGCCCGGGTAGTGTACGACATTACTGCAAAACCTCCGGCAACCATCGAATATGAATGACCGGGACAGACTAAAAAAAGATTCTAAATTTCAAGTGATTGGAATGGAAAAAACCAGCCAGATGAAAGCGCTCGATGAGCGCTACTACATGCCAGCGTTCTCGCGTGACATGGCTATTGTAAAGGGTGAAGGGTCAAAAGTCTGGGATGCAGAAGGCAGGGAATACATCGACTGCGTTGCAGGGATTGCCGTATGCAGCACCGGGCACTGTCACCCGGCCGTGGTAAAAGCGATCTGCGACCAGGCCCATGAGCTCATCCATTGCTCGAACCTGTACTATGTTCCCCACCAGGGCGATCTCGCAAAGAAACTGGTAGAAATTACCGGCATGCACAAGGCCTTCTTCTCCAATTCCGGCGCGGAGGCGACCGATGGAGCCCTGAAGCTTGCCCGTGTCAGGACCGGTAAAAAGAAGTTTGTTGCTTTCACCCACGGGTTCCATGGAAGGACCATTGGATCCCTCGCCGTAACCCACAAACCCGCTATACGTGAACCTTTCGAACCCCTGGGCATGAAATGCACGTTTGTCGAATACGGAGATCTGGAAGGCCTGAAAAAAGCGATGGATAATGACACTGCCGGTGTTATTGTCGAACCGATACAGGGTGAGGCAGGCGTGATTATTCCCCCGGACAGTTTCCTGGAAGGTATTCGTGAGATCTGCGATACAGCCGGTGCCTACATGATCGTCGATGAAGTCCAGACCGGAATGGGACGGACGGGCAAATGGCTTGCAATACAGCACACGAAGGTAAAACCCGATATTGTCACCCTCGCAAAAGGGATTGCGAGCGGGTTTCCCATGGGTGCACTTGTTGCCCGTGAAGATATCGAGTTCAAAAAAAGTGAACACGGGAGCACCTTTGCCGGGGGACCTCTTGCCTGTGCAGCCGCGCTCGCGACAATCCGTGTCATTGAAAAAATACTTCCCGATGTCAGCAGGAAAGGAGAGCGGTTCAAAAAAGGGCTGGAAAAATATAATCCCCGGGTCCGCGGGTTGATGATCGGAGCAGGTATCGGGGATAAGTGCCCTGAGATCCAGAAAAAGTGTGCAGAGGCAGGAGTTTTAGTGAACTGTGCTGCGGACGGGAACCTGCGGCTGGTCCCCCCGCTTGTAATCTCTGATGATGAGATTGACCGTGTGGTCAGGGTGTTGAATGGAGCGCTTGGTCAGGTCATGCTATAAGAAAAAGAGCGGCTATGTTTTCGCAAAGAAAGCAGAGGAAATAGCCCGTGAGTACGGTATCGACCGGATCGCACGGCTTGCCAGTAATGAAAACCCCGAACCCCTATCACCTGATGTACGGGAAGCGGCAGAAAAGGCACTTCTGACGGTAAACCGGTACCCTGATGAACGTGTCAATATCCTGATGAACGCGCTGAGGGAACACTATGGTGATTACCACTTTGTTACGGGTGTCGGCATGGACGGGGTCATCGAGACGATCATCCGCACTCTGGTCGAACCTGGTGAGAAAGTCGTCATATCGACCCCCACCTTCTCCTTTTATGCCCTTGCGGCTATGGGGCAGGGAGCAGAGGTCGTCACCGTTCCCCGGGAAGCGGACTTCTCGGTCAATACAAAAAACCTGATCAAGGCGGCCGGGGGGGCAAAAATCACGGTCCTGTGCTCACCCAACAATCCGACAGGTAATGCCACCAGCCCGGATATCGTCAAAGAAATTCTCGAGGGAATCGACGGGGTGCTCTTCCTTGACAATGCCTATGTCGAGTTCTCGGACTACGATTACCTCCCCCTCATGAAGAAACATGAGAACCTCATACTCGGGCGGACCTTCTCAAAAGTGCATTCCCTTGCCGGGCTCCGCATCGGCTATGCGTTCACCCCCCGGTGGCTTCCTCCGTGGTACAACCGCGCCGGAACCCCGTTTGCGGTCAACTCGGTCTCATCGGCTGCAGCAGCTGCCGCCCTGTCCGATACGGCCCATGCTGAACGGTACCTTGCGCAGGTGAAACGGTGGCGGAAGCGGTTCCTAACCGAGGTGAAGTACCCGGTCCTCCCTTCCGACGCAAACTTCGTGATGGTGGATGTTGCCCCTCACGTGAGCGATGAAGTTGTGGAGAGTCTCGCCCGCAAAGGTGTGGTTGTCCGTTCCTGCCGGAGTTTCGCAGGGCTCGACGACCACTACATACGGGTAAGCGTCGGCGATGACTGGGAAAACGAGCGCTTCATCCAGGAGATCAATTCAGTATGATGTGCGGTATCACCGGAACGCCCGGAACGGGGAAATCTCTGGTGGGCACTGAACTTGCCCGGCGGGGACATACCGTAGTTCACCTTGCCGATACGGTCGGGCCGTACGTAACCGGTGATGACAGGGAACGGGATGCCCGGATTATCGACGTTGACCGTTGGGCTGAGGAATTTGTTCCCGTGGACGGATTTGTCGAGGGGCATATCGCCCACCTGCTCCCCTGCGACCGGATTGTCGTGCTCCGCTGCCGTCCCGACGAGCTCAAAAAACGCCTTGCACCGAGGGAGTACCGGAAGGAGAAAGTCCAGGAGAACGCCGATGCCGAAGCTCTTGATGTCTGCCTGGTCGAGACTATCGAGGAGTTCAGCCCTGAACGGATCTTCGAGCTGGATACCACAGGCAGGGATGTGGTGTATTGCGCAGACCGGATTGAACTGTTTATCCAGGATAAAATCCCGGCAGCGTTCGGCACCATCGACTGGTCAGAATTTCTTGAGGTGCATTCATGACGCTTGACCAGTACCGCTCCCATGCCAAAGTCTATTTTGACCCGCTGGTGTCTATCGCGATAAAATGCAGGATGACTCCTAATTTTTTCACCCTTGCAGCGTTTCTCGCTTCAGCAGCTGCCGGGGTGCTTTTTTATTTCCGGTTTGAACTCTGGGGTATTATTGCTGTTGCCATGAATGCATTCTGTGATGCGATGGACGGTGCTGTCGCCCGTGAGATGAAGATCCAGAGCCTCCGTGGGGATTTCCTGGACCATGCGGTAGACCGGTATGCGGATATATTCATCATCACGGGTATCTTCGCCGGGGGACTGGTCCCCTGGCAGATAGGAGTCCTTGCACTGACCGGTGTCCTGATGTCCTCGTATCTCGGCACGCAGGCACAGGCCGTGGGTGTCGGGCGGTATTATGGTGGACTGCTCGGGAGAGCAGACCGGCTCGTGCTGATCCTTGTCGTTGGTATCATCGATCTTTTCATTCCCATAAGTTTCCTTTCGCTTGGGTGGCTGGGCTGGCTGCTGGTGATGTTCGGGGTGTTTGGGCATATAACCGCGTTCCAGCGGTTCATGTATGTCTGGGCAAAGGTGGAGTGAGGATTTTTAAAAACCTGACCTGAATGAAAAATCCGGTGATACCCCTTCATAAGTCCGAACAGGCCAGAGATAAATAGTCCATTTTTTGTCTACAGGAAAATTCAGACCAGATCGTGTATTTTTATTGAGGTAATCATCCGTTCCTTCAGGTTTCGGTATTTGTCAAAATTTTTATTATCTGTAGTAAATGCAAACGCGTACAGATGGTGCAGGGAAGTGACAGATTCCTCGGTGTAGGCTATCGGGTAATAGTGTGTATCTTCGGGGAGTCTGACATCAAATGTTGAAGTCAGGATGTTACCGCTTCTGAAAAATTTCGTATTGGTGACATAGGAGGATGCTGACAAATCCGGATACCGCACTTCAAACTCACTTCTGATCCATTCGACCGATGAATTACGTCTCCCGTTACCAGTCACCGTATCCAGGAAATCTGAAGTAAACGATATAAATTTTAATGTACCGTCGGCACTGGTAAAGGTAACAACCCGTGATGGCTTCCTGAGTGTGTCATCCTCGTAAAAATTGAATGGTCCGATGGATTTTGTCTCATTTTCATAGCATACGTGGTAATTTGTGCGACTGTCATCAAACACATTCTGGCAGAAGTAGCGGGTGTATAGTGAATGCGTAATACTCCACGTCGATGGGTAATCAATGCTGAAATCGCTGTCGGTATAACGCAGGAAGGTAATGACAGATACCATGGTTGGATCTGCCGTTGGGAGCAGGGTAGTTCCTGGTACGACAGCCGGGGTCACGGTTTCATCGGGGTTTGCTGTTGGAATTATCAGGATGGTTCTTTCCAGGGTAAGGGAAACCGGTACTGCGGGTGTTGGCGACGGGATGGATGAATCTTGTGACGTCTGGCTTGTACACCGGCTGCAAGCACAACGGCTATACAGAGAAAAAAAAGAACGGTTCCCGAACGTTGGTTCATACTATTTTAGATCGTAGTGTCCGACGTTTAATAGTATTGTTCTGCCAATAATGCCTGATCCGGATTTTTAAAATAGCCGTCTAATTACCCGGTAATTCCATGGAGTCCTGATACCGTCCCGTCGGTTTAATAATCATTGAACCGGTAATCCCCTTACATGGACAAAACCTTCCTTGCTTTCACGGTCACCTGCATAGCCGCGGTTCTCCTGGCCGGGTGCACAGCAACTTCCCCCTCACCGGGTGGGGGGACAACCACGACCATCCCGACTTCGGTTGCAACCACTGCTCCTGCTGATAACCAGACCTGTACTACCGTTGATGACTGCGTGCCTGCCCAGTGTTGTCACCCGACCAGCTGCGTGAACCAGGCCTCAATCCATGTATGCAATTTCTTATGTACAGCATCCTGCGAGGGACCACTGGACTGTGGTGCCGGCGAGCTGCGGGTGTAACAACGGGAGATGCGTGGTAGTGCCGGCAACTTCCGCCACCAAAATTCCCCCGACATCGTTGCAGCTGACAGCCTTCCCGCAACGGTATACATCTGCTATGTCTTCGACTGTCGGTGTTGGAATCGAAGTGAACGCAACCGGATTTGACCCCGCCGTTTCGCTGGTTACCTGGAGTGCCACGTACGGTAAATTCCTGTCATGGGGTCCGGTTAATTATACCGTGCAGGATCAGGGAAACCCGGTTATCAACCATGGTGAGAAACTCTACTGGTCGTATAACGAAAAACCAGCATCAGTCAATGATCCGGTCATTGTCACTGTGACAGCAACAGATCCCACAACCAGTAAAGTCCTGGGGAAGTCGACAGTTACCCTTGCATGGGACGATTTCGGAGTGTCGGTGAAAGAGATTCGGTGAGATTGTGGCAGGGTAAGAAACTCCAAAGGCAAAAACCCTTCTTACCTGAGGTTTTCCCGGTTACAAGAAAATAATATAAGAGGCTGATGCACTATACCGAACCATGGCAAACATTGCGTACTTCCAGATCCCGGCTGATGATGTTGGCAGGGCCAAAAAGTTCTACCAGTCGCTGCTTGGCTGGAAGATTGAACCGGACACGGCCCTTGCTGACAAGTCCCTCGAGTGGCAGAATATCATAACCGGTGAACCGCAGGAGGGCACGATGAACAGCGGGGGTATCTACAAGCGGATGATGCCCGGTCCGATCATGAACTTTGTGTCTGTCGAGGATATCGACCGGGTACTTTCGAACGTGGAGAAACTCGGCGGCAGGATCATGATGCCCAAAAATGAGATTAAAACCGTCGGTCTAGTAGCTGTCATCCAGGATACCGAGGGAAATGTGATCGGTTTCTGGACACCTGAAGGAAGGTGACCGCCGGAAACCTCAGGTTTTAACGAACCGGATTCTCACTGTTGTGGCTTTTCATCCGCAATTTTCCTGATATACTCCAGAGCAGCAACCGCATCTTCCCTTTTCTGGTCGACGGTATTTTCACTGACCCATTCCAGGAACTGCACCCGTATCTTTTCATCAATTGTGTCCCCGGTACTGGTGACAATAGCCCGGTAGGTTCTCTTCGGATAGAACAGGGAACGGGCTGAAGAAAGAAGCGTGTCGTGTTCTGCGGCATCAATGATCCCTTCTTCCACCGCCCGTTTCAGGGTAAACCGGATATTGATCAGCGGTTCTGAGAGTGCCAGGCCGGATGCCGGGTCGAACACCAGTGCCACTTCATCATCGGACTCAAGTTCACCGCTCTTATACATGCAGTAGATCTCACCAATGCCCACCATGCCCAGCGTGTCCATCTCTGCAGCCCGGAGAGCTCCCATGCTTGATGCACCAACGACCACGACACCTTTTTTTACCGCAGTAAGGATCTCCCGGTGGGCAACCGCACTTTCCTGGTGAAAGACCCCGTCTATCAGCCCGATAATCGTTGCACCCTTCTCTGCTGCAAAAAGGAGGTCACCTCTCCTGGCTGGAGGGTGATATTCAGCGGAAAGGATCTTCCGGGCCGCTGCCTGTTCAAGACTTGGCCCGAGAAAGACGATGATCTTTTGCATTCTTCACCCGGTCTCCCCGGCGCTCCGGGTCCATTGCAAAGACTTCAAGCCCTGGAACAATAACCCGGACAACAGGTATCCCAATCTCTTCGCGGGTCAGGTCAACAACGATTACCCGGTCGAGCCCCTTTTTACTGAGTGCATCCAGAATAAAATGAATATCGGTGAGGAAATCATCGCTGTCATACGATGCGACCTGGTTATAATCGATCTGACCATTGTCCTTAAACCAGTAGGCGTTTATCCGCTTTGCCCGGTCATATCCCATCCTTTTACGGAGTTCGGCAACCGTGGTGTCCTCCCGTGCCCCGTGGATCTGTGTCAGCCGGCTCTGTGCAACCTCGGTGAGCGCCCGCATCACCGCGATCCGTGCACTGGTATGGGTTCCGATCCCGATCGTGAGCAGCATCGGGTCCCTGAGCAGGACATCATCGGCGACAGCAGCCATGGTCGGGATCCCGATATCGCTCGTGATATCTTTGACTCTGACTTCAACCTGTGCATCAGCAAATTTCTTCTGCATTTCACGACAGGTCGGGTCATCGATATTTTCAACGGTCGTTCCGGTATCCCGTGAAGCCTCGACCAGTGACCAGGCATCCCGTTCAATTACCTCCGACAGTGCGTGGAACACCGCTTCCTCCATCGTGTTCCCGGATGCCAGCCCGTTCGTGTTCGTGCGAAAGACCGGACGGTAATTGTGAGGAAGCGGGTGAAAGACCGCATGTGCAGGGACGAAGATTGGCTGGTCATTGACGATATCATACCCTTCTACCCAGGGCATAAGGCGATCCGTGTCTGCCTCCTCGGGAAGGATCAGGTCCTTTGGATCCAGCACCCACCCGTGTGCAAACATTTCCTGGTAGGATGCAAGGTGTATCTTCCGGTCATGCAGTTCCGAGGAATAGCGTTCGATTCCCTCCATGATTGCCGAAATGCGGGACTCCTCAACGGTGGCCCCTTTACCGTTATAGACGGTGATTGCACCTGATTCTGCGGTCGGCCGGATACAGGAGAAGACCGGTATCCCGATGCGGTCAAGGTTGGTGATATCCGCAACCCTGGTTATCCCCGCTGCGGGTACTTTTGGTTCAATGCGGGCAAGTGTCTCTTCAAGGGGAGCGGCTCGCTGTGTTTCGAGATTGTAGGTCTTTTTGCAGGATTTCAGCTGCATGAATGTCACCATGGCTTGTAGATCACGGGGGAATCCCGTATCAGATTATTACTAAAAATATTCCGTGCCGGGGTTTATACACTTTGATTTGAGGACCGGATTCACACTCCCTCTATGATGGGTCAGCGGTAAACAGGGTTTTGGATCCTGCCTTTATGAAGCCGGGATGTGGCATGACGTGATAATCGCCCTATAATTATATTATCATCAGGGTGTTATTGAACTATGAGACAGGGGAATTATTTTGCTTTCAGTTCTTTTGATAGACGATGAACCCGCATTGCTGGAAGTCCTCAAACCCTTCATTGAACGATCCGGCGAAATGAGTGTTCAAACCGCACAATCCGCACTGGAAGCACTGAAAATTCTGCCGGAAAAATCCTTTGATGCGATTGTTGCGGACTATGATATGCCGGAGATCAATGGGATCGAGTTTTTAAAAATTCTCCGCTCAAAAGGGGATACCACACCGGTGATCATCTTTACCGGGGTTGGACACGAGCGCACGGCTATTGAAGCATTAAATTATGGTGCGAACTTTTTCTTAAAAAAAGACGAAGACCCCCAGGTGCAGTTCCATGAACTCTGCGACATGATCAAAACAGCGGTAGAAAGCACGTATATCGGAAAAAAACTTGGTACAACCAGGAAAATCATATCTGATATGATCAGTTTTTCCCCGGATCCCGGTTTTGCGATCGATCGTGAAGGGAAGGTGGTAGCCTGGAATACTGCAATGGAACAGATGACTGGTACACCGGCAGGTGACATACTGGGAAAAGGTGATTATGTCTATTCCGTCCCATTTTATGGAAATAAGAGAAAAATGCTTGTAAACCTCATATTTGAACCGGACGAGGAGCTGAAAGCGCCAGAAATATATGGTAGTCAGCAGGGTAGCAAAGGGTCCGGCTGTTGCAGTAACAAAGGGTGTAAAAAAGGACGGCGGTGAATGGACGCTCTGGTCAAAAGCTATGCCCATATATGATATGCAGGGAAATTTCATCGCGGTAGTCGGAATTGTGCGGGATGTCACTGCCACATTCAAAGATATCCTACCTGATGAGGAAACACCGGATGCCGGTGAACAAAAGACCGACACAGTGTCCCGTCAAACGTTAAAACCGGCAGGATTATTCGGCAAAATTTTTAGCGCGGCTACCGGCAGAGCAACTGCCCATTATAACGAGGGTGTTGCCCTCTACCGGAATGAAAAAAAATATACTGAGGCAGTCGCTGCTTTCAATAAAGCACTGGATATTAATGATAAACTTCCCTATGTTTGGAATGAACTCGGCCTCTGTTACCAGGAAATGAAGGATAATAATAATGCGCTTAAAGCCTTCACCCGGGCTGTCGGGCTTGCACCGGACAACCTGGAATTCCTTTTCAATCTTGGGGTGATTCTTGAAATAATCGGTACACTCAACATGAGTAACAAATACCTTGATTCAGCCATCGCGACTTTCAAGATGGTGATAAACCAGATGCCCAACAATATGGATGTATGGAATCACATCGGCATCTGCTATACAGAGAAAGGGCAGGTCGAGGAGTCCAGATTCTACTTTGATCGTGCCAGGGATATTCATACCTGGAACAAGCATACTCCCATCGTTCTAAAGCGGGACAGTTAATTCCCCCTGCATTTCTTTTTCCGTTGAGCTTTTTCAGACAGTTTTATTCTTCTTCGTTATTATCCCACGTTACGGGATATGGATACATACCCAGGTACTTCCCTGTTCCCTGATTTCCGTTCGGGCATATACGTAATACCTTAATTGTCAACATAACTGGAATTTCTGGACAGTCACGTTATCTTTTTGATACTTTCCGGATCTGGATACATTCCCCGTTTCTCCATAACTCACATCCGGATAAAAGGCATGGTGTTAAGGCTGTGTTGTGATTTACAGGATCTTTCATTATATTACGGATTGAATTGTTCTTCATACACCAGAACGATTCCATGTTTGAATATTCAGATTATCTCTTATATGAGGAGATTACCCGGGATGGTGTGAAAATGAAGGCTTCTATAAAAAAAGCGGGTTGTTATTTTACCGATAATTCATCGATAACCGGACAATCAAAACTATAGCTGCGGCCGCTGACAAAATAGAGGTCCAGGTTCGCTGTTACCCGTTCCCCCGCTTTGACGTTTTGTAGTAATTTTCCCTTGGCAGAATCGCCCATTTTAAAACTGGTCCGGTCGTCTATATAACTATAACCGCAACTGACACTTGCCATCATCATGAGGTCTTCTTTTGAAGGATTGATAAACTCCACATGCACGGAAATACCATTACCGTTCTTGAAAAAATCAAGGATTCGTGCTTCGGGCCGTGCGAAGGGGTCCGGGAATTTCATATTCTTTTTTACCCGATCGCTGAAATCGACAGTGACATACTTTCCAAACTTCGTTATGACTGACTCCCTCTCACAAACTGAATCCATGCAGACCATGACCGTATGGTTGCCTTCGGAAGTCATCAGGTACATCGGACTGGTTGGTGACACCGAGCCGACGGTATCGTTGTCAAGGATGACCGTCAGGTTAGCAGGATATGAAATTCCGCTGATGGACACCCTGAGTGATCCTTTCAGATTTGAAATCGGGGTGCTGTTGGCTGTAGTATTTATGGTTTTATTTACACCGGTATCCGGTGTAGTGGGGGTGATAACCGGGGTGGTCGTAGTATTTACGCTATGTTTGATTGTCGTAGTAAGGCAACCGCCAGTTACCACCAATCCGACAGCAATAAACAGGGTAAATGGCACAATCAGTTTCATAAGGGTTTTATTACACGAATTATGTTTGTTTTTTAGTATTAGTATATTGCAAGGCACCACAGCATTGCAGTACGGTTCAGGTCCCTGCAATTAACCATCATAGCATTTAGTCTTAATTTTTATCAGCTGATGAGCATCATCCCGCCAATCAGGATCAACACCCCGGCAAAAACCATCTGTAACTGCCGGCTGGAACACCTGTGGGCGCAATGCACACCGAAACGTGCCATGGGTATAGTAGTAACTGCAAGGATCGCGAAAGTTACGAGATCCACGTAGCCAATTGAATACGGTGGCAGACCCACAATACCGAAGCCGTTGGTGACATACGCAACTACAGCACCAATTGAGGAGAAGATCAGGCATGCCGATGAGGTGCCAACAGCAGAATGCATGGGGTACCCGAGAAGGATAACAAGCACCGGGACGAGCAGGACACCCCCGCCGATCCCTGCAATGCCGGATATAATACCGATTAGAAACCCGATAATTATATAGATCCCGGTTGATCCACGGGGTTCGCAGACCGTGCAGCTCTGTATGTGCCAGATCATACGGACTGCCATTACCATAATCAGGAAAGAAAAAATAGTCCGGAGAACGATCCCCGGCAGGTTGGCAGCAAGTGTCCCCCCGATAAGGCCACCAAAAACTGCAGCGCAGCCCATCGGGACAACAGCCTGCCAGTTCACCGCCCCGCGGTTGTGGTGTGCCAGAGCCCCGCTGATCATCGTCGGCACAATAACGGCAAGGGATGTCCCAAACGCGAGGCGGGTTGCAAGGGTGCTCTCTATTCCCCCGCTGGTGTAGAGCCAGAACTGAACCGGGGTCATCAGGAAACCGCCCCCGACGCCAAAAAGCCCGGACGCGGTGCCGGTCACGATCCCGGTAAGAAAGAGGCTTACGTACTGCACGATCAGGTCCATGACATACTCCGGAAACTGTTGTACAGATATGGTATCCCTGGTATCAAGAGGCTGACGGAAAATATTTTGCGGGGTTTGTGTTGGTGATTCCGGGGTTTGGATTCGGTCCTTGAATTAAAACCGTATAATCTGTAAAATTATACTCCTCAATATTAACCGCTGATTTTTGTTCATTGCCAATTTTGATTTTCACAAAAAAATATTAATTAAGCCTTAGAGAATTTGGGAGCGGTGATAGGACCATGACAAAGTCCGTAAAAGAACAAATTCATGCGCAGATTTCCGGGGCACTTGCGGGAGCAAAGTTCCCGGTTAAAACTCCTGCTGATCTTATTGCAGCGTTTCCGAACGGTGCAGCTACGACCTGTCAGGTTGGAGATCTTAAGATGACTGCAGGTGAAGCTGGAAAACTACTGAAGGCTACAGACTTCCCCTTCAGGAGTGCAAAAGCAGTTGCTGATGTTATCGTTGATCGTGCAGGTCTGTAAATTTCCCTTTTTAAAAAACGGTCCCTGGAAAAAATGATTTTTTTCGTTCAGTTGATGCATCTGCGACTTGTAGTATTTCCTTTGCGCGGACATTGGTTCAATGCAGTCAGATGTCTCATCAAGGGAGTGCAGTTCGCCGTTTTTTGAGGTTGCATATCCTGCTGTTGGTTGAGTGGGGAAGGAGTATGTTTACCGATTTCAGCACCCCCTTTCGCATAGCTGTTAATTATCATCAGGGTCGTTCCGTGGAATTCCGGTTCCCTGGTTTGGCGCCTGTAAGGGACCTCATAATCCTGCTGACCTCAAATCCTGCCATAAAAACCACCGCGATGAGTATAATGACCATGAAGTTTTCGGGGGTAATATTAGAAACCCCTACCCGCTGGCCGATGAGCGGGACTGAGAGTGCAAGGCCGAGGAACACAAACGCCCCTGCTGCCCAGAGGACCATCACCCGGTTGGTAAAAATCCCGATACGGTACAGGGGATCGTGCATTGACCGGGAGACAAAGGCAAGAAGGATGTGCCCTATGATCCAGGCCGAGAACGCCGCGGTTCCTGCTGTCGTCCCGTCAAATCCCTGGTGAACGGCCAGCCAGTAGGTCAGGAATACGGTCATGAACAATGCTATCGCTCCCAGTGCAATGCCCATAAGCATGGGTGTGCTAAGGAATGGAGAGCGGGGGTCACGCGGGGGCCGGACGTCAATGGAGGGCTCGGCCGGCTCAGCAACAAATGCTGCGGAGGCGCCGAGGTCCATAAAGAGCTCAAGGAGGATGATCTGGATGGGTGAGAAGGGGAACGGGAGTGCAAGCACGATCGATGCGCAGAAGACTGCGACAAGTGCCACTTTTACCGAAAGATAATATTTTACTCCCTTCGAGAGATTGTCAAAGATCCGCCTGCCCTCAAATATCCCTTTTCCGACCGTGACGAAATTGTCATCGGCCAGCACGATATCGGCAGCCTCCTTTGCTGCATCCGTACCTTTAATCCCCATTGCTATACCGATATCCGCACCCTTTAGCGCTAGGGAGTCATTTACACCGTCCCCGGTTACCGCAACAACTTCGCCATTGTCCTGGAGTGCTTTTACGATCCGGTATTTATGTTCCGGGACAGCCCGGGCAAATACGGAGACCTTCTTCACCACATCTTGGATTTCTGCACCGGATAGTGCATCGAGATCCTGTGCGTCCACAACCTCATCGGTTGTAATCCCGACCTGTTTAGCAATTGCAGCCGCTGTCTTCGGGTGATCGCCCGTCACCATGATAGTACGGATCCCTGCCTGGTGCGCCCGTCTGATCGTATCTCTCACCCCCGGGCGGGGGGGTCTTCTATGGCGATCAGGCCATCGAAGACAAGGCCCCGCTCAAGACTTTCGAGAGGGGCATCCTTTTCCAGTGCGGTGAGTGACCGGTGCGCAATGGCAACGACACGCCTTCCCCGAGCAGTTTCCTGCTCAAGCGCTTGCAAAATCTCCTGTGTCCCGCCGGAAACAGCTGCCAGCACTTCTTCGGGAGCACCGGTCATGAACAATGTACTCATCCCGTCCCGTTCCCTGATGACGGTCCGGGTTTTTTTCTGGTTGTTGAAAGAACGCTCCCGGATAATGGTCCCCTCCCCGGGTCCGATCTTTGCCAGTTCAGCCTTCCCGGTAATGGAAAGGTCAGTAATAGAGAGAGAGAACGGGGTCATGGCGGACCGTGCCGATTGCAAAATCTTCGCTTCATCCCCGGGCGGGTAGTATGCCACTACCTGCATCCTGCTCTCCGTGATGGTTCCGGTCTTGTCTGTGACGATAACGGTTGCGTTGCCGAGCGTTTCTGCGGCCTTGAGTTTCTTGACCAGGAAGTTCTCTTTTGCAAGCATGAACGAGCCGAGCCCGAGGTTCATCGTGATAATGATCGGCAGTTCCTCTGGGATGGTAGCAAACGCAAGGGCGAGCCCGATAAGAAACATGTCGCGGAGCGGCTGCCCCTGTAAAAACCCGATGAGCGGGATGATGACGGAGAAGAAGAGTGCGACAAAGACCAGCGTCTTTGCAAGCGCTTTCATCGCGAGCTGAAGCGGGGTCCTGGGTGGCCGTATTTCCTCTGCGAGAGCGGCAATCTTCCCGATCCGAGTGCCTGCCCCTGTCTGCATCACCTCCAGCAACCCTTCTCCGGCAATGACCAGCGTGCCTCCAAAGGACTCATCTCCGGGTAACTTCTCTTTGGGAAATGACTCCCCGGTCAGGGATGACTCGTCCACCTGCAGACTGATTGACGAAAGAAACTTTCCGTCAGCTGCAATCCGTGTCCCGCTGGTGAGCACGAGAAGGTCCCCGGGCACGACAGACTCTGTGGTGACTTCCGTGATCCGGGCATCGCGAAGGACCTTTGTTTTCGGGGATGCGAGGATGGCAAGGGACGATATAGCCTTTTTTGCACGGTACTCGTTAGCGATTTCAGCCACTACGAGTGCAACGATGATTGCATAAAGGGTGAGTGCATCGCGGAGTTCGCCGAAGATCGTGTAAAAGAAACCGACTCCCATCAGGAGCAGGATCATCGGTTCTGTTATCTCTTCTTTTGCGATCCCGAAGAATGAAATTTCGTGGGGTTTTGCGATCCGGTTGGGGCCGATGCGAATGAGGCGTTCAGTCTGCTTCCTGTTCGGATAGTCCTGACGGTTGTGCTTTTCCCGGATCCTCTTCCATGAGTAGATATCCGGTGGAGAGGGTATTGAGGATTTCTCCGGGTTGGAAGGGTTCACAGGTCCATTGGGTTTAATTTTGGCGAAAATTTTGATTTAGGGGTGACTATGCCCCTCTCGTGAAGAGGAGATCTCCATCGGAGAAGTACGTTTCAGGGAGCAGGTTTCACAGGGTTTATAAACAGTAAGATCGATCGCGAAAACGGTGTTCCTTTCATGTTGACCGTGCTACCTATCCAGCGAAAAAAGGGGGCTGCTGGAAGACCGCTAAATTGACAGGTCAAAATCCATGCAATTCGGCCCAATATAAAAAATACTCGTTTTAATTCGTATTTTCTATCAGTGTTGACACTGTTTTCCCTTCACGAAAAACCCATTCGTCCGTTTGCCAAAAGGGGCATTTTAAGGGTGTATTTGAGATACGGTCAGGCTTTCACCTGCATCACACCTCAAATGAGGAACAGAATGGAGTATTCCGAAACCAACAGGGTCGTTTTTCACAAATTAGTGCCATTTTGGGAGTTGGGAACACTGAGTGACAAAAAGTCTCCGACTGAGATGAGGTTTGGCAAAAGAGTATCTTTCCTGTGTTACCGGGAAGAACTCCCAGATCCCAAAAGAGGGGTTCTTTTCCCAAACCAGTAGCTATGGGTACAGATATATTCCACTACAAATCCAAATATTAATCTTCTGATAAGGATTCAGGTCAGACTATGAAAATTCCCCTGCTTCTCGTTATCGCTATGATTTGTTGCATTATGGTGACAGGGTGTATAACACAAAATTCTACTTCCGGCAGTTTTGGACCTGCCGTCACAACAAACCAGGTACCTGCCACCACAACATCGGTATTTCCCGAAAGTTCCAAATTCACCACATTGGTTACAGTCACTGGCCAGTCAGGAAAGACTTCGGATACCTTTTTTGTCCCGGGAGGTTACTGGGAGTTCTGGTATACGGCAGATCCGCTCATCACTGGAGGACAGGATTCGGTTTCGGCTTCAGGATCGAACTCTGCGCTGTTTCCGTATCTGTCGATTCAGGTTATTGATACAAAAAATTCCGACAGGGTTCTGGAAACCGTTGAACCCTCTGGAGGACTTGACAAAACCTTGTGGGTGAAATCAGGTATAGATCCCCGGCCCTGGAAACAGAAATTCTACGAGGGAAATAAAGAGTATCAGTTTTGTGATTACGACAAAACACCTCAAATCCTATATTATTGAAGCCCGAATTCCGAAGAGCGGTTAATGAACAATCGATACTTCATGCCCTAACCCAGGATCGTGTGTTGTTTCAATGACGTAATACCCACAACGGCAGGATTATATTGTCGGACTTTAGATCTTTCGTACCTGTCCATACTCCCGATTCCCCCTGCCGGGCTGGTACGGGAACTTGCAGGATGAAGGTGAGGATATAATGGAAAAAATTGTTCGAACCAACGCCCGCGGGGCGGTTGTATTTATTGCTTTACTAACTCTTTTTTCCGGGGCGATGGCCGCCGGGCAGATGCAGGTCTCTATGGGAAATGTCGTGAAGTTGTCGGGGTATTCGTATTCCGGTGATACCGTCTATCTTTTCCTGACCGGCCCAAACCTTCCGACAAATGGCGTAGCACTCGATAACATCAACCGCCTTGCTGATAATGGCGGGGCAACCCGGGTAGATGTTGATGCTGACGGTCACTGGGTCTACCAGTGGAATACCGGTTCTGCAGGTGGTAAGCTCGATGCGGGCACGTATACCGTCTGGGTCGCTGATGGCCAGGCAGACCGCTCCCACCTCTCCATGGTCGAGTACAGCACCATTTCCGTCAGTCTTTCAACACCTTCTCTCACTGCCGGGATCAGCGGAGGGTCAAGCGAGACTCCAGAACCGCCACAGGGCTCGATGGACTTCACCGTAATCCCGGACGGGACCTCCGTTGTCATCAACAACGTATATAAGGGAATGACTCCGCTGAATGTCAGCGGCCTGAACCCCGGTGCATATAATGTAACCCTCTCTCATTTTGGATACACAAAGTTATCAATGCCGGTTACCGTGCAGTCCGGGAGCGTATCGGTGGTAAAAGCTACCCTTCCTGCATTGACCGGCTCGCTTGTTGTCAACACAACACCGGCCGGTGCCCAGCTCACGCTTGATGGTTCGGCAGCCGGCATTTCTCCGGCAACTCTTCCGGATATTACGATGGGCAACCACCTGCTGAACGTGAGTAAGGAGGGTTTTATCACCCAGAACATTCCGGTAACGATAACTGCTGACCAGACAAAGACGGTGGACGTTGTTCTGCTCCCGACAGTTAACGGGATAGCCGGATTCCTTCCTTTAACGGTAGTTGTCGGTATCCTCGTGGTAGTATTGTTTGCCCGGAAACGTTTACTGGAATAAGGACCATCACATCTTTGGTCAGGAATATCCCCTGTTTTTTTTCAGCGAACGTAAAAAGAACACCGTTTTACCTTGCGCCCACATTCACGATCGGGTTGGCTGGCAAAAGTCGGATCAGGGATACTTTACGTCTATGGACCTGATGAGTGTATACTGGAGTAAATTCGTAGATTTCACCATATCCGGAGGTCTTCTTAAATAATTCAGGATGGGTGATAATTATCGGGGATTTTAAGAGTGCCTGCTGCAGAAAAATATCCCGGATTGCATCGGATTATACCCTTTTTTGCATCAGGACTAGAACCAGCTCTCCAGTGTCTTCTGCCCGGCCTTTGCGCAGAAATTCTCCATCGCCTTCTCCACCCGCTCCTGGGAAAAATCGTAGTCCCCGCAGAGCATGTTTTTAATGCCCGCGATATCCGGATGACCCCATGACAAGGTGTAATCGTCAGTGACGTCAGGATGTAAGAAAAGGTCCATGACCGGTGCGGCATCAAAGTCCGGTTGCTTCTCCTTGATTTTAGCTGCAAACTCCCCCCGCTGTACGATCTTCAGTCCCGTTTTTGCACCAACCCCCTCGATTCCCGGGTTGAAATCCGTGCCGACAAGGATACCGATCTCGATCAGCCGTTCACGGGTCAGTTTCAGCCCGGCAAGCACGTCTGCAAGGATGAGCCGTTCCGGGTTGACGACAATTTGTCGTCCCCGGATCTTCCGCTTGCCGCTGACAGTCAGGTTCCGGACAAGGTTGGGTGCACCAAAGAGAAGGGTATCGTAGTCCTGGGACACCACGTACCGTGCCTCCCCTTTTCCTACCATGTAGGCTGCCTGGGCTTCCCCCTCGCCCGGTGCCTGGATGGTCGGGAGGCCCATAAGCCGGAGCAGTTCCCTGGAGGTCTCGATGATCGTGGAATCAACCCTGGATGACGACCGGGCCTGTTTATAGGCTTCAGCCTCATCCCCCCGCTCGATCGCTTCTTTCCATCTCTCTCCGGCTTCATTTCGGATCTTACGGCGCCCGTTGATGGTGTCCTGTTTAAGTGCAGCGGGTTTCCCGTCAAAGACAAAGATTGGCTTTATTCCTTTTTCCATAAAATTCGAGACGCGGAAGAGAATTCCCGAGAGGTGTGACGTGACACGTCCCTTCTGGTCCATCAGGGGAGTACCGTCGGGTTGCCGGATAATAGTCAGGAACTGGTAGAGGGCATTGTTCGCGTCGATTGCTGCAACACCCGGAAGTGATTCCCATGTTACCGGTGTCTTATACTCCGCGATAATATCCCGCAGTGCTACGCCCATGATGGTTCACAAAATAAAAAAATTACCGGTAGGTACGTTTGGAATATTCGCCGACCAGTTCATCGAGGTGGGTCATTGACATATCGAATTTTTCCGCCATTCGCCGGGAGATCTCCTCGAGATTGTTGCGCAATATTCGTTCACGGAGCACAATACTCCTTTCCAGGTGACGCATTTTAATCTGGAGCGAGAGGAAGAGCCCCCCCAGAGAAAGCATCATGAGCGTTGCGGCTATTGCTATGGTCAGATCCTGCCAGAACCGGTTGAT
Source organism: uncultured Methanoregulaceae archaeon (assembly GCA_963768845.1). Taxonomy (GTDB): domain Archaea; phylum Halobacteriota; class Methanomicrobia; order Methanomicrobiales; family Methanospirillaceae; genus Methanoregula. The sequence continues at coordinate 70,398 of CAVYJJ010000010.1, read as the reverse complement.
AAGGACGAGCGTGGAAATTATCATTACGATAGTGAGCAGGATATCGATTAAGTACTCACGAATGTCCATACTTTTAGATGATGAGAGCACAGTAATTAATCTAACTACTTAAGAAAGAGATGCAGCATGGACATTCAAAAAATAATTCCCTTCCTCGTGATACCCCTCCTGCTTCTTGCAGTGGAAATCGGGTCAATCCTGATTTCCCTCCCCGTGCAGGCTGCAGGGATCACTGCATTTGAAGATCCCACCTCGATTGCAAATCCTTTTATTTTTATCGCGATCCTGCTGGTATTTACCGGCTTTTTACTGGTATTGATAAAATACGATTTGAAAAGAGTGATCGCAGGAATTATCGGACTCTCGATCTTTCTCACGTTTGGCTACATCTTTAGTGCTCTTGTGACTGCAGCACTGGGACCAACCGACATTGCGATGGTCGTGGTACTGGTATTATCGGTACTGGCAACAGCACTCCTGTACATATTCCCGGAACGGTACGTAATAGACAGCCTGGGCATCCTGATCGGTGCCGGGGTGGCGTCGATATTCGGTGTCTCTCTCGATATCCTTCCGGTAATAATCCTTCTGGTGCTGCTCGCGGTGTATGATGCGATCTCCGTTTATAAAACAAAACACATGATCACGCTTGCCGAAGGAGTAATCGATCTCAAGACCCCCATCCTGTTTGTTGTCCCAAAAAGGCGTGACTACTCCTTTATCCGCGATGGTATCGGAAAACTGAATGAAGGCGGGGAACGGGCAGCTTTTATTATCGGGATGGGCGACCTGATCATGCCCTCAATACTGGTTGTCTCCGCAAACGTCTTTTTAAAAGGCTGGCGGCTCGCAGGTGTTATCAACCTCCCGGCGCTGGGAGCAATTATCGGGTCCCTTGCCGGCCTCGGTGTCTTACTCTCCTATGTGGCCCTGGGAAAACCCCAGGCCGGATTGCCCCCCCTGAACGGAGGTACAATCCTTGGGTTCCTGGTGGGCTGGGCACTGATGGGCTGAGGCAAAAAATTGCAAAATCAGGCAATAATCCCTTCCCGGATATTTTTGTGATGAACACCACGGCTCTAAAGCGGGTGGTTTTCTGTGTCATATGGCTGACGGTTCAGACACTATCCCGTGACACTACGGTCCGGGGTTTCCTGGCCTTCCTGGGTTTTGGTTTCCGCCTGGGTCTGCCATCCACATCTGTGTCTGACCCTTCATTCAAATCCGGTTCTTCAGGTTCCTTGGGGAGGGGAGACCGGATATCCGGAGCCGTATCCCTTTCTCGTTCCACCCTTTCGGGCTTGTGTGTCAGTATCTCGGCGAGCACCGCATCGACCCCATCTCCCGTCTGAGTGGACATGGTGAGATACCCTTCAGCTGCCGAAATATCTGATTTGTTCGCCACAACAACCAGCGGTACCTCGACCATTCCTTTCACTTCCTCAAGCAGGTTGAGCTGGACGTTCATCGGGTACCCGCAGTGCTCTGAAGGGTCAAGGATGAAGAGTATGATATCTGCCACATTCATCATCGCAGACAGTGCCTGTTTTTCAATGGCGTTCCGTTCTTCTGCCGGACGGTCGAGAATACCCGGCGTATCGACAAACTGGATCCGTTCCCTTCCCAGGTCCCGGTGCCCGACGATGATGCCTTTTGTTGTAAACGGGTAGGATGCAACCTCGGGTGCGGCAGAAGAGACCTGCCGGATGAACGATGATTTACCGACATTGGGATATCCTGCGATTACAATGGTGCATGCGTCCTCGACATGGGGGAGCTTTCGTAAGACGTTCCGGACTTCGTTTAAGAATATCAGGTCCTTGTCTATCTGGTGTACCATGGAGGCGAGCCGGGCAACAGTCCTTTTCCGCACCAGGGTCGTATCGTCAGACTTCCGTGTCTGGACTGCAAGTCTGGTTTCCCACCATCTTTGTATGTTTTGCGGCCCAGCCGACTGCACCCAGCGATTGTCTGATCCGGTCCATGCCAAAGAGTATATCGGCCATCTCCCGGTAAAAAAGGGGGATCTTGTCAAATTCAGGAAATCCCCGGATTATATAGACCAGCCGGTCATGGACTGCCGCGCCAACCGCCCGCACAAACTCTTCATTGGCCCGGTCTTTGTTGGTCTTTTCCTTCATTTTCTTGGCCGCACGGCGGAAGCTCCTGTCAAGGATTTCATCTGCCGTCGGTACTGTAGGTATTTTTTCGAATTCCACAAATCTCCAACCTTTTTATAGTATGGGAAGTTATACGGTTTATCGTTATGGACTTGTCGCTCATCCAAAAAGATATTCTTATCACCCTCATTACTCTTTACCACCAGCATTCCCACTCCGTGAAAGGTGAAGATATTGCCGACATGATCCAGCGCAACCCGGGAACTGTGCGCAACCAGATGCAGTCGCTTAAGACCATCGGGCTCGTGGATGGTGTGCCAGGCCCGAAAGGGGGTTACATACCCACGGCTCTCGCATATAAAGAACTCAACCTGAATATTTCAGAGGGCGATTATGATGTCAGCATCAGCCGGGATGGTGAAATTATTTCCGGGGCAACAGTCCGGGAAATCGATTTTACCACACTCTGCCACCCGGATATCTGCCATGCGGAAATCAAACTGTTCGGTAGTGCCAAGCTCTTTGAAATCGGAGACCAGATCACGATCGGACCCACACCCGTCAATAAACTCCTCCTCCGCGGGGAGGTATTCGGGAAAGATGAATCCAAACAACTGCTGCTCATTGCCACAACCGAAATGATCTCGCTTCCCAAACAAGCGATTAAAGCCTATATGAGCAGTCCGCTCAAGTCATTAACCAGTTCCAGTACACTCCGCGATGCACTTGTCCTGTTCAATAAGAATCGTATCCATGGTGCTCCCGTTATCGATAACGAAAAACTCGAAGGAATTATTACGATGAGTGATATTGCAAAAGCGGTGGAAAAAAACCTGCCACTGACGACAAAAGTTTCTGAGGTAATGACCACCGAAGTCATTGAAGCCACCTCGGATACCAAACTCTTTGAAGTAATCCGAAGGTTCAAAGAACGTGAAGTAGGGCGACTGATCGTTGTTGAACAAGGTAAACCCGTGGGGATCCTTACCCAGTCTGATATTATCAGGGTATTTCCCTCCCTCTAGAACAATATATTTACCTAACCTGAACCAAATTACTTGTCACAGGACTGAAGTATCCATGACAGAATTATCCCAGTCTGCAGTTGAACGAATCATGAAAAAAGCCGGTGCCGAGCGGGTGAGTGCTGATGCGGCAGAAACCCTGAGCGGGTTAATGGAGGAGCACGGGATATTCCTGGCAAAAGAAGCAAAAAAAATGTCGGATCATGCAGGAAGAAAGACCCTGCGTGGATCTGATATACGCATGGCGGCTGAAATCTTCAAATAACTGATATTGGGTTTTTAATATCAAAAAAACCCATTTTTATTGCGCCATTTTAGAACACTTTAAATATTTATACGCGTCATATTTTTTTTATGACTCGTGTATTTGCCCGCAGCCTTTCCCGAAAAAAGATTATGAGCAATGATGGCAAGCTTGTTGGAACCCTGAAAAATATCAGGGTTGATTTTGATTCCGGACAGGTGCAGGCAATGATTGTCCACCCGGACCAGACCTTTGTTACCGACGGTTACGATATGGAAGACGATAAACTTCTGATAATCCCGTTTGAATCGGTAAAGGATATCAAGGACTATATTGTTGTTGACCGTTTTGCTGCGCGGAAATAGGAAGAATATTTTTTAATTGCTTCAACAAATCCCGGCCCATACTCTTTTTCTGCAATAAACCGTGCTGACTGCCTTTGTATCGGGATGCCCATTTGCCACGGTTACTCCGATCCCGGCCTTTTTGAGCATCTGGATATCATTGAGTGAATCCCCGATCGCAAGAAAATCCGATGGTAAAAGGCCCATTTCCTTTGCGAGTGCTTCAAGTGCGGTTCCTTTGTCCACACCCGGTGACTGCAGGTGAATCGCATATCCGGTATCGAGCACGGTAACCGGGTGGTTCCTCAGGATGTGCCTTACCTCTTCAACAGGAACCGTGCGGGCAAATGCCAGATCGGCAAAACGATACGAAGGGCTGAACAGCAGACCAGTTCTGTTCCCTGCTTATGGTAATAATCCTGCAGGGTTTCTAGGGCTTTTTTGCATACTCCCTGATCCCCTTTGATATGGAGAGTGCCGGTAAATCCAACCCGGAAACACTCCCCCGTTCTCTGCAATAAATGTACCGTGGGTCCCTATCATCTTGCAGAGAGCATCCATAAAGCAGGACGTATTCCCGCTTGCAAGGACCACTTCTATTCCATCGTCTACAAGAGACCTGATCGTCTCGACTGCACCAGTATGTATGCGGCGGGACGAATCAGTGATCGTCCCGTCAATATCGGTCAGGAGTGCCTTTAACACGATTTGAGACCTGCCTCTTCTACCATGAATGGAGCTTCACCTTCGGGAAGATTGGGACTGTCCACGAGACGTGCAATACGTTTTCCCCCCTTGCTCTTGCGCAGGTAGAGACGGAAGGTGGCCGTGTGTCCGACAATATTGCCCCCGATGGGTTTTGTCGGGTCACCGAAAAAGACTGCCGGGTTGGACATGACCTGGTTGGTCACCAGTGCAACAGCATTATGTTCATCAATAAGTTTGAAGAGTTCGTGCATGTGCCGGTTCAGTTTCTGCTGGCGCGTTGCAAGTGTTCCCCGCCCGGCATATTCCGCCCGGAAGTGAGCAGTGAGCGAATCGATGATGAAGAGTTTAACCGGTCTGTCGCTGTCTTTTAACTCTGCTGCAAGATCCCGTGAATTATCCACCAGGAGCATCTGGTGATCCGATGTATGGGCCCGGGCAATATGGATATTTTGTAAAAACTCCTCCGGGTCTGCATTATCCAGTCCCAGTCCGTTCACCATCTGTTCGATACGCTCGGGACGGAAAGTATTCTCGGTATCGATATAGATGGCGCTCCCGTTCAGTCCCCCCTGATCTGTCAGGAAGCTGCACATTGACTGCCATCTGGTGGACGATCTGACTCTTACCGGAACCGAATTCACCGTACATCTCGGTGATGGCCTGTGTCTCCATTCCTCCGCCCAGCAGGGCATCAAGTTCGGGAACCCGGAACGACAGTTTTCTGATATCTTTTCGCTGTTCGAAGATGTCTTTTCCGGTCTTGAACCCGCCAATATCTGCAGCTTCACGTGCGGCTTTGATAATCTTTTTTGCGGTTGACTCGGAGATTTCCGAGACTTCAGAAAGTTCTGCCGGTGATGCGGTTGCGATACTTTCCACCGAGAGGTAACCAGCTTCGCGGAGTTTCTCTGCGGTGCTCGGGCCAACGCCCGGTAAATCTTCAATGCTTAATGGTCCTTCAGCCATTTCTTTACAACTCCTATGGCACAACAAGATGTTATACACTCGCATATAACCCCGCGGAGTGCGTGGTGTGAAAGTGTGATTTATTTAGTCCAGTTCTTTTATAAAATCCCTGGAGATGTGCCAGTACATCTTCCGGTTTCAGGTCGATCGGGTCGGGCTTCTTTTGGGATGATCCGGCTCCCGGAAAGGATACCCGTGACCTGCATTTCAATCCCGTGCGGGAAATCCCCGTCAATAAGATAGCGTTCGGTGCCATTATCGATAAAGGTGCATCCCTGCCCGGAAATAATGGTTCCGTCAAAGACGATTGGGTGGGTCTCTTCCTTTGGCAGACGCAATGAACTGCCCCGTCCAACCCCCAGTTCAATCCCTCCAAAACGACCGGGTTTGGCTGTTGCATGGTAGATCTCAATCCCATCCCCCGGCTTTACCGGAAGTAAAGCGTAATCCCCCCAGAGGACAACTCTCAGGTCATCCTTTCCGTCACTGATCAGGATATTTCTCACCCAGGATGCAGACCCGTTGCGGCTCGTAAACGAGCGGGGCTCTTTTACTTCCTTCACCTCTCCCTTGACCGAGTATATCCCCTGATCGCTCACGAACTGCAAGCGGGGAGAATGGTATTGCGATTACCCTGTCGGTGACTGTCCACCGTACTCTTCTCATCGAGACTGTAAGCTCTGCCTGACCCTCGCTTTTATGTTGGGTTTTGCTCCGCTGATGCACAGGGAAGTGCCCGGGGGGATATCGCAAGAAGTTCCGGGTGCCCATGCAACAAGCCGTGCAGAACCCTTGTCATCGCCAATCACCGCTTCCACCATCTCGCTGGTTGTCCCGTCCCTGCGGGTGAACGAGCGGGGTTCTTTACGCTGATCACAACTGCATCGAGATCCACCGGATCAGTTGAGAGGCTGCCTGCACCGGTACCCCTGTGCCGGCAGGGAACAGGTGATCTCACAGCTTGCCTGGCGCAGGGCAAGGGCATAGATCTCCTTTGTGCTCTTTCCCGGGTGCCGGCCGATGATCTCCAGCACATCTCCAATGGCCACATCGATTGCTGCTCCTGCTTTCTCGTCCCAGAGCACAACCCGCGTAGTTCCCGTCTCGTCACCTAACAAGCAGGGTGGCAACCCAGCCTTTCTCGCCATCAGCCCGGTCAAATTCTTTGGGCTCGGTCTTGTCAACGACTTTTCCGAAAAAAGAAAAGAGGCTGGACTTTCCGCTCAGCCCCTTGATCTTCACATGCTGCCGGCCCAGTTCACCGATCACCATCATGGCGGCGGTCGGTTCATCGACCAGATCGCCGCACTCCTCGATCTTTGCATCTACGCGCCGTTCGAACTCCTCGGTCGTGATCAGGTCATCGACCAGCGCGTAGTGAAAGAGGACCACGGGATCTCCGCCTACCGCTGCCAGGCAGGGCGTTCCATGGTGGCGGTGATATCTGCAACCGTCTCGCCCCTGCGCATGAGTCCTGCCTGTGTTCCCTTGATCAGTACCTCGGGGCAGCGCGGGCGGCTGTTGTACTGCGATGACATGGCATACCCGTAGGCACCGGCATCGAGCACCGCGATGATGTCTCCGGCTGCAAGTTCGGGGAGTTTCCGGTCGGGTGCAAGGATGTCGCCGGTCTCGCAGATCGGACCGGTCACCGTGTATTCCGTGGTGAGCGGGGCATCGGCCTTGTTTGCAACAATGACCTCGTGGTAGGAGTCATACATTGCGGGCCGGATGAGCAGGTTGAAACCCGCATCCACGTTGGCAAACCGCTTGTGGGCTGATTTTGTCGAGTTGACCCGGGTGAGCAGGATCGTGGAATCGGCAACGAGTGAACGGCCGGGCTCGATCCAGAGTTCCGGGGTGATCCCGCAGGCCTCGACACCGGCTTTGAAGACCGGGATGACCTTTGCGGCATAGTCTTCCGGAGAGGGTGACGGGTCGGTATCGTGGTGATACGGAATTCCCAGTCCGCCGCCGAGATCGATGAACTCGAGTTTCACGCCCATGTTGGTGAGCTCCTTTGCGATCCGCACCATCACTTCGGCGGCACGGACAAAGGGTTCGATTTCGAGGATCTGTGAACCGATATGGCAGTGAATCCCCACGGGCTGGATATTTTTACACGCAAGAGCTTCCCGGTACGCAGCGGGAATCTCCTTGTGGGGGATGCCGAACTTGCTCGTTGCAAGGCCGGTGGCGATCTTCGGGTGGGTGGGGACTTCGAGCGCCGGGTTGACCCGGAACGCGATCTTGACCGTCTTTCCTGCTGCCCGTGCCGCTGCATCCAGCTGGTGGAGTTCGTCGAGTGAATCCACCGAGACTTTCACGCCTTTTTCAACCGCGAGTTTCAGGTCGGCCGGGGTCTTTGAACTGCCATTGAAGAGCAGTTTTTCCGGTGCCATGCCTGCTTCGAGCGCGAGATGGAGTTCTCCGGATGAGAAGATATCTGCTCCCGCCCCGAGTTTGTGCAAGTGCCCGCATGATGGCGAGGTTGCCGTTGGCTTTTGCCGCAAAGAGCACCTGGACTTTGGGGTAGCGGGCACCGAAGGCTTTTTTGTAACTCTCGAACTGCTCGACAACCCGGTCCTCGCTCGTGACATAGAGCGGTGTCCCGTACTTTTCTGCAAGGGCAACGCAGTCCTGCCCGTTGATCTTCAGGTGACCGTTCTGCACGGTGAGATGGTGAGCGAGTTTCACAGGTTCAGCCTCCGCATGCGTTCGATTGCCTCGTTGATCCGTGCTACCGGGCGGGTGATGGCAAACCGCACATAGCCTTCGCCGCTGGCGCCAAAGCCGACGCCCGGGGTTGCAACAATGCCGGCTTCATTGAGCAGTTTTGCCGAAAATGCCATGCAGTCATTGACCGGGACCCAGACATAGAAGGTTGCCTTGGGAGTGGGCACATCGAACCCGAGACTCCGCAGCCCGGTGATCAGCACATCGCGGCGTTCCTGGTAGATGGCGCAGGCTTCTTTGACACAGTCCTGCGATCCGCGGAGTGCGGTGATTGCCGCGTGCTGCACCGCATTGAAGACCCCGGAGTCCACGTTGGTCTTGACCCGTCCGAGCCCGGCAAGGATCTCGTGCATTGCCGACTGCCATGCCGATCCGCCAGCCGGTCATATTGTAGGTCTTCGAGAGCGAGTGCATCTCGATACCCACGTCCATGGCACCCTTTGTCTCTAAAAACGAGGGAGCCCGGTACCCGTCAAATGCGATCTCGGAGTACGCATTGTCCGAGACAACGACAATATTGTTATCGGTGGCAAAGTCCACAACCTCGCGGTAGAACCCGTCCGGTGCTATTGCTGCGGTCGGGTTGTTGGGGTAATTGATGTAGATGATCTTTGCCGTTTTGGCTACCTCTTTCGGGATATCTGCAAGCACGGGAACAAAGTTGTTCTTCCGGGTGAGCGGCATCTCGTGTACCCATGCCTTCGGCAAAGAGAGTGCCGGTCCGGTACACCGGGTAACCGGGGCTCGGGGCGAGCACATAGTCGCCGGGGTTGACAAATGCCTCGGCAATATGGGCGATACCGTCCTTGGACCCCATCAGGGCAACAACCTCTTTTCCCGGATCGAGCGTGACGCCGAACCGCTGCTTGTACCAGTCGGCAACAGCACTCCGGTATGCGGGCATACCCACGTACGACGGGTAGTGGTGGTTCTCCGGGTTCTTTGCAGCCTCACAGAGCGATGCGACGATATGGGGCGGGGTAGCGAGGTCAGGGTCTCCTACGCCGAGGTCGATGATATCTACACCTTTTTTCTGCTGTTCGGCTTTCATCTCGTCGATCCGTGCAAAAAGATACGGCGGGAGATTGCTCATGCGTGATGCGTACATAGGTAGTACCTGTAGGTGTCCGGATTTATTGTAATTAACGTTTGACAAAGCACGGTTGTCCTGAGCATGAGGTGAATGATCAGCCTTATTAATCGGCAATAAAAAATGAGCCCTTTGGAGAGGGAGGTATTACTATGAATTCGATTGTTTGTTGCAGTCTGAAAAACTACGATGGCAGACCGGGGGTAGTGTATGAGCCAGTCGCATGAGATACGCGTGATCTTCTCAACCGCGCCACCGGATAAATCCGGAATTCTTGCACGGATGCTCATCGATACAAAGATGGTTGCCTGTGTCAACATCGTTCCCGTGCATTCCTGTTATCGCTGGAACGGTGAATTCTGCAGTGAACCCGAGCACCTCCTCATCGCCAAGACAACACAGGAAAAAGTAAATGATGTTATTGCAGCAATCAAAGCACATCATCCCTATGAAATACCCGAGATTATTGTGCTTCCGGTAACCGGGGGGCACATCCCTTACATGGAATGGGTATACCGGGAGACGCGGGATGAAGCGTGATTCCTGGACAATCGTGAGCGGGAGGGTTCTTACCCGGTGGAGTGATCAAGCGCAAAGTTATTGCCTGTGACTGAAATAATGGAACTGTACAAACCCGCAGGAACTGGTACATTTGTCAGATGAATCACCCCCACCATTACGATCCGCACTCCTCGTCCTCGGGTGCCCGCAGGTGCCCGTTCAGACGAGCATAGCTTTGTATCTGATCAACAAGCTCAAAAAATCCGCCATTGTACCGGTTGCTGCCGGCAATAAAGCGGCAAATACTCTTCTTCTTATCGCGGACCCGGACCGTCATTATATCGGTGAAATCATGGACCTTGACCGGGCAGTTGCTTTAATCACCGAGAAGAAACGGGAATTTGACCGCTGCTTTGTGTTCATCCATAACGATGCCGGTATCAGCTATGCAGCGACCATGGGAGCGATCTCCACGGCAAAGGTATTCTGTCTTGTGTATGGAGAACATTACGACGATCTGGTAAAACAGATTGATTTTCCCTGCACAATTATCTCGGCAAAAGCCGTGCATAATCCCCTACCCCTGAAAAAAGCACTGGATGAGGTGGCACCATGGGTTGCGTAGAATCGATGAATTATGAAATCCTCATGCGGGATGGATCTTTCAAGGAATGCAGGGATTATATCAGGCAACATTTCACGGAATATATCGATGTCCAGCCGGGTTTTAAGATATTTGATATCCATCTCATTGGAATCCCCCCGATTGCGATAGGTCTTGACCGTGACTTCATTGTTTTCCCGTACACAAAACCCTGCCATGGAACCTTTCTTCTCCGGGTCGAGGATACGAAAGAAGCGGCACGCTTACGTTCACTGAAAAAATGAATGCAGGGATGCAACGGGACATTCCTTTTTGGGTATAGTTACATTTGAACCACTAAAATTGCTCTGTAATAACGATGGAAAAATCGTAAAATAAAATTTTTTTAAAAACCAACAGAAAAAAGTTCAATTTTATTCTTTGTAGAAATTTTTTTTCTTGTTACCAGGTCAATCTCTGCGGTATATACGAGGGTGACCCCCTCCGTCCCCCAGAGGGGGAGGCAGACCAGGGGAGATCCCCTTGACCCCTTTTTTTATATTTTCATAACCATTATGAGGTTTATCGCATGTGGAGGATGCCTAAGCGGCGGGGGCGGAAGCACGATGTGCTGGAGCCCCCAGGAGCGATCATTGGATACATTGTTTAATATCATTCATAAAATAAGTCGCTGGAATGTGACGATACCCTTCTTTTTTTAAAAAACAAGGAGATTTTTGTCCCGGTCAAACAGGATTGGGTATTTAATGTTGAGGAACGAATTATTCGATAACCCTGCAAGGTTGTCTGTATGCCCGGTAAAGCAAAAATTCTCCTGATGGATGATGAGCAGATTATTCTGGATATGACCCGGGATGTGCTGGATTTTCTCAACTATGACGTGATGTCTGCCAGGGAGGGTTCAATGGCAATTGACCTCTATAAACAGGAGAAAGCCGCCGGGACTCCTTTTGATATCGTCATCCTCGACCTTTCGGTAGCCAATGGACTGGGGGGCAAAGAGACGATTGAACAGCTCCGGAAGTTTGATCCTGCCGTAAAAGCTATCGTATCAACGGGCTACACCAATGATCCTGCTGTTGAGAATTTTTCCCGGTATGGTTTTTGTGAAAAACTCACAAAACCCTACACGTTAAATGACTTAAAAAATCTTCTCGAGAAGGTTATGAAAAATTAACCGGCCGAATTTTTCTGGCCACTTTTTTAACAATTTCCCCGGGTTGAGGCAGGCAAAACCCTGCAGACCAATATATTTACATCTCCGGAGAAGTATCAGAACATACAGAGAGATCCTCATGAAAGACATTTCTGTGCTGATCGGAGGGAAAGCGGGCGATGGGATCAACAGTGCGGGTGCTCTTGTTGCCCAGCTCCTGAATTCTCTTGGTTATTCTATCTACCTGTATTTCGATTACCCCTCACTCATCCGGGGGGGCATAACTTTGCTGTCATACGCGGTTCTGAAAAGGATACCGGGACCTGCCGGAATACTGTTGATTTCATCCTGGCACTCAATAATGAGACTATCGAACGGCACCGGAACGCCACCCGACCGGATACGACCATCATTTACAATACGGATCTGGTGAAATCTGCGGGCCAGGGTGTTCCGGTAAAGGCAATTCTTAACGAGGAACATGCCCCCCTTATCATGGGAAACTCGGCAATTATCGGAGGATTTGCTAAAGCAGCAGGTATTGAATGGGATGTTGTTGTTGCAGTTTTCAGGACCTCTATTCCCAAAGCTGTTGACCTGAACCTGAAAGTTGCAAAGAGGGCATACGACCAGCTCGAGATTGTCCGGCCCGTCAGTAAAGGACCAAATCCCCCACGTCCTCTCCTCACCGGGAATGAGGCTATTGGTCTGGGGATGGTTAAAGGAGGGCTTGATGCATATGTCTCGTATCCTATGACTCCCTCGTCGACCATTCTCCATTTCCTCGCCGAAAACCAGGAGAAGTTCGGCATCAGAGTCATACACCCGGAAAACGAGATTGCGGTCATCCTCATGGCACTGGGCTTTGCCTATGCCGGTAAACGTGCAGCAGTGGGCACGTCGGGAGGAGGGTTCTGCCTGATGACGGAAGGACTCTCCCTCGCCGGGATGGCAGAAGCTGCCCATCGTGCTTGTAGTCTCCCAGCGGACCGGGCCTTCGACCGGTCTTCCAACCTACACCGGCCAGTCTGATCTCCATTTTATGTGTCACGCCGGCCAGGGGGAGTATCCCCGGTTGATTGTGGCTCCGGGAGATGCAGAAGAAGCGATCTCCTGGTCAGAGATCGCGATGAATGTGGCATGGAAATTCCAGGTCCCTGCCTTCATCCTTTCCGATAAAACGCTGTCTGAAGGGACCTACAGCACCGGTGCGGCTGGAATACCTGAAATTCTTTCCAAAGAGCCACCTGCACCGGCCGGGACATTTCCTTATCTCCGGTATGCGGATGTGCCTTCCGGTGTCTCACCCCTTGCATATCCGGGAATGAAAAACGCGGTGATCAAGGTGAACAGTTACATGCACGACGAAGCAGGTATCACTACTGAAGAGGCTGCTCTCACTAACCAGATGACTGAAAAACGGTTGCACAAGTGGGAGAGCCTGGCCGCAGAAATGCAGGGATATCCCGGCGTCTCAGTTTCAGGCAACCCGGATGCAGCAGACGCACTGCTGTGCTGGGGCTCGACCAAAGGAGTATGCAATGAAGTTGCTTCACAGCTCGGATTGCGGGTGATACGGCCGGTAGTTCTCCTGCCATTCCCTGCTGCCGCGATAAAAAAAGCACTGACCGGTATAAAACGAGTGATTGCAGTGGAAGAGAATGCAACCGGACAACTTGCACGTCTTGCAGAACAATACGGGATCGCAGTACACGACCGGGTCCTGCGATATGACGGCCGGCCGTTCACCCCGGAAGATCTTCTGGTTAAGGTAAAAGAGGTGATCGTGTGACAGGACGCCAGCTCATAACTGATGCCCAGAATACCTGGTGCCCGGGATGCGGGAATTTTTCCATCCAGCATACCCTGAAAAATGTTCTTTCCGATATGGAGCAGCAGGGAAAATCGTTAGACGATGTCGTGCTCGTAACAGGGATCGGGTGCCATGCGAAAATGGCCGATTATCTCAATATCAACACCTTTTATTCGATTCACGGGAGGACGATCCCGGTGGCTACCGGAATCAAGCTTGGCAATCCCGACCTGACGGTCATCTGCTGTACCGGTGACGGCGACTCGTATGCTGAAGGGCTCGACCACCTGATCTTTGCCGCAAAACGCAATATCGACATTACGGTCATTGTCCATAACAACAGGGTATACGGGCTCACTACCGGGCAATATACTCCAACATCACCGCTTGGTTTCAAAGGGAAATCCACCCCTTCAGGTACCGCAGAATACCCGTTCAACCCGCTTGAGCTGATGCTTGCCAGCGGGGCAACATATGTTGCGAGGGGATATTCCAAAAAGATGGACCTGTTGAAGAAGCTGGTCGTGGAGGGGGTAGCTCACAAAGGTTTTTCCTTTATCGATGTGCTCCAGATCTGTGCCACGTTCTTTCCCCTGACTGACTACTATACCCCGCGGGTTTACGAATTGTCCGGTTACGACCCGGCAGATTTTGAATCGGCATGCCTGAAGGCAAAAGAATGGGATTATAACAGCGATGCACGGATTGCACTCGGCACGTTCTTCAGGAGGTCGCTGCCGACGTTTGATGAGAAGATGGGGATACATGAAGAGAGGGTAAAAGATAAAAAACAGGCAGTCCGGGATTTCCTGGGCGTGAAAACCTGACGTCCCTGTTTCCATACTTCTCTGTGAGTAGCGTATTGATTCGGATAAACGGGAATCTACATTTTGACTGGCAACACACGGATATCTGCAATGGCATATGAATACACAGTGAGACCAACTCCCAAGCGGTGGTAAGCCTGAACGGGCAACCTTCAGCGGCATTGCAGGCTGCAACGTTGCGGCTCCTGGTCATTCCGTTTGCAGTCTATGCTGCATGGGTGCTTGAGATATTCTTACTGGCAGGGACGGTATCTGTTTTTCCGCGTTTTAATCCATCAGGCCTCTTCCTCTACACCCTCATTGCCTGCATCATCACCGGCCTCGTCGCCCCGCTCGTGTGCCTTCGGACAGCATTTTTATCCGGAGCTGTCAACATGTTCCAGATCGGGTTCCGGCCATTAAGGCGTACCTTTACTCACCGGTTTCCTGACATGCGTTGGTATTTACGGAGCGATCATCGCTTTCAATCCCTTCGGTTCTGACCGCCTTGCGTTTGCAAACGCCTTTGTTCTCCTGCTGCCAACCGCAATCGCTTCAGTGATGATGTGCTGGGTTCTTATGGGAACCCATGTGCAGGCATTTGTCCGCAGCGGAGGTGCATTGATATCCCTGTCGGTTGGCATTTCAGCAACAACGGTGCTCTACTGCGTTGCGACTTTTGCCTCGGTTCCCTCCACCCTTGACCAGAACTTCTTTTTCTCCATAATCTCACTGGGTATTATTGCTGCATTTTTCTTCTTTGCTGTCCGCGATGTCTATGCAACATCTCTTTTTGTCGGGGCAGGGAGTGTCTTTTGCATGGCTGACCGCATTGACCCTGTATATCTCCAAAATGTCGGGCAGGTTGTCTGGATCAGTTCGGTCCTTGCGGTTTGTTCCCTCATCATGATCCACTGGTATCTTTCACGGAATTTTGTGACGGTGAAGATTCCGGTGAACTGAGTGGAATCCGGTGTTGCCGGATAATGCCATGATCCGGTCTTTATGTGGTTATGAGATGGTTTTTCCGGTCTCTTGCATTCCAGATTTCGACTCACCACAAACTATTAACATTCGCGATCGGAAAAAATAGACAAGAATGGCCGAACCGTTCCTTTCCCCGGAAATTTTAACCTATATAGTTCTGCCTTTAATGATCTTTTTTGCCCGTATCTGCGATGTGAGCCTTGGCACCATACGGGTGATCTTCATATCAAAGGGGATCAAGTACCTCGCCCCTGTCATCGGTTTTTTTGAAGTGATCATCTGGCTGCTTGCCATCGGCCAGGTCATGAACAACCTGACGCATCCCATTGCGTACATCGCCTATGGAGCCGGGTTTGCATCAGGGACGTTCATTGGCATGTTTATCGAAGAAAAAATATCGCTCGGGCTCACCAGTGTCCGCATCATCACCAAAGGTGACCCAACAGAACTCACAAAATACCTCCGTTCGCAGAATTACGGGGTAACCAGTGTTGATGGTGAAGGTGCGTCCGGGAAGGTAAAAATGGTCTTTACAATCATAAAGCGGCAGGACCTGCACCATGTCGTGGGCATCATCAAGCATTTCCACCCGAATGCATTCTATTCCATCGAGGAAGTAAAATCCATTGCCGAAGGAGTGTTTCCCGAAACACATGCCCGGGGATTTGGCATTTTTTCCTGGGTTGATTCCCTTCGCTTTTACCGGAAAGGAAAATGAGGTTCACTTTAAGAAGATGGATTGTCTGGTGCCCAGTACTGACAGAACTTCATTCATCCAATAATCTTTTATGCCAAGCCTTTCACATAGTAGCTTTGAGAGTTAATGACGGGAAAAAAGATACTTACTTTCATCGCAGCCATTGCCATATGCCTGCTTGCGGGGTATATCGGCTCGTATTATACAACCCCCGCCATCACTACATGGTATGCCGGCCTGCATAAGCCGGATCTTACCCCCCCGTCATGGGTTTTTGCTCCGGTATGGACCTTCCTCTATATTCTGATGGGGATTTCCCTGTACCTGACCATCCGGTCCGGGCTTAAGAATTCGGAAGTGCAGTTCGGCCTGATCCTCTTTATTTTCCAGCTCATGGTGAATGTCGGGTGGTCATTTTTCTTTTTTGGCCTGCATTCAACATTCTTTGGCTTCCTTGCCATCGTTTTACTCTGGGCAGTTCTGCTCTGTACCATTGTCCAGTTGTTCCGGTTTTCAATCCCGGCAGCACTGATCCTCGTCCCGTATTTTTGCTGGGTGATGTTTGCCGGGTATCTCAACTATGCAATCCTGGTCCTGAATCCCACAAGCTTCGGTATTTCCTTCTAAGAACCATCTGCATAAGAAAAGCATGACCAATATCTTCTTTTTGTTCAAGGGTGACGATGACATGCGGAGATCCTATGCCCATACAGCACATCCATGTGGAAAATTTCAAGAGTTTTTCAGAACTTGATTTAGACTTATCCCGGTTAAGCGTGGTTATCGGTTCCAATGCCGCGGGAAAATCCAATTTCATAAGTATATTTAAATTCCTGCGGGATATCGCAAAACACGGTGTCGTCAATGCCATCGCCATGCAGGGGGGATCGGAATATCTTCAGAATGCGAAGATCGGGTCTTCACACGATCTTTACATTAAGGTTGTGTATCAGCCTGATCAAAAGCTGGAGTATCTTGTGCGCCAGGATACAGAGTCATCGTCTCTTGCCGTAAAATCCTGCCTGTCATCCTATGAGTTTGCCATCAGGTTTGCTCCACGAAGTAACGGTTTCTCCATAACAAAGGACAGGATCATTCTTGGTTGCGAGGTGATATCGTGCAAACATAAAAACAACCACGGTATCGAAAAACAGGCCATCGGTCACGGGGAGATACGGATAACAAATGAAGGTGGGGCATTAACCTATGAAGTTGATCTGCCAGAAGACTGTCCGCTTTCCGAACACGACATCATCCCGCTCTGCTTCCGTAAGAAACACCTGCCGGAAAAAACACTCCTCCTCGAAACTCCCTATGCATTTCCTTTATCCCACGGGGAAAAATTCTTTGACCGCATCGCAGTTTATGATATCGATCCCAGGCACATGAAAAAAGGCGTGGCTATAACGGGTAAAAGGGAATTGGAAGAGGACGCGGGAAACCTTGCGCTCGTCTTAAAAAATATTATCGGGGACCCTGAAAAAAAGCGGAAATTTACCAACCTGTTGAGAGATGTTCTTCCTTTTATTGAGGATTTCTCCGTTGAAAAGTTCATGGACATTTCCCTTGTCCTCACGCTCCGGGAAAAATATGCAAAGAATCTTGATTTACCCTCCCCCTCGCTTTCAGATGGTACGTTGACGATATTTGCGCTCATTATTGCGCTTTATTTTGAAAATAAACCGTTCATCATCATTGAAGAACCTGTCAGCCATATCCATCCTTTTTTAGTAGCCCGGGTCATTTCCATGATGAAAGAGTCCTCAAAAAGAAATCAGGTCATGATTACGACTCATACAACCGAAGTAGTGAAACATGCCACATTGGACCATCTTCTTCTCGTATCGCGGGATTCCCGAGGGTTTTCTGTTATTTCCCGCCCCGCTGATAAAGAGGAAGTGCGGACGTTTCTTGAAAATGAGATCGGGATTGAGGAACTGTACGTTCAGAACCTGCTGGGAATGTAGGCATGAAGACCCGCTTGTTCATTCTCGTGGAAGGTGAAGATGATGTCCGGTTTTTCGGGCGTATAATCAAACCCCTTTTCATCGGCCGTTACGATTCTGTTGAGATTATTCCCTATGCAAGTATCAAACGCTCAAAAGTGAGTAATTTTTTAAAGAGCATCACCCTCATGAAAAACGATTATATTTTTGTTTCAGACATTGACGCAGAACGATCGGTGAAGGACAAAAAACAAGTCCTCTATTCCCATTTCAATCATATTGACGGGGGAAGTATTATTGTTGTGATTAAAGAGATCGAAAGCTGGTATTATGCCGGTCTTTCTACCGAATCGGCACTGGCGCTCAATGTTCCCGATCTCCCTTCACCGATGAACTCACAAAGGAGGATTTCAACAACTCATCCCGAAAAAGTATGATTCCCGCATCGATTTTATGTTTGAAATCCTCAAGTATTTCTCCATCGGGTCTGCAGGAAAGAAAAACCATTCATTCAGGTTCTTTGCCGAACGGTATCATCTTGAAGATCCTGAAACCGGGCATCCGCTTCCATAGATGTCGTTATGCTGCATCGAAATAATTAATTCAAATCTCCACATTGTTTTGTAGTGATTGCAAAAAACGGAGGCTTTTGATTTGCTGGAAAAATATATCTGTAACATATGCGGGCATATCTATAACCCGGAAAAGGGGGAACCGATACAGGACATTCCCCCCGGTATTGCATTTTCTGACCTGCCTGATGGCTGGCAGTGTCCGATATGCGGTGCAGAAAGAAAAAATTTCAGGAAGGAGTAATCGCTGGTAACTATGGTATCACGAGAAATTATTCATGGTGTCAATTGGGTCGGAGCGGTTGATTTTGACCGAAGGCTCTTTGATGAACTGATCCCGCTCCCGAACGGTACGAGTTATAATGCATATCTTGTCCAGGGCAGCGAGAAGACAGCACTGATTGACACTGTCGATCCCACCAGGGAGTATGAACTTATTTCAAACCTTGTCAAGATGAAAATTGACCGGATCGATTATATTGTGGTAAATCATGCTGAACAGGACCATTCCGGATCCCTGCCGATGATCCTGGAATTTTTCCCTGATGCACGCGTAGTAACCAATGAAAAATGTAAAGATCTTCTCATTGCCCATCATCACCTCTCGCCAACCCGTTTCATGATAATCAAGGATAAAGAAACACTTTCTTTGGGAGACCGCACGCTCGAATTTTTCTCAACCCCATGGACACACTGGCCAGAGACCATGGTTACCTACCTGCGCGAAGACAAAATCCTCTTTTCCTGCGACCTGTTCGGGTCTCATACGGCAACAAGCAACCTCTATGTTACCGATGAAGCGGAGATCTATCGTTCTGCAAAGCGGTACTACGCCGAGATCATGATGCCGTTCCGCAACAGTATCAAAGGGTATGTTGAGATGATACGGGCACTCCCGCTCGCCCTGATTGCTCCCAGCCACGGGCCCATCTACTCCCGTCCCCCCTTCATCCTCGATGCATATGCCGACTGGGTGTCTGATGTGGTGAAAAACGAAGTTGTCATCGTGTACGTATCGATGCATGGAAGCACGCAGAAAATGGTAGACCACTTCACCGATGCACTGATAACCCGGGGAATTACGGTAAAACCCTTTAACCTGACCCGCACTGATATCGGTGAGCTTGCACATGCCCTCGTGGATACCGCAACGGTGGTTATTGCTACGCCTACGGTCCTTTTCGGACCACACCCGCAAATCGTATATGCCACGTATCTTGCAAACGTGCTCAAGCCAAAAGTCCGGTTTGCCTCAGTGATCGGATCGTATGGCTGGGGCGGGAAGACTGTAGACACGATTGTAAAAATGCTTGACCATGTGAAGGTTGAAATCCTCGAACCTGTCATGGTGAAAGGTCTCCCGGACGAGACAACGTTTCTGGCACTCAACCACCTGGCAGACGAAATCTTAAAGAGGCACAAGGACAGTAACATCGTGTAGGAAGGAGGACTTCTAAGTATGGCTAAAATGTTTGAAGTATACAAATGTGAAGTGTGCGGAAATATCATCAAAGTAGTCCATGCATCCAATGGAACACTGGTCTGTTGCGGGAAACCGATGATCCTGCAACTGGAAAAGACAGCAGATGCGGGTAAGGAAAAACACGTCCCGGTAATTGAGAAATCTGCGGCGGGAATCATGGTTAAAATCGGGTCCATTCCCCACCCCATGGAAGAGAAGCATTTTATCGAGTGGGTCGAGGTAAGATTCGGGGAAAATGTCTACGTACGGGGTTTCAAACCCGGGGAAAAACCTGAATCTGAGTTCTGTACTGCCGATACCAATGCAAAAGTACGGGCATACTGTAACGTTCACGGCCTGTGGACAAATAAGGTCTGACGAGACCCCCGATAACTCTTACTTTTCTTTTTTTCGCAGGCAAACACTAATAGAGCACGAGCGGTAACCCATTAGTGATGCAACGGCTTGAGCATCTTTCCACGATTATTGCTGATCTTGGCGATATTTTCGTCTTTATCGCCCCGATAACCGCTGTTCCCATCATCGTTGCGGTACTGTTCTCCGAGTGGAATATGCTCCTGCCTACCCTGTCGGTCCCTGTCACGTTCTTCATCCTTGGTACACTTTTTAGAAAATTACCCCGGCACAACCGGGGAGTAAGGTTGTCAACAGCACTATGTTCAGTGGCACTTTTCTGGTTCACGTGTGCGATTGTCAGCGGTTTTCCGTTCATGTTAGGGTTACATATGGGATTTACCGATGCGTTCTTTGAAGGCATGGCAGGATGGACGGGGACTGCGTTTTCCATGATACAGTCCGTTGATACCGCCCCTCATGCTCTCCTTTTCTGGAGATCCTTCATGCAGTGGATTGGAGGCATTGGTATTATTGCATTTATGATAGCACTGGGAAGCAGTACCGGTCTTTTAAGTTCAAAGATCCTCCGCACGGAAGGGAGAGATGAACCGCTGATGCCCAGTGTTATCGCAACGGGCAGGGCTTTGTGGAAGATTTACGGGCTGTTAACTTTTTTTGCCATCAGTCTTATCCTGTTCACCGGTCTCTCGTTGTGGGAATCAGTGAATCTTGCTTTTGCGGCGATATCAACCGGAGGATTCACCCTGCATGAAGGGGGTATACTTTACTATCAGAGCAGTACCCTTGAACTCATCCTCATCCCGATTATGATAGCCGGTGCTCTGCCCTTCAAACTTTATTACCAGATAGCGGAAAAACGGCAATGGAGGTTTTTTGAGGATGAACAGGTCAGGCTGTTTTTTCTCTTTGTTGGTATTGGTGTTGGAGTAGTAACCTATGACCTGGTTTTTTTCGGGAACCTGGAATTGGTGAACGCATTGCAGCAAGGGTTATTTATGATTGTATCGAGCCTCACCAGCACGGGTTTCCAGAATACCAACCTGCGTTCCTGGGCGAGTGTTACGGTGTTTTTCTTAACCCTGCTTACGTTCATCGGGGGAGCATCCGGGTCTGCGGCAGGGGGAATAAAACTACACCGGGTAGCACTTGCCATCCGTACCCTGCTCTGGTGGTTCCGAAGGTTCTTTGTCAGCGGTAAAGTGCTCCTGCCGTTCAAGATCGAAGGCAGGGTTATTCCCCGGGCAACCGCTGAACTCGAGGCTGCAAAGAACATGCTTGTCATCATCCTGTCAGTAGTTACCGTCTTTATCGCTACCCTTGCAGTAGTGCAGTTCCATCTCACCACATATTCTATCAGCGACATCATCTTTGAGGTTGTCTCGGCTTTTTCAACGTGCGGGATAAATGCCGGGTATGTATCCCCGGATATGCCGATCATCTCGAAATGGATTTTTATCGGTGTGATGTGGGTGGGAAGGCTGGAAGTGATACCGGTAGTGATGCTCTTTATCGCTGTGTTCAAAGGTACAGACTGAGTTTTTTCAACAAATGACTGTGCACCAGCTTTTTCTTTGGAACCTCGTTAAAGACCCCGATTCATAAAATTGCTTTCATTCGAAAAGAAAAATACAATCCCTGAAACAATGCAAAATCCGGAGAACTTCAATCCCGCCCAAAACCCGACTGACTGGTTGAATATGATCTGGGACAAATGAGACTGTTTTACCTGCACGTAAAAACAGACTAAAAAAATATGCGATCTATTCCTCAGACAAAACGTCATATGTGTAGTAATATTGGCAATCAAGGTTGCTGAATTCGACAATTGAAACCCGTTCGGTTCTTTTTCCCAAAGGGTAAAATACCGGAATTTCTAATGTTTTTGACAGGGAATGACAATATGCCACGGCCGGGATCAGATTGATCCGAACCTCTACATTTTTAAACGTCTTGTTTGTTGGATTTTTTATCTGAAATTCTGCGGTATAGACATCAAATGAACCAACATTTGAGGGGGTTATTGCATCTATGTCAGGACTTTGGATGGTGATGTCCGGATTATGCGATTTAGAAACGCATCCTGTACCCCATGACATGATTAACAGTAATAATAAAATCAATCTGACTTTTTTTCATGGTATGAGCGGTATTTATCGATTATTTTCATTCATTAATGTGTTTTCGGATACTGACGTGATGAGGAAATTTATCAATATTAGTGGCTTTGCACATATTTTGAATGAGCTATCTGCCGATGATAATTCCACGTCAGAAAATACAAATAATCGCTTTTGCATGTTGAATATCAGTGACATGCGTGTAATTTTTCACTGCACATTTCAACCGGCTTTCAACTCAACTTTACTTTTCTTAACATCAGGAGATCTAATATAAATTGCCGCCCCATAGTACGGTGATGAAACAGATAGCCCTGTATGGCAAAGGAGGAATAGGGAAATCAACCACGGCTGCTAACCTTTCGGCGGCACTTTCCCTTCAGGGCCTGGATATTATGCAGATTGGATGCGATCCCAAACGGGACAGCACACGGATGCTGATGCAGGGGACTTTTATTCCTACCGTGATGGACCTTGTCCGGGTGCAGGGAGAGGCTGCACTGTCCCTTTCGGATATCGTATATACCGGGTTTAATGGTGTCCGGTGTGTCGAAGCAGGCGGACCGGAACCGGGTGTAGGGTGTGCCGGAAGAGGGATTATTGCAACGTTCCAGCTTCTCGAGAAATTCGGAGCTCTCAGTGGCGACGTTATCGTGTATGATGTCCTCGGGGACGTGGTATGCGGGGGATTTGCCATGCCAATGCGGGAAGGGTATGCACAGGATATCTATCTTGTGACATCCGGTGAGCTGATGTCCCTGTATGCCGCGAATAATATCTGCAAGGCAATTAAACGCCTGTCATCGCGGACGAAGAGCACATGCCGTCTTGCCGGGGTAATCTGTAATGCCAAGAACCAGCCCCACGAAGAAGAGCTCGTTGCGGATTTTGCCCGGCGGGTGAACAGCAGTCTTATACAGTTCATCCCCCGTGACCGTGTTGTCCAGCTTGCAGAACTGAACCGGAAAACCGTGCTTGAATATGCTCCCGACTCGGCACAGGCAGAACGATACAGGTCGCTTGCAGACCGTATCATGAATAATACCCGGTTTACCATCCCCACACCCCTTGAAATTGATGACCTCGAATCCCTCGCCATTGAATATATCTAGGTTTGCAGGTTGCACCCTCACCGGAGCACTGTCGGTAACTACCCAGATCAGAGATGCAGTCACCGTAGTGCATGGACCAAAAGGGTGCACCCACCACAACTTCTCACTCCTGCATGCGACCGGATTGGAAAACGAACGTGTTATCCTCCCGGATTTGATCTCCACAGGACTCTCTGAGAGTGATATTATTTACGGTGGAGAGGACACACTCGACCAGACCCTTGATGCTGTTGCACGGCGGCAGGTCAGCACTATTTTTGTGCTTTCTACCTGTATTGTGGACACTATTGGCGATGATGTTGCAGCAGTCTGCCGGAAGGACCGCCCTGTTAAGGTTATTCCTATCCCGACGGCGGGATTTCTCGGGGGAACTTTCCAGAATGGTGTGAATAACGCACTGAATGCCATTGCTGATACTGCCCGGCCCTGTAAAAAAGGCTGGTGTGTGAATATTATCGGAGAAAAAAATCTCGAGTATGAAGTTGATGAAAACTTTGCCGAAGTTTTACGGTTACTGACCTTGCTTGGAATACCGGTAAACCTGCGGTTCCTGCACGACTGCACCATGAGCGATATTCTCCGTCTCGGGGCAGCACGGCTCAATATTCTTCGGGACGACGACCTGATGATTGTAGGCGAACAACTGGAAAAACAATTCAATACTCCTTATATTTCGTCATATCCTGTTGGTCTTGCGGGAACAATTCAATTTCTCGAGTCCGTTGCAGGGAGCTTTGGGGTAACGTGTTCAGCCGCTGTGATGGCAGAAAAAGCCCTTCAGGAAGAGATCATCGGCGGATTTAAGGATATCAGGGGCAGTTCAATCTCCTTTGAACCTTTCCTTGTCCCTTCTGAATCATTCAGGCTTGCATCTGATGTTGCAGAACGGATTGATATTACGATAGACCGCAGCGGGTGCAAAGTCCCCCTCGAGTTGTCACCCCCTGTGGGAACAACCGGTATCCTTCGGATGCTTCACCGCTGGAGGCGGGCAATCCATGCGTGAGTGCGAAAATCCCCTCTGGCCGTGTGCGATGGTCGGGGCGGCAGCATGTTGTGCCGGTTTTGAGGGTCTGACTGTCGTTATCCATGGTTCAAGTGGTTGTTACTATTATCCTGCTACACTCCTCCATACCCCTCTCCATGGCACATTTATCCTGGAGAACGAAGTGATTTTTGGAACAGAACAGCGACTCCGTGAAGTTCTTGACGGGCTCTCCGGGGCCGGTAACAAAATTGCGGTAGTTTTAACGTGTGTTCCCTCGGTAATGGGAGAGGACATACGGTCTATACTCAGTGAGTATGATGCGATCCTTGTCGACAGCCCGGGATTTTCCGGTGATATAGAAGATGGATACAGACACGCCCTCTCCACTCTTGCTCCATCGGTGGATCCGGACAGAGAAGGGATAAATATTGACGGGGCGTGTCTTTTCGATCCCTTTTTTAAAGGTAATATCCAGGAAATTGTCCGATTGCTGGGTAACGCATCTGTGCCAGCAGGAACTGTTTTTTGCTCAGACAGGCTTGAGAGCGTGAGACATGCCACTGCCTATACTATAGGGACAAACGGGGATTTTTCCAGCGGTGTCGGTTCATTTCTGGGCGGGACCCTTGGGTTTGACGAGATCCGCACAACATTTGACGCCATTGCCTCGGCGTACCCTGATGCGGATCCCAGTCCGGTCGAGGAGGAGATGGAAAGGGAGGAAGAAAGAATAGTCCGGGCATGTGATAAGTTTCTCCGCAGGTTCGACCCGCCCCATGCAGCCATATTCAGTGGCTTTTCCTATGCGGTATTTGCAGCAAAAACCCTCATGAAGTACCTGGATGCGGAAATTCTGTATGTTGGTACCCGTAACGAACCCGGTACATGCCCCTGCCCGTGTGAGCATGTGCAGGGATTGTCCGATGTAAGGGAAAGTATCCGGCACTACAAACCCGATCTCGTTATCGGGTCGTCATTTGAACGTTCCGTTGACCCCAACTTTGCTTTTATCGGATTTACCCCCCCGGTCAGAGGGGTGGTGAAGCTGGCCCCGCATCCTGTTGCAGGAATTACCGGCACACTCCTGTTTGTCGAAGAGGTGCTCAACTCCTGCAGGGACCAGAAGAAGAGATCCTGAACCGATGCACAGATAACCTGATCCCGCCATCGCATGAATTCTTTTTCTCTCACTTTCACACCGCGCAGACTGATGGGTTATATACCGATACTCCCAACGCCGTAGTACGACTAAAAGGTGGTCGTGTATGATGGAAAAAGCAGGATATCTACAGCGGACCGGGTACAGGGCGTTCGACAGCGAAGGGAATTTTCACGATGTTATCGAACTGCATATCCTGGGCACCCGGTACGCCATCCGTCGTTCTGATCTCGTAAAAGCGGTAGCTGGTCACCTGTATGTGCAGGTTGAGGAAATCGTCCATAACTGGAATTATTATCTCGGGGCGACCAGAGGACTTGCCCAGGTGTCAGCGTCCGGTAAAGCCCTGAATATCGATATTTTCAACGAGGGGAGCTGACACGATATCCTTAAACACACTCCGGAATGTGCTGCATGGCAAAGAGCGTCATGCATATATCGTGAAAATACCAGAACAGGCCGTTCCATCATTGAAGATGCGAAGAATCTCAACAGACCAGAAAAAAATATCTGCAATGGTATAACTATTACACAAGAGAATCTGCGCATATCGTGCAACATTAATAGTCCTTCGACAGATGATCCTGAGGAAAGAAGGTATCTCTTTTTTTTAAAACAGGGATGCCATTTTCAACAACTATAATGGGGGAAGCATAAACGGCAGAATCGGAGAATTTTTACCGGGACCTTGTCGAGTCCCAACAGGATCTTATTGTCAAATTCAGTCCGGAGGGTCGTCTTCTTTTTGTTAATTCTTCGTACTGCGATTTTGTTGGAAAAACCCGGGAGGAATTAACCGGCAGTGTTTTCATGCCGGTATCGGGAGAGCGCTATTCTGACGTCGTCGCCACGCAAATGACCAAGCTGTTCCGCGCTCCCTATACCTGTATTGTCGAGCAATGGATACATGCGGCGCGGGGATTGCGATGTATCAGCTGGTCTGCAAAGTCGGTTCTTGGAACTGATAACCAGGTCCTGGAAATTGTTGCAACCGGTCGTGATATCACCGGAATAAACAGGAACAGAAAGCGATAAAAAAGAAAGATGAAGAGCTGATGTTCTTACTTGAGAACGGGAACCAGATGTACTATTCCCATACTCCTGATCATGTAATGATGTTCGTCAGCCCCAGGATACGCCGTATGCTGGGATGCCGCCCGCACGAAGGAAAACGCGTATGGACTGATTACCTTACTGATAATCCCCTGAACGCTGCTGGCCTCGAACGAACGATACGCGCGATAACTTCCGGAAGACGTGAACCCCCTTACCGTCTGGAGATGACCGGAAAGAACGATAGAGTGATCTGGGTTGAAGTTAACGAGATTCCCGTGGTGAAGAACCAAAAGACTGTCGCGATCGTCGGCTCAATGGTGGATATAACCGAGAAGAAGCTGGTGGAAGAAGCGCTGGCAGAAGCCGAAGACCTCTTCAAGGATTTTAACGGCACCAAAAAACGCACATACAATTCACCTCCCTCTGAACGCGAGAGTGGACCGATGAAATACATCCGTTCGATATTCTCTCCTGAGGCAGAGGAGGAAGAGGATGATTTTCCCGAACTCCCTGCCGACTTAAAAAAACTGATCCGGGAATAAAATCTGAAGAATAAGCAGAGAAATTGAATTTACCTGCCTTTTTTACCTGTTCCTGGGTTAACCCGTTTCGCACTGCCTTTTATTAAAACCCATATTCTTTTTCGTACCTTATCGGAAAAGGCAGGATATCCAGCCACCCGGAATTGATCATGGATATACGGGTTGTAACCCTGAAAGAAAAAGCAGGGCTGATCTCAGGGAAATACCTGCGGCTGGAAAAAACCCGGGTTTTTCGGATGATAAAATATTATATCGCCTTTTCACTACCCAGTAAAATTGCCTCCCCTTCCTGTTATTGCCCATCGCCCGCCAGCATTTTCAATATGTTAATCATAAAAAACGTCATACTGACTCTCCAATGACAATTTTTGATAGAATCGGGCAATTCTTCTCGAACCTTTTTTCAAAAAAAGAGGATGTCCCGCTCTATGCCAATTGCTCAGTATGTGGGAAACGGGTCTATCTCCCCTTCCTCTGCCACTACTGCTCTAACTATTACTGCGGAGAGCACCGCCTTCCCTTCAGCCATGACTGTAAAAACATCGATGACTGGAAGAACCGGGGATCAAAATCAGGCCCGGCAACAAAAAACCGTACCGGTGGTGCAGGAGCGAGGAAATAAAAAAAATGGCTCTGTAGAATTCCTTTTATTAGAGCACAAAAAAAAGACACAAGTTTTGAAGGAGGGGACAGTGCCTGTCCCCCCGGAACCGCCCCTGCGCAATGCGATAGTTCTGTTATTACCTTCTCGGGGGTTATCACATTGGGGGGAGCCAAGTGGCGGGGGTGAAACCCCCATGAACGTTCGAGTTTTTTGAACATTTCTACAGAGCCAAAAAATTACCAGAAGAATTATTCCGCTTTCTTTACGCACCCGGCAATATACGAGCCCGCCTTCGTTGTCCGTGCAGAACCACCCATATCCTTTGTCACCATACCGTCCCTGATGCTCTGTTCTATGGCAGTGACGACTGCAGCAGCAGCCTTGTGCTCCCCGATATGATCGAGCAGCAATGATCCGGCCCAGATCGTGGCGATGGGGTTTGCCACTCCCAGATTCTTGTATTTCGGTGCAGAACCATGGATAGGTTCGAACATCGAAGTGCCCGTCGGGTTGATGTTCCCCCGGGTGCCAGCCCGAGCCCGCCCTGGATCATGGCACCGAGATCGGTGATGATATCGCCAAACATGTTGGGCGTGACTACGACATCGAACCACTCGGGGTTCTTGACAAACCACATGGTGATGGCATCAACGAAGGTAAACTCGGTTGTGACATCGGGATACTTCTGTGCGGTTTCTGTGAAAACATCCCGCCAGAGCCCGTATACGTCCGAGAGCACGTTCGCCTTGTCAACCGAGGTGAGTTTCTTCTTCCTCGATTGTGCAAGGTCAAAGGCGTATGACTGGACCCGGCGTGAACCTTCGCGGGTGATGACGCCGATCTGATAGGCAATTTCTTCGGCATCGCTCTCTATGTCAAGGCCGAACTTCACGCTGTACATATCGCGGATTACGTTGAGTTCCTTCTTCTCATGCTTCTTAAACCGTGACCCGATCCCGACATAGAAGTCCTCGGTGTTCTCCCGCACCACAATAAAATCGATGTCTTCAGGAGTCTTGTTCGCCAAAGGTGTCTCTACTCCGTTCAGGAGCCTGATCGGCCGGAGGTTGACGTACATGTCGAAATGGAACCGGAGTGCCAGCAGGATACCTTTTTCAAGGATACCCGGTGCCACCCGCTCGTCGCCAATAGCACCGAAATAGATCGATTTGAACTTCGAGAGCTCATCGAGCTCATCCTCAGTTACGAGTTTCCTGGAATGGATGTACCGGTCAGCCCCGATATCAAAATCGGTCCACTGGATATCGAAGTTGAACCGCTCTCCTGCTGCCTCCAGCACCTTCTTTCCCTCGGCCAGGATCTCCGGGCCGATCCCATCTCCGCCTATCGCTGCGATTTTGTACATACCGGTGCCTCCTTTAACTGTTTTGCATAGCCGACAAGCCCTGCCGCTTCTACGATGTTATACATAAATTCAGGGACCGGCTCGAATGTATACTCTTTTTCTCCGACAATCACTTTTCCCTCGTGTTCCCTGACGATAATGGGACTCCCGTCCCTGATCTTTCCGGTATCAGCACAGACAAGGGGAAGCAGCCCGACATTGATGGCGTTCCTGAAGAAGATCCGGGCAAAGGATTGCGCGAGGATTACCCTGATACCGGCCCCTTTCAGGGCGAGTGGAGCGTGCTCGCGGGATGACCCGCAGCCGAAGTTCCTCCCGGCAACAATCACATCCCCGTTCGTTGCCAGCCTGGCAAAGTCATCCCGGGTGCCTTCAAATGCGTGTTTCGCCAGTTCCTTCTCATCATAGATGGTCAGGAACCGTCCCGGTATGATCGCATCCGTATCAATGTTGTCACCAAATTTCCAGGCACGCATGTTCATACCTCCCTCGGATCGGTGATCTCACCATTGATCGCACTCGCTGCTGCCGTTGCCGGGGAACAAAGGTAGACAAAAGCCTCCGTGCTTCCCTGCCGGCCCCTGAAGTTCCGGTTCGATGTGGAGAGCGAGACCTCCCCTGGTGCCAGGAGACCAAATGACCCGCCCATGCAGGGCCCGCAGGAAGGTGCCTCTACAAGAGCCCCGGCAGTGACGAACCGTTCGATCAGTCCTGCCCTCAGGGTTTTTAAGTACTCCTCCCGCGATGAAGGGATAATGATAACGCGGACTTTATCCGAGAACTTCCTTGTGCCCAGGACATCTGCAGCTTCTGCGAAATCCTCGAACCTGCCGTTCGTGCACGACCCGATGAAGACCTGATCGATGTGAGTCCCGGCAACTTTGCCTACCGGCACTCCCTGGTCCACGTTGTGGGGTGTGGCAACCTGCGGTTCCAGCTTTTCCACATTATACGAACGCCGTTCAGCATACACGGCATCCGGATCGCTGTTCAGCGTAAACGGTCTCATCGGCCGGCGGTTTTTCAGGTACTCCCAGGTGACCGTATCAGGTGCGACAATACCTGCCTTTGCCCCCATTTCAATGGCCATGTTGCAGCAGGTCATCCTGCCCGGCATGTCAAGGCTTTCTATGGTCCTGCCACAGAATTCGATCGCCTGGTAGGTTGCCCCGGCGGCACCGATATCAGCGGCAATAGCCAGGATCAGGTCTTTTGCCCCGACCCGGTGCTGGAATTTTCCGGTTACTTCTGCTCGTATGCTCTCCGGTACACGGAAATACAGTGCACCGAACTTAAGCACAAAGCCCATATCGGTAGAACCGATTCCGGTTGCAAATGCACCTGCTGCCCCGTACATGCAGGTATGGGAATCGGCACCGACGATTATCTCCCCGGGTGCGGCATGCCCTTTCTCCATTACGATCTGGTGGCAGACCCCTTCGCAGATATCGTAATTATGAATATCCTGTCCTGCTGCAAATTTTCGCATATATACATGGTTCATCGCCGCCTCGATCGAGTCGGCCGGGATCTGGTGGTCAAAGAGCATGATGATGCGTTTGGGGTCAAATACCTCGTTCCCCGCCCATCTCGTAGAACTTCTGGATGGCAAGGGGGCCGGTAATATCATGGATCATCGCTCCGTCAACCGGGGCCATTACCACTTCGCCTGCCCGTATCTCCCTGCCACACTTTTTAGAAAATATTTTCTCTACGATCGTTGCTCCCATGCTCAATCGGGGTACTATTTGCGCTCAATTATATTGTAGTTTGGGAGTGAGCTGGTTTACTTCGATAACTGCAGGTATTTTCGCAGTCAAAGCAACCTTTAACCTTACATTCCAGACAAGTTAAGCTGATAATTATGGTAAAAAGACTCTCTCTCCTTACGCTGGCCATCGTTATCGTTGCGATGACCTGTATGGTAAGTGTGCTGGCAGCATCTCCGGACACCTCTGCCGGTAACGTGATCCATGCAACCGGAAGCGGCAACGTGATTGGTACTCCGGACCGGGCCCAGCTTACCTTTGGGGTTACCACTGAGAACATTGATGTAAAAATCGCACAACAGGCAAATGCAGAGCGGATGAAAAAGGTAATCGATGCGCTCGTTGCCGCCGGCCTGCCCCGGGATGCCCTCAAGACCACCGGGTATAACATTTACCCGATGTATGATGATTACACAAAGTCTCCGTTTGAACAGAAAATCCGTACCTACCAGGTCACCAACTCGCTCACGGTCACGCTCCATGATGTCAACAGGACCGGTGAAGTGATTGATATAGCGGTAGCAAACGGCATAAACCAGGCAAGTTCCATCCAGTTTATGCTTTCCGATGAACAGTCCCAGGTGCTCCGCACCGAGGCCCTGAAAAAAGCAGTATCACGTGCACGCGCAGATGCGGATACTGTTGCAGGTGCACTGGGAACTGCAGTAACTGGTGTGCAGAGTGTCGATATCAGCGGCGGATATGCACCCGTTCTGTTTGAAAATTACAAGGCGGACTCTGTTTCACAAGGATCAGCAACTCCCACTCCCATACAACCCGGTGATGTGACCGTTAATGCACAGGTTTCCATTACCTATACGATCCGCTGATCTGTCAGGATCTCTTCACAACTTTTTTACAGTAGCAGTGTATGATTATTCCTTAAACCTAATGCAGGGTCCGGCTGTGCCGGACAAGATTATCACACACAAAAGAATTTTCGAATATCCAAAAATCGCGGATACAATAGGATTGATTTTGATATGGAACGCAATATCGGCTTTAAAGAAAGAAGGTATATTGAGGAATTAAGAATTCTCACAAAATCCACTGCGCTCGACTGCGTAATAGATGATCGTTTTGATCGGGTGATCTATGTGATACGCCAGGGAGATATGGGGCTGGCTATCGGGAAAAAAGGGGATAATATTAAACGTCTCCAGAGTGTGCTTGGTAAGCGCATTGAGATGGTGGAATATGCAGAGACCCCGGAGGAATTTATCGTTAACATTTTCAAACCAGCCGAAGTGGTGAGGATAGAACGGGGTGCCGAAAACGGTCCGTTGAATGTTTTTGTAAAGCAGAGAAGCGACCTCGGCATAGCTATTGGCAAAGCGGGGTGTAATATCGAAAAGGCGCGCATCCTTTCACGGAGGTTCTTTGGGTCCGATGTCGGGGAAGTCCTTCTTGTTCAGGAGGAGGCATGAAAGGAAGCGTTGATCCGGCGATAATTTCTGAAATCTGGGCAGTCATTCAGGAACGGGCAAACAACCCCTCTCCTGAATCCTATACAACCCGGCTGCTCACGGATCCCAAGGGGATCGATAAGGTACTTGAAAAGGTGGGCGAAGAATCAACAGAATTTATCATTGCTGCCAAAAACGGAATCAAAGAACGCACCACAGAAGAAGCATCTGACCTGCTTTTCCACCTTCTGGTAGCTTTGCGTGCAGCCGACATCGATCTCTCCGCTGTTATGCAGGAATTACACAAGCGGAGAAAATAGCACTATTTCCGCAGAAATGTCGACAGGTCAACCAGCGGGGGGAGAGCTGAGAATTTCTGGCCGGCGGATTCAAGTACATCCTTATCAACAAATATCGGGATATCTGCCCTGAGGGCCAGGGCAATCCCGTCACTGGGCCGGCAGTCGATGTACTCCCTGTGGTTATCAGCCGAGAGCACCAGCTGGGCATAGTAGACCCCGTCTTCAATACTGTCTATCTGCAGTGAATGAAACGTGATAGAAAATTTTGTCGCAAGATCCAAAAAAAGATCATGGGTGAACGGCCGTGAAAGAATTTCTTTGTTTTTTGCGCTGTTGATAGATACTGCTTCCCATATCCCGATGAATATCGGCAGGCTCAGTTGAGCCCCATCGGTGAGTAGTACAACGGGTATCGTAGTAGCATCACTCGTGGTGACAAAGACCCCCTTCACCTCACATCTGACTTGCGTCATGGACTTTTCATAATGATTGCTGTCATGATCAATGATAAGAGTTAAGGTCAGAGTGCCAACGGATTATTTCTTGCATTGTGCTTCACGACGCACGATAATGAGACTTGAGAGGATACCGAGTGCAATATTGAAGTAATAGAGGACAATCCTCCAGATAACAACGAATATACCCACAATTGAAGCAGGGATGAACAGGGCGTACATCGAATATGCCCCCGCTTCGGCAATACCGGAGCTGCCCGGTGTAAGCGGGAGCATCATCAGGATTGCGAGGATAAGCTGGATAACAAAGGATTCAAGAATCAGTGGTGGCTGCCCGAGCCCGACGAGAATAAGAGAGGCAGTGAGAATCTCGGATATCCAGTAGAGCAGAGTGAACAACATCCCCCACAATAATCCCCCTTTTGCACTTTTTACAAATTTGATCACTGCATCATTGAAATTATCAATCTCCTTGTCAGCCCGCAGGACAAATTTTTCAACCCTTGCACTTTCCCATGTGCTGGTGAAGAAGCGCGTAATACGGTGTACTACACTTTTTACTACATCGGGCCTCCTGACTGCGAGATAAAAGAGGAACAGGCACCCTGCCACAAAGATCCAGGTGATAAACACCATGATTTCCGAGATCGTACCAAGACTCTTCCACTGGTCTGTCAGGACAATCATCGCAAAAGCTGCAAGTCCGGCAAGCGCGATTCCATCCAGAACTCTCTCCATGATTACGATTGCCGTTGCATCCCCAATGGGGACCTTCGCCCGGTAAAGCTCATGAATACGAACCGGCTCCCCCCCTGCCTGGGCGGGAGTGATCGCGGCTGCAAGAAGGTTAGCAAAAACCAGGTTCAGGCTATAGAAAAAACCAACGGGGTATCCCAGCGAGCCGGACATTTTCTTTACGCGCAATGCCCAGAAGCACATGGTGAGAACGTGGGTCATAAATGCAAGGAAAAGGAAGACCGGGTTGATCTGTCTGAGGTAGTAGACCGTGTTTTCATTGATGGTAAGGTACAGGATTATAATTAAAACAAGAAGGGAGAACCCGATTGAAATATACAGCCATTTTACCTGTGACTTCTCCATGTGAGTTCCCCGTCAGAATTGAGCATACATGACGATGTACGTGGTATCTTACAAATTATTGAACATAGTATAAACGCTTTTATAACTTGAAACCATGTCTGGAACCCAAAAACGATGATCCTAAAAAAAGGTTCATCTGTATGATCAGACTGTGAAGAGGTCCCTTTCTGCCACGATACGGAAGAATCCGGCCGTTACGGCGGCATCGAGCCAGCCATGTCCGTAACTGAAACTGGCAAGAGCACCTTCATGGTCACCTGCATCCATCAGGTACGCACCGCGTCCGGCATACGTATTTGTGATACACAGTATCCGCCGGGCAAAAACGTAGCTGGTTGTTGCCGGGTCCGAAGAACACTCGACCGAGGTCCTGGCGACATCCAGAAGGTGTGCGTAGCGGGCTGTTTTCTCCTCGAGCTTTTCCCGGAACTGGCTCTGAAGTACCTCACGCGGGCCTTTGAACGGGCATACGGCAGGGAGAGTGATACTCAGCAGGCCGGATGACCCCCCGAAATGCAGCCAGCCGAACCCGTAGTAATAACTGGCGAGTGCGTTCACTGGATCGCCGGTCTGAAAAAACCTGACACCATCGGATTCATAGGCATATGCCATTTCCAGGATTTGAGCAGCAACGCCGTTGAAATGGGTGCTCTGCGGTGCGGATATCCGCGTTGTGGAGAGCGTCTGAGTTAACAGGTCATGGCATTCTGAACTCTTCATAAACCGGCAAACATCTCCAGGTATGACCGCTCCATGTCATGAAGTTCTGCAGGGACAATCAGGATGTGAAGGGGCGGACCGAAATCCACAGATCGCAAGTCCAAAGCAGATCCCGCCCGTACTAGCGGACTATCCGATCCTGCCCGTGCAATTCCGACATACAGAGGTATGTGGATTTTTGATTCTCCTGCCATCTGTTCAAGAAGGACAACAGGCTTCAGAGACCGTCATATACCGTTCATCCTGGATATCGAGATATACGAGCGTGTGCAACCGCAGGGAAAGGTTCTGTGCTATAACGTCAATAGATGTTTTCGGAAACCAGTTTTTCTGGGGGAAGGGAACCGAACAGGACTTTCCGAACCGGTAGTTCTGGAGCCCTGAAAGTCCGCAGACTGCGCTTGAGATGGATGCGGCGTGAATAATTACGGTTTTTATTCCCCTGGCAGCCGCTCGCATACGAAGGTCTGCGTGAGTAGTCGAGACCATGGGGTCACCGGCGCAGAGAAATACTACCTGTTCATGTTCAGCTTTTTTTAGTATATCGTCGGGATGGAGCTCAACATCTTCACGGCCCAGCAGGTGGACTGGCTTTTGATAATATTCCTGGAGCTCTTCATATGATGTACCCATGAGCCGGGAAGTGTACGTTTCGAGAAATATGTGGTCCGCCTCCCGGATGGCCGTGAGCCCTTTTTTGGAAACATCCGTCTTGTCGTAGAGCCCGAGGCCGATAAATGTCAGCATGGGGGTCCTCCTTTATTCATCGATGGATCCTCCTGAACAATTTCTTTTTTTATCTCCAAAAACACTTCACGAGAGCCAGCTCTTTGTAATCCCCTGTGCCACCGGTGCATGTTTCGCTTGATCATTTCATGATAAGGTTAATAACCGCTCCTATCAGCAATCCCAGAAATACCGTGTATATCGATATCATGGCAGTAATCCGTACCCCGAGTTGCCGGTATAATACCGCAATCGTGGAAGTACAGGGAACAAAAAGCACACTTACGATGGCAAATGTGTAGAGCTGGACAGATGTCATCACCGAACCAAGGTCAGCAGTACCGGCCAGGACTGCAAGTGTCTCAAAGGCGAGTTCCTTTCTGAAGATACCGAATAACAACGCTGTGGATGCATAGGCTGGCAACCCGAGCAGGGTAATGGTTATGGGAGCAACCAGCCTGCTGGAAAGTATCGGTCAACCCGAAATACTGGAACAGTCCGAGTGCTATACTGGTGATGATCAACAGCGGCATCGCGATAAACAGGAACTCTTTAATCCGGAGCCATGATTTTGCGATCACCAGTCGGGCCTGGGGCCTGCGGATCTCAGACATCTCGACGATCATGCCAAACTGCTCGCCTGGGGTAATGCGGGTAAGTATGACAGCAGTGAAAATAATCAGGATGAATATGATAAGATAGATGGAAAATGCCCAGAAAATCCCGACAAATGCAGCGACAATGCCGGCTATCACCACCGTCCTTGCCGAGCAGGGGACCATACTGATGAGAAACGCTGCTATTGTCTGCTCCCGCCGTGTTTTTAAGATCCTGAGGCTCATCACCGCTGGCACCGTGCATCCAAAGCCTATCACCATGGGGATGATGGCCTCTCCATGGAGCCCGAGCCTGTGCATTGCACGGTCAGCAAGGAATGCAGCACGGGTCATATAACCTGTATCTTCAAGCAATGAGAGTCCCAGGTAAAAGGTAAAAATAAACGGGAATGCAATCCCAAAACCTGCCTGCAGGGCAATCAGCATCGAAAAGCCGATACGGTCCCAGAGCGGCGGCAATGCCAGGGCAGTAAACGGGGCAATAACCATCCGGGTAAATGACTCGACGATGATCCCTTCCATCCATGAACCGACAATAAAGACCGACAGGAGCAGGAAAAAAAGGACGGCGATGAGTATAGGTACTCCGGGAAATACCCTTGTGAGGAGACTGTCAAGGTCATAGGTTTTTTTACGGTCACCATGACTGACCGCTGCAGCAGCAACCTTTCGGGCCAGATTATGCCGGTTTGTTGCAATGATCTGGCGGACTGACATGCGGTGGCGAAGTTCGATCTCGTGCGCGATAGCCCCTGCCGAATCAAGGAGCATACGGTCTTCGGTAATACCCTGCAGGGCAAGGAGGCCCTTGTAGCGGGGAGTCCCCAGCGTTTTTTCAAGACTGTTAAGAGCCGCTTCGATATGGTGGTCATAGGGTACTGTGAGGGTTGCAGCCTTTGCCAATCCCAGCGCAAGAGGCAGGATCCGGTCAATATCCCTGCCTTCGGATGCAGCGGTGAGAAGAACGGGGGCCCCAAGGAGTTGAGAGAGCTGGTCGCTGTCGATGATAAGGCCCTGCCGTTCAGCCTCGTCGATCTTATTGACGACGACAATGAGTTTGGGAGAAAATTCAGATACCTGGGTGAAAAGATACAGGTTTCGTTCAAGTTTTGTGGCATCAAGGACTGTGACAATGATATCTGCCCTCGCTCCTTCGAGAAATTTCCGCACCAGGACTTCTTCTTCAGAACTCCCGTCAAGGGTATAAATACCGGGCAGGTCGATGATCTCGATCTTCTCTTTTTTATAACAGACATTGCCGCATTCCAGGCAGACAGAGGAACCCGGATAGCGGTTTACCTCAATACCCAGCCCGGTAAGCTGGTTGAAAATGAGGGACTTGCCTGCGCCCGGGTTGCCCAGGAGCGCAATCTTCATGGTGAGCGCTCCACACCAATTTCAGACGCGACTTCAGGACTCAGTGCGACATCGCAGCCCTTCACCTGTACAACAAGGGCACCATTGGATAACTTTCGTTTTATGGACACGCGCTCCCCGGGAACCATGCCAAGATCCAGGATACGTTTGGCACATGCCCTGCCATGGATACAATGAATAGTTACATTTTCTCCTTCACTACAATCAGAGATGCTGGGATATTGGCAGCTCTTTTCCTCTACGCTGCATTTCAGGGGGCTTTGCTGTCTCCTCCATCTGCCATGTCCATGGTACCCCCGCCCCTCTTTTTTTTCGATTAATTCGCCCAACCGGTCAATAGTTTCGTCAGATATCGTATGTTCGAGTGTGCAGGCCTCATCTGAAGCAGAGCTGGAATCCATACCAAGAATCTCTGATAAGAAGCACTGGAGTGTCTCATGTTTTTTTATGACACTTATTCCGGTTTGCTGCCCTTGTCCCGTCAGCGAGATCGCTCCCTCCGGTAAGAAGGAGATATCCCCGCTGGATACAAGGTCGTCCAAATCAGAACAGACCACGGGTTCTGGTTTATCAACTGCTGCCGCCAGCTCTTCGCAGCGAGGAGGATGACCATTTTTTTCGGAGAAATTCTGGATAGCTTCCAGGTAATCTTCCCGTACGGAGGGCTGCATGATGGTACTCTTTTCAGTACTTGGTATTCCTGACAATTTTATTGATTTGGTCAAAATTCATCTGCCAGGGAAATTATGTGCAATACTATAAGCTATAAACAAATGAAAAGATAAAAATTATAAAAATGGTTTAACGGGTGTTTCCGGGGTACTGATGATTTACTGGCTGTATGAATATCTGCTTAAACGCCAAATAACCGAGTTGCCGGGTCACGTATGCTTTATGATCAGCGGGCAGGATATGGAGGATGCACCTGGAAACCTGTTACGTATCACTTCCTGGTGCAGCGAAATATCAAAATACGTGGGAAAATCCCAGCCCTTGGGAAAAACGAGCATCCATGGAATTACCTTCCACATCGGCACTCCAGACCCCGTAGCGATGGAAAGGTACCTCCCCGAGATCCGGAAGATCAGCACCATCGCCCGCCTCAACCTCCATATCGGTGATAACGAAGAGATCTCCGGCAGCGGAATGGATGTTGTCGTCGCGATTGGGAAAAGCGGGAAGGATGAAATAACCGATTGTATCCGGAAGATGGCAGAGGACCATGTCCGCCCGTCAGATGTGGATGAAAAGATGCTCGAATCCTACCTGACCTTCAAGTACACCCCGGACGTTGTTATCAAGAGCGGGGGGGACCACCTGACAGATTTCCTCATCTGGCAGTCGGTATATTCCGAGCTCTTCTTCTCGGACGTGAACTGGAAATACCTGCGAAAGCTGGATTTCTTACGGGTTCTCCGGGATTACCAGTCGCGGATCAGACGGTTTGGGAAATGAGTGTGAGACTTTTTATAAAAAAGGTTATTGAACACAAGTGGCAATCGTATTCTTTTTTGGTCCTGATTTTGGGTCGGGAAATTATCCGGATTTGTTAGAAACCGGTCCAGGAAAATTATAAGAGTAACATTATCGTTTCGTCATTTTCCGGCCTGGTCAGCTAAAATGCTATTTTTTTATTTTACCTTCACCCCAACCCACGTCGGTGTGCCGTTCACCATCTTTTCCTTAACCGCAAACTGGTTTTTTAAGGTGACCGAGAACGACTTCTTGTCCGGGACCGGTGTAACACGGTTGTCCCGGCACCAGCGTTCGAACGCATAGGTACATATCGTCTTTTGGTATGAGTGCACCCTCGGTATCTTCACGGAGGATCATCGATGCGAAGAACTTTTTTGCAGCATCATCTTTCTTTTTCTTCGGTACAGGTTTTTTTGCTTTTCCTGTCGTGGGAGATGGTGAACGGAGGAGTGGGGCCGCTTTTTCTGGTACAGGAGCAGGCATGGGGGCGGGTGCCGGAACCCTGGGTGCAGGTTTTTCTTTTACGAGGTGTCGTGTCTTTATCGTCTTTGCTGCCAGTGGGTCATCTGCGTTGATGATGGCAGCCGACCGGGGCTTCCGGTTTTTCCGTTATACGGTCCGTCAGGGCAGGCGCCTCATTTGGAGCAATGATTACCGGTTCTGTGACAGATCCTTCCGGGATCTTCTGCTGCCGGAAATCGATCCCCAGTCTTTCCGCAAGTGCCTGGTTTAGTGCCTCGCTGATATTGATCTTCTGGTGCCGGGCCTGCTCGAAGATATCAGCCCTGATCACAACAGATGCCTGGCGCCAGGGGGCGCTGCTCTCTTTTTTTCCTGCCATCCTTACTGTTGATCTGTTGCTGGGCAGAAATATAGTACGCGATCCTTTCGTGCCGTTAAGAACCGGTTTCTTAAAATGTTCAATGAATATGTTGACAAATATGGGACTTTACCACATCGTGTGTCGGCTTCTACAAGCCGGGCATCCCCCGAACGGCTATGGTCTCTTTTGAAGGTGTTCCTTATACGCCAATGCGTTGAACGCCACCGCCTCGGATGGGTCGCCCCCGCAGCGGGAGCCATCGTACCTGAACGATGTTCTTAAGGCTTTTCTAATTTTGGCTCTGTAGAACTGTTCAAAAAACTCGAACGTTCATGAGGGTTTCACCCCCGCCACTTGGCTCCCCCCACTGCGATAACCCCCGGGAAGGTAATAACAGCACTATCACACATTGCGCAGGGGCGGTCTGGGGGGACAGGCACTGTACCCTCCTTCAAAGAATTTGTCCTTTTTATTTTCTGCTATAATAAAAGGAATTCTACAGAGCCCAAAATTTCATTCCTGTAAACTTCTGCCTGAATAAAAAAAAGCTAAACCGCCTGTGCCGACATGCGCTGGTCGTAGATGCGGATTGCACGCATGAGGTCGATTTTCCTGAAAAGAGGCCAGTATGGGGCGCAAAAGTATACCGTGGACTCATGGCCGTTTGCAAGCCACGGGAGGAAGTTTGAGGTGCGGCACTCGTTTCCAGTCCTGATAATCAGGTCGACCGGGGGGATGCCTTTACCCCCGTGAATGTGCTCTTCCACCATTGCGGCATCGATCTGAACCGGGATGACCTTGTTGTGTTCAATATCGGAAAGGATCTCCCTTGCCGCGAGCACGATCTCGTTCCTCCCCCCGTACGCAAGGGCGATATTGAGGTGGAATCCCGTGTTGTCCTTTGTAGCCTCTTCTGCTGCCTCCACTGCCTCTTTTAAGTCGGGAGGCAGGAGTGAGCGGTCACCCACCATCTGGACTCGGATCTTGTATCGCTTAACGCGCTCATCACTCAGGATCGCTAGGAATTTTTCCTTAAAGAGGGCGAAGAGATGGTCGACTTCTTCTTTTTTCCTCGAGAAATTTTCCGTGGAGAACGTATACAGGGTGATATGTTTAATGCCGAGTTCGTGTGCCCAGTCAAGCATCTCCTCGGTTTTGTCAGCCCCTGCCCGGTGACCTTTCGGGATGTCAACCCCCAGCATCTTCGCATACCGCCGGTTTCCGTCCTGGATAATGGCGATATGGTTGGGTACATGACGGTACTGCATCTTCAGGTATCGTTCATAAAGCGGGTCAATAAGCGAGCGCAGTGTCATAACGGGGTCACCTCCACAACCATACCCCCGTTGGGATAGCGTTCGACAACGTATTTTTTCCCGGGCAGTTCATCCGAATTTTTTTCAAGCAGCCACCATGCCATCTCGATCCGGTCACCAAATGTCTCAAAACTTCCCGGCTCAAGTTCCCGTTCACAGAACTCCGAACATATCATTTTCTGCCCGGACTGAGGCTCAAGCACACCGTATACAATAGTTCCGTCAGGAGTAATATCATCGAAGGGACGGGCAGTGTTATGTGCAATTCTCTTGAGCCGTTCCCGCAGCTGCACCGAGTCCTTGAACGCAGATGAACACCAGTGCACCTTGTCGTGCCGGCATATTTCGTCAGCCCAGCCCTTCGCCCCCTCGATTGCGTTGTGCAGTTCATCGGCAAGTTCATACCCCCGTTCCCGCATCTGGTATGCATTTGTCTCACCCCATTCGAGTTCATTGATATTGAGGAAGTCCAGGTAGGGGAGTGCAGGAATGAGGTGTTCGAGGCCGGGCAGGGCGGGGACTTCAATACCGATATCAAATCCCATCTCTTTTGCCCGTTTTGCAGAACGGATATAATCAGTATCGAGAATAGTATTCCAGCATTCATGCGGGGGGTGAAGCCGGATTTCGTCAACGAGCCCTTTCATCTGTGCGAGTTCGTCATCGGTGGGTGCTTTTGCTGTATACAGGTGTATCTGGTGATCCGGACCGAAATGCTCCTTGAGCAACCGGCAATAGAAGGTAACCCTGTCAAGGCACAGGAGCGGTTCGCCCCCGGTAATTCCCGTGCCAAGGGCGCTCATGTTCTCTGCTTCCTCAATGATCTGGGCGGGGACATCGACCGGGTGCTCATTGGCATACACGGTGTCGGACCCTTTCCGTTCCTGGGAGAGCGGGCAGTACCAGCAGGAGCGGTGGCAGCGTCCCGTAACAAAGAGCACCATCTTTGCGCCCTGGTAACAGAGAACACAGCCTTTTGAAAGTGACACTCGGACACCCTGCCCGTACGGGGACATCACGTTAGATTCCGTTCTTATTTTTTAGTGAGCAAAGCACAAAACTCTTCTGAGCATAAATCTGAGAAAAACGTTATAAACCGACCATCAGTTTTCACCTTTCTGATTTTGAGTTACCCTTTTAATTTTCCTGTGTGAAATGAATTAATCTTCGTATTCCGGTTCACCAGCAGGTTGTATGCATCGTGCGCTTTGTTATACCGCACCAGAACATTTCGCAGTTCAAGCATTGATCCATAAGGTAGTGAGGTGATCAGGTCATTTTCCGGTGTGATGTGGTAGGAAGGCAGCACCGCATAGACCGGTGTTTTTGCCGTCCCGTCACAGATCTTGAATACATGAGACCGTTTATCCCCAAGCTCTTCAGACATCTTTACACCTGCTACATTGATCCGTTTTCCCGACATGCAAATGCAGTTTGGATAACCGGAGGAATTTCGATCCGGCAGGCAACCGGAAATTTTCCCTCGTCTTTCCATCCTTTCGCAGGACTGCATAACTGTACTTGATATCGGTATTGACATACCGGTACGAGTCCTCGCAATGGGCCAGGGTCTCCATCAGGTGAGGCAGCCTGATAGCAGGTGCAGTCTCAAAACTCCAGCAGCGGGGGGCGGCACAGGTTGAACCCCAGATGAATGAACAGGGGCTGAAGATAGACAAGCCTTGATTGTGCAGTGCGATAGTGAGGGATCGCATCCGTGTCGCGTTCTCCTCGTCCGCAGGCTCGACGATAAGGATTGAACCATCGGGAGCGAGGTTTTCAGCGATATGGGTAACAATATCAGCCCTGGACTCCATGGTTGCATCCGAAAGCTCATTCAGCACGTTGGAAAAAACCACCAGGTCGATTTTTTTGGGAAGTTTCGAACTATCGATGGTGCGGATGTCAGTTTTTATCGGGGGCTTGACTGACACCCTCCCCCCCTGGGAACAACAGTATCGCGCAAAAAGGTAAACGCCTCGATATGCTCTTCTGACCGTTCGATGGAATAGACCGTTGCATCAGCGCTTTCAAGCCGTGAATAAAAATCGGCGATCGCAAGCGGGACAACACCAGGCCCTGTCCCGACATCAAGAATGGTCATGCTTTTTTTCAGCAGCCCTTCACGGACGAGCCTGGCGAGCAGGTGCTCGGTCTGGAAAAAATACACCGGGAAGTGGTAGGCAAGATATCCGAGCACGCTGTAGCCTTTTATGTACTGCAGCGACCGCTTATGGGAAGGTTTCCAGTAATCGTCTTTCTGGGCAACGATCGCACGGTGGAGCCGTTCGATAATAACCGGGTCGTTCCAGTCCTTCCCGACTTTTCTGGTGATATACTTCTGAATGGCCTGTGCAAGCGGAGCCGGCAATATTCTTTCGGCGAAAAACTCCTGCTGGCGCTCCAGTTCCGCCTGGTTTAAAAGATATGGCTGCGCAGGCGGGATTTTTGTAATCTTATAATCTCCCTTGATTTTTTTTGCAGCGAGCCCCATATCGGAAAGTTTTGGCGATATACTACTGAACATCTCATGCACCGGTAACGGCTCATCGAGGTAAGGGATTATCTCCGATAAGAGAAAAGCAGGTTTTATTGCGGCCATATACTTTACCGTCGGGATAAGGTTATTTTCAACCATTAGTTGCCAGTTACTTGGCGATGGGCGATATTACATCTTTGTATCGTACGGAAGATGGACGATTATTTTTTTGATCACCTGCGGCAGGATGATATACTCGTCAAACGAACATCCGAAACGATCACGGGCTATGTGCGGCAGGTATTCGTTAATCTTTATCGATGACCTTGGCAACAGGTTCCGGGTATTTAATCCCATGATCGGGTCACGCTCACGGTTCAATGTCGCTCCTGGGAACGAAATGCCGGTTATCATACGCAATGATAGAAATGAACTTGTCATGATGAAATGGGGGCTGGTGCCGCATTGGGTAAAGGATATGCAATCCGCACAGCGACCCATCAATGCACGCGCTGAAAGCCTGTCAGAAAAACCCTCTTTTACCGGG
Source organism: uncultured Methanoregulaceae archaeon (assembly GCA_963768845.1). Taxonomy (GTDB): domain Archaea; phylum Halobacteriota; class Methanomicrobia; order Methanomicrobiales; family Methanospirillaceae; genus Methanoregula. The sequence goes on along the minus strand of CAVYJJ010000010.1, from coordinate 26,185 downwards.
CTCCTCGCAAACCACCGCTGTCTTGTTCCTGCCTCCGGTTTTTTTGAATGGAAAAAAGAAGGAAACAGGAAGATCCCGTTTTACTTTCACCTGACGGATACCCCGCTTTTTGCTTTTGCCGGGCTCTATGATCAATGGGCAGACCCTGAGGGAAATCTCCTCAATACCTATACGATAATAACCACCGAACCCAACGAGGTTGTGGCAAAAATCCATAACCGCATGCCGTCAATCCTGTTGCCCGGACACGAAGACCGCTGGCTTTCACAGACCCCCCTGAATACTACCGATCTCAAAGAAATTCTTGCTCCGTTTCCGGCAGAAAACATGGCGATGTACCCGATATCCTCTCTTGTCAATTCGCCGGATGCTGATGATGAGCGGGTTATACGGCCGATGAATACGTTAACAGACGAGCTGACACCATAACCGGGAAAATACCTATGCTCGACCATTGTCCGGGAGCAGTGAACCTGCGGACCCCCACACTTACGATTAAAAAGTGCCCGCAATGTGGTGAGGAAGTGGAAGTATTCTCAAACGATGTTTTTGTAAAATGCAGCGGGTGTGGGTTTGTTGTCTACAATGATATCGAATCCTGCATCCAGTGGTGCAGGCACGCAAGGGAATGTGTTGGTGAGGAAATGTACAGGAAACTTACGGAAGGAAAAAGCCCCCCCTCCCGGCAGAAGGGAAAATAATTCCTCTCTGTCAGACTGCCAGCATTCTCTCAATTGCCCGGCGTGCCCGGTGTGCAATCTCTTCTGGCACGGTGATACGGGGCTGCAGGTCAATGAGTGCCTGGCGGACTTTTGTAAGGTCGGTCTTTTTCATGTTTGTGCAGACGGCTGCCGAAGATAACGGGTAGCAGCTCTTTGTCGGGCACTCTTTTTCGAGCCGGTGCAGGATACCAACCTCTGTTCCGATGATGAACTCCTGGTCCGGCAACTCGCACACGAGCCTGATAATTCCTGAAGTACTTGCGACATGGTCTGCCATGTCAATTACTTCCGGGCGGCATTCAGGGTGCACGAGGATCATTGCAGAGGGATGAAGATCGTGCGCTTCTCGCACATGGTCCGCCGTGATGCGGTCATGCACACGACAGAATCCTTCCCATGGCAGGATCTCTTTTTTTGTAAACCGCTGTGTATAGAGGGCAAGGTTACGGTCGGGTACAAAAATCACCTGGTCTTCTGCCAGTGAGTTGACCACCTTTACCGCATTTGATGAAGTGCAGCATATATCACTCTCGGCTTTTACTTCTGCCGTGGTATTCACGTAACAGACAACTGCGGCATCCGGGTGCCGCAATTTAGCAATTTTCAGTTCCTCTGCAGAGATCATATCTGCCATCGGACAACCGGCATCAGGTGCCGGGAGGAGGACGGTTTTTTCAGGAGAGATGATCGCGGCGGTCTCAGCCATGAAGTCCACACCGCAGAAAACGATGACGTCACCTTCCATGATGGCAGCAGCCCGGGAGAGTTCGAGTGAATCCCCAATAAGGTCAGCGATATCCTGTATTTCGTCAGGCTGGTAATTGTGCGCAAGAATAATCGCGCGCCGCTCCTCTTTTAACCGGCGAATTTCATCATGAAGCCAAGACACGCCCTGCACCCTGCACACTTCCGTACTTGTATGTGTTGATACACTGTATCAAATATGAGGTTGAAAAGAGGTGTTGAACATTCCGTTTATGAATGCTGCCACCCTTCTCATTTTTTCCCATGAGGGATCTTTAAGAAACCTGCCCGCCAACCTACACCGTGACGAAATGAAACTCATCGTTTCGGACGGGGATTCACGGATCATTGATCACAGCCCGGCTACTGTTGAACAGATCCTCACCGAACAGGGCATTAACCCCCTGGAAGTGATCGTATCCCGGAACGGGAAACTGATACCAGAGGATACGGTTGTGGAAGCGGATGATGAAATCCGTGTTACCCGTATAGCCCACGGGGGGTAATGCATGAACGGTGAGCCAGCGAGATCGGCCGTGCCCGTCTGTTCACTGTGCACGGAACCGGCGATAGTATTCCAGCGTCATTCCGACCGTCACCTGTGCGGGACTCATTTCACGGCTGATATAGAACAACGTGTCGCAGATATAATCTCCACCCGTAAGATGATCCTCCCCGGGGATTGCGTGGCAGTTGCCCTGAGCGGTGGCAAGGACAGCACAGCACTCCTGCTCCTTTTGAGCCGGCTTCTCCCCTGCTGGCAGGATGTCCATCTCATTGCTATCACGGTTGATGAGGGCATTGAGGGTTACCGGGAAGAAACGATTCGTTCAGCAGAACGGCTTACGGTTAGTCTTGGGATTGAACACCACTGCATCTCTTTTTCTGACCTGTTCGGGGAATCTCTCGATACGGTTCTCAAAGGCAGGGAAACGCAGGCCTGCAGCATCTGCGGAATTATGAGGAAAAAAGCACTGGTGGTCGGGGCAGGCCGGATCGGTGCAACTGAGCTGGCCACTGGTCACAACCTTGACGATGAGGCCCAGTCTGTGCTGATGAACGTGTTCAGGGGGGACCTCCCGCGCCTTATCAGGAATTCAGGTGCAGATTCCTCAGGGAAATTCATCCCAAGGGTCAAGCCGCTTTCCCTGATATCAGAAAAAGAGATTGCCCTGTACCTGATGCTCAATAATGCATGGAACATACTTCCCGAGTGCCCGTACACCCGCTTTGCGTTGCGACGGGAGGTCAGGTCCTTACTGTCAGAGTTTGAATATAAGCATCCCGGCACGATGCTTCACCTGATAGAAAGTAAACACAAGATTGAGCGCTCCTGCAAAAGTTCAGAGGTTTTTAAACCCCTCAAAACCTGCCGTGGGTGTGGCGATCCCTCCAGCGGTGAGTTCTGCCAGGTGTGCCAGCTCCTGCAGTCACGTAACCGTTAAAGGACCTGGTGCGGGTTTCATGCCGGAAATCCGCTGTGGCCGGGAATAAATATTCATTTTTCCTGACCGCACAAAACCGATGATAGTAAGTCCGGTCTTTTCGGCAATTTCCACCGATAATGTGGTGGTTGCACTGCGTGATATGATCACGGGAATATTTGCAATAAGACATTTCCGCACCATTTCAGAAGAGATCCTGCCCGATGAAACGATAAATGTCTTAGAAAAATCGATGCCGGTGCGGAGGCCATGACCGATCACCCGGTCGATGGCATTATGCCTTCCGATGTCTTCAGAAACCGAGATAACTTTATCTGAATCAAGTAAGGCAACAACGTGAATCCCGCCGGTTGTGCGGTGAAGGTCAGAAGAGAGCACATCCCTGACTGAGGTATTGATCTTCTCTATGCTTAACCTGAAATCAGACCTGATTTTCGGGAGTTTTTCTGCATCAATATATGATGTGCTCCCGCCACATCCTGATAAAATTGTCTTTTTTGGGCCAAGCACTTTGAACAGGTTTTTGGTGATAACGCTGATCCTGTTTGTTTCAATCCTGATGGATTCTATCTCATTGACACCCTTGACGATCTGTTCCGTGAAAAGGTAACCGGTTACAAAATCTTCCAGCTGTACCGGGCTCATCATTGCAGTCATCGCGTGCCTGCCGTTGACAAAGAGGGCAATGGGTACTTCTTCAACTACCTCGTGAAGCACGTTTTCATGTGTCTCCCCATCTACCTTTATACAGGGCAGTTTCCGGTACATTTTTTCGTTCATATCAGCAGCCCCTTGTTTGTATGAATACTAGTGACTCGTACCAATAGATTATATCACAACACCTCATCCATGCTCCCGCTCCGGTAGCCTTCGAGATCGAGGGTTGCATAAGAAAAACCGATGGATTTAAATTTCTTTATCACTGCGGTCTGCATATCCAGTAATTTTCCCATCTCGTCTTTATGTACTTCTATCCGGGCAAGAGTGTTATGCATACGGACTCTCAATTGTTCAAATCCCTGTTTTGCGAGATAATCCTCTGCCTCTTCAATCATGCGGAGTTTTTTTCCCGTAATTTCTTCCCCGTAGGGAATCCGGGATGACAGGCAGGCTGCAGATGGCTTCTGCCAGAAAGAAAGACCGCGCTCACGGGCAATTTCCCGTATGTCCTGTTTGGTGATTTCGGATTCGATGAACGGATGAATGATCCCCTCTTCTGTGGATGCGGCAAGTCCCGGGCGGTGTTCTCCTGTATCCGAGACATTTATCCCGTCAGCAATACTGGTAAAACCCCGTTCTTTTGCCCGTTGCCTGAGATATGCCGCAGTGATCTTTTTGCAGACATAACAACGGTTGGCCGGATTTTTCAGGAATTCACTATGATCCATGAGGGGAACGGTGATGACCTCCAGGTCGAGCCCAAGTGCAGATGCTGTCTGGTGTGCCTCTTTTACCACTGCTCGTGGAACAACCGGGCTGTCGAGAAGAAGACAGGACGTATTGTCGCCTAATACTTCTTTTGCAACAACAGCAAGGAGCGTACTGTCCACTCCCCCGGAAAATGCAACAAGCATCGATCCCCTTGCCGCGATAGTATCTTTCAGTGCCTGGTTTTTTGTTTTACAAGTCATCGGGACACCGTAACGGGTTACCGGAACGAACGGTAGTCAAAAATATCTACACGTTACATGCCGCAGTGTTCAGAAACCGGGCCGGCACAGCTACCCTCATCATCGCGCAGCTGCCGGCAGATCCCACAGATTCGCTCGATTACGTTGATCTGTTTCTTGTCGATGAGATCCTGTGCAAGATGAGCGATGGATTTTTTCACCTCATCTTCAAACTCTATCCTGTACCCACGTTTACCTGACAGGTATTGCGAGACTGCTGATGGTGCAATCTCAAGCATCCGTGCCGCCTCCACCTGGGATACCCCGCATCTGACAAGATCTACTGCGATTGCTGCCCGGATAGCAGGCAGAACATCCCAGACTATTTTCTGACAGGGAGCTTCCATTGTATCACACCGTTTAAATTATCACAATTGTCACATAATATATTGTATTCACAATTGTTATTCATTTTAAAAACTGCAACCCTCTCCGATACAATTTTTAAAAACCCCCCAGTACTCTGCTGCGGTCGCTGAACATAAGCTCACAGGAATAAACGGCGTAGAAAAGAATAATCCCCAGATAAACGCACATATTCAGGTACAAGGGAACCGATGAAAACACAGCGTACAATCTACATGGATCATGCAGCAACCACGTTTGTAAAACCAGAAGTAATGGATGCCATGATCCCTTACTTCACACAACATTTTGGTAACCCCTCCTCACTTTACGGTATCGCCCGTGCCTCGAAGAAAGCAATTGACAGTGCCCGCATGCAGACTGCAAAGGCGCTGTGTGCAGATCCGGATGAGATTTATTTCACCTCGGGTGGCAGCGAGTCGGATAACTGGGCGATAAAAGGGGTGGCGCTTGCAAACAGGAACCGCGGGAATCATATCATCACGACGCAGATCGAGCACCATGCAGTGCTACATACCTGCCAGTTTTTAAAAAAGGAAGGCTTTGAAATCACCTGCCTCCCGGTTGACCGGTACGGGCTTGTCGATCCTCAGGATCTTGAAAAGGCGATTACGGACAAGACAATCCTGATCTCGGTTATGTATGCCAATAATGAGATCGGAACGATTGAACCGATCGCAGAGCTGGGTGCAATTGCGGGTAAGCACGGGATTTACTTCCATACGGATGCAGTCCAGGTGATCGGGAGCATTCCCATCGACGTGAACGCGCAAAACATAGATCTCCTGTCTCTTTCGGCTCACAAATTTTATGGCCCGAAAGGTGTCGGCGCTCTCTATATCAGAAAAGGTGTGCGGATCGAGAACCTGATCCATGGCGGAGGGCAGGAGCGTAAACGGCGGGCTGGTACAGAAAATATCGCAGGTATCGTTGGTCTCGGCAAGGCAATCGAAATGGCGACTTCAGATATTCCGGGTCACACTGCAAAGATCCGTGCAATGCGGGACCGGCTCATCAAAACCCTGCTGGAAACAATTCCCAACGCCAGGCTGAACGGGCACCCGGAGAAGCGGCTTCCTGGCAATGTGAACATCAGTTTTGAGTTTATCGAAGGTGAATCGATACTGCTCTGGCTCGACGATGAAGGTATCTGTGCATCGACCGGAAGTGCCTGCACTTCCGGGTCACTTGAGCCTTCGCACGTGCTGCTCGCGACAGGTCTTCCGGTTGAAATATCACACGGCTCGGTGCGGCTTACCCTTGGCGATGCAAATACGGAAGCAGACGTGGACATTGTGCTTGAAGTCCTTCCCAAAGTGGTGATAAAACTGCGCGATATGTCTCCTCTTTACCAGAAGAGTGGAAAAGAAGGGGGATGTAATGTATAGTGAAACCGTGATGGATCATTTTAAGAACCCACGGAACGTGGGTGAAATAGAAAATGCAGATGGGATTGGCGAAGTCGGGAACCCGGTCTGCGGGGATATCATGAAGATCTTTCTGAAGATCGAAAACAACGTTGTAACCGATGCCAGGTTCAAGACATTCGGTTGTGGTGCCGCGATAGCCTCCAGCAGCATGGCAACCGAACTTGTCAGGGGAAAGACGCTGGAGGAGGCATGGGAGTTATCCAACAAGGCAGTTGCCGAGGCACTCGATGGTCTTCCCCCGATCAAGATGCACTGTTCGGTTCTGGCCGAGGAAGGTATTCACCAGGCTATCAACGATTACCGCGTGAAGAAGGGCCTTGAGCCCTGGGTCGAGAAAAATCCCCACTCCCATGAACATGATGAAGAAGGTACCTGCCAGCACTAAGTACAGTGCCTCTGCCGGCTTGGTATAACAGGTGATGCATGGTATTATCTCAACGTGAACAGGAACGTTACAGCCGCCAGATCATGTCATTTGGAAAAGAAGGGCAGGAACGGCTTAAGAATGCACATATTTTTATCGCCGGGGCCGGTGGGCTCGGATCCCCGGTCTCCCTCTACCTTGCTGTCGCTGGCGTGGGCACCATTACCATCATCGACATGGATACCATTGACCAGACGAACCTGAACCGCCAGATCCTCCATTTCGACCGGGATCTCGGCCGGAAGAAGACTGAATCAGCCCGGGAAAAATTACAGGAGATCAACCCGGACATCACGGTCAACGCCATCGATACGAAAATTGACGCTGCGAATGCAGAAAACCTGGTGGGAAAGGCAGACGGTATCGTAGATGCCCTGGATAACTATCCTGTCCGATACCTGCTCAATGATGTTGCTATTAAAAAAGAGATCCCGTTCTTTCACGGCGCTATCCGGGGATTCTACGGGCAGGCAACGACGATTATTCCCGGTGCAACGCCCTGCCTGAAATGCATCTTCCCAAAAGATCCCCCTGCGGAGGTTTTTCCTGCAGTGGGCGTTACACCGGGGTTCATTGGTGTGGTGCAGGCAACTGAAGTACTGAAGTACCTTCCTGGGAATCGGCGAACTGCTTGCGGGGCGTCTCATGATCTGGGACGGGTTACAGGCGCGTGCCGAAGAGATTTGCGTTGAGCGCAACCCCGGCTGCGAAGCCTGCAGTGGCCTGGTAATGAAGAAAACAACTACGGGGAAGAAAAAATGACTGTCAAAATCCGGTTTTTTGCACGGTTCCGCGAACTGCTCGGGAACGACCTTATCACCGAAGTGAAAGCGGGAACGATGTTTACCCCGCTGATCACCACCCTGGCACAGAAAAATCCCGAGGGATACTCAGCCCTTTTTGATGAGAACGGTGCCTTTCGTGAGTTTGTAATCCTCATGAAGAACGGTAAACGGGTCGATATTGCTGATGCAGCACAGACCCCGGTTGAGGATGGCGATGAGATTGCTGTTTTCCCGCCTGTCGCGGGTGGATAGATCAGGTGAACCATGATCGCGATCCAGACCGGGGATGTCGATATCGGGAACCTCATCAACGAGGCAAAGTTACCCGGGACGGGTGCCGTTGTCGTCTTCGATGGTATTGTCAGGGATGACGATATCACCGAGATGGAACTGGAAGCGTACGAGGATATCGCACGTAAGGAACTTGAAAAGATTGCGGGGGACGCCACGGAACAGTTCAGGCTCCTGCATGTGGATATCATCCACCGTATCGGGCGGCTTTCAGTGGGAGAGAATATCCTTATCATCATTGTTGCTGCAGGTCACAGGGAAGCAGCCTACGCAGGATCCCGGTTTATTATTGAAGCGATCAAGGCTGGCGTCCCGATATGGAAAAAGGAGCTGACAAAGGATGGGGGACGGTGGGTGCCGGGCGACCACGGACATGGGAGCGGGAAACCCGGTTAATCTCTATCAGTAGTGTAGTTGCCTTCAACTACAATTACCGTTCTTTCACCTGGTTTACAAAAATAAAGGCGGACAATACACTCTTCTTTGTATCCAACCGCAAAACGCCAGCCGGTTTGTGTCCGGCTTTTATTGCTTTCGTGCTCCCCGCTACAAATAGTAAAAGAAAGTTAAGAATCAAAAGGAGCCTGGTGAACCATGCAGCAAAATCCAATGGAATTGTTCCAGAAAGAAGCCCCCGAAGTCGCAGCAGCATTCAATAACCTGATCATGTCGCTGGTCGCATCCAAAGGGCTTGACCAGAAGACCAAACAACTGATCTATATCGCGTTGAAAGCTGCGACGGGAGATGATATGGCAGTAAAGGCCCATGTACCCATGGCAAAAGCTGCCGGGGCAACGCGGGAAGAAGTGGTCGATGCAATTCTCATGACACTGACCGTTTCAGGAATCCATGGGGTTGTGCGATGCCTGCCTGAAGCCGTGAGCCAGTTTGAAAAATAAAAATCGTTCTGTTCTCCCATTTTTAAGGAATCAGGCCTGATTAAGATTCCCGAGTCTGCGACATGCCTCCACCAGCGTCTCATCTTTCTTCGAAAACGTAAACCGAAGCCTGGTCTGGCCGCCGTTTTTATAAAACGAGCTGCCGGGAACTGCGGCTACACCAATTCTCTCTACGAGGTATCGTGCGAAATCTGTATCTGTCATATCAAATCCGGAAATATCCGTAAAGATATAATACGCCCCTTCGGGCAAATGGCATCTGAACCCGGCATCCCTGAGCCCCTTAAAAAGGATCTTTCTTTTATGGTCGTACATTGCTGCCAGGTCCAGGTAATAGGATTCCGGCAGTTTAAGTGCAGCAACGCAGGCATGCTGCAAAGGTGCCGGGGCACCAACGGTCAAAAAATCATGGATCTTGCGGATCCGTTCTGTGATTGGAGCAACCGCGAGTGCATATCCCACGCGCCACCCGGTGACACTATAGGTCTTGGAAAAACTCCCGATAGTGATGGTACGGTCCTGCATTCCTTCAAGTGATCCTAAAGAGATGTGTTTCCTGCCATCGTAGAGGATGTGTTCATAGATCTCATCGGTAATTGCGATCACGTCATAATCGCTGCAGAGTTCGGCGATGAACAGGAGTTCGCGTTTTGAAAATACTTTGCCGGTGGGGTTATTGGGGCTGTTCAGTATGATGGCCCTGGTTTTTTGGGTGAACGCAGATTTCCATGCCTCTTCATCGAGAGAGAAATCCTCAAGGAGGGGAACAAACCGCGGCACCGCTCCGGATATCTGCGCATCAGGGCCATAATTTTCATAGAATGGTTCAGGGATGACCACTTCATCACCGGGCTGGATAACGGCAAGCATTGATGCCATCATCGCTTCCGTTGACCCACACGTGACCGATATTTCGGTATCCGGATGAAAGGCCATCCCGTTGTATTTTTCAACTATACCTGCAAGCGCCTCACGGAGGTCCTGTGCCCCCCACGTGATGGCGTACTGGTTAAGGTCTTCCCGGACCGCTTCGCACGCGGCGTTCTTGAGTTCTGCCGGACAGGAAAAATCGGGAAATCCCTGTGCAAGGTTAATCGCATTATTTTTCAGGGATAACCGGGTCATTTCCCGGATAACTGATTCCGTGAAGTGATCTGCCCGTGATGGATGCCGGGAAAAAAAACCATTACCTGCAGGGATAATAGAAGTATTACTTGTGCCACTCTTTACCGGGTTCATCATCCAGATGGTTGGCGTAACAAGAAATATAATGAGAGGTCAGGCACATGAGATATCACAAAATTACCAGGAAATATCCGGCTGATCAGAGATAATTTCTGTAAGAATCCTGACTTCCCTGATAAACTCTGAATCGCTGGAAAGGAGCTGGCTGACAGCGGGTTCTGCCAGAACAAATTCCGGATCAAAGGGTAATACCACCGTGCGGGAGAATCCCGTAAAACTGCCCAGGGTCCTTTGTATTTTATCAGCCTCTGCAGGATTACTGACCCTGTTTACCACAAGGATTGTATCGTTAATCCCCAGCTGACGGGCAAGCACTGAGCATTCCTTTGCAACACAAAGTGCATTGTACGAGGGGTCAGCTACTACGAGTGCACAGGAAAAACCATCAGCCACAGCCCTGCCAAAATGCTCCATACCGGCAGGGGTGTCCAGCAGCACTACTTCATCCGGTAAAAGCCGCATATGACGGAAGATTGCTGCAAGGAGGGTATACTCGGGACAGAGACAGCCACCCCCGGCCTGGCTGACACCTCCCATCACGAGGAGACGGAGGTTTTTTCCCACATCGACCGAGAACCTGTCGATGACATCGCTGACATCGGGGTTGAGGGTAAGAAGCCCTCCGGGTGATATACCCGGGCCGGCACGGTTTTTTCCCGCAGGTACTCGGTACTCTGCGATACCGGTACAATTCTCACTGCATCCTCCGGTGGAATTCCCAGGGTTACTGCAAGGTTTTGCTGGGGATCACCATCTACGGCAAGTACCCTGAACCCCTGCTTTGCAAACAGGTGGGCAAGGAGTGCAGTAAGAGTAGTCTTACCCACCCCGCCCTTACCGGTAATTACTATCCGGACTCCCTTTCCTGCCACCAAAGAGAGAGTTTTTTTGTCTGGTAAGGATCTGCCGATTGCAGTCGGTTGCACGCTTAGATCCCGAGTTCAGTCCGCTTGCGTTCGATGTGGTCTGAAATGAGTACAGACGCCTTGACCGGGTCCGGTTCAACAGCGAAGCTCGCGTTTACCGCACCTTTCAGTCCTTCTGTCAGGAGTGAAACTACATGCGGGCTCCCCGAAATATGCGGCATTACGCCAAGCACGGTATAGACTCCCGATGCAACGAAGTAGGCACCGATTGAAACCGCCTTCTGCGAATACCATTCGGGAGCAGCCCCTGCAATTGGCAGCTTGTGGATCGGGACATTGAGAGCGTTACCGAGTTCCGATGCTAACACCAGTATGCGACAGTTGTCGACACAGGAACCCATGTGGAGCACCGGCGGGATCTTGAGAGACTCGCATACTGCCCGGAGATCATCTCCTGCAAGTGCTGCAGCTTCCGGACGGAGAAGTCCTGCTTTTCCTGATGCAATTGCAGCACAACCTGTCTCAACACAGAGGATATTTTTCTTGATCAGTTCCTTGGAGAGCGTCACATGTCCGTAATCATGCTTTATGTGGGGGTTGTTGCACCCGACGATACCCACTGCACCCCGGATCTTTCCGGCAGCGATAAGATCGATCAACGGTTTAAACGATCCCCCGAGTGCATTCTTGATCGCCTCATTGGAGAAACCCGTCATAACAGGTACGGGTTTCCCCGGGATCAATACACGCTGCTGATTCCTGTTCTTGTAATTCTCCACTGCCATCCGCACGATTGCTTTTGCGGTGAGGTAAGCATTCTCGGCGTGGAAGTCAAAGAAGTATGAGCCGGGGATTGTAGCTTTTGAACTGGTTGATATGATCAGGGTATGGTAACAACTTGCAGTACGGGGAAGCGACGGGAAGATGCACTGGTAGTCTACCACCATTGCCTCAAGGGCCCCGGTTGCGATGATCAGTTCCTGGTTGAGATGGTTCCCCGTCATAGGGATACCTTTCCTCATCATCAGCTCGCTGCCTGTACAGCACATCCCGACCAGATTGATCCCTTTTGCACCATATTTTTGCGCAAGGGCTTTCATCTCCGGGTCAGCGACTGCCTTTACGATCACTTCAGAAAGGACTGGGTTATGGCCGTGGACCGAGATATTCACGTGGTCTGCTTTCATGACCGCGAGATTCATTGTTGAGCTTTTTATCGTCGGTGTTCCAAAAAGCACATCCGAAATATCCGTCCCCATCATTGACCCGCCCCACCCGTCCGAGAGGCTGCAGCGGAGGCCCTGCAGGAGCATGCCGGTATAATCTGCACCGACACCCATCTGGATCCGGTGCATGCAGTCTACAACTTCACGATCTATGCCCCTTGGGGAGATTCCGAGTTTATTCCACATCTCCCGGGTCGCCTTTGGCGCGCGGTTGAGGAACTGGAGCGTGTTTTTTACCATCCCGTACTCTGCGAGCAGGGCAAGGCCGAGTTCAGCGGCGAGCTTCTCTGTTGTTTTTCCTTCAGTCGAAATGCCAAATTCAACTGAGATTTTCCGGAGTTTCTCCGGGTCGGCAATACTATAATCCTTGGTCTTTCCGGACCCGACCAGGTACAGGGTCTCTACGATATCCCTGCCGTGATCTGAGTGAGCCGCCGAACCGGTTGCGATCGTGTCAAGCAGGTTGCGGGCAACGATCAGGTCTGCATCGGCGCCACAGACCCCGCGAATGCGATGGGGGGGAATGATACGGCAGGGGCCCATGGTACAGCGGGAACAGGAGAGTCCCGCTTCGCAGTATTTACAGGGGGGCTGCTGCATCTCGAACCGGTCCCAGACCGTTTCGTGGCCTTCCTTCATGGTCATTTCGAGAAGCGGTTTTGCATTCTCATCGATCGTTCGTGCTTCTTTTTTCTGCTCGATTAATGCAGGGTTCAGAAGTGCCATGCGGGCACGGTCAAGTTCGCATACCTCGAGCTTTTCCTGGATCATTACGGGTTTTGGTTCGTCCGTCATGTGGCATCAGTCCATTGGCATCTGATAGTTGGTTATCCGTTAACGGGGTATATATTCCATTCCCTGAGTTTCAAAAATCGTAATTAGTTTCCTGCAGATGTTAATTTCAGGAAGATTTTAGGGATTTATCGTGTTCCCCAAATGATATTGTGAAACGATGTGTCCTTTTTCAGGCAGACCGGGTATGCGTCTACCCTCCCGCAATCGGTGGAAACAACGCGATCACGTCCCCCTCATCAAGGGGGGTGTCCAGTCCGGAAAGAAAATGTACATTCCTGCCATTCTTGAGAATGTTGACAAAGTCCCTGATTGCTCCCGGACTGGCAAATATCATCTCACCTAATCCATCATACCTCCTGACGAGATCCTCAAGAAGGGTGCGTATTGTTGCACCCGGTAAAAATTCCATGGCAATCTGGCTGTCCATGACCTCACGGAATGTGGCAAATGTCTTTACCTGGACCCTCATAGGATTCTCTCTCCTGATAGTATCTGGTACTCTTTCCTGCCCTTGATATGGCAGCCCGGGATATGTTTTAATCCTGGACATTTCCCCGGTGATCGGGTCCTGCCATGGTCTGTTGTTCAGAGACCCAGTTCTTTACGCTTGTCCGGTGCCGGGGTGCCTTCTTTATCCCAGCCCCGCACGGTATAATATTCATCGAGCATCTCATCGCGTCTCCACACCTGTCCTGCGGGTGCACCTTCCTTTAAAGGCTCATTCAGGAGCCGGGCCGGCAGTGTATCATCCTTGCGGCCGAGTCCGCGTTTGATATTGTAGAGTTTCTGGAGGTTCCAGATCCGTTCACCGAGTTTCAGGAGGTCAGCAGGGTCAGTTTTCATTCCGGTGGTTGCCGTAAGCAGATCTGAATAATCCTGTGCGTCCAGCGCAAACGAGGTGAACAGGCACATGCCGGATGCATCGATTGCTGCTGTCAGGTCCTGGAAGGTCTTGACCCATTGAGGTTTTCCCTTGGTCACATACGGGTCGAGTTTCTCCGGTGCTCCGAGTACTTCAGGAGAAATCATGTACCCGTACACATGGTCGCCTCCCCGGACCGATGTGGCAGTTGCAAGCCCGTATCCCTGAATTCCACGGGGATCATAAGCGGGAAGCTCCTGTTTCTTGGAGCTCATCGAATATTCGGGATGCCCGTATTTTGTGGCAAAGCGGTAGGAACCTTCTGCAAGTTCATTGCCGATGTCCTCGCGCTTTGCGATCTGTTCTACCAGTTTCAGCATCCCTTGTGCATCACCGAACCGGATCGGGTGTTTGACATACCCTTTCTCTGCCATCTCCATCAGGCAGGCGATCGTCGCCGGGGTGGAGATTGCATCGAGCCCGTATTCATTGCAGATGTTGTTTGCCCTGACAACGGTCTTGAGATCATTGATACCGCAGTCCGGCCCGAAAGCCCAGTCCGGTTCGTACTCCGGCCCTCTCCGGATTCACCATCGAACTCATGGACACGCCCGCATTGCACGATACAGGCATAACATCCCTTGGGTTTCTTGAGGATGGTTTTTGCTATTGTTTCACCTGAAACCATCTCTGCATCCGGGAAGTGTGCACTCTGGAAGTTCCGGGTCGGCAGGACATAGTTCTCGTTGATAATGTTGATGAGCACCGCTGTTCCGTAGTTGTGAAGTGCTTTTTCAATCCCGTTATCCTCGATCTTCTTGCGCACGCGGTCCTTTACTATATTGAGTTGTTCTTCGTCCGCAGCTTTGATAGGCAGGTCTCCCCGGGCTGCTATCGCTTTTAAGTTTTTGGAACCCATGACAGCACCGACACCCCCGCGCCCGGCTGCCCGCGTCTTCTCGTTGATGATACAGGCAAACAGCACAAGCTTCTCCCCGCCGGTCCTATACAGGATACACGGACGCTCTTATCCTTCAGTTCGTCTGTAATGGCATCGGTTGTCTGACCGGTTGTTTTACCCCAGAGATGTGCTGCATCGCGGATTTCTGCCTTTCCGTTGTCCAGCAGAAGGTACACAGGCTTTTTCGCTTTTCCGGTTACAACGACACCATCAAACCCTGCCTTTTTCATTTTCCAGCCAAAGACTCCGCCGCTATTGGCGCTCATTGCTGTTCCCGTGAGTGGAGAAATTGTCGAGACCTCGTACCGGCTCCCTAATGGAATACCGGTGCCGGTAAGCGGCCCTGCAGCATATACGACAACATTTTTCTCACTCAATGGATCGATCTTCGGGTCAACCATATCGGTCAGGAGCCGGATACCAAATCCCCGCCCTCCCAGATACATTTTTTTTAGTTCCGGCGGCGTTGGCTTGATCGTAACTGTCCCTGCCGAAAGATCGGCAAAGACCATATTTCCTGCATATCCGTCCATGATGATTACCAAATGGTTACTTTATGGTCATGGTACATAAAGGAAAGGTCATGTTAAAAAAATTGAAATATTAACTTGCAGGGTTTGTTAATGAATTTCATAAAATTTCAAAAAAAATTGAATCTGTAAATAAAAAATGATGGAAATACACTCTGGTGTGATGGCCCGGAATCTACGTTACCTTCCCGCATGCGTTATCACTTTTTCCACCATACCATTTCCGTTTAAGCCATAATGAGACATTCACGAGTCCGATTAGCACCGGCACTTCAACAAGCGGTCCGATCACCGTGGCAAAGGCTGCCGGTGATGCGATACCAAAGACGGCAATGGCAACTGCAATAGCAAGCTCGAAATTATTGGATGCTGCGGTGAACGAGAGTGAGGCGGACTTCTGGTAATCGACCCCGAGGCGGTGGGACATCCAGAAGCTCGTAAAGAACATGATGATGAAGTAACAGAGCAACGGGATCGCAACCCGCACAACGTCAAACGGTACATTAACAATATATTCTCCTTTCAGGGAGAACATCACAATGATCGTAAAGAGCAGGGCAATGAGGGTGATGGGGGATATTTTCGGGATAAAAACCTGCTCGTACCATGTCTTTGACTTCACACGGAGCAGGGCATACCTCGTGACCATCCCGGCAATGAACGGGATCCCAAGATAGATAAAGACGCTCTGGGCAATCTGGAGTATTGTGATCGAAACCGCAGAACCTGCCCCGATACCGAGCAGGGGAGGCAGGTACGTGATGAAGAACCAGGCATAGACTGAATAGAAAAAAACCTGGAAGACCGAGTTCAGCCCCACGATGGCGGCACAGTACTCACAATCCCCCTCAGCAAGGTCATTCCAGACGATAACCATCGCGATACAGCGGGCGATTCCTACAAGGATCAGGCCGTACATGAAGAGTGGCTGGTCGCGAAGGAAGATCACTGCAAGAGCAAACATCAGGACTGGCCCGACGATCCAGTTCTGCACGAGCGACAGACCCAGCACCTTCAGTATCCTGAAATACTGTCCTGAGTTCTTCGTACTTCACCTTAGCCAGAGGCGGGTACATCATGAGGATAAGCCCGATTGCGATAGGGATTGAGGTAGTGCCAATCGAGAGACCGGTGATTATTGCCGGTACTGCGGGTGAGAAATACCCGATGGCGATACCCGCAGCCATCGCAAGGAAGATCCAAAGGGTCAGGTAACGGTCAAGAAATGAGAGTTGTTTAACGGGTTTTTCCATGGATGACCCTTTTTTCAAAAGATTTCCTCAAGAATTGCAGCAGCATCGCCGACCAATACCGGACATTTAGTCACGAACAATTGGCTGTCACGGGCCTTTCTCATACTGATCTGGTATACTAAGGTTATACCCGAGCAGTTCCGTGCAGCAGACCGAACCATGGCGTTGGGTGAATTCCTGTATGAATTCCCGGACCAGTGCCCGGGTTTTCTCGGTGGCCGCATCATCACCTTGTATTTGTCTTCCCGATATTTCAGGCCGATCACCATAATCGCGCCGGATACCGCTCCGCAGATATTGCCGGTCTTCGATATCCCCGCCCCAAAACCGCACGAGATCTTTTTGGCAGTGTCAGGATCCAGGCCGAGTCTCATCGGAAAACGCGGAGAATACTGCCGAAGAGCAGGTAAAACCGCTCATAAAACTTTCCAGAGCTTTATCCGATTTTGTCATGACATATTTCCTGTTATTATCAGGTTACCTATCAGGTTACCCCAGTATCATATTAAACAGATATCCCGTCAGGGTGAATGACACTAAAAGGATTCCCGCAAAGACCACAAGCAGTTTGACCTTGATCACTTTCCTGAGGATAATCATCTCCGGCAGCGAGAGCCCGATTACCGACATCATAAATGCAAGTGCAGTTCCCATTGCCATACCCTTGGCGGTTAATACCTCCATGATCGGGATCATGCCCGCTGCATTCGAGTAGAGCGGAATGCCGACCAATACGGCAATTGGGACAGCAAGCGGGTTATCAGGACCCGCAATGTTGACGAGGAAATCTGCCGGGGCATAGCCATGGATAACGGCACCGATAGCAATGCCGATGATGATATAGGGCAGGACTTTCAGGGTGATACTTTTCGATTCACTAATACCGAAATCAACACGGTCCCTCCATGTCATCGTTTTCTCGGTCTGGTCGTGCATCTTGCATTTCCAGACGAAATCCTCAACCTCGTTTTCAAGATGAAGGCGGCCGATGATGATACCTGCAACTATCGCGATGATGAGACCAGATACGATATATATGAGCGCAATCTGCCAGCCGAATAACGCAAGCAGCATTGCCGCTGCGATCTCGTTGATGAGCGGTGATGCAATCAGGAACGAGAAGGTGATCCCGAGCGGTACACCGGACTCTACAAAACCGATAAAGAGGGGAACTGCTGAGCAGGAACAGAATGGTGTGGGAATACCAAGGACAGCAGCCACAATATTTCCTACCCCTTCTGTACGTCCGCCCACCCATTTCTTCACTTTCTGTGGGGTGATATATGTCCGGATAATGGCAACGCAGAATACGATCACTGCCAGCATGAGGGTGACTTTGATCGAGTCGTAGACAAAGAAGTTCACGGATGAGCCAAGTGGACTGATCTTTTCCAGTCCCATGAGCGTGTATGTGACCCAGTCAGCGAAGAGTTGCAAATAATCCTGCATGGTGTTATACTCCGTTTATTATCTGTTCAATGGCTGTAAGCACTTTTTCAATTTCAGTCCACTGCACTTCAGCCATACCATTTTTCTCTACCCCGAGCTCTGTTGCTACCAGTTGAATATCTGCCCTGATTCCCATACCGTTGATTTTTTTTGAGGCGCAATAATCAGAACACCCTTCCAGAACAATAACCAGATCAGCATCGTCTGCAGCGTCTGCAATATTCTCCCCTTTGCTGTGTGCTTTTACCCAGGTGACAGCAGCCGGATGGCGGGTCATGAGGACGGTCGCCACCTGTGTTGTCAGTCGGCCGGTATTGGAGAGACCGGAACACGTTATCAGGGTTTTCATTCGTTGACCTCACAGAAGACCAGGGTCGCAGGGTCACCGTTATGGATTCCTGACCGCTTTTATTACGGTCTGGACATCGTTTTCGTGGTAGCCAGGACCTGGTGTCTTTACAATTCCAAGTTCGGTGATAATAACATACCGGTCGACGGGCAGCCCCTTATCGTCCATGATTTTTTTCGCACATGCAACCGGGCAACCGTCAATGACGATACGTTCATCTGCTGTGGTACCTACGCTGATGAGTTTGTCTATACCACCACCGATTCCGGCAAGGCATGATCCCCTGCAAAAGCCCTCCAGAGTCAGCCTGCATGCCGCAGCATTGGCGAGTTGACCGACATTCGATCCAATACCTGAGCAGGAATAGATAATACGGTCTTTTCCTTCGCTCCCGCATGTGCACGACGATTCCTTCACTTCCATTGTGCTCACACCATTTCAAATTTTATTGAATCACCATGAGCCGGGCAGGGTTAAATACCTTGCTATTTCATATTAATTTGAATTACTCATGGTACGAAAACGGACATCTCCGCCAAAGGGAGAATGCTGTACTATTTCAAAAGATATTCCGGATCCTATACGAAAAGAACTCGACGAACAGGGTGGGATACAAGGACTTCTGTCAAGAATTCCGGATATATCTGCACTTCATACAGGCAGCCGGCTTCACCAGGCATTATCTGATCCTATACGCCTGACAGTCATGTATTCACTCCTCTCCCAGCCGCTCTGTGTCTGTGTCATTAAAGAGATAGTTAAAATTGCGGACTCCAGCTCTCCTACCATCTCAGTATCCTTAAAGAGCAGGATTTCATCATCGGTGAACAACAGGGCAATTGGATCATCTACCGTATTACTGACCGGGGGCGGATGGCGCTGGAATGCACGGCGCGGATAGGCTTTCGAATGGCAGAAAACAAAGTTTGATGTGGTTGCCTCACGATATAACATAGACACAATTCCGGGTATCTTCCCTTAATCCGGAACGGCCTGCGCGGAAAACTGAGTGCAGTAATCATGCGGACGATGGCAGGATTGCCACCGAAGAAACGGCATCGCGAGAAGACACTGATGCCTGTACAGGGTCCCGATGATCCACGGTTTCGTGGTGATGGCCCATGAGGCCCTTCACAGTAACGGGTAATTATCCCGTACGGTTCTTTAAGGGGTCTTCGCCGATATGCCGAAGAGGGTTCGCTACCGGATGATTTCCCCGCATACTCCGTGGGAATCTGGCCGATTATTAACTCGGCCGATCCGGACGGCATCGCACGATTAAGCGAATACCACAACAATCGGGAAATAATTCCGACAGAGTACATAAGTCAGATACAAAATTCAGGAGAAATAACACCAATGGAAATAGAAATTATAGCCGTGGGCGGATACGACGAGGTCGGGCGGAACATGACCGCCGTCCGCTGCGGAAAGGAAATTGTCATTTTCGATATGGGACTCCGCCTTGACCAGTTGATGATCAACGAGGATGCTGAGGTTGATGAGATGCATTCCCTTGATCTGATCAAGATCAAGGCGATTCCGGACGATACCATAATGCAAACGGTCGAAGGCACGGTAAAGGCGATAGTCTGCTCACACGGGCATCTGGACCATATCGGGGCCATCCCGAAACTTGCGCACCGGTACAATGCCCCAATCATCGCGACCCCCTATGCGACCGAACTGATCCGACAGCAGATTTCAGGAGAGAAGAAATTTGGCGTGAACAACAAACTCTTCGCGCTCAGCGCCGGGCAGCGGTACACGCTCTCCCCGAACCTTGTTCTTGAATTCGTACGCACGCAGCACTCGATTATTGATACCGTGACACCGGTGCTTCACACCCCTCACGGTGCGATCGTCTATGCCTGTGACTTCAAGTTCGACCGGACACCGGTCATCGGTCATCCCCCGGACTTTGCCCGGTTCCGGCAGATCGGCAAGGAAGGGGTGCTGGCCCTTATCGTGGAAAGCACCTATATTCATCGCCCGGGGCGATGTCCCAGCGAGCGGATCGCCCGCGATCTTGTGCGGGACGTTATCACCAGTTTCGAAGATGACAAGAATGCGGTTATCGTATCGACATTCTCATCGCATATCTCCCGCGTGAAGACCATTGCGGAATGTGCCCACGAGATCGGCAGGAAACCGGTCTTTCTCGGCCGCTCGATGGAGAAATATTCCGTTACTGCAGAACAGATGAAATTAGTCTCGTTCCCTGAGACTTCAAGCGTCTTTGGGAACCGGAAGACCGTCGATCGTGTGATGCGCAGGATGATGAAGGAGGGAAAGGAGAAGTTCCTGCCGATTGTCACCGGCCACCAGGGCGAACCCGGATCGATCCTCACCCGGCTTGCGGCTGGCGATACTCCTTACCAGCTGAGCAAGGGGGACAAGGTAATCTTCTCAGCGAATGTCATCCCAAATCCGATGAACATCGGAAACCGGTTCAGGATCTCGCAGCAACTCAGAAATGGCCGGTGCCCGGATTTTTGAGGATCTGCACGTGAGCGGTCATGCCTACCAGGAAGACCACTACGAGTTTCTCCAGATGCTCAATCCGCAGCACATCATCCCTGCTCATGCGGATATGAAAATGACGGCAGGTTATGCCGATTTTGCCGGTGATCTTGGGTATACGTTGGATAATGATGTCCATCTGATGCGGAACGGGCAGCGGCTCCGGATCAACTAAGGATTTATGCAAGCGGATCTCTGGTCCCTTTTTTATTTTTCCGTAATGACCCCCCAGTTCCTGTACCCTTCGTTCGTGTCTTGCATATCCTGCCAGAGCCAGACCATCCGGTCAACAAACCACAACTTGCTCAGGTACGCAAGCATAGTGCCGAACAGTGTCGGCCACAGATCAAACACGGAAACACCCCAGACAATAAAGAGCACCGAGATAGCGGCAACTGCTGAAAGAACGTTGGGAACCGTTCGGTGGTACACCGGCAAGGGTACAGCATCGCGATTCATCCAGACCCGCTCTCCCATCGCACCCTTTGACATCCAGTGATCGAGTGAATGGGGAGCCGCAAATATGCGGGGATTGTACCATGTCCACAGGATGACGATGGCAACTGGGATGACTGCCCACCACCCGAGCCAGAGACGGCTCCAGAACGCGACGATAAATGCAGGAAGCGCAGTGAGGCGAAGGATTCCGCTCCATGGGTTGGCGTGACGCATCCAGGTTGCATCGTCCATCCTGAACAACTGCGCAATTGTTCTCTCAATGGTCATACTGTATAATACAGTTTTTTGTTTAAAGTATCGCCGGCACAGAACGATGATGGGTGTTCGGAAACAATTTAAAAATTTTATGCATAATGAAAAGAAAATAGTGGATTGAATGTTTGGTCTTCGCGATGTTACGGTGATAGCTATAGGTGTCGTGATTGTAATCAGTAATCTTCTTTTGCTCGCATGGGGATTGTGGTTTAATCCGAAATCGGATAGTTAACACATTTTACATGAGTTCAATTCGCACGGAAAAGAAATTACAGTAAAAGTTTTTTTGAATTCATTATCGTTGAATTCCGAAAGAGGGATTTGTTTTGAGTAAACGAATGTTTTTTGTGATTTGTTTTGGTACTTCTAAAAGGGTGGATCCCTCAGGAGAGCTCAGATTTTGCCCGCACCACAAGGACTGGTCTTTTAGCGCGAATAACCACGTCAATACTTTTCTCTCCACTGATGAGCGTGTGGAGCCATCCCGCACCACGGGAGTGTAAGAAAATCAATGAACCCTCCTCATCTTTGGCGCACTGGAGGATCTCGTCAACCGGATCTCCAAATCTTATATGGGATATCGCAGTTATACCCTGTTTTGTGAGTTCCCCGATGAGCGTATTCAGCTTCTGCTGCGCCTCCTTTTCCAGGGTTTTAATTTCCTCAGTCTGTCTCCCCCTGCGTGATCACATGAATAAGTACAAGTGTTCCTATCCCTTTCATCCCTTTTAAGGTTTCAATGGCTTCCTGTGAAGGGAGCGAAAAATCAGTGGGAACGATCACTTTTGAGATTATTTTTGGGCAGACTGTCTCAGATCCCGACTCCTTCAGATTTTCAACAACCGTATGGTTCAGGACGAGTACAGGATGGTTTGTAGTACGAAGGACCCCCCCCGCAACACTTCCCAAAAAGAGTATGTCTGAGAAATTCCCTCCCCGTGCACCAATGACAATCAGAGACGCATTCTCAGCATCTGCTGCAGACTGGATACTGACAGGAATGTCTCCGGATGTAATCACATCCAGTCTTATTGTGACCCTGAGTCCGAAACTTTCAAGATGCTTTTTTTGTTCTTCAAGTTTGATTTTTGCATTTTCAATCTGCGGGTTGTACGTCCATCCCCGTATGTGATAATGTGTGGCATCAAACACGTGCAACAGGACAATTTCCCTGATTCCCGGTAATGAAGGGACACACTCCGAGATTTTTATAATATATTCGGAAAAATCGGTACAGAGCAATAATTTCTCAAACATAGCATCTCTCGTGAATTGAAATCAGGCTTATACACTATAATTAATTTTTGTTAATACTTTCGAATGGGAAAGGGAGAATATATCAGGTCAATTACGGGAAGTGATAGTCCCGTCCGGAAGGTACATAACATTAGGTAACCCGGATCCTTTGTCGATAATTCCCGAATCCGGGGCAGTGAAGGTTACGATAATGAATCCTGCCGGACCTGTTTCTTTGATAAGGGTGTCCCTTCAGCATTAATACCCTCACAAAGGGACCCCGTTTGACCATGTATTCCGGTATTTTCCCACGAATTTGTACACTTCCATTACTGCTATCAGTAAGAGCGCAATAAACAGGAAGATGAGCCACTCCTCAAACGTTACCGGCTCAACACCCAGCACATCCTGCATGAAAGGAATATACATCGACAGGATATGGATTCCCTGTGCGGCGATCACACCGATGATCAGGAAATAGTTGCGGGAAACGGGAATGCGGAATGCTGACCTTCGTTCCGACCTGCAGTTAAAGATATGGCAGTTCTCCAATAAGACCATCAGGAGCAGGACCAGATTCCGTGCTGTGGCTTCTTCAACACCTGATCCGATGAGGAAATACCAGACTGCAAACGCAGATCCCCCCATATAAAGCCCCGACACGAGTGTTTCTTCAGCCATCAGGCGATTGATAACTGTCTCTGATGGGGGTCGCGGTTTTTTATTCATGCCATCCGGCTCACCGCCTTCGAATGCGAGCGCCACATCCTGGATACCATTTGTTACCAGATTGAGCCAGAGCAGTTGTACGGCAAGGAGCGGGAGTGGCATTCCGGCAACAAGGGCAAGCGTGAAGAGGACCACTTCGGCAAAGCCCGTGGATATGAGCAGGTAGGTAACCTTCCGGATATTGTCATAGATGATTCGGCCCTCATGGATACCGGCAACGATTGAGGAGAATGAATCATCGGTAATAATGATAGAGGCAGTGTCCCTGGCCAGATCGGTACCGGATCCCATCGCAATGCCGATATTTGCTTGTTTCAGGGCTGGTGTGTCATTGACTCCATCACCGGTCACGGCTACGTAATGTCCAAGCTTCTGGAGACTTTTCACGATTGCAAGTTTCTGGAGTGGAACTACTCGGGCAAAAACGGAGATATTCTCCAGTTTCTTGAGAGACTCGGCACCTTCATAATTCCCGAGCGCTTCCAGTCCGGCACCGGTAATAACCTGTTCAGACGATGCGGCAATGCCGAGATCGCGGGCGATAGTAAGTGCAGTTGCAGGGTGATCGCCGGTTACCATCACGACACGGATACCTGATTGACGGCAGGCATGTATCGATTCCATTGCATCCGGTCGTACCGGGTCGATGAAACAGGCAAATCCCATGAAGGTGAGTGGAGGGATATCATTGCTGTCCAGTCCCGTTTTGTCGAGGTCCGGGTCGAGATCACTCCTCGCAATGGCAATGACACGGTAGCCCTGTGCCGAGATATCAAGGGCTCGTTCCATCAACTTCGACATATCAAGCAAAGAGATCCCTTCAACGCTAAACTGGTTCCTGCACATCGGTAGGATAACTTCTATTGCCCCCTTGACTGCAACCTGTGAACGGCGCCCATCATTGAAGAAAGTTGCAGCATATCTCCGTTCGGCTTCGAAAGGGACCTCGCCAATAATGGAATTGCCGCTTCTCACCTCCTCCGGATTGAGGCCGAGCTTATACCCGTACGCGAGAAAAGCGATATCAACAGGGTCACCTGTGTGGATCCATTCCTTCCCGGTAAGTGTGAAACTCTGCCCCGTTGCAGATTATCCCGAGCCTGGCGATCTCCACAAGATGCTGACGGTCAGTATCCGGAACACTTCCCTTATAAACGGGTGCAACATCGCCATCGCTATTATACCCTTCTCCGGTCACGGTGTAGGAACGACCTTCAGGTAAAACTACAAGCCGCAGTGTCTGCGCATTCACTGTCAATGTCCCGGTCTTGTCGCTGGCGATACATGTGCAACTCCCCAGCGCTTCAACAGCGGTCAGCTTCCGGACAATCACATGCCTGTCTGCCATCCGGGATACACCTATTGAGAGTGCGACCGTGATGGCAACAGGCAATCCCTACCGGGATGGCGGATACTGCAAGGGCGACTGCGATAAAAAACACATCGATGGCGGGCATGCCCCGCAGTATCGCAACAACTGCAAGGATGCCACACGCTGCAATAACAAGAATCCCTATCCTCTTCGAAAATGTCTCCATCCGGACCACAAGGGGTGGTTTTACCGATTCTGTGGCGACAACACTCCGTGCGATCTTTCCCACCTCTGTAATGAGCCCGGTAGCGGTGACTATCCCCATAGCCTTTCCTGAAACCACTGTTGATCCGGCATACGTCATATTCCCCCGGGACATGAACGGTGTTTTTTTTGGAAGGATTGCCGCTGATTTCTCAATTGGCAGGGATTCTCCCGAAAGGAGTGATTCATCAACTTTCAACGAAGATTCATACAGTATCCGGATATCCGCCGGGACGCGGTCCCCTTCACTGAGAAGTATGGCGTCTCCTGGTACGATCTCACCGGCATCCACCGTTATTACCATGCCGGTCCCGGCGCACTCGCGTCATAATGTGGAGCAGTGCCTGCAGGGCCTGGGCATTTTTCTCAGCTTTCCATTCCTGAAACGCCCCGATGATCGCATTGACTGCAATGACCAGGAGGATGAACAATCCGTCCGTAAATTCCCCGATACCGAACGAGATAATAGCTGCAACCAGGAGGATATAGATGAGAGGACTTTTAAACTGACGGAGGATTACCTCCCAGAGTGCCGGGAGTTTCTGAGAAGGGAGTGTATTGCTGCCGAATTTCTGCTTTCTTGCCTGGATTTCATCTGCTGACAATCCATGAGAAGAAGATGCGAGCAGCGAATAGACCCGGTCTTCAGGAATAGCATGCCATGCGGTCTCTGCCAGTGTCTGACGGTCACAGCAGGAGGGCCCTGGTACATTTTCAGTAAGAGTGATGGGGGTTTTATCCGGGTTCATTTCCGTACCCTGATATTACTCAATGATTAGTTAATAA
Organism: uncultured Methanoregulaceae archaeon; assembly: GCA_963768845.1. GTDB lineage: Archaea > Halobacteriota > Methanomicrobia > Methanomicrobiales > Methanospirillaceae > Methanoregula. The sequence goes on along the minus strand of CAVYJJ010000010.1, from coordinate 308 downwards.
TTGGGCAGGAATGTTTACCTTCAGACCGGTGCGGGGCTCTCCATGGATAACCTCATACAATCTCCTCCATGCATTAAAAACCGGGGGAGAATTTCTTGAACTTTTCTATAGTTCTTGTTTAAACCTTTTTTTTTAATCACGGGTTCATATTTTCTTGTTATAAGTATCCCGGTACAAGGCCCCTTTTTCAGACTGTTTTTTAAATTATTGCGAGTATCAGGATTTTCTTAATGGTCATTTATTTTCCTTCATCAATGGAGATCCGGTTGGAATCGTGCAGTCACTCGTCCTTATAGAACCAGTTGCGG
>CAVYJJ010000009.1:0-223873 GCA_963768845.1 uncultured Methanoregulaceae archaeon | reverse complement strand
GCCTCTGGAGAACTTGTCCCGAAACGCCTTGCGCTCAACAACGCTGAAAGTATCGCCTCCGTTCGTCGCAAAACCGATGCGTCTCCTATCCCTGCTGACCGCACCGCTGGTGATTCATTCTCAGTCGTTCTACCGAGGCCGTGCTACGGGTCATGCAGTTCCGCAACATCAACGAGCCACCTGTAACCGAAGAGGAGATCAAGATTATGCTGCGAAGAAGGAACAGAAGCCGGTATCTTCGAAAAGGCTGAACTGAGCATGGTAGAAGGGGTTTTTGATCTCGGAGACCGTCGCGTGGAATCCCTGATGACGCACCGATCCGGATATTGTCGCTCTCGACCTGAATGATCCCGATGAAGAGAACCTGCGGAAAATGACCAGGAGTGATCGATCAAATTTTCCGGTGTATCGAGGGAAATCTCGATAACTGTCGTGGGCATGGTATCGGTAAAGGATGTTCTGGCGAGGATGGTAGATGGAGGTACACCCGATATCCGGGCCTCTGTCACCAGACCGCTCTTTGCCCCCGAGGCACTCCCTGTCCTGAAACTCCTCGAATCATTCAAGGAAACCGGTGTGCATATTGCCCTGGTCACTGATGAATATGGCAGCATCCAGGGCGTCATTACCCTGCTATGATATCCTTGAAGCGATAGTGGGGGATGTCCGCACTCTGGGAGAACCGGTGGATACACCGGTTGTTGCAAGGGAGGATGGCTCATGGCTGATCAACGGGGATACACCTGTTGAGGATATCAAGAAAATCCTATCCGTGGATTCTTTTCCAGGAGAGGACCGGGGCATTACCGCACTATTGCCGGGCTGATCCTGTTCATTCTCGAGCGGATACCAAAAACCGGTGAACACCTCGAAGTCAGAAGGACTGCGGTATGAGGTCGTGGATATGGATGGCAACCGGATCGATAAAGTACTGGTCACACGGGTTGCTGCGGAACACCCCGGTTTGAGCACACCAGTTCTCTTTGAAGGGTTAAGAAATTCGTCAATATCAGAACCTTTATCCGTTATCCCTCTGATCTACAGTGTTAATCAGATTTGTTTATCCGGTGCATCCCATGCTTGATGAACCCCTGCGGATTTTAATTGCCGCCATCATATGCTGGCTCAATTTCATGACTATTGATCTGATATTCAGATTACCGGAACGCGGGGGTGTTTCCGGTGCAACCGCAATCGCTCAGGAAGTTGAGAAAGGCGGTGGAAACTTAAACGGGGGTTATATGATGGGCAACATCGTCTCCTCCCCGGATGCTTCTGCCGGAACCCTTCTTGCCAGCTGCGGGGTATACTGTGCAGGCCTGCCAGGTGGTCTTTTCGCCGCACTGCTCGTCTATATTGGTAATCGGATCTGCTACGACCCAGGCTATGCCGGCACAACAGGTTGTATTTCGGCCACTATTATCGTGTACTGGGCTGTTCAGGCAGGCTGGTTTACCGCTTCTGATTTCATCGCCGGTATGGTGATCGCTATCCTGACCATCCAGGGATTATCTTCTGTCTATGCGAGCAGGTTGATTGCCAGGCTCTGGAAGATCAGGTGCAGGGTATTGCGGGGGTGCACATGATCGCGATATATGTCTGTGCAATTATCGCGGTTTATGCAGCACTTCGGGTTATTACCACGCGGAACACGATGCGCAAACTCCCCTTTTTAAATGTAGTATCGTTTGCGGTCACCGGTATTATTGCACTGCTGTTGCCCCACCCGATTACCATAGCAGCCGCAGCTGCGTATTTCGTCGGTTCTACCCTGGAATCCAACGCCATCGCAAGCACGTGGGCAGGGGGGATCAAAAAACCATGAATGAGATAGTGATGATTGCAGCATCCCTTCTCATTCTGACAGGAATGTCTGCGGTAATTTTCAACCGTGACCCGTTCGACAAACTCATTTCACTTTCGGTTCTTATTGCGGGAGTCTTCCCGTTCATCATAGAACGGGGTTTTCTTGATATCGCTATTGCCACTGCGCTCATCGCGCCTCTCTCAACGATATTTACCCTTATGGTCTGCCGGAGGGTTGAGGTGTGATTGCCGAAGTCTATACCCCCGAATTTGTTATCGGGCTCGTTGTTCTTTTCATTGGTACTATCGCCACTGCCTTCCCCCGTCCAAAAGATTACCTGACACGGTTGATCAACCTGGAAATCCCGGGATGGGGATTATTGCTGGTCATGCTTCACTATAATGAGGCTCTCGCGCTCTTTACCTTCGCCGCAGTTTCAGTTCTTTCGACCTATATTTTCGTCCGTGTGATGCAGAAAAAGGAGGGCACAGGATGATACGGCGGATCTCCCACTTCCTGTGCAATTACCAGAATATCGTGCCGCTCTTTGCGGGCGCCTGTGCGGTTATTTTTTTTGCAGGTATCCTGATGCTGCCTGTCAGCTATCATGAGGACCAGCTCTACCCCAAGACAATTGACCGCAACAGCACTCTCGATCCTTATGACCGGGGGGACCGACATTCACCCAGGTAACGATCCATGCCCAATACCCTGAGAACTCCCCTACTGCCGGTTTTGTTACCTCGTATCTCACGCCATTCTCACTCTATCTTTCCCATACAACACAGCACCTCGGGACAACAATTGTCGCACACCCCGGGGGCATTATCGACGAAATCCTGTATAATACCCGTGGCCTCGATACCGTGGTGGAACCAACAATATTGCTCATTGCTTTTGCGATTGCATCATTCCTGTACCGGAAGGTGGAATAATGTGGGGGCAGTACAATGCCGGTTTGCTGGTGGTCCTGGTATCAGGAGCCATTGGCTTTCTCGCACTTGCCCTTGAGACCGATGACCTGCACCGGTTACTGCTTCTCGACCTGGTTGAAATCATGACCCTGGGAGTAATTGCCCTTCTTGGTACTGACCTGGCCGAGGCCCTTGTGCTCCCCGGGCTGACTGTAGGAATTGCAGAACTCCTTGCGCTTTCCCAGATCTATATCACCAAGGAACGATTGGGAGAACGACCCGTCAGAGGACTGAACATCGAAGTGATCCAGAAAGCGGACGCACCGGTGATTATCTCGGTTTTCCTGGTCGTGTACGGATTGCTGCTCTCGGGATTTACCGGGGGAGGTGTAGCCGGTCTTGGGCTGGTATTCTATTTCATGTCACGGGGGTACCAGGAAAACCTGAACCTGCTGGAGATAGCGAGCGGGATCTCATGGGCAATCTGGATTTTTTCCTTCTTTGTCTTCATGTTCCTTCCCCAGTTCTGGTTTATGGCCCTTATGGGTGCTGCGGTTGGCATCGTGCTCAAAGTAACTGCCAAGATGTCCCTTGTGGGTACCATGTGGGGTGAAAACCGTGACTGACCTTGGGGGGATACCCTACTACATTCTCGAGTTCGGCGATGAACTTGTGTATTTCACACCCTACACAATCACACTCTTCCTCCTTGCCGTAACTTTCACGGTACTGGTCATTATCAGTCGCCCGGAAAAACAAGTGGATATTGCTTTCGGTGGTGATGCATACCGGGCCAAGGTCATCAGTATCTCTGAAATGCGGTTCCGGCGCTATATGGCGATTGCCTGCGGTCTCGCCTGCATGGGAGCAATGGTAACAGGGGACATCTTCAATTTCACGCTCTTTACTGCAATGGTCGGTATTACCAATGTCGGTATTGTTGCAGCGGTAAAAAGCCAGCACGTTCAGGACGCTGCATACCAGTACGGGTTAGTTGCGCTCTCTGCAACAGTCCCTCTTTTTGCCGGTGCGGGTCTGTATGCTGCAGCAACAGGGTCTCTCTCCATGATTGAGCTGATGAAGGGTACTGTTCCGGCAGTCCCCCTGATTGCAAAGGCAATGCTTGTGACAGGAGTGGTTGGTGAAGGCATGGCACCGTTTTACGCGGCTAAGGCAGAGATGTTCCGGGCGCCGGGAGCCCCGTACGTAATTATGTGTTCGCTGTCTTCGCTCCTGATCTTTTTGCGGGTTGTCGAAGTTGTATTGCTGGGGTAACGTGAATGAAAAAAACAACATCAGCACGGATTTTCTGGGCAGGAGCGGCAGTCTGCATTGTTTCATCAGGTCTGTACCTTGCAGGTCTGATTCCGCTTGTGGTCTGTGCGGTATTAATCGTACCCCTGTTCCCCGTTACGGTAATGTCACTCTTCTTCTGGTGGATGGCACGTGAACCAGGAGGTGATTTCCCGTTCATCGGGTACTGATATGATCGCAGAACTCGTCTTTGCCATATTCTTTGGCCTGCTCCTTCTCGGGATCCACCGGAAGTTGATCGCACGGATCCAGCGACGGCCAGGGCCTCCTGTCTGGCAGGAGATCCTGCATATGCTCAAGTTCTCGTTTAAGGCTACATGGATCCCGGTAACCGCGAGTACAACCCTCTTTGTCGGTGTGGTTCTTATCGCGATAGGCATCTGGACAGCAGCATTTTATGTCCTGGTCAGTGGGGGCAGTCTGCTGGTCATTCTGGGTATCTACATGCTTCACAAGATTGTTGAACATGGTTTTGGGCTTTCATCAGGGTCGCCTTATGGTAAGTACGGTGGTGTCCGTTCAGTCATCTCGGCTGCATCGGAGATCCCCCTTTTTGTCAGTGTTGCAGTTATCGCAGTATATTCACACTCGCTGGATATCTCGGCAATTGCACAGTACCAGCTGGAGTCCGGCCCGCTGCTTTTCACGGCGTTTCCCGCTGCATTCGCAATGTTTTTGGTCATTCTCTCAAAAATGCCGTTTGGTCCGTTCTCTATAGTCGAAGCAAAGGAACTGGTGAGCGGGTATAAAACTGAACATTTCGGTATCTGGCGGGCTGGTCTTGAGGTCTGTAACGGCCTGAAAACCTATGTCCTGCTCGCAGTCTTCCTGACGGTTTTTATAGGACCGCTGACCCTGCCATGGCTCCTTGCAGGCATGATCCTCCTCATCGTCCTCCTCGCCTTTTCCTGTGCGCTTACACCGATGATGTCTCCATTTGATTCTGTAACGATCCAGATGCTGGTTACCGGGTTGATGCTTGTCTATGCTGCTGCGGTGCTGCTGGTGGTGCACCCATGATCCGAAAAGCAATCCTCTTTGGGGGAACACTCTATGTCCTCATCACGGTTGCCCAGATATTCGACCGGCCTGCTCTCTGGTCTGAGGGTATTGTGGTTGCATTAGTCCTCGCTATCGCGACAGCCTGTTACCTGATCCATGATGAACACCGGCTCCATATATCGGAGATAGTGACACTCTGGGCTTCAGTGCTCCTGTTCCTGGTCTATGGATTACTGAAATACGGGGGTGTCATGTGACCACTTATCTCTACGAAAAAGATCTTGTCCCCCAGAAATACCGGATACTTGTCGCACAAAGGCATGACAGCCTGGTCAGGAAGATTGCTGTGGAACTGAACATCCCTGTCCAGGAACTGAGAAAATACTTAATCGAGCACCTTGACATGCTGTTCCTTGAAAACCTCCCGGCCCGGGCCGAGATGGCTGATGCCCATGCTGATCAGGATGACCCGGTTGCACGGGCACTGGGACGTGAAAAATATACCGTGTACCTTGAGATTATATCCTCCGCCGCAATGGAATCCATTTTCCATTCAGTTAACGACCTTATAAAGGCGGGTACTCCTGCAGAAGATGCCATCGCTTCTGGCAGGCAGAAGATTTTGGAGGAATTACGAAGATGACCCTTCTCCAGCTGATAAAAAACAAGGTCAGGGCACGCTCAATTCATGTTGCTTATGTCGATGTCGGCTCATGCAATGGCTGCGACATCGAGGTTCTTGCCTGCCTCGCTCCCCGCTACGACATCGAACAGTACGGCATCTTTGTCCATAACAACCCCCGTGAAGCAGATATACTCCTCGTCATCGGTGCTTATACACCTGGTTGGGAAGAAAAACTTGCCATGGTCTGGGACAAGATTCCGGATCCCAAAGCAGCGGTTTCCATTGGCAACTGCCCGATTTCCGGGTGCCTGTTCGATCGGAAAGGATCCTTTGTCGACCCCCCCGTGAAAAAGCACATCCCGATTGCAGCAGAAGTGCCCGGATGCCCCCCCCGACCCACAGAAATCCTGCAGGCGATACTTTCTGTACGCGATTCGGTCTTTGCCAACTGGGAGGAAGAACACCCATGAAACGGACCGTGGATGTCAATATCCCGCTGGGACCGATTCATCCCTGTTTTAAGGAACCGGCCCGGCTTAAATGCGAAGCAAAAGGGGAGCGGATCATCGGTGCCGAGGTCGAGCTCGGGTACATGAAGAAGGGGATCGAGCGGATTATGAAAGGGCGCCCATGGCAGGAAGTCATGTTCCTTGCAGAACGGGTCTGCGGGATCTGCTCGGTCATCCATAACATGGTCTTTATCGAGGCAATGGAACAGATCAGTAATATTCCCGTCCCTCCACGTGCCGCCCGTCTCCGTGTGATAGCAAATGAGCTTGACAGGATGCAGAGCCACCTGCTTGCCAATTTCTCGTATTGCTATACCATTGAGCACGAAACACTGGGCATGTACCTGCTTGACCTGCGTGAACAGGTAATGGACGAACTGGAACGCCTGACCGGGGCACGGGTTACCTGTGCATATATAATCCCCGGGGGTGTCCGGTGCGATATCCCCCGCCAGAATGCAGAATTATTAAAAACATCGCTTGATCGGATCGAACATGACCTGCGCAGATATGCCGGTATGTTTGCTGATGGTCCGATGATTGCACTCCGCAGCCGGCATGTCGGGATCCTGACACCGGAAGCAGCCCAAAGGGCTCACGCTGTCGGTCCCACTGCACGGGCAAGCGGGATCCCCGCTGACTGCCGGCTCAACCATCCGACATATATCCAGTTGGGTTTTGTTCCGGTCAGTCGTACTGATTGCGATAACTATGCACGGATAATGGTCCGGTTCGACGAAGTCTTCCAGAGCATCAGTCTTATCAGGAAATGCCTCCAGGACCTGCCTTCAGGTATTATACGGAGCGGGGGGATCTGTAAAGCAGGAGAAACGAGATACAGCGGTGAGGCCCCCCGCGGTGAACTGACATATTTTATTAAAAGCGATGAATATGGACGGATCGCTGAAATCCAGATCCAGACCCCGTCCATCATGAACATCGAGGCCTGCTGCCACGAGATGATCCTCGGGGCAGATTCGATCGCAGATGTGACATCTACCTTTGTTTCTGCAGATCCCTGCATAGCGTGTACGGAGCGGTAACATGGGGCAGTCGCTCATCTGGTACTTAAAAGAGTTCGCCCGCGTTACCTGGATCAAAAAATTTCTTTTTGCAAAGACCGCCCCGCTCGTAACTCCCCCCTGGTTCCGGGGTTTTCCGGAACCGAGTGGAAAGACCTGCCAGCACGCGCTCTTCTGTATGATGGTCTGCCCGGCACCGGGTGCAATCGAAGTTGTGCATTCCGGTGACGGGTGGATGCCCCGGATCCACAAAGGGCATTGTATCCGTTGCGGGCTCTGTGTGGAAGCGTGCCCGAACGGGGTGCTGAAAAGCGGGAGGATCCAGGAGACGATGGAGCGTGAGGGAACTTACCTGCTCTTCTCGTTCCGTATCGCCATTGACCTTGATCTGTGCACAGGCTGCGGTAACTGCTGCACGGCCTGCCCGGTCAACAAAGGGATTGATGCCCAGATGGGAGCCGGCGGACATTCCTCGAATGATGATGTTATCATGAAGGTACAGGCAGGAGATATTGTCGTACTCCATGAAGAGAAATGTACCGGCTGCAAGACCTGCGAGGTCAGTTGCCCCACTGGTGCCATCAGGATAGCGCGGATCCTTGAAGGATACCAGCAACCTGTCCGGGAGGGGTCTCAATGAAGTGCATCCTCAACACCGGGCGCACCGTGCCACAGGGTACTCAGTTGAGCATAAAGGATCCGAGGCTGTACCAGTCTGTGGCATCTGCCGGTTTCCTCAATCCTGTGGATATGATGATGCTGGGCATAGAAAACGGAGGGAGAATCCAGCTTACAACCCCGAGCGGGCAGGTCGTGCTCACTGCCCGTCCCGCAGAAGGAGTTACCCGGGGTGAGATTTTTATGACGACTGGTCCTTATGCGAACCATATCATTTCTTCTGAAACCCATGGCACCGGCATGCCCGACTTTAAAAGCCAGTCCGTTGAAGTGGAACCGACCGAAAAACCCGTAAAAAGTGTCGGAGAGCTTATGGAAGAGATCGGGGGGCTGCACTTTTGATCATCAGTGATGTGGTCTGCCCATTCTGTGGGTGTCTCTGTGATGACCTCGAACTTGAGGTTGAGGCCAATAAGGTAGTACGCGTCCAGAATGGCTGCTCTCTTGCCGAAGCAACGTTCATGAATGATAGCCGGCTCGTCTGCTCCGATCCGGCGGACAGCGACCGGCTGGGAGGAGATCTCCTACGCTGAAGCGATACAGGAAACTGCAGATATTCTTAAAGATGCAGACCGCCCTCTCCTCTACGGGTGGAGCAGCACTCATGGGGAATCCCAGACTATTGGCGTGCACATCGCTGAGCGTATCGGCGCAGTTATCGATAACACGAGCACCGTCTGCCATGGCCCCTCTATCCTGGCAATCCAGGAAGTTGGTCATCCTGGCTGCACTCTCGGGCAGGTAAAAAACCGTGCGGATGTGATCATATACTGGGGGTGCAACCCGATTGAAGCGCATCCCCGCCACATGAGCAGGTACACGACATTTGCCACGGGTTTCTTTGTTCCTGATGCACAGAGGGAACGCACTGTCATTGTGGTTGATACCCGAAGGAATGATACGGTAAATATCGCGGATGAATTCCTGCAGGTTGAACCCGGAGGTGATTATGCAGTCCTTTCCGCCCTGAGGGCAATTGTCAGGGGCAAAGAATCGATCCTCCCCAAAAAAGTGGCTGGTATCTCAAAGGAGCAGCTGATCAGGGTTGCAGGGATCTGCACGAACGCAAAGTTTGGTGCGGTTTTCTTTGGTCTCGGTCTGACGATGAGCCGGGGGAAATACAAGAATGTCAGGAATGCCATTGAACTCGTTGATGAACTCAACCGGCATACGAAGTTCGTCATCTCTCCGATGAGGGGACATGGGAATGTCTACGGTTCCAATGAAGTTTTCACGTGGATAACCGGGTATCCCTTCGCAGTCGATTTTGCCCGGGGTATTGCATTCTACAACCCCGGTGAAACGACAGCTGTTGACATCCTGCAAAAGGGCGAGTGCGATGCTGCACTTATTGTAGCAAGTGATCCGGGAGCTAACTTCCCTCGTGCAGCAGCATGCTCACCTGGCAAAAATTCCAACCGTGATTATCGACCCGCACGTGAATGCCACGACAGCACTCTCCCATATCCATATTCCCTGCACTGCGGCAGGAATTGACGCTGCGGGAACCGCGTACCGGATGGACGGGGTACCGATTCGGTTGAAAAAAGTGATCGAACGCGGCTATCCGGATGACGCAGAAATCTTAAAGAAAATCTATGACCTCCTGAACGGGGATATGGGACCATGACTGAACTGCTGGTGAAAAATGCCTGCGTGATTGACCCGATCCGAAAAATCAATGGAGAGATCATGGATATTGCTATCCGTGACGGGCGGATAGTGGAAAACGTTTCTGATCGGGCAGAGGTGATTGATGCCCAGCGCTGCCTTACGATGCCGGGGGGTATTGATTCACATACCCACGTCTGTGGCACCAAGGTGAACTTCGGGAGGTATATGAGCCCGGAGGATATGCGGGCAGGCAGGACGCGGCGGCGTGGCAGGATGCACGTGACGAGCGGTTATTACGTCCCTACCACGTTCGGGAACAGTTACCGGTACAGCGCCATGGGGTATACAACACTCCTTGAAGGTGCAATGGCACCCCTTGAAGCCCGGCACACCCATGAAGAGTTCACGGCGACTCCCCACCAGGACATGATGGCAAATACCCTTTTTGATGGTAACTGGGCAGTCATGGATGCTGTAAGGGAGAAGAATATCAAAAAGACCGCGGCAATTGTTGGCTGGACGCTGAACGCGGTGAAGGGGTTTGGGATAAAACTCACCAACCCGGGAGGTACCGAAGCATGGGGCTGGGGAGAGGATTTGACAGGTATCCATGACCGGGTACCGCATTTTGATGTCTCACCTGCCGAGATCATCACTACGATGATCAGGGCGAACGAGGTCCTCAGGCTCCCCCATTCGGTGCATTTGCATTGCAATAACCTCGGAAAACCCGGGAATTACCAGACCACGCTCGATACGTTTGATCTTGTACCCGATCTGAATCCTGACCGGCAGAGCCTGTATGCTACCCATGTACAGTTCCACGCATACGGTGGCGGTACCTGGCGCAATATCTGTTCAAAGGCAGAAGAAATTACCCGTTCAGTCAACAGCAAACCCCAGATAGTGATGGATATGGGCCAGATTATGTTCTGCCGGACCATGACGATGACTGCTGACGGCCCAATGGAGTTTAACCTGCACTGCCTCCATCATAACAAGTGGAGCAACCATGATGTGGAGCTGGAAACAGGATCGGGTATCATCCCGGTGACCTACTCCAAGAAAAGTGCGGTTAACTGCATCATGTGGGCAATCGGTCTCGAACTGGCACTTCTCACAAAAAGCCCGTGGCAGTGCCTTTTGGAAACTGACAATCCCAATGGCGCACCGTTTGTCAAGTATCCCGAGGTAATCGGCCTCCTGATGAGCAAGAAATACCGGGATGAGGAATGCGCCACGCTTCACGCCGAAACGGAGAAAAGGACATCGCTGGCTGCTCTTGACAGGGAGATGGACTGGTACGAGATCGCAGTCATGACCCGTGCAGGGCAGGCAAAAGCCCTGGGCATTATCAACCAGGGTAAAGGCCACCTCGGGATTGGCGCAGAGGCCGATATTGCCATTTACCCGATACGGACCGATTCTGTTGATCCTGCCCGTGAATACCGCAAAGTAGTGGAAGGGTTCCAGAAGACCCGCTACACGATCAAGCGGGGGCGCGTGGTTTCACGGGAGGGGGAGATTATCGTTGATGGAGCAAACGCCACGTTCTGGGCGAATGCCCGGATCCCTGAAGATCTCCGGGTGGACACCGATCCTGAATTTATCCGGCGGTTCCAGGAGTTCTACACGGTGAGAATGAGCAATTATCCTGTGCAGGACCTGTATCTTCCGCGGGGGCGACAGATTGACACGGAGGCATTCACATGAAAGTGATCCTGGAGAGCAAGGTGCGCACCAAGCCAAACCTCCCCATAGAAGCAGAAGCGATTATTCCCCGCAATTTCTTAAAAGGAACCGATCTTGTTGGTATACGAGGGCAACAAGGAGCGCAAGCTCTCAGATCTCTTCTGGATCTTTGTTGAAGGGACTGCAGTTTCCCCGGAAAACATCGAGGTAGTTTTAAAAGGTGACACGTCGCGGATCAAACGCGTGGGAGAATACATGGATACCGGGCAGTATCCTGATTAGCGGGGACATCGGTATGCACTGCGGAAATTTCATGAGCGGCGGGACAATCGAGATTCTTGGAAATGCCGATTCCTGGCTCGGGCGCGAAATGCGGGGTGGGAAGATTATCTGCCGTGGCAACGCCGGTCACTATTGTGCAACAGGTTACCGCGGTGAGAAGAAAGGGATGCAGGGTGGAAAAGTGGAAGTGTTTGGCAATACCGGGGATTTCTGTGCAGAATACCTTGCAGGTGGAGAAGTTCATGTCCATGGAAGTACCGGAGATTTTCCCGGAGTGGAGATGCGGGGAGGGCAGCTGATCATTGAAGGTGACGCAACGCGTCCCTGCGCAAACATGAAAGATGGCAGATGTGTGATTCTTGGCAGGGTTCATGAGATGATTCCCACGTTTGAGAAGATTGACAGGCAGGAGATCCCTGAATGGAAGATCACTGCAGAAAGGTACAAAGGGGATGTGGCAAACCGGGGCAAAGGTACGCTTTTGGTAAAAATTCCTGGTCGGGGATAACGTTATTGTTAGAGCGGTTAAACCAGTCCGGAAACTCAGGATCCGAAGGGTAGTAATAATACCCGCTTTAAAAAAGACAGACAGCTCGGTATAACCGGTGCTTTTATTGCATCGGCTCTACTATCAACCACTAAACAAGGTGAATATCTGTGAACGTGATTATTGAACGTGAGACGTGTGTAAGCTGCGGGACCTGCTATGAGACCTGCCCGGGATTGTTTGAACAGGACCCGGATGACTCATTCAGCCGGATCATCGAAAAATACCGGGTTAACGGAAAAATTGCTGAGGGAATAATCCCCGTTGATCTTGAAACCTGTGCACGGGAAGCTGCAGATCTCTGCCCGGTGCAAATCATATCTATCCAGAAATAAATGTCTGTGCATCATCTTGGTTCTACTGCATAACCGTAGTGTCACCAAGAATCCTGTTTATTAATTGCCACGGGGTATTATTCCTGATAAAAACTTCTGGGATTGTTTATCAGGATGTTGTTAAAAAGGGGGGAGAGGTGTGGCAAACCTTTTTTGTCTCCCTCAAATGAGTATGCTTGTACCTGCACATCAGGGCAGGCAAGGTGGTGCATGTCATGTTCGAATACTTCACACAACCGCTATGGTCACCCTATATTGCCGGTGCCGGTATCGGTATTTTAAGTTGCCTGGCGTTCATTCTATCGGACCGCCCTATCGGGTGCTCTTCAGCGTTTGTCAAGGCCCGTGGTCTGATCGGGAAAGCAATCGACCCGGATAGTGTTGCTTCGAAGGAATATTACCGCGAGATAATACCTCAGGTGGACTGGGCATTCATGATAATCCCAGGGATTGTTATTGGTGCTTTTATTTCTGCGTTCATCTCAGGGCAGTTTCATATATTCTGGGTTCCCCGGGTCTGGGGGAATGCATTCGGGTATAATCCATTTCTCCGGATCGCAGTCGCTCTTGCCGGAGGAATATTATTGGGTTTTGGTGCCCGATGGGCCGGAGGCTGCACGAGCGGTCACGGGATCAATGGATCAATACAGCTCTCGCTTGCCAGTATTATCACAGCATGCTGTTTCTTCATTGGCGGGATTGCTACTGCCATGCTGATTTTCCGGGTCATCGGTGTGTGAGGAAAGAAAAAGGAGGAAATAAAGATGCTCGTCACACTCCATAAAAACAAAAATGCACAGATTGTACTCGGCCTTTTTTTTGGGATCGTGTTTGGTTTTTTTCTCCAGAAAGGTGGCGTTACTGATTACAATGTAATTACCGGACAGCTTCTGCTCACCGATTTCACGGTCATGAAAGTGATGCTGTCGGCAGTTATTGTGGGCATGATCGGTTTTCACCTGCTCAAACACTTCGGGTATGCGAAATCGCACGCGGCTGAAGGGTCACTCGGCTCCAATGTCATTGGCGGGCTCATCTTTGGTGTCGGTTTTGCTCTCCTTGGATATTGCCCGGGAACGGTTGCCGGAGCAGTCGGGACAGGAGCACTCGATGCTCTTCTTGGCGGGATGGTCGGGCTGTTGATTGGGGCCGGCTTTTTTGCAGAAATGTACCCCCGACTGAGGGCCCATATACTCGTGTGGGGAAAGTTGCCGGCAGTTACGGTCCCGGATTTTTTGAAGATGAACCAGTGGATTGTCATTGTTCTGATGGAAATATTTATGATCGGGTTTCTGGTCTTACTCGAATATATCGGGTTATGAATGTGGCAGGTAATCACTACTCCTTTTTCAGGGAACCCGGTTGATTTTACCCAGAACTTTCACACCTTTCATGATGACCGGAAAAACAGGTATCATGAATTTACCTGGTACAGTCACTATGTTTAAATAATTCCCCTCACATGGTCTAGATGTAGCATCCTTCACGTGGAGGACGTTTGAGGTGAAGTATATGACAACTTCAATGAAAATCCCGATTAATTATACTGATGCATCAGAGACCCTGAAAAAATTTTTGAAGCTCTCCGGATTCCCCGTAGCATTCAGGTTTGCGACCAGGAAAGAAGATATTCCGGCGGGAATGCAGGAACTTGACAAGACTATACGGCACTGCGCCATGATTAGCCTTGCAAGGAAGGAAGGAAAAATCTTTTTTTCAACAGCGAGTAAACACGAATGCAATGGTGGTGCATGGGCCCTGGGCCTCCGGGAACTCACCGAGAGTTTAAAGACCGGGGATTTCTACTACAAACTGGGAAAATTTGAAAGTTCCGCTGCCTGTAAACGGACCATCGACCGTGTCCCGCACCTCCAGACAAATGAAACATATGCAACACTCTATGCCCCGCTGGAAAAGACACCCTTTGATCCACAGGTTGTCCTGATCGTCACGACACCCTGGTCAATGCTGAAACTTGCCCAGAGCGTGCTGTTCCGGGTGGGTGGGCGGATCAATGCGGAATTCGCGGGTATCCAGTCGGTGTGCGCAGATACATGTGCCCAGACCTATCTGAACGGACAGGTAAATTTCTCGCTGGGATGTGACGGGTCAAGGAAATTTTCCGGTATAGAGGATGGCGAGATGGTAATTGGCATACCGGCAGAATTACTTCCTGAAATTACCGAATCGCTCAAAGTAGTAGCAGCTGCTCCGGGCTCAAAGCCCGGTGCGAAATGAGGAACACTATTCCTGAAATCATCATTTTTTAAAAAAAAAAATTCTTCCTATACAACAAAACTCATGTTTTGACACACACTCCCGCAGATGCCAAGGGGCAGATTACTGCGGACGAATATTCAGACCCGGATAGTAACGAAAAAAAAGATATTTGTTTAAAGAATTTTTACCCCGGCCGTGGGACCGGGTTTGCATTCGAAGATCTCGGTGATCTTCACGATGACGAGTGACCGTGCCGGAAGGGCAGGGTTCTTCTCGTTGATCATTGCCTTCATTTCATCAAATTCCTTCCCGGTTGTCTTGATTGCAGCTACGCCTTTGACCTGGTAACAGCCTTTGATGTCGGGACCCCATACAAAGAACGCGATCTTGGGGTTGACCCGTAAGTTGGAGAGCGTCTTATTCATGAAATTGTCCACAAACCAGATGGTATCGTCTCCCATAAGCCACGATATCCCGAGAGGGATTACATTCGGAGTGCCATCTTTTGACGCAGTGGCAACCGGAAATACCTTCATCTTTCCTAATGCCTCTTTCATCTCGGCGGTTAACTTCACCATGGTACCTTCACCAATGTTCATTCGTGATTCATTTTGTATATACTTTAGTGTTACCGCTCCACGTGGTCGGCATGTGATCCTTTCTGTCATATCCAATCCGGCAACCATACACTATCCCCCGATCGTTTCTCTTATCTCCTGAAGCGCGTAATCAATGTGTGTGTTACGCGAACCACCGGTAAAAAAGATCCTCTACTGGTGCACAAACTGCAACGTCCCTCTGATTGCAAAGAGCTGCGCCTGTGGCCGTGAGGGAAAAAAGATCGAGCTCCTGCAGCCATACGATGTGCGCCCGGCACTTGCAGCGGACTCTGATCTTATTAAATCTCTCGTGTACGAGAGGTTTGGCCCGGTTCCCCTTCCAAAAATTATTCTCCTCAATAAAACCGGGGGTTTAGACCGGGCCGATCTGGTGATCATGCATGGCGAACGGTTCGGCTGGCTCACCTTTGATCCGGTCAGCCGGAAATTCAGTTTCGATATCGCCCCTGAAGCCCTTCCGTATGTCCTGTCTTTTGTTAAACACGGGATTGTGGATCTCGACCTCCAGACCGATGCAAGACAGGAACAGGGACGGATCGGGGGTAAAAAGATCCCGCTCAAAACACCTGCACCTGAAGGTACAGTAATTGTGAAATATAAAAACCGGTTCGGGACCGGCGTAGTAAAAGACGGGTCAGTCAAAGTCAGGGAACTTAATACCATTGTACCCCGCTCGCAGCCGGATCCAGGCTGGGAAGAGGCAGTTGAAAAAAACCGGTATCATCTTAAAAATCTCGAAAGGAATGCAATCCGGGCGATTAAACAGCACATCAATGACCGGCCGACTGCAAATGTATCATTTTCCGGTGGTAAAGACAGTACCGCGGTCATCCATATTGCGCGAAAGGCAGGGGTAACAAAAGCCTTTTTTATAGATACCGGCATTGAATTTCCTGAAACAGTGGATTTTGTCCGCTCACAGGGAGTGGAGATCGTCAGGAAAGGGGGAGATTTCTGGCAGGCAGTTGAAAAAGCTGGACCGCCCGGGAAGGACAACCGGTGGTGCTGCAAACTGCTGAAGCTCCATCCGCTCAAACTGTATCTTGCCGGGATCGGACCCTGTGTCACGATCCAGGGGAACCGCTGGTACGAATCGTGGAACCGGGCTGACCTGGATGAAACGAGCCAGAACCCGGCGAATCCTCTCCAGCTCAACGTCTCGCCGATAAGGAACTGGCGGGCGCTTGAGGTATTCCTCTACCTGTGGTGGCAGAAAGCGGAGATCAACCCGCTGTATGACAAGGGTCTCGAACGAATCGGATGCTATCTTTGTCCTGCAATGCTCGAAAGCGAGTACGAGCACCTCCGTGTTATTCAGCCGGAATTTGCGAAGCGATGGGATGCATTCCTCGAAAAATGGGCGGATAAAAAAGGACTGCCGGTTCCTTTTTGTACGTGGGGTCTCTGGCGCTGGCGTGCACTGCCTCCCAAGATGAGGGAATTGTGCAGACACAAAGGCATCCCCGTAAATGATGATTATACCCTGAAGGCCGGCCCCGTCCGGATAACGCAGGTGAAGAGTGATACCATGTCAGGAAGAACAATAGAAAAGGAAGAGAAAAAGGAAAAAGAACACGATACAGGATTCCCCACTAGACGACATCCGGAAGGATTTTCCGATCCTTGGGGACTTTATCTACTTCGATAACGCGGCAACCAGCTTTTCCCCGGAGGTTGTAGTCGAAGCGATGGTCGAGTTCGAACACCGCTACCGTGCAAATGTAGGGAGAGGCGTTCACCGGTTCACCCAGATTGCATCACAACGCTACTGGCATGCCCATGACAAAGTGGCGCAGTTCATTGGCGGTACTGATGGTATAACCGTTTTTACAAAAAATACCACCGAAGCAATCAACATGGTGTCCCAGGGTCTTGTATGGAAGCCCGGAGACCGTGTGATAACAACGATTCTTGAGCACCACTCAAACCTCCTCCCGTGGCGGAATCTTGGAAGACGGGGTGTCGGGCTTGACGTTATCGGTATCAATGATGACTATTCCCTCGATCTCGAAGCCCTTGAACGGGCGATCACACCCTCTACCCGGCTTCTTGCTGTTACCCACGCATCCAACGTGGTTGGCGTGGTCACTCCCATTTCAGAGATCGCAAAAATCTGCCATGAAAACGGTGTCCTTTTAATGGTCGATGGAGCGCAGACAGTTCCCCATATGCCTGTCGATGTTGCCCGGCTTGGATGTGACTTTTTTGCCTTTTCGGGCCACAAAATGCTCGGGCCGACCGGCACTGGGGTCCTCTGGATGAAGGAGCCCATGCTGGAACCGCTGATAGTGGGTGGCGGGATGGTTGAGACGGTGACCGGGACCGGTTACACAACCGCAGAAGGCTACCAGAAATATGAAGCGGGGACCCCGAATATCGCCGGAGGGATAAGTCTTGGCGTTGCATCTGAGTATCTCCTGAAGATTGGCATGGACAAGATCAGGGATCACGAAGAAATACTGACACAACGGCTGATTGCCGGGCTGACACAGACTAAACGGGTACATATCTATGCCCCCAGTCCTCCGGTCCCTCGTATTGGGGTTGTCTCGTTCACCGTGGAGGGGTTCCATCCTCATGAAGTCTCCCAGCAGCTCGATGAAACTGCAGATATCATGGTGAGGTCGGGATACCATTGCTGCCAGCCGCTAATGGAACACCTTGGATTACCGGATGGAACGGTTCGGGCGAGTCTTGCATTGTATAATACCATTCACGAGGTTGACATGCTCATTGCAACCCTGGAAGAACTCACACGGTAAAGGCAGGATTCCTCATAAAAAACAGTATTGCGTATGTCTTCTGCATGATACACCCAACCGTATCGAAAAAATTCTGTAATCCCCCGTTCAAACTGTAGTAATAAAAAGGAGAATTCTGATGAACACCATAAAATTCGCAGACCTGTTTGCCCGCCTGAAGGGAGAAGCATCCGCTGGTCCATCACATCACAAACTATGTCACGGTCAATGACTGTGCAAACATTACCCTTGCTGTCGGGGCTGCGCCTGTTATGGCTGATGCGCCCGAGGAAGTATGTGAGATGGTCACGTTTGCCGGTGCCCTTGTGCTCAATATAGGGACGCTGAACAGCAGACAAATAGAATCAATGATACTTGCGGGAGGCATGGCCAATGATAAAAAGATCCCGGTCGTCCTTGATCCCGTGGGGGCGGGTGCAACCCGGTTCAGGACGGACAGCACTCTGCGTCTGCTCGATGAACTGAAGATTGCAGTTCTCAAGGGTAATGCAGGTGAGATCGGGATCCTTGCCGGTGCAGAAGCACAGGTCAGGGGGGTGGATTCTTTTGGTATGAGCGGGGATCCGGTAAATATTGCCTCTGCTTTTGCCCGGGAGGCTGGTGTAACCGTTGTCGTAAGCGGTGCAACAGATATTGTAACTGATGGCAACCGGATACTTCTTGTCGATAATGGCCATCCGATGATGGGTAGTATTTCCGGTACCGGGTGCATGGCTGCGTCGGTTACCGGGGCATTTGTAGCGGTATCTGATGATCCCGTCATTGCATCCGCCGCAGCCCTGGCGGCATTCGGGATTGCAGGTGAGAAAGCCGCTGCCGGTGCACGGGGACCGTATTCATTCAAAGTTGCCCTGTTCGATGAACTGGCAGGATTAACTCCTGAAGACCTTACCTTGTGTGCAAAGATACGGGGTCCGGTTATTATTCAATCATGAAATACGATCTCTACGTCATTACCGATGAGGCGATTTCAAACGGCCTGTCCCATCTGGAGATAGCGAAGCGGGCAATCGCCGGTGGTGCAGATGTGATCCAGCTCCGTGACAAGATCTGTGGGTGTCCTGAACTTTTTTTAGCAGGAAGGGCTCTCCGGGATCTCACAAAAAAAACCGGAACCCTGTTTATCGTTAACGATCGCCTCGATGTGGCACTCGCATGCGGTGCAGACGGCGTGCATCTCGGGCAGGATGATATGGGTGCCAGTGTTGCACGCCAGATTGCACCGCCCGGGTTCATTGTCGGCGTTTCAGTAGGAACAGTTGATGAAGCAGTCAGTGCAGAACGAGACGGGGCTGACTATATTGCGGTGAGTCCGGTATTCCCGACTGCGTCAAAAGGTGATGCAGGACCCGGTCACGGTCTTGATGTACTGCGAAAAATCCGGAATAAGGTAACGATACCGGTTATCGCCATTGGGGGGATCGGTCAGGATAATGCACAGGATGTCATCGCAGCGGGAGCCGACGGGGTTGCCGTGATCTCTGCTGTAGTCGGGAGTCCGGATATTACCAGCGGCAGCACGGGAACTCAAAACGATAGTCATGAAAGCAAAAAGACATCGCTCCAGGCCACGGTGAACAGTAAGGAAGAAACTCTTTTTGTGTCCATAACCGCACCTTCAAGGAAACCAATCAGAAAAAGACCCTGTGATTGAAACACTTTTCAGGAATTATACCAGGTTTTTTTCTCAACATCACAAAATGATTTCCATAATCCCCAGCGATGCCAGCATTACCAGGGCCGTCGCAAGGATCCATCCTGCAAAAATAACTGCCACAGAGTCGTGCCCCCCTCCATCTGAACAGCCACGCAACCAGTACGCATCCATACAACCCGATCCCCGGGAACCCATATGAACGGAATGAGAGAAAACATTCCATATTTTTTTACCATCTCTGATTTTTGGGTGATTGTTTCAATTTTTTTTAGATGCGTTCGCAGCCATCCAGAATGTTCAGCAAATACGTCACAAATACCAAACAGCACAAAAATGACAGAGATTCCAAATGAGCACATGATAAGTAGGTACTGAAACGGGATTAATGCCAAGACCGAGTCCGACGACAACAGCAAATGGCTGCAGGATAAGGATGGATCCGACCAGACCAAGTATTTCCACCACCGCGATTTGATAGTATGAACCAATTATGAGCGGCACTGCCAGGACACCTGTCAGGAAGACAAATACAATTTTTATAATTCCTGCAAATCCCTGCACCCGTGGAAAAATATTCATTGTACTGGTTAACCATGGTCGCTGAAGGTATTAGAACCCTGAAGAATCATATTAGAATTTCCCTTGGTTCATTTGGAACTTCAGGAGAATTCATGGGAGAATTATTTTATAACCATAACCCAAGATTTTAACTACAGATGACCAGGTGGTTTTTCCCGGGGATTGCTCAATGAACGGTGTGATCACCGCTCTGATAATTGCGCTCGCTTTTATCCTGACCTTCTTCTGGGCCCCGATTGTCGGTGTGTTTACCGGGGGGAGCCTGGATTTGGCACAACCCCTCCGAATGGCAGATAATTCTGTGAACGCCGGATATGTTAGTGGATATGCAGCCGATCAGGATATAATCAGCGATACCCGGGTCAGTGTCACCCGCCCGGATGCCCAGAAGATGGGTGCAGTATCGTTCAGAATGTCGTTTAATTCCTATCGTGCGTTTTTCAATAACGACATGAATATTGATATCGATTCGATAACCGTGATTTTTGTCAGTCCTTACGGGTCAGAAACATTGGTACAAAAACCTGGTCGCCCTTTTACAAAACCCGGCTGGACCGTTACGAATAAAAGAGGTATTTTGCCGATCGAATATGCAGATGATGACAATATCCTTGAACCGTATGAGTCCTTTGAGATCCTGGTCTATCCGACAACCCCGCTCCCCCCGCTATCACAGTTCCTGATCCTCATCCAGTTACCGGATAATAACAAGATATTCTTACCCCGGACTGTGCCAGGGACGATATATCCGGTGATGTTCCTGAATTAAAACCGCACCGGAAGTATCAATCACCGTTAAATTTTTTTTTAATCCCGGGAAATGAAAAGTCCTCAGCACCAACACAGGAAAGTTAATTGAGAAAACATTCATTTCCAGCCACCACAGGAAACCGGGGTAAGCCTGTTGACGCTATCATTGGCGATTGGGCCGGATTAATTTTTTTTCTTCCCTCTTCCATAAACGATAGGAAGATGGATTTCCACTGTACTAAAATTTATATATGATATAAGACTAACTTACGGTTAGACATAGGAGGAAACCCTATGGACCGTGAAAAACCTGAGAAAAAAAGCACTGATGTTGTACCTCTATCTCCAGGTTCTTCTTTGACTACCTGGAGGAAGCCGAGCCTGTTTGAACGCGATATCGACAGCATCTTCGATGACTTCAGGAGATCATTCGATAGTATGATGCGACCGTATTTCCCCTTTGAAACACGGATGCAGGAATTCGATATGCTGCCGGTCAGGTATGCCCCAATTGATTTCATTGATGAGGGTGACCATTACAGTATCCACGGCGATACTCCCGGGCTTTACCAGGGAGAATGTAGAGGTCAATATCAACAATGACGGCATGAGTATCCGGGCTAAAAAAGAGGTTGAGAAAGAGGACAGGAAGAAGAATTATCTCCACCGCGAGAGGGCTTACTCATCATTCGAACGCTCCATATCTTTCCCTGAAGAAGTCGACCCCGCAAAGGCAGAGGGGAAGATGAATAATGGTGTCCTTGAGCTCAAGGTACCGAAAAAAGAGCCGAAGCCCGAAACAAAACCACGGAAGATCCAGCCTGAAATAGACAAGCTCTTAATTCCTCATTTTTTATTTTGTCATGAAAATCCGTAAACTACCAAGTCCCCGGTAATCTTTTATCGAGATGACTCGCTGGTACTCGAGATCCAGACCCCAAATCCGCCCCCCAGAAAAATCTCAGACGTCCTAAACCTTGTCCGGCCCTGACTTTTGCTGACTAAATGTGGCTAAATGTAACCTCAATTATTCCCGTCGACAAATGACCGTGATTTCCGGGCTCTGTTCCGCGTTTTTGCGAATTATGACCTCTGATTTGGGTGATTTTTGGAAAAGAGGTACAACCGGCAACGTCGCGGGTTCCGTTGTACCAGAATTTCCGCAGGCAACTCCTATGACCCAAGAGGGTCTAACGGGAAGGAGGATAGCCATTTAGTCTTTATGGGGACCTTCCGTAAAACGCGAATATTGTTTACCATTTATTGTTGCATTTTTTGCAGCACCAGTTGGGATTTTCCGGGTTCTACAATACAACCCCCTAATTCAGTTTTTCCAGCAGCCCATTCGTATTTCATATCAGGGGAAGGGAAACCATATTTTATTGGAATTATCTCATCAGTTGAATTACATTTCGGGCATTTTTCTGGTTTTCTCATTTTCCCATCAACTGCGTTCTTGATTATACGTCCACAGACAATTCAATATAATTTTTTATATCTATTCATCTGCTTTTACTGCTGGTGGGTGAATTCTCATCTTTGGTAATTTTTTATGGAGAATAATTTGTGAATTACTGCAGTCATTTTCAAAATTAACGATTCCTTTATTTCTATTAATACCTCATTAAAAAAGTAAGAGTAAAAAAAGGAAAATTAATTTTTTTTGTATCCTCATTTTTTCCTGAGTGAACCTTCGTTTTTGTGCCACAATCAAGCTTCATGCGGGACTCTTTTGAGGGATGTTTTCCTTTTTTGTTTCACTAATTTTCTTTTCATGTTCTTCGGACAATGTTTTTCCAGTAAGTGCTTCGCTTATTTTCTTGCATGTTTTTCCCAAGCCTGGTGGCTTCTCCGGGCCAGGGCAATTGTTATCCATCTGTCCTACCTATCATGATCAAATGGACTACGACGATGATTGGGAAGAGCCTCCAGAACACGTGCTAAAAGTCACCCGACTTTATCCGGAAGAGGAACCTGCCGTAGCAGTATCGCTGCAGCTGACCCGTGATGAACTGCAGGAAGCCCCTCGTCGTACAAAATGCCACCCTTATCAGATGATGAACAACCAAATCCTCCGGCAACGGTCCTGGTAGCGGAACCTGATGAAGACCTGGACGACCCCGCAATCACCGATGGTATGAAATCCTCGGATGATTATGTCTCAAGTTCTTTTCTAAAACTCAACAAAGAGAAGTTGTTGCGACCCTGGGATGATATCGATCAGTCTGATGAAAAAGTTTGATAACTCCAATTAATTATAAAAAAAGGAATTGGACCCGATTAATTTTAAGCCGCCGGAGGGAATTGAACCCTCGACCTGCTGATTACGAATCAGCCGCTATGCCGCTAAGCCACGGCGGCGCAATACCTCACAATATCGACTCGTATTGTAATTAAAATATGGGTATCAGGAATACCCGCTCAGGGTCGTAACCTTCTCGGTTCCCTGTGTCTCCTTTTGTGGGGATATAGTTCCAAACTTTGCCTCGTAATCAGCAACGGTCTTTGTTAAGACACCGAGCAGGTTTTTTGCATGGGGTGGCGTAATCGATACAATTGCCTTGGCCCGAGCCTGGTTCACCTGCGGGAGCTGGTGGAGGAACATGAACGTGAACTCATCATCCTTATAGGCGATCTGGATCATGTTGCTGTATACCGGATCGAGTGTTGGAGGAATATTAACGGAAATTTCCTGTCCTGTCATGCTGATCAGATTGGTTGTACTGGTATGAAATACGTTGGTCAGTTGATTTCATGCGAATACGGTTTTTTCATTATCGGGATGATTCAATAAGTATAATCCTTACGGTTTCCTAACGTTTGTACGAGGAATTATCCTGGCGGAGCAGAAAGACCCGGTCACTATTTCGGAACTGGTACGGGTTCATTCCTGCCCGGTCAGGTTTTATTACGAAAGGAATATCCCTGTTGTCGAATCCGACCGGTATGCGGTCTGTAAACAGCTTTCCTATCATCTGGGGAATCCTCTGGTTTCAGAGGTTATCTGGAGTGAAGTGGTTTCAGTCAGTCCGGGGATCGATCCTGAAATGCGATCGTTTCTCGACACCTGTATAATGTCCTGCAATAAAAACACCTGGAAACCAGCAGACCAAAACGATGTAAGAGTATCGTCAGACAAGCACGGCATCACCGGTATGGTGGACCGTATGACCGGTGATGGAACATTTTGTATAATCCGGGCCGCCGGTGCCATGCCATTTGGAACTTATGCAGCAGATCGGCTGAGGATCGCATGCATTGCGTTATGCCTTGAAGAGATGACAGGGACCGAGGTCACTGGGGGGAATGTGGAATATATCCCCGACGGCGTTTCACGGTTCCATACGGTGCAACCCAGAGACCGGCGGCAGGTGATAGCCACGCTGCACAAAATCCGGCAGATACGGAACGGGGATATCCCTCACCAGCCGCTTAATGCTCCCTGCACCCGATGCGGGTACAAGGAGCGGTGCGAAAATATCAGTGGAAGGAAGTTGTCAGACCTGTTATGAACCTGCTAAAAAAAACAGGTTATTCTTTCTTTTCACCGCAGGAGGAACAAAACCCCCGGTGAACACAGATTACCCCGCCGCATTTTGAACAGGTCCAGCGCTCTTTTTCGGATTGTATAAATTTCCGGATGCCGTGCTGCCGGATCTCTTCAAGATTCTCAATCATACTCATACCATATTTTTTCCGGAACGCCCGAATTACTTTCACAATGCCCACGCCTTTTTCTTTTATCCGTCTCCCCTCAACTATTTGTATCGCTGCGGATTGTGAGGCAGATGACGTCAAAACGAATCGAAACCGGAACACCTGAGGGTGATGCCATGGGATTTTCTGAAAATCTCTTCACCGGATGGCTGGAGACGCGGGATAATAACCGTCTCTACCTCCATTATATCATATCCCGGAGCCGGAATGAAGGCAATACCCAGGCCCTTCTCCGGCAATGGCTTTTAGATGGTTACGATGTCCGTGTGGTCATGCCAAGGCCCATAATGCAGCACATCCTCAAAAAGTATTATTTCAAACCCTCCCGGGAATATTTTCCTGATGTGTATGAAGATGAGGTTGAAGTCTGGATACGGGCAGGGACCTGGCAACCCGGCGGTGCACTGGTACCGCAGGCAGAAGTGTCAGATCCCGAATGTTCTCTCTTTCCGGTTACCGGCCGAGCAATGTCTTTGATATAATATACTCTCCGCGGGCTTCCCGGGTCGTTCCCACGACAAGCCATTGCTCGTTTTTGTGCTGCTCACAGATCCCGCATGCCTCGATGGTCTCACCCGCAAGCGCCTGGCCACTGTAGGTGTGGGTGAACGAAAGTACCCGGCTCACCGATTCGTGCTCCACTTCATATACGGCCGGGCTGTCAAAAGCGAGGGACGCATCGGTAACCACCGCCTCTATTTCCTTCCTGCCGATTATCGTTCCTTTTCCTGCAGGTGCGTTTTTCAGCTCATCATACGACCGTGTATAGAGTATATCAAAATAAGTGCCATCTATCTGCCCGCGGTTCCATTTTCGCAGTTCATGAAGAACAAACTGGTCATATGGGATCTCAGGTTTACGCTTTTCGTATACTTTCCGCCACATGTCCTCTGAAAGCCCTTCCATCTGCCCGTCAAGAATTCCCTGCCTGACTTTTCCCTGTGCGGTAAACCAGTGTTTTCCGTATACAACCAAATCTATGTCAGACTGGTCATTTTCAAGTCCGCAGAGAAGTGATCCGGTACAACCGACAGATCCTTTTGGAAGTCTGAAAAGGTCCAGGAGTTTTTGGACTCTTGGGTGATGGGAAGCTGATGCGGGAGATCTCTCTATCCGGTTTTAAGACATTTTTCACATCGTTGACAGGCACACGCTGGACGAGGTCTGAATATTGTGGTTTATGGCGTTCGATAAACGCATACGCATCTTCAAACTCAAATTTCTTATATCGTTTTCCGGCATGGTTGATCCGTTCGCCATTCTCATCCGGGACATACCTGAGGACGCAGCCGACTTTATCGACATTATCATACGTGGAAACCGCATAGAGCCAGCCATCGGAATCCTCGATGAAATCGCGAAGGCGGACGGGCGTCATGATAATTTTGTGCAAAGAAATGCTTCTACTGCTTCTGCCAGTGCACCTCTCCTTATGATCCTTTTGCTGGTAAGGTCGACAACCGTGCTGGGAGTGCCTGGTAACCTGCCACCGTCAATAAACAGTTCGCGTGGTACTGTGCATTCCTCGGGTGTCTGGGGGTCTTTTGCACCGTGAAGATTGGCACTTGTTGCCGTGATGGGTGAATCAAACCGTTCGATAATCCGCAATGCGAGGTCATGCGCCGGAATCCTGATACCAATCATACCCGTCCCTCCGGTGAGGATTTCCGGGAATTATTTTTCGTGAAGGGAGGACCAGGGTAACCGGTCCGGGAAGAAACGTCTCGATGAACCCCTGCATGCCGGGCTCGACACGGGCAACAGCAGCAAGCATATCAAAATCAGCAACGGCAATCGAGACCGGCATTCCCAGTGGACGCTTTTTTGCCTCATAAACTTTAAGAATAGCTTCATCGGATAATGCATCGGCACCGAGTCCGTAGACCGTCTCTGTGGGATAGATAATAGTCCCGTCATGCATGAGCACGGAAACAGCTTTTTCCACGATATCCATTTAAAATTCACGCCCACGGACACGGTTGATATCAAATACTGCTTTGCTGCTGATATGCATTACCGCGAAAACTCCTGCCTGGATAGGATCGGTTACCACCAGATCAGCATGCTCGGGTACAGTACCTGCCATTTTCAGTGCAATAACCGGGATTCCTGCATCCCGGACACGATCAACGGCTTTTGAAATCTCCCCTCCCATAATTGAACCGGCGAGGACGAGAATTGATGCACGGGGAAGCCGGGAAACCGCATCCACGGCAAGAGCGAGTGTCCGCTCACCGACGAGCGGAATGGTGTCTACTGAAATTCGTTCCCCCCGGATATTATGCCGGTCAGCCTCGTTTACCGCACCGAGTGCGACCTGCGCAACCTGTGCTCCACCGCCAATAATGATCACTCGTGACCCGAAGATATGGCCGAACGGCTGGTAGGCACGCACATTCCTGATTGACGGGATATCGTTCAAATCTGCGATAAGCAGATCCCGGTCACTCCCCTCGCTGACATCATATTCAAAATAGAGTTCGGCCATGCCGGTATAGGGTCCGGAATCAAACACCTCCTGGTTGATCATCACGATATTTGCTTCATGCTTTGCAACTATAGTTGCGATGTCACGCAGGACACCTTTGCGGTTCTCCGCGATGATCCGTATTGCACAGCGTTCGGGTTCCTTCTCCATAAAACCGATGCGATAACCGGGGATCGAACCCGGGTTAGAAGCTGGGAAGCTCCTGTCCTACCGCTAGACTATTATCGCAAAATACCTCTTTGTTCTCTAATATTGCGTGATTTCAAAGATAAATATAATGCTATGTGTTCGATTCAGACCGGCTGACAAAGAACATATAATCTCACACCCCCGATGGAAAAACCTTCCCTGTGAGGAAATGGACGGCAGATCCCGGCTACCCTTAAAAATGCTCCCGTAATGTCGACCTCGTTTTTCCCATGGATGCTCGATATTTTAAAAAAGACCAAGACAGCATATGTATACTATATTTATGCCCGCATCTCATCCCGGCAATGGGACCGTGAATGTTCCGCACAAAAAAGCGGCGTCAGACCGGGCATGAACGTATTAACGAGGAATTAACCGGAGAGACCCTTATGAAGATAAAAAAATACCTGATATCCGTACTCATCGCTGATCTGCCTGCTGGTTTTAATACCCCCCATACAGGCTGTTTCTGATGATACTTCAGCGACTGTGATTTACCAGACTTCATTTTCCTCAAATCCCAATTGGCAGACCAACAATCCCACAACAAATTTCTGGGATCCGAATATGGGTATGTACCGCTTTTCCCTTGAACCAAGTACAGGAGGGTACGCCTACACCCCCATTGATTATGAAAGAGGATCTTTTACCCTTGATTATGATCTGATGCTGACCAGAATTGACGATGGAGCAACGTTCAGGTTCGGCATGGCAGGCAGCGAGATGGATCCTTCGAAGGCTCCGAATGTTCTCACCATATTTACCAATACGCAGGCAAAATATGGACAGATCATGCTGATTCACCTTGTTACACCGGGAAGCAAACTGATGGAAGTAAGCAGCCAGACCTCAAATGAACCCGGGGCATACAATGGGCCAACGGTAAAGTATGAACTCAATAAAACGTACCATATAACCCTGAATTACGATGACAGTCACAAGACCATCAGCATGAACGTCAATGAAAAACTTACCGGAAAGGAGATCTGGAGTTATTACCTGAATACTGCCGAGAACCTGAACGGAATGAACCGGCTTTACCTCGGTTCAAAAGGTGACTACGGCATGATGGGCATTTACGCACAGGGATATATAGACAATATCCGGCTCACTGCGCCTGCCAGTGTAACAACCACACCAACAGTTGTAACCACTACCCCCTCCATAACGACAATCGCGACAACAAAACTTACGACAAAACAAACGACCGCTGCTCTGACACCTTACCCGACAGATACACCCCAGTCTCCTTCTGCATGCGTTCTTGCACTTGCTGCACTGGGCATAGCAGGAATTGGTGGCGTTCTGGTCCGGAAGAAAAAGGACTAAAACCCTTTTTTAAAAAATATATAGCTTAAGATGTATGATTCAGAGGGATGAGGAATCCCCCTGTCTCTGGAGTGAGATTTTTTTCAAACGTTCCTTTTTTGTCTTAAAGTATGGGGTTTAATCTGGTTCAATGTGCATTGGATGGGTCGGTGACACCCCGAATACCGTTCGTGTATCACCTGAATATATATTATAATGGCAGGAGCAGATAAATACCCAAAATCGTGATGGTTGAAGTATCTAACCCGTAGGTTATACCCTTGAACAGAAAGGATTGATACTACTGGGAGTTAATATAAACTGTCACGACCTTATAATCTGATTACCATAGGGTTATGGGAAGACAGATCAGATGTAAACTTGGTGGAGCGCTATGAATCCCGCGGACAAATCGCCTACAATTATTGTTCATGAAGATTCAGACTCACTGGAAGAACTATCAGAATATCTTGATGTGCTTTCAAGTAGCGCGCGGCTCAGAATATTAAAATTTCTCGAAAAAAAGCCCCGGGATGCCCGTGCTATCTCAAAGGAAATTGAGACCAGCTATGAAAATACAAAAAAACATCTTGACAAACTCCTGGGCGTAGGTATAATTAAAAAAGAAGCGGGACTGGGTGCTCCTACCTCAAAGGGCATTCATCCCGTATGGGAATATTCCATTGTGCCTGGCGGGCTCGAAGCGATCATAAGAAACCTTGGGCTCTTTTCCAATACACGGGTGCAGATCGTCGGCAGTGAGATCTCCCGCCGTCTGGAAGAGGTAAAAAACACCCTTTCAAAAGAACTCCTGGGAAATACCCCTTCCGCTATAGCCCTCGGAGGGCCAGATGATGGGAAGGTGTTTATGCTGAAACAAAACCTGGTCCGCATCGGCAGGACAGATCCCGAGAATACGGCTGCATACTCCCCTCAGGATGATATCGTTCTCTCTGACGGGTATACGGCGGTCACCAGAGTATCAAAACCCCACGGCAGGTTTATCCGAAGCAATGAGGGCCTGCAAATCGAGGACTGCGGAAGCACCGGAGGGACCAGGCTCAACAATAAACGCCTTGAAAAAAACACACCTGTTACCCTCCATGATGGGGATCTCATTGAATTTGCAAAAGGCGTATCTGGTGTTAAACTTCTCATCATCATTCCGCAGGGGAATTAAAGGCGTATAAAATTTTTCCCGGACCCCGTAACCAGATTTAAACCAGACATCAGCTCAAAAAAAAAGAAAAAATAAAAGTCACACACCTATGAGTCCGACACACCGCGTTGTATGCACCCTTTTTTTCCTCCTCCTCATAGGTATCACCATTATCCCTCCGGCATCCGCCACTGAACTCATCGTGGCCCCTTCCCTTGCAGATTTTACCAGTATCCAGGCGGCAATTAACCGTGCTTTTGCTGGTGATGTCGTTTTTGTACGGAGCGGTACCTACGTTGAAAATCTACGGCTGGATAAAAAGATAGATCTTATCGGCGAAGACAGCGGTGGCGGGGCACCGGTAATTGAACCGGTAAATAAAGGGAATGCAATAGAAATCCTCACCGATGGCTGCCGGGTTGAAGGATTTATCTTCAGGAACATTACCACCTCCAGCGGCATCCGTGTCAATTCCAACAACAACACTATCACAAAAAATTCTTTCCAGAAAAATGCCCAGGGAATTTTTCTCGATTCGGCGATGAGGAATATTATTAACCTCAATAAAATTACCAACAGCAGCAGGGTCGGAATCGAAATTAAAGCATCAAACAATAATCTTATTGAAGAAAACCGGTTTTCACGAAATTCAATCGGTATTGAGGTAGACGAATACTCTCTCTCCAACCAGATCTTCCGGAACAATTTTGACAATTCCCTGAATGTAGTGTCCAGGAGTGCAACGTCGGTCTGGAACACATCGGATATGTACTCTTACACGTACCTGGGTCTCCAGAGACAAAGCCAGATGGGTAACTACTGGAGTGATTATAGTGGAAAAGATAAGAATTTTGACGGAATCGGTGATACACCAAATAGCATTAAGGTCGGGGCAAACCCGAAATCGGTCTTCGATCAGGACATTAAGGATTCATTTCCCCTGATGGACCCAACTGAATATTATTATAATGTCGTTCGAATCGTCCAGAAACCAGTTCCGTCGGAACCGGTGCCTCTGCCAACAATTCTTACGGGGTCTGAAACAACAACCGTCACGACAACCGCTCCTGTTGAGTCCCCCACAACCTCCCCGACTACTCCCGCCCCTCAGAAAAACACTGGTGGGGGACAGCCAACTGACTTCCTCATGGTAGAACTCATCGTGCTGCTCTTTGCAGGTGCGGTTGTTCTGATTATCTTTTTGCAACTGAAGCATAAAGAGAGTAAGGAAGAGGTTTTATCCCTTGGCAAAGAAGCAACCGCGGTGAAAAAAACGTCCCGCACATCTCCCCGCCCCTCCCGTACATCTCCGAGACCTGTCAACCATGGTACAATGGTTCCCGAAACAGGTTCAGCCGTGACGGGTGTACCCAAGACATATACTTCCATTGCAGAACAGATGAGTCTACTTTCCCAATGAACTGGAGAGTAAATACTCCGATATAAAATACATCGGGCGTGGTGGTATCGCATGGGTTTTCTCTGCCGTCCGGAAATCGGATGGGATGACTGTTGCTGTTAAAATCCCGATAAGTTTCGATGAGATGACCGGGAAATCCTTTTTAAATGAGATTGCAGCATGGGAGACCCTCAGGCACCCGAATATCGTAAAAGTGACTGCGGTCAATATCCTTCCCGTTCCCTTTGTTGAAATGGAGTACAGTACCAGAAGTGCTGGAGGCAACACCTAAACCCATCCCGGTCTGGAAAGCGGTACACTTTATCAGAGGCGTGGCTGACGGTCTGAAATATGCGCACGAGCATGGCTTCATCCACAGGGATATCAAGCCCCACAATATCCTGCTTAATAAAGACTTTGTTCCCAAGATTACTGACTGGGGCATGAGCAAGGTTCTCGCAAACGAGGTAAAAAAATCCAGTATTGCGGGGTTCTCTCTTTCCTATGCCGCTCCTGAACAGGTTTCCCCTTCAGAGTTCGGGAGGACAGATGAGCGCACTGATATTTATCAGCTTGGTGTGGTCTTTTACGAACTGGTTACCGGTTCGGTTCCCTTTGGTGGTGAAAGTATCGTTGAAGTTGGCAATGCAATTTTGAGAGAGCAGCCAAAGCCCCCTTCACAGTACAATGCTGATGCGGCAGTGGTGGAGAAAATTATCTTAAAATGTCTTGAAAAAGATCCGGCGAATCGCTACCAGACCGCTTCGGAACTGCTTGAAGCGCTCGACGGGTATCTTGAGGAAGATTCGGAATGAAACCCGTAGTACCTGGGTTTTTTGTTGGCTGTTTGTTCCAGGGAGGATGCATACCATAACCCCTGGAAACCGGGAATATGTTCCCGCCACGTGTGCTCATTGCAGCGGGATTGGCTGCCTGTATTGCAATAAAACTGGAATTGTCATGGTGATCTCACCAAAACGACCCTGCAGGTATTGTGATGGCGTCGGTTGCATTTATTGCGGATTTACCGGCTGGACAGGGCCAAAAGGGAAGTGCGACTGATAACGGGGAGCCGGTAATTATGAAAATTTTCCTTCAATCCTGCGTGGCATCACACATTCTTCATAGCGTTTTGCGAAATACCGGTCGGTCATACCAGCTATAAAGTCCCGTACCAGCTCAGGATACGTGGCTGCCTGGAGATAATTCCTGTCAATCCAGCTGGTATCTATAAAATCAGTAAAAATTTTTGCACCTTTTGTATCCTTTTTTAGATCCTCAAGACAGCTCATGAACAGGGTAGTGTACATCTGGCGGACTTTTTCGTGTTCTGAGGTGAGTTTTTCGTTCTCGTAAATATAAGTCCGGGAAAATGTGCGCAGGGTGATAAGTGCTGATTCTACCTCATGACTGTATGAGATATACCCCTCATCTTCAGTCTCACTGTTTTTAAGCAGGTTGAAGATGAGCGTGTTGATGATTTCCCGGTTGGAGTCCCCAAGAATGTCCCTGCACTCTTTTGGAAGCGGAGTTGCACTGCTGATCAGTCCCACCTCCCGTGCGTCCTGGAGATCTCTGCCGATAAACGCGATAGTGTCGGCAAACTTGACAACGCAGCCTTCTAATGTCATCGGAGCCTTTGTCCTTCTGCCATCTGCATTATCCTGAACTTTCTTGTCAAACTCCAGCCAGTTCCTGCAGGGTTCCTTAAAAATTTTAACATCGTCAGATTCCCCGTTATGGCAGAGAATCCCGTCCAGTACCTGCATGGTAAGGTCACAATTTTCAATTCGATCGAGGAACTGGACGCTTTGTACATTGTGGAAAAACTTTCCGATTCCCTGTTCTTCACAGAGTGCCGAGAGGCAGGTCTCACCAAAATGGCCGTAGGGAATATGACCGATATCATGGCCAAGGGCTATGGCTTCAATAAGATCCTCGTTTAAGCGGAGGCACCGTCCTATTGTTCTTGCGATTTTGGAGACGAGCTGTACATGAATGACGCGGTGCGTAATGTGGTCATTGTCAACGAGCGAAAAGACCTGTGTCTTATCAATATAACGGGTGTATGCCCGCGTGTGGATAATACGGTCAGCGTCACGGGAATAAGGGGTGCGGATATCCTCCGATGTTCTGTTGTGCCTCCGCACGGCATCAGCGCTGATCGAGGCAAGGGGAGAGAGGAGGGATTCGCGCTTCTCCGTGATCGTGCGAATTGAGGATTCAAGCCCTTTATCTATCGTGCGTTCATTTCTCCGTGCGTGCATATTGCACGTGAATTCTGTACCCGGGGGTATTAATGCTGATGGATGGGACCCGAGTGCCTGGCATATGAGGGAACGAATAAACAAAGGAAAAAGTGCAGGTATGTCTTACCTGCCGTAGGTCACAAATGTCTCACCATACTGGACAACATGCCCTTCCATTGCATGGGCAAGCTGGTCTTTTGTCGCTCCAGCTGCAAGGGTAAGTTCGGTATCCAGACCGTAGACCTTAAAATAGTAGCGGTGAGTCTGTCCGTGTGGCGGGCAGGGGCCGTTGTACCCTGTCTTTCCAAAGCTGTTTTTCCCCTGGACCAGTTTTAAAGGGAATGTAACGACCGGTGTCTTTGGAATTTTTTCGGGGATCATCCTTACGAGTTCCATGTTCCATGCCAGCCAGTGAATAAACCCCCCGCCTCCCGGGGCATCAGGATCGTTTACCATGATCGCAAGAGATTTTGATATTCCGGTGTTCACTCCCCCGACATCGATTTCCGGCGAGATATCCTGCCCATCACAGGTGTAGTCATTGGGAAGGACTTTCACGGAAATTTTTATTTTCAGTTCCTCCATAGGTGACTCCTCTTAATAGTGTGTTGATATGCGGGATGAATTATAAATATAGTGCACGGGAACAATTCGCAATTTTTTTAACGGGTGCAGATTCCAACAGTTTCGCCAAACTGTACAACGTGCCCTTTCATCGCAGAGACGAGTTGGTGTTTATCCGACCCTTGTTTTATATCGAGCATGCTGTCGAGCCCGTACACTTTGAACTGGTACCGTATCATCTGCCCGTGCGGTGGGCAGGGGCCGGTATACCCGATATCGCCGTTATCCGTGATGCCCTGCACGGCCAGGACAGGTTCAGTAACAATCCCTTCGCGCGGGATACCAGCGGGGATAAGAGATAGCGGGGGGATGTTCCATATGATCCAGGGTGTGAATGAACAGCAGGATTTTTCAAAAGGATTGAACACCATAATGGCGATTGATGCGGCGTTCAGACCCTCGAGCCTGATCCGGGGAGAGAGGTTATCCCCGTCACAGGTATACGTGGGCGGGAACTCGAGGAAATCAAGGGATACAATAAGGCGATCCATTACAACAAAATGGGGCACCGGAAAAATAATGCTTTGCCTTGTGGTCTTTTCAGGCACCAGTCTCTTATATTTTTCAAAAGATACAAAAAGTGATACATTTTATGATACCTGCCAAAAAAACTTTTAATTTAACTCCCATCGGAATAATCCACTCTCCTTTTCTTGAAAGGGAGGATGCCCCGCGGCAGGGCCGGTTTTCTGAGGGCGGTACTCACTCTTGACATCCTGCCGGAATTTACCCGTGGATTGCAGGATATAGAGCACCACTCTCACCTGATTATACTGTACTGGCTCGACCGATCCGATCGCACTGTACTGATGGCGACTCCCCCTCACACCGGGATCGAGCACGGGGTATTTGCCACACGTTCTCCCGATCGCCCGAACCCGATCGGGATTGGGGTTGTAGACCTCGTCCACCGGGAGGAAAACCTCCTGTTTGTGCGGGGGCTTGATGCCCTTGATAGAACTCCGGTCCTTGATATAAAACCCTATTCGGCCATTGCTGATGGGGTGAGGGACTAAAAATACAACCCTTGTTTGCAGCCATCTCCACACCTTTATTGCATGCAAGGGATAATTGATGAGAGTAATAGTAGAACAATTTTTTTTAAAGAGGCATCCCATGACAAAAAAAGATCCCAAAAAGAAGGATGAGGAATGCAATAACGAGTGTTCCACCTGCTCGACAGCCTCGACCTGCTCATCGGCAAAGACAGGTCCTTCAGGCCTGCCCCCAAGGGCTGAAGTAGATGTCAAACATGTTATCATGGTCCTTTCCGGGAAAGGCGGTGTAGGTAAATCTACCGTATCCGTGAACCTCGCTTATGCCCTTTCCAACCATGGTTTCAGGGTAGGGCTTTTAGACCTTGACATGCACGGTCCAAATATTCCCAAAATGCTGGGAATCGAGGATCATAAACTCGCCATTATAGGCAAAAGGATTGAACCGGTCCATATCACCGGAAAACTCTCTGTCATATCGATGGCATTCCTTCTGCCGGACACAAGCACCCCGATCATCTGGCGTGGTCCGATGAAGATGGCTGCAATCCAGCAGTTTCTGTCAGAAGTGAACTGGGGCCCGCTCGATTACCTCGTTGTCGATCTTCCCCCGGGAACCGGGGATGAGGCCCTGACAATTGCCCAGCTCGCCCCCAACCTCCGTGGTGCCGTTATTGTCACGACTCCCCAGGATGTTGCAACCATGGATGCACGGAAATCCGTGAAATTCATCCAGAAACTTGAGATCCCCGTACTGGGAATTATCGAAAATATGAGCGGTATGATCTGTCCGCACTGCAAAGAACAGATTGACCTTTTCGGCAAGGGTGGCGGGAAAAAGATTGCCGATGAACTATCCGTTCCGTTCCTTGGTTCAATACCAATCGATATCGATATGCGCATCGCAGGAGACGAAGGACGACCGTTTATAATCCGCCGCGGAAACAGCCCTACCTGGGAAGCAGTTGACAAGGTCATGGAAGCGCTTATCAGTGTTGTCGAGGGATAACATGGATTACCTGCGGATTCTTTCAGGAAAGGAGGGACAATTGCCTATTTATTCAGGCATAATTGCATGCCTTGAGAATCCGCTTGTATTCCCCGATCTGCTTGAACCTGTTTACCGTGAGGCAATGAAACTAGATGATGACACACTTGACCGGTTCCGGTTCTCACTCATGCGGCTCCAGCTCTATGCAGATGTCCACCGGAATGAAGACCTGGAAAAAGCAATGCACATCAAGTATGTTGCGCAGGTGCTGGAAAAAGTTGTCTTCGGTTCACTGGTTATGGAACGTGAAGAACCCTCCGCGGACTAAAAAGTTACTCCAACAGCAAACCTTTTATCGGGATATACATGCACTGGTGATACCTATATGTGCAGTAAAGAAGAATAATAAACCGGAAACTTTTCCAGAATCTGGAAAAAGTGAAACTTAAAAAACAAGCAGAACCTGTCAGGACGGGATTAATCTGTTGTTGAAACCCGGCCAATACTGCCGTGAACACTACTGCTGTACAGTTCTAATCAGACACGGATGAACATCAATACTCTTTCAGCCTTCAGGAGACTTAAATGACATCACGCATGCAATCCCCTCACACGACCTGTCCGGGGTGCCAGGAAGAGGTTTTTCTCGACGAGCTAGTGGGCGGAAAATGCCCTCTGTGCGGGTGCTCGCTTGAGGAATTTGATGAGTCGGTACGGGGAGTATGAAGGAATCCTTGATCGTTCGGATCTCTCGTGGTTGATCTTCAATTATTTTGTCTTCAAGAAATTTGTCGATTTGGGCGTTCCTCCCCACCAGATCATGGAATTTGTCGCAGCCTATGAGCAGAATGCAGAGAAACCCCCTGAGGAATGGACCAGGACAGGATTTGCGCTCGAGATCCCTATGAATACCTGGGACCGTATAAAACCCAAATACTGTGCGAAGTGCAAAAAATTATTTTTCCGGGGCGGGAGAAAATCCATACATGGGGATATGCGGAATACGAATCTCCGTGTTGAGTATGTGTGCAACAGGTGCTGAGATCTAAAAAACTTTTAAAAAAAAACTACCAAATTGTTGAGAATATAAAAAAAATATGATCTTATTGGCATTTTCACTTGTGAAGATTTTTTTGGATAAAAAACATTACACCTTAAAAAAGTGCAATAGCCTCACTTTTCACGGATAATGTCATTCTACTCCGTTTCTCCCTGTTTCTAAACCTTAGTTTTATTTTTAGAGCCGTCTTCACTCTGGTATGGCATCTGGGCTATAGCGTCTTTGTTGGGCATGATTGCTCAGGAGGGTCATGTCTCATCCCCATGTACAATGTTTCATTTACCGGGATTTTCATAGGATGCCTGGCGGACAGTATATACCAGAAGATTCGTTTGACGGAGTGGGTAAGAAGATGAAATTAAATTTTTCAATATACTTATTTTGTTATAACCGGTATTATGAATAGAACCGGAATTGCGGGGACATGTTCTGATGGAAGCTGAAGAATGCGTTAAAAAGGGAAATGATCTCTACGCTCTTGGCAGATATCAGGAAGCGTTGGACGCCTTTGAGGGAGCGTTGTCAAATTACCCGGATTATGCGCCGGCATGGAACAATAAAGGACTGGCACTCTACGTTCTTGGCAGGTATCAGGAAGCGGTAAAATCCTATGCCAGGGCATTGTTAATTGACCCTGATTATGTGAAGGCATTGAACAACAAAGGACTAGCTCTTGACAAACTAGGCAGGTATCAGGAAGCAGTAGAATCCTATGCCAGGGCATTGTTAACTGACCCTGATTATGTGAAGGCATTGAACAACAAAGGACTAGCTCTTGACAAACTAGGCAGATATCAGGAAGCAGTAGAATCCTATGAAAGAGCATTATCGATTGACCCGCATGATGCAACGGTATGGCACAATAAAGGACTAAGCTCTTGACAAACTAGGCAGATATCAGGAAGCAGTAGAATCCTATGAAAGAGCATTATCGATTGACCCGAATAATGCAACGGTATGGAATGATATAGGATATGCACTGAACGAACTTGGCAGATATCAGGAAGCACTGAATGCTTATGATAAAGTGTTGTCCAGTGAACGGAATGATAGATCGTTATGGCACAATAAGGGACTCGTACTTTACAAACTTGGCAGGTATCAGGAAGCAGTGAATGCCTATGATGAAGCATTGACAATTGACCCGGATTATGTGCCATCATTGCTCAATAAAGGAAGTGCACTTCACAAACTTGGCAGGTATCAGGAAGCGGTGAATGCCTATGATGAAGTGTTGTCGCGTGATCCAAACCGGGTAACTGCATGGTACAATAAGGGGCTCGCTCTTGGTGAGCTCGGCAGGATAAGCAAGCAGTAAATGCCGGTGATGAAGCGTTGTAATTGACCCTGATTATGTTCAGCATCGTCCAATAAAGGAAGAATTCTTCGGGAGACTAAAAAAGTCAGTGAGGGTAATAGAAATCGAGGATTTCTCCGGTCTGGACATCGACCCATCCAATTCCCATATCCTGTTTTGAATCGGTAAACTTGTCGGTGAATTGTACCTTCCACGCCATGGGGATACTACCCGGGCGGGGCAATGATCCTGCCACCGGGTGGTCTTTCCAACGGATTTCTGCCGAGACAATTGAAAGACTGTCTACTGATTCAGGATGGGTCTCCCTGGCTTTTTGCAGGATAGAAAATGTGGCCTCGTAGCGGGTTACAAGGGAGTCTACGGCCACAGAAAAAGCGCTTTCTGGAGAATTCCACCGTCGTTCGTATCCCGTAACCTCGCCGTTTACTGAATCTACGGAAATAGTGAAACCGTCGCTGTCACAGGGAATTCGCTGGACAATCCGGTTATACACGAAAACATAACTTCCTGCAACTGTTTTCTGGGGAACCTTCAGGGGGATATATCGCACTTCACTCATGTTAAGCGGGAGCGGGAGCTCTGTTCTTCTCGAAAATGAAGCGATCTGCAATGGACTGCGCTGCGCTGATATCAAGCAGCGGTTCAGCCTGCCTGTCCTCCCAGCGGGTAATCCGCGAGAATGATGATACCTGGCCGGTCTCCGGATCAAGGGTTCCGGTAAGTACCGTCGTGTTGTCGGTGGTTATGGAAAAGATCCAGGCAAGGGCAGATTCAGGACGATTATCGTATCTCACCCTGATCGTGTCCGCATGAATCATCGGAAAAGCTTCTTTTATAATGGTTTTTGCCCGATCGGCAGTGATCCTGGCACTATCCTGTCCCATGGTATAAGGATCCCCGGTTCTGGCGTCGACAAAAACGGAATACCCCTGATCATCGGGTCCGGAACCGGTTTGTTTGATCCAGAACTCGTACAGGAGCCGGCCGCTGAACCGGTCAGTTACATTTACCCTGGTGATCGAATATGCAGATGCCGGATAGTCCAGGCGGAGGAATCTTGTTGCATTGTCAAGCGACAACATATCCGGGTTCGGCTGAGAAGGTATCCTTCTTCTATGCTGATACCCGGGTTTTCCCTGATGGTAACATTCCGTGACTGGAGGGTGCCGGGTTCACCAGTTTTCGATAGTGATGTATTATCAGGGAATAGTATTGTGGCTCCGGGAAGGATATCCGGAGACCGGTTCAGGAAATCCGGAACACCGCTTACTATCAGGTACACTACCACAACTATCGCGATAACGCCACAGATTGCAGCAATCTTTTTTAAAAGACGCTTTTTTTTCCTGGCTTCAATCTGCTCCCTGTACCGTTCGGGCAGGTATGTGGATCCTGATTCTTTGGGATTTTTATTCACTGCCGCCGCCTCAAATGATAATCTATTATTTGTAATTACTTTGTAAAAAAGGAACGGGATGAACCCCAACACAAAAGCATCCGGGGAGAAAGTATCTGCGATTCCGCCATAGTAAAGAAAAGAAAATTAAAAAATGATTGTGTATCTTATTTTTGCATTCTTCAATACGCTCTCCCGACAAGGGTTGCTTTGCCGGGTTTCCCGCATTCGATACAGGGACCATCAGATAACGGAACATAGCGCGAACGTACATCAGTCCCCAGGATACTTGCGTTCGTCTTTGCCTCAATTGCGTCTCCGCATTCCCGCTGCTGGCACCAGGCAACAACTGCTACGTTCCCCCCGTCCAGTGTAGCATTAAGGTCTGCCAGGGACTCGACGGAACACAGATGAGATTCCGTGTGTTTTTCGGCACGCTCCCTTATCGTATCCGTAATCTCTTTAAAGATGCTGGTGACCCCATCAGCGATCGATGCGAGTTCGATCGATCGTTTCTGCCCTGTCCGTGTCACGGCCATGACTTTTCCTGCATCCAGGTCTCTTGGTCCTAATTCCAGCCTGAGCGGGACACCCCGCAACTCCCACCAGTAATATTTTGCTCCGGGACGCATGTCCCGGCTGTCAAGTTTCACCCGGAAACCCGCTGAAGTGAGATCGGCATACAGTTTATGTGCGGCTGCCATGACATCTTCGTGGCGTTTCCCAATCGTTATCGGGACAATCACGGCCTGGAGTGTGGCAACTGCGGGTGGGAGGATGAGACCTTTGTCATCGCCGTGAATACTGATTAGCGCTGCAATAGAGCGCTCTGAAATACCGTAGCATGTCTGTTGCGCAAGTTTCTGCTCACCGTTTTTGTCTTCAAAGGTAATATTGAACGTCCGGGAAAAGTGATCTCCAAGGTGGTGAACGGTTCCGATCTGGAGTGTCTTGCCGTTTGGCATTATTGCATCAACGGCGATAGTATAATCTGCGCCGGGAAACTTATCCCAGTCCGGGCGTCTGGAAACAAGCGTTGGTATGCAGAGACCGTCATAAAATTCGCGGTAGAGCCGGATTGCTTCTTC
Organism: uncultured Methanoregulaceae archaeon; assembly: GCA_963768845.1. GTDB lineage: Archaea > Halobacteriota > Methanomicrobia > Methanomicrobiales > Methanospirillaceae > Methanoregula. Next base: position 182,963 of record CAVYJJ010000009.1, on the reverse strand, counting down.
GACCTGTGCTTCTGCTTCTTCCCAGGTTGCATGTACGGTATGTGCTTCTTTGAATGAGGTGATTTCCCTCAACCGGATAAGCGGGCGGGTCTGTTTTGTCTCGTACCTGAACGTGTTTACAATCTGGTAATATTTAATCGGCAAATCAGCATGTGAGCGGACCCAGAGGGCATACATCGGATAGATGGCGGTTTCACTGGTCGGCCGAAGCGCCAGCTTGACGTCAAGCGGAGTTGTCCCGCCATGCGTAACCCAATACACTTCCTCTTCAAATCCTTTGATATGCTCGGCCTCCTTCATAAATTCCTGTTCAGGAATCAGAAGCGGGAAAAGGGTTTCCTGGTGGTCGCGGTCAAGGAGATCGCGAAGTCTCTGGTATACATGTTTACGTATCGCAAAACCATAGGGAAACCAGACATATAACCCTTTGACCGGATAACGGACATCCATAATTTCCGCCCGCCATAACAGATCGTTATACCATTCAGAAAAGTCTTGTTTTAACGGCAGGGCGCCCGTATCATCGTCCATAAACCAGATCCTCTAAGCTACTAGATGTATGATTACCGGCGTAATAAAAGCCTCGATAAATGCCGCGATCGCCACGAGTGGTACTACATAGAGTAAGAAGATCCGCCCGAATTTCTGTGCATCTGCTGAAGCGTCGGCTCCATTATACCACTCTGCAATGAGTGACTGGGCAAGCACGATCCCCAACGCCCCGGAAATAATGAAAGCCGGAATCTCAAAGATACCGTGAGGCAAAATCGCTGCGGCAACAAATACTGCGGAGTGATCCTTGCGCACGATCTCCATGATCGCACCTATCACAATACCATTTAAGCTCATGATGAATATTGTGAGAATTCCAAAAGATGCCCCGCCTAAAAAGAGAAGGATGCATGCCTCAAGATTGTTTAAGAAGAGTTTGACAAAAATATCCGGGGCCTCCTTTCCTGTGATCTGGTCTGCAACCTCCTTTTGGAATAATTTCATTAAGTTCTCTCCGATCTCGGGATTCTGTATAGTCCCGATCCAGCCCACCGTGATAGTCGCAAAAAAGAGGAGAAATGTGATAATAATCGCGTTTTTCAGCCTGGTATCAGACATACAACACCATCCGGGTCATATCCCTTATTCCCGGAGCTAATCCGACCACTATCATGGCGAGAAGGACGAGATGCCAGAACGCGGGATTTGCCTCTTTACGGTACATCTCCATGATATAGATTGCCGGGAAGAGCACGACAAGTTTCAGCGGGAACATCACAAATGCGGTGTGAGTCAGTTCAATGAGGCCGGAACCCACGACGTGTTGTTCCATATACCGGATGGACGGGTGCAGGTCAATCCCATAACTGGTTGCACTTGCATCCAGCAGCTGACCAAAAAGAAGGGTCAGGTAGAGTGGACTGGTCACATATTTCCAGCCGAGCAGGTATCGCATGCAGGCCCATACCAGCAGCGTAGCGGTGACTGCCATGAGGGGGATTACCCCAAGAATGAAGAGATCGACGTGGGCATGATTGATGCCCCATGCCAGTGGTACAAGTGAGACTACAAACGTGGACATTACGCCTGGCGATTGCGTAAAATGTGAGGGCGTCCTTTACAAATCCTTTAAGGGCTATAGTGCGGGAGAGAAACAGCATCGTAATAGTAAAAAAAAACAGGACGAAGTAGATAAGCGGCGTCACGAGCAGAAACTGGAAGTCGCCCGTGATCATCCCGGTATCCTGGACGACCCGCAATACCCCTCCGAGAACGACATAGGGTAGTGTTGCGAGGACAAATTTTGCATCAATCGTTATACCGCAGTCCGAAAGATACGTGGAATGCGACATCCAGCGGTACAGTAAATATACCCCGATGACAAGGATTAGTGCATACGTGAGCGTATCAACGATATTGTATGATTGCCCAAGCCGGATGGGATCGATGTAATATTTGTATATGAAATCACTAATCATCCATGATCACAATGAGCGCAGATGCAATAAAATTACTCAAACCGAAAGTTTTTGACAAGTCCAAATGGATGCAGCTGCCACGCGATGTTGTTATCGGTCATGATGTATTCGGGCAGATCCCCTCGGTTTGTGAGGATCTCAAGCTCGGAACTTCTGCACTCCTGATATCCGGGAAGGGGACCATGGAACTCGCCGGTAATAAAGTCCTCGATATTCTCATCAGGACCACTACGGTGAAGCCGTTCATCGCAGAAGAGATCAGCGTCCCCGTCATCAAAAAGGCCCAGAAAGCCGCAGCTGGCATGGACTTTATTATAGGTATCGGTGGCGGGCGGGTAATCGACACTGCGAAAATCGTTTCCTATAACCTCGACATCCCGTTCATTTCCATCCCAACAGCAGCATCTCACGATGGCATCGCCTCATCCCGAGCCTCAGTGCCTACGGTAGATGGGCATGCATCACTCGATGCCCAGCCACCCATTGCGATCATTGCCGATACGGGTATCATTGCTTCTGCGCCCCACCGGCTCCTTGCTGCCGGGTGTGCAGACATAATCTCCAATTACACCGCAATTCTTGACTGGGAGCTTGCCCACCGGGTGAAAGGAGAGCCGATGAGTGAGTACGCGGTTGCCCTCTCGAAAATGACTGCCGAGATCCTGGTGAAGAATGCCCACCTGATCAAGCCTCACCAGGAACAGTCGGCCTGGTTCGTCACAAAAGCACTGGTTTCCAGTGGGGTGGCGATGAGTATAGCCGGCTCATCCCGCCCGGCAAGCGGAGGTGAACATAAGTTTTCCCATGCGCTTGATAAACTTGCACCCGGTAAAGCGCTCCACGGAGAAAGTTGTGGTATCGGGACGATTATTTCGATGTACCTCCACGGAGGGGACTGGCGGGGAATCCGTGCCTCACTGAAATGTATCGGCGCCCCGGTCACACCTGCAGATATTGGTGTTGATGATGCAATTGCCGTCGAAGCACTTCTCATGGCAAAAACTATCCGTCCTGAGCGCTTCACAATATTCGATATGGGATTGACACGTGAATCCGCACAGAATCTTATCCAGATGCTGTACTGTGAATAGGGAGTTGTTTTTATGGCAGAGGTGAAAACGAAAGTGACGCTGGTCGGTACGGTTATGGCCAAACAGGGTGTTGAATTCATCTACGAGGGTGAAGTAGCCGGTTGTGATACCTGCAAAGTAAAAAAGGCGTGCAATAACCTTCAGCCCGGCCGGAAATATCGTATCATCTCTGTGCGGACAACGCACCATGAATGCGGGGTACATCTCAATGGTACAACTGCTGTAGAAGTTATAGACGCACCCGTTACAGCACTCATCAATGCCGATATGGCTATGGTCAATTCAAAGATCAAACTCGAACTCTCCTGCTCCAAAACCGACTGCCGGAGTTATCCGCTTTGTCGCCCGGATGGTGTTGTTAACGGGGAGAAGTATATCGTTCATAAGGTCCTTGGAAAACCTTCGGATGTCTGCGAAAAAGGGCGGGCGCTGAAGCTGGTGGAGATTAAACCTGCCTGAAAATCCTGCATTATTTACCGTAATTCGTCTTTCCATTTCCAGAGTCTGTTCTGCGCAGTGCAGGATATGAGAATAGTCTTCCAGATCCTTTTTCCACCGTATCGGAATTGCTTCAAGCCCCCAGTATGCCCCGGACATTGCTCCGCAGCATGCACCTGCGGTGTCAGTGTCTCCCCCGAGATTAATTGCCGACAGGACTGCCGTCTCAAACGTGTGGGCATTCATGAAACAAAAAAGAGCTGCATGCGAGCAGAGCACAGCGTCAAGCGAGGCAACAGGTAAGTACTCCGTATAGTTTCCCAGCACCGTATGCACTTCGGGATTTGTACATATCCTCCGGGCATGCCGGAATGCCTTTATGCGGGATACCCCCCGGCACATATCGCTTACCATTGTATTGAGCCACGCCGAACAATGTGCAGCAACCGGATCAAAATGCGTAAGCCGAGAGCATGCCAGACTCACCTCATAGACTTGTGGTGCGGGATAAAAGATACCTGATCGGAAATCCCCGCATGACACTGCCGTTGGTCCGGCTGCCAAGCAGTCGTTTATGGACGAGCCATGCGGCCTGGTGCGGCAGGGTGCCGGATTTGACCAGATGCGAAAAATGCTGAAGATGTCGGGCCGTACCATTCCGGGCGTTTTTCGTACCCGGAAAATAACCGTGATATAAGGTCTTTTTGGTTGAAACCCTTGCATGCAGCGAGCGATTCTGCAACTGCCAGGGCCTGCAGGGTGTCATCTGTGATCGTACCTTTTTTCCGGAAATGGCGCCCACCGGAAAGCATTTCTGTCACCCAAGACTTGCGCTGGGCAGATCCTTCAAGTGGCGCACCCAAAGCGTCCCCAATTGCCAGCCCAACAAGCGATCCAGCGGCCCGCACGTATCCAGATATAAATTTCACCAAAAAGGTATATGTGCATCATAAGAAAAAGAAACAGTTGGAGAAGGTGATAGTGTGCAAAAGGAAGAATTGCTACATTTACATATGCTAATGATTCACATCAAAAAGTACTATGAAGGCGTCACCAGTGAAGAAATTGAAACCGGACGTTATAATTCCCTAGAAATTTCGCCTGTCCATATCCACAAGGACAAAAAAGCCCACAAAGATGCTCTTCTCACGCTGGGAGACGAAATTGTGACCCATATCCACGGGCATCAGATCCCTGTGGTGAACTATTCTTCAGAGACTGCATCCCAAAAAGTTGCAGCCAATCATTAAATCTGTCATGGATAAGGAGCTGGCAATCCGGGAGATGATCTCCCGCATCCTTACCCTTCAGCCCGGTGACGATGCCATTGTTGCAGCAAAGATCGATCTTTGCCGGAAATACGGGCTGGATGCGGTCCCGAAAAACTCTGCAATCCTTGCTGCCGCAGCACCGGAAGATCGGGAGGTCCTCAGGAAGATCCTGCTGGTGAAACCCACGCGGACTCTTTCAGGGGTGGCTCCGGTTGCGGTTATGACCTCTCCGGCACCCTGCCCGCACGGGAAGTGCCTTCCCTGCCCTGGAGGGCCAGACCACGTGTTCAAATCCCCGCAAGTTACACGGGAGAGGAGCCGGCTGCTCTACGGGCACGGGAGCACTCGTACGATCCGTTTGCACAGGTACATGCACGTCTCGAACAGTTTGAACTCCTCGGACACCGTGTGGACAAGGTAGAGTTGATCGTCATGGGGGGGACGATGACAGCCCGGACACCGGAATACCAGGAGCAGTTTGTGTCGCGCTGCATTGAAGCGATGAACACATACCCCGGGGGAACAGCATCTGCAGAACCCAGTGACATCACTGTTGTACAGGAACGCAATGAGACTTCTGCTATCCGTTGTGTTGCGATCACGTTCGAGACCCGTCCTGACTGGTGCCGAAAGGAGCATGTGGAACGGATGCTGCATCTCGGGGTAACCAAAGTGGAACTTGGTGTGCAGCATGTCGATGACACTATCCTGGCCCTTAACCGGCGAGGGTGTACGGTGGCTGACACGGTTGTTGCAAACACGCTCCTCCGTGACGCGGGTATGAAAGTAGGGTTTCATATGATGCCCAATCTTCCCGGTTCGACTATAGACCTCGATAAAAAAATGTTTGAAACCCTCTTTTCTGATCCCCGTTTCATGCCGGATTTTCTTAAGATCTATCCTACCCTTGTCACACCGGGTTCTGAAATCGAAGAACTCTGGAAGCAGGGAGATTACCTGCCCTATTGTGAAGAGGATATGATCGATCTCGTGGCATATGGAAAGTCACTTATCCCGGAGTATACCCGCCTCCAGCGGATCCAGCGCGATATCCCGGCAAAACTGATCGTTGCAGGTTCCCGGCACTCAAATTTCCGGGAGCTTGCCCAGAACCGGCTGAAGGCAACCGGAAGACGGTGTCGTTGTATACGGTGCCGTGAAATCGGGAGACTCCCCTCCGTTGCGGAATCGGAAATACGGGTTTTAAGATATGCCTGTTGCGGCGGTCAGGAGCACTTCATCTCTGCGGTAGCTGAAGACTCATTGATCGGTTTTACCCGGCTCCGTTTTCCTTCCCGGGTAAATAGTCCTGATCTTGAAAATGCCGCACTCCTGCGGGAACTTCATGTTTACGGGAGTCTTGTCCCGGTTGGAAAAGATGCTGAGTCGGAAGAATGGCAGCACCGTAATTATGGAAAATTACTCATTTCCCGGGCAGAAGAGATTACCCGGAATTCAGGTTTCTCCCGTCTTGCGATTATGAGTGGAATGGGTGTCCGCCCCTATTACCGGAGACAGGGCTATCAACGCAAAGGGCCCTATATGATTAAGGAACTGCCATGAACCCGGCGACCACGGAATTCCTCAGACAGCGCTTCACGGATTATTACAAAAAAACAGTTCTTATTGCCCCCTCATCGCTTGAGCAGCGTGAATGGGGTTTTGTGTTATTCAGTCCGCAGTCAACCACCCTGCGGATGCGCCGCCATATCGGCTTTTCAGGAAAGGATGAACTCTTTCAGTTCATAAAAAATCTCGTGCCCCAGCACTCCTATTATTCAACGGCATATTACGAGAAACCGGATGCCGGGACAATGGCAGAAAAGGGCTGGTGCGGGGCCGATCTGATCTTCGATCTTGATGCAGACCATATTATGCGTGGTGCCTATGACCAGATGCTGGCCAGAGTGAAAGAAGAAACCGAGAAGCTCCTTGTAATGCTCACCGGTGAGCTGGGTATTAATCCAAAGACAATCGAGCTCGTCTTTTCCGGTGGCAGGGGATACCATGTTCATGTCAAGGACATCGCGTTCCGTGGGTGGGGAAGTGCCGAGCGCCGGGAGACTCATTGATTATGTCTGCGGAATCGGAATCGATCCTGCAGCGATGCTTTCAGGAAAAAGACCAGCATCACCCGGCTGGCAGGTACGATACCGGGAAACACTAGTTGAATATCTTTCATGGCTGGGAACCCTTGCTGATGAAGAAGCCATGAAACATCTCACGGCAATCGAGGGTATTGGTAAGGATTCGGCTGCGGTTTTCCTCAAAAACCGGAACCAGACGCTTTCTTCAATTGAACGGTATCCCTCGGGTATGTTAGTAAAGAACCGGGTGCTCCATGCTATCCTGATCCAACAGGAGGGGGAATTTAAAAAACGCCTGCTTTCCCGGGCAGCTCTTGCAGATGAACCGGTTACTACTGATACAAAACGGCTTATCCGCATGCCGACATCACTGCACGGCGGGAGCGGGATGCGGGTGCAGCCCCTTGAGCTCCGTGATCTTCATGATTTTGAACCGCTTGTTGACGCTGTGGTTTTTTCAGAAAGAGAAGTCCGGGTGAATCTTTTGCACCAGGTCAGGACAGCTTTTCTCGGAAGTACTTATGAACTCCAAAAAGGTATCAATACAGTACCAGAAGCAGTAGCAGTATTCCTCTGTTGCCGCGGTATGGCTGAAATTTCATAAAAAAAAGGTGAAGATCATAGGGCCATTGGGACTTGACGAGTTGCGCAGTATCCTGCTTTCTGAGAGAGAGACGGGACGTCTTACTGCAGTTGCCCCCGATCTCTTTGACCGGGGACACACGGAACTTGCATCCCTTACCCATAAAGTGTACGCTTTTGAAGATCCTCTTTCTGAAGATGCACGGTCCCTTATTGAAGAAACACTTGCGATAAAAGAGACGCTGCGTGAACTTTTTGCCATCCGTTCACGAAAGATTCTCGCGCTTACCATCATGCACGCGGAAGGCAATTATTATGACCGCGAAGAAGTCAAAAGGATGGTCCCGGCTGAAAAAGAGATGTTTGATACGGTCACTGCCAGTATTGAAAAGGGTAAGGGCATCCTGCTTCACACCGCACCTCATCATGAGAAAAGCAGATTACCAGAGGAAACAGCTGCCCCGGGTATACCTGAACCTGAAGCGGATGAAGAACCGGGTGATGCACCTGTGCTCTATGCCCCCCCTGAACACAAATGCACCCCTCATGCCCCCCTGCATACTTGTCCGGGTGCTTGAGGACATGGAATCTTTTATGGGTGTGGATGGGAGGATTTATACTCTCTTAAAAGGAGATATAGTGACGCTTCCTGAGCGGAATGCTGCGGTCCTGAGTGAACGCAACATAGTCTTAAATATGAACCTTTGTAAATAATATTGGTATTCTACATCCAAATTATCGGTGAAAATTTTATGAAAATGCCAGCGAAATTTAACACCTATTGTCCTCACTGCAGGAATCATCAGATGCATGAGGTCGAGAAGGTAAAGAAAGGCAAGACAACCGGCCTCCACTGGATTGACCGCCAGAAGGCCCGCAGAGGAAAAGTAGGCAATATGGGAAAATTCTCAAAAGTGCCCGGTGGCGATAAGCCCACAAAAAAGATAAATGTGCGGTACCGCTGTGTTACCTGCGGAAAGGCACATCTGCGAAAGGGTTACCGGGTCGCAAAGTTTGAGCTGACGGAGTGAGCGCATAATGGTACGCGAGATTCGGGAAAACCGAAGTAAATTTTTCAAAGTAAAGTGTCCGGACTGTGAGAACGAGCAGACGGTATTTGAAAAGGCAAGCACTGTAGTGAAATGTGTCGTCTGCGGGCATGACCTTGCACTCCCCACCGGGGGAAAAGCAAACATAAAGGCTGAGATCCTCTCAGAGCTCAAGTGATTCTTCCCATGCTGGACAGAGAGTGGCCACAGGAATCGGAACTGGTTGTCTGCACCGTACAGAATGTCAAGGACTTCGTAGCGTTTGTATCGCTGGATGAGTACGGTGGCCGCCAGGGGCTCATCCCCATCTCTGAAATTGCAACAGGCTGGATTAAGTACATCCGTGATCACATTCGTGAAGGACAGAAGATTGTCTGTAAAGTCCTCAACGTAGACAGGACCCGCGGGCACATTGACCTTTCCTTAAAAGACGTCAACGAACACCAGCGCCGCGAGAAGATTCGCGAATGGAAAAACGAGAGCAAAGCCCAGAAGTGGCTGGGTTTTGTTGCCGAACAGACCGGTGAACCGGTTCTTGCTCTCGAAAACACGATTTTCGATAAATACGGGGCTTTTTATCCGGTATTTGAAGATCTCGTGACCGACAGCGAGACAACACTCAAAAAGCTTGAACTCTCAAAGAAGGTAGCTGACACACTTTTACATGTTGCACATGAAAATGTGAAGGTTCCCAAGGTTGAAGTGACCGGTCACCTGTACCTTACCTCAACCCTTCCCGACGGGATATCGGTGATCAAAAAGGCATTGAAAAGTGCCGAACCCAAAATCGCCGGTGTCGATATCGAACTCCTGTATCTTGGCGCACCGACGTACCGGATCAAAGTGACCGCACCCGATTACAAGAAAGCGGAAAAGGCAATCGAGAAGGCTGCCAATGCAGCAATTGCAGTGATGGAAAAGTCAGGTGGCGAGGGTAAACTCGTCAAGAAACCGAAGTCCGGGAAGAATCAATGAGCGGTCATATCCGTTACTGTTCACACGACCAGACCTATACTCTTTCTGCTGCATGCCCGGTGTGCGGCAAACCCACTGCCCGTGCACATCCGGCACGTTTTTCTCCTGAAGACAAGTATGGAAAATACCGGAGGATGGCAAAAAATGATTGAGGAGATCTCTGTCCGATATCTTGACGCATACTCAGAAAAAAAACCGGTAGATCCCATCATGATTGAAGGGCTTCCGGGAATCGGACAGGTAGGCAAGCTTGTGGCTGAATACATGATCCACATGCTGGGTGCAGAGAAGATTGGCGAGATTCATTCCATTTATTTTCCTCCCCAGGTAATTCTTGAAGAAAATGGCCTTGCCCGCCTTGCCAGGAACGAACTCTATTGTTACCGGGCTTTGGGAAAAGACCTTGTCTTCCTCGTTGGGGATCACCAGAGTACTTCGAATGAAGGGCATTATCTCCTTGCTGACCAGTATTGCACAATCGCTGAACAGCTGAATGTCCGGCGCATTTATACGCTGGGTGGATTCGGTGTAGGGCACCTGGTAAACGACCCCCGTGTGCTGGGTGCTGTGAATCGTGCGGAACTCCGGCCGGAATTAAAGGCTGCCGGTGTTACGTTTAACCGGGAGGAGCCAGGTGGCGGAATTATCGGTGCTGCCGGGCTTATGCTGGGACTTGCTGCACAGCGCAATATCGATGCTGTGTGCCTGATGGGGGAAACCAGTGGGTATCTTGTCGATCCGATGAGTGCAGCGAATGTACTCACAATACTTTCAAAACTGATTGATGTGCCGGTTGATCCGACCAAACTCAACGATCGAGCCTCGGAAATGGAAAAGTTCATCGAAAAGTTCGTTGAAGGCAACAGGATACAGAAAGATGAAGAGCTGAGTTATATCGGGTAATCATGCTCGCGAATGCAGACCTGCACATCCACTCCCCATACTCCATAGCGGTTTCCCGCTTCATGCAACCGGAGCAGCTTCTTGCCGGATGCGTAACGAAAGGAATCCACGTGCTTGGCAGTGGAGACGCACTCCAGCCAGCGTGGCAGAAGGGTTGGGAACCATACCTGGAGAATGATGCGGGAATTATTATCGTCCCTCAGGGCGAGATCGAGGACCAGAAACGTGTCCACCACCTGATCCTGGCAGAAGACTTCGCCCAGTTCAGCCAGCTCCGTGACCTGCTGTCCGGAACGTGTAAAAGTTTCACAACGAGCGGCCAGCCCCATGTCTACCTGAGTGGGGAGGAGATTGCCGCTCTCGCCCATGAAGTCGGCGCTCTTGTCGGGCCCGCCCATGCCTTTACCCCATGGACTGCACTGTATGCCTACTTCGATCGGGTATCTGACTGCTATGGCAGTGAGCCAATAGATTTCCTTGAACTGGGTCTCTCTGCGGACAGTTCGTACGGTGCAGCGATCCCCGAACTGTACAATACTCCTTTCCTTACCAATTCCGATGCACACAGCCCGTATCCGGATAAACTGGGTCGCGAATTCAATCGCATCCGGCTCAATCACCGGTCCGCAAAAGATGTCCTCGCTGCCATAAAGGAGGGTGCAATTACGATGAATGCCGGGTTCTTCCCGGAGGAGGGAAAGTATAACCTCACTGCCTGTACCCGGTGTTACACGCAGTATTCTCTTTTTGAGGCAACCCGGTACAACTGGCGTTGCCCTTCAGATGGCGGGATTATCAAAAAGGGCGTTTCTGACCGTGCCAGGGAACTCTCGCATGGCAGCGAAGCCCGGCCCCGGCCACCCTATACCCGTGTCATCCCGCTTGCCCATATCATCCGGACAATGGAACATGCATCATCCCCCAATACGAAGAAATGCAAGGCAATCTACGCATCGTTCATCAGTACAGTTCGGGACTGAAATTGCCATCCTGATCGACACCCCCGTTGCAGAAATCCGCACAATTCACGAAAAAGTGGCGGATGCGATCACAGCCCTCCGGAACGGGACGGTAAAGCTTATCCCCGGCGGCGGTGGTAAATACGGTACCTTCTCGCTCATCTGATGTCTTTTAACAATACGGAGATTTGCCCGGCATTTTATCGTAAATATTAATGAAACAGGACACCAACATTATCACTCAATGCTCAAAGTACATCGGGATATTTGTGGATATTGCGGTTGTTGTGTATCAGTCTGCCCGGAAGGTGCGCTTGAACTGATTGATGCATACCTCTGCGTTGAGAAGAGTTGCACGAGCTGTGGAATCTGTGCAAAAGTATGCCCTCTGGGTGCCCTGGAGGTTGTTGATGAAAAATAAGTATGATGTCCTGGTCATCGGGGGAGGCCCGGCAGGTGCGCTCGCTGCAAAAACAGCAGTGGAGAAAGGACTTTCTGCGTGTCTTGTCGAAAAGCGACCCGCCATCGGGGCTCCCGGTACGCTGTGCCGAGGGTATCGGGAAAGAAGCCCTCCACGAGTTCATCGATCCGGATCCCTGCTGGATCTCGGCAGAAATGACCGGAGCGAGCATTGTCGCCCCCGATGGTTTTTTGATGAAACTGGAATCCCAGTTAGCGGGCAACAAGGTCGGATACATCCTTGACAGGAAAATCTTTGACCGCGAGCTGGTCTGGAAGGCAGCAGAGGCCGGTGCGGATGTTGCTGTCAAGACCCGGGCATCAGCACCGATTATGGAAAACGGAGTTGTCAAAGGGGCGAAGACTGGAGAGCTGCGGGCAGGTCATGAACGTTACTGCCGATGTGGTTATCGCTGCTGACGGTGTCGAATCAAAATTTTCCCGGTGGTGTGGTATCGACACAACGGTCCCGGTCCGTGAGATCATGAGTTCCGTCCAGTACGTGATGGCAGATATCGACATCGATGAACATTCGACTGTTTTTTACCTGGGCAATGAAGTTGCACCGGAAGGTTACTTATGGGTTTTTCCGAAAGGTGAACGCTCGGCAAATGTCGGGATAGGCATTTCCGGTAAAAAAAGCGGCCAGGGCCACCGGGCAAAGGATTACCTTGACAGATTCGTAAAAAGGACATTCCCCAATGGAAAACCGATTGAATATATCGCGGGCGGGGTCTCAGTCTGCCGCCCTCTTGCCTGCACGGTAGCTGATGGCCTGATAATTGCCGGTGATGCAGCCCGGGTAGTCGATCCTCTCACCGGAGGCGGCATCTACAACGGTATGTTTACCGGAAGACTCGCCGCTGAAGTTGCAGCTGATTGTATTGCAAAGGGAAATGTCTCGAAAAATGCCCTCATGGTATACGACAAAACGTGGCGGGAAGCAAAAATGGGTAAATCCATCGAGCGCAATTACCACATAAAGGAATACCTGATCAAACAGCCCGATACAAAATTAAACGAGATTATCCACTCTGTTTCAAAAATCAATCTTAAGGAGTTCAGCACACTCTCTTTGATAAAAGAAATAATCCGGGTTAACCCGAAACTGATGCTCGAGCTGGGTGTGCTCGCAGCATCAATCCGCTGATTTTTTAAGTTGTTTGTTGAGGAGCCGCAGGCAGTCGCTTTCAGCTTCTTTTTTCGTAAAAACCGTAAAAATGTCATTTGGCTGGATTTTTACATTCCCGCTTGGTATGATCAGTTCACCACCGGTCCTGCGGATAGCGATGAAGACGAAATCTTTTACTTTGAGTTCCCTTATTTCATGTCCCACAATAGGAGCACCCTGTTCGGCCACAATCTCAAAGATGGTCCCTCCCGGAATAGATGCGAGTCTGCTGGAGCTGGGGGTTCTGTGTCCAGTAATAGAGACGGGATGCAACAAGTTCATCGGGGTTCTCGCTGATCCGCACTCCCACCTCTTTGAAAAAGTCAGAGTGAGAGGACTGGTTAACGATAGAAACAACATTCGGGACATGGAATTTTTTAGCAAGCCAGCAGGTCATAAGGTTGACCGAATCATCGCTTGTTGTCGCAATAAGAGCATCAGCCCGGTCAATACCGGCCTCTTCTAATGTAGTTTTATCCGTTGCATTCCCCGTAACTGCCAGAACATCATAGTGCTCAAGGACATCACTGCACCGGCTTTCATCCTGGTCGATAACGACAACGTTGTTGGCATGTTCAACTGCCTGTTTTGCCAGGTTTTTCCCGATACCCCCAAGCCCCACGATGATAATGTACATGAATACCCGTTACCATCATCGGCATTGAAATAATTTGCGCATTAACCATTCCATGTGATCTGCGGAGTTGATGAGGCGGGGAAAGGATCCGTACTCGGACCACTGGTAGTCGCGGCTGTCGCAATACCATCAGAAGATGTTTTTTCCGATATAGAAGTTCAGGATTCCAAAATGCTTTCTCCCAAAATGCGGGAACATCTCTACACCATCATCAGGAAACGGTTCAGGGTGGCAATGGTCCGGATTGACGCGCATGAAATTGATGAGATTCGCACGGGTATAACCATGAATGTCTGTGTTGCCCGGGCACATGCACAGGTTATAGACAGAGCTTCACCCTCAGTTGCTTATGTAGATGCCTGTGATGTGAATGCATTCCGGTATGCAGAAATGGTTAAAAGTTACCTTGAACAGAGCTGCGAGATCGTATCTGAGCACCACGCTGACCAGACCTTCAAGGTTGTCTCTGCAGCAAGTATCGTGGCAAAGGTTACCCGCGACCGGGCAATACATGTGCTTTCAAAAAAATACGGAGATATCGGAAGCGGCTATCCTTCTGATCCGGTCACGATTACCTTCCTCTCCGAATATTTCGATGAACACAAATGCCCCCCGCCTATTGCCCGAAAGAGCTGGAAGACCGTATCCAACCTGATTGCAAATAAACAGCAGAGCCAATTGTCAAAGTTTTTCTAATCCTTTTTTGAATTTCCCGTCAGATTGCACAAAGCCATTGTTTTATGTGGCCTGCAATACAATGAAATGAGAATGGACTGGATCCTCCTGATCATTTTTCTTATCACTGTTTACGCAGCGATAGCGTACTATATTCACTCACGGAAACTCTGGGAGGATCACATCACCTTCTATGGCCCTATTATGGCCATCAAAACGAACCGGATCGGGTTTTTCGACAAATTCACTGCGTTCCGTACGTTTTTCCGGATCTATGGGACTGCCGGGGTCATAGCGGTGATTATCGTTTCGGTTTTTATCACCGTGATGCTTTTTGTTTCTGTCCGCTATACCCTGCTGGTTCAGCCGGAACCCACCGGTATCTACAGCCCGCAAAACATACTGCTCCTTCCCGGTATCAATGAATATGTCCCATCCACTCTTGCGGTCTGGCTGGCGTTCATCATCACCATTGCCGTCCACGAGTTTGGGCATGCGATTCTCTGCCGGGTTGAGAATATCAAAGTGAAGACCATGGGGGTCCTGGTTGCCGTCATCCCTATCGGGTTTTTCGTTGAACCGGATGAAGAGGAACTTGACCGAACAAGGGGAATGGCCAAGATCCGGATGTTCGGAGCAGGTATCACGAATAATCTTGTGGTTGGATTTTCGTGTTTTGTACTCCTCATCCTCTGCATGGGGCTTGTTGCCCCTGTTACCCAGCCGATAATTCACGGGGTGTACAAAGATTATCCTGCTGCCATTGCCGGAATTCCTCCGGGATCGATAGTCACTGCGGTAAATGGTGTTCCTGTCACCAGCCGTGCTGAAGTATCGACAATCCTGAATACCACACAACCCGGTACAATTCTGACCCTTACCGTAGAAAAAGATACCGTAGCCAGAGATTACCCGCTCACGTTAGCGGCATGGCCGGGGGATATTCCTGACAGGACCAGTGGATTTATGGGCGTCGAGTATTATGACGGTAACGCGGTCATGGGAGTCATACAGGGAATGCTTTCACCCATCGGGTTTTTCCAGTTCCTGATCGTCCCCTTTGCGTCGGATTCCGGTGTCCAGTTCCTTCGTATACTCGCCTTTGAGACTCCTGATACGACATACTACCAGGTCCCCTTCGAGGGTTTCTGGGGGGTTATCCACCTGCTCTTCTGGTGTGCATGGATAAATCTTAATGTCGGGATATTCAATGCCATCCCGATGATACCCCTTGATGGCGGTTATATTTTCAAAGAGGGTGTAGACCGGTTACTTGACCGCCGGGGTCTTATGAAATACTCAGGATATGTAACAGGCGCCGTCAGCTATCTGATGCTGGTTGTCCTGATATCACTGATTGCATTACCCTACCTGTTGCATATCTGATTTTTCAGGGATTGTTTGATAGGGGGATACCGGTCACAAAATATCTCCCTGCTCATTTTTGTGTTTTTACAAGATGGCAGAAAACCGGACTTACCGGTTTTATCCGTGATGCAACCTCTTTTAAGGGTATTGTACCAATCCGGGAACCCTGCAGGGCAACCATGAAGCCGGTATTTCCGGCTGCCAGACTGTTCAACTGCTGCCGCACCGAAACGAGTGCCAAGGATACGGTCGAATGCAGTAGGAGTTCCTCCACGCTGCACATGGCCAAGGACCGTTACCCGGGTCTCGATACCGAGCCGGCTTTCGATCTCTTTTCCGATCAGGTTCCCGGCACCAACGAATTTCTCGTGTCCACACTCATCCCGGTCGCATTCAGGAACTTCAGCACAGTGAATGTCTTCATGGTGTATTCCTTCTGCAATAACGACAATTGAATATTTTTTTCCTGCCATATAGCGGGCTTTGAGATCACGACAGACTTCGTCCATAGTGAAACGAATTTCTGGGATGAGGATCATATCAGCTCCTCCGGCTATGCCTGACATAACGGCAATCCACCCGGCATTACGTCCCATAACCTCAACAACCATGATCCGGTGGTGGGATTCTGCGGTAGTGTGGAGCCGGTCGATCATTTCGGTGACTATAGAAACCGCAGTATCAAATCCGACCGAGATATCCGTTCCAGAAATATCGTTGTCGATTGTCTTTGGAATGCCTACCAGGGGTACATTGGAACACGCCAGATCATAAGCCGCAGAGAGTGTGCCGTCTCCCCCGATCACTACAAGGGCATCGATACCTGAATTTTTCATGGTGTTTTGTATCTTCCCGAGGTCTTCTGGATTTTTAAGCGGATTGATCCGTGAGGTTCCAAGGATCGTTCCCCCAAGGGAGAGAATACCGGAAACCGAAGCATCGGTGAGCACTTCAAGGTCACTATCAATAAGACCCTGCCACCCGTTATGTATTCCCAGTGTTTTTATATCATGTGCTGCGGCTGCAACCACTACCGAACGGATTACAGCATTGAGCCCGGGGCAATCTCCCCCCCGGTCATAATGGCAATCTTTTTCATATAACGAATGTTCCTTTTGTCATCATTTCCCGCAGTGAAACATGTTCATACGCGTATCCTTCCCGTGATCCTGGCAGCCTCAACGGATTGTTCAGATGATACTTATGGTATCTTTTCTTCTTTCATGGATGATTCTTATCCTTCATTATTGTTCACGGGTAATGACCTTTCCGGGTGCCAGTCTCACCCGGTTAGTGCCATCAGGGGCCTCTCTCAATGAAGATCCGACGATGGATGATTCGCCAGCAGAGAATCAGTTGTGCGAAGTCCCCGGCCGTGACATAGTTCCGGCCTCTGAAGATAGATATAGGGTGAACCTGTGTCTGCTGTTCGATGCTCTGCTCAAGTTTTTTGACTACATGCCCGTTCAGTTCTCCATCAATAATCATCTCGCCCACCTTTTGCCCGTTATGTTCACTCGTCAGAAATTTTAAAGAGAAGTTCCGCTCTGACAGGGACAGGATTGAATACAGGTCTAGTGAGAGATCAATATTTTCAATAGTCTGTTTCATCTTTTTCTGGGACAACGTTATACGGTAGACATTCCTCTCCTCGCCAAGGTGTCTGCCATATTCAGAATAATCAATTCCGATAACTGCATCAGCAAACTCTTTCTGGGGAGCAATATAGCGTTCGTAATCCGGTTCCCGTTCGGCCATCTCCTGTATAACCGCGTCACGGGCATAACCCCGCATTTTTACATCACGACGGATCTTCCAGTCAGATTTTACCTCTTTTGTTGGATTCACAAAGAGTGCGAAATCAAGGTTCCTGCGCAGTGCCGGTGTAAACAGCGGGTGAAGTCCTTCGAGAATGAGAATTTTTTTTGGATGGAAAACAATTGGCGGGTCAAACATTCCGGTCGAATGATTATAGACCGGCTTTTCAATCGGCACTCCGCGTTTGAGCAGGCCAAGGTCCTGTTCGATCTGATCAATCCGGTTGGCTTTTGGATTAAGTGCTGTCAACCCCTGCTTCCTGCGGCCGTCCCGGTCAAGACTATGGTAATCATCCAGGGTAATAGTGGACACCAGATCATCACCAAAGATGCTCCGTATACCCTCAGTGAATGTGGTCTTTCCTGATCCGCTGTCCCCGGCAACACCAATGGTAAAAATATAAGGAGATTCTGCGATTGTATCTTTGAAATTAGGATAATTCATGCCTTATTTTTGTATAGGTCTATAATGGGTAAAAAAAGTATCCGGCACCCGTATTAAAAAAAATAAAAACGGGGGTTGTAAGGAATGAACAGGCATCACTCTTCTGAGGGTTTATGCATGGACTCGATTTTTTCTTTGTCGAGAGGGATCCTGCGCTTGCTGGTATCCTTCAGTTCATCTTCTGAGACGTGAGGTACAGCATCCTGAATATCCTTTAATATTGCATCTACCGCCTCGCGCGTCGGGATATCGCCGAGGATGCTCTCGTCCATAACCGGTCGTTCTGCTGCTTCTTCTGGGGTCTCGTCAGCAGCTCCAAGGAATTTAGCACCCTGGCGGATCAGCTGCGAAATCTCAAACGGGAAAATAATCTTGGTTGCCTGACCATTGGCCATTATCTTTAATGCGTCAAGGGAAAGAACAGTGATTGCTTTTTTGTCGAGTGGTGCTGCCCCGACTGAAAGGATGCGGAGACCCTGTGCTTCACCCTGTGCCTGCAGGATTCTGGAGAGCCGCTCCCCTTCAGCGCGGAGGACCTTGCTCTGCCGCTCTCCTTCCGCTTCAAGGATCATGCTCTGCCGGAGACCTTCAGCTTTTAAGATTGCCGAGCGCTTTTCACCATCGGCACGCAGGATGGCAGCACGCCGGGCCCGTTCGGCTGCAGTCTGTTCGGTCATTGCACTCTTGACTGCTCCGATGGGGTCCACTTCTTTTATCTCGACGCGTTCTACTTTGACTCCCCACTGGTCAGTTTCGCGGTCAAGAATATCCCGGAGTTTTGTGTTGATCACATCCCGGTTATAGAGGACTTCATCCAGCTCCATATCCCCGATAATCCCACGCAGGCTCGTCTGGGCGAGTGCGACTGTAGCAAGACGATAGTTTGAAACCTCGAAATACGCCTTCTCTGGATCAATTACCCGAATGTAGATGATCGCATCGACATTTGTTGGCGAGTTGTCCTTGGTAATTACTTCCTGGCTGGGAATATCAATGACGGTAGTCCGCAGGTCAAGTTTAATCGCTTCGCTGACGAACGGAACGATCCAGCGAAAACCGGGATTCATCCTCCCGACATATTGACCAAGACGGATCTGAAGTCCCTGTTCATAGGGCTGGACAATCACGACGCCTTTTGCAAAAATGGCGACAATGACAAGGATTAAAAATATAACGATAAGTGTCTCGAAAACTGCCATGTTATTTCACCTCTTCAACAACGATATGTACCCCTTGTGAATCAACAACTTTTACCTTTTTTCCCGGGGGTATTTCGGATCCGGTTGAGCGGGCACTCCATTCAGTGCTGGCAATAAGAACTTTACCGGAAATTGTTGTACTGTCAACCCGGACTTTCACCCGTCCCTCCATTCCAATCAGGGAGTCCCGGCTGATAGTTGTTGGACTTTCATTGGTTGTGACCTTCCCGTACATCCATACCGTGAACCCTGCTGCACAGATTGCGATGACAACACCGATTACAACCCCCCAGCCTGAGTTGAAGATATTCACTCCAAGTAAAAGTAAGATACCCAGAAATATCATTACCGTGGCGGGTACTGTGGCAAAGAAACCCGGGCTGTATACCTCAAAAAGAAGAAGAACAGCACCAATTAGAATGAGTATCCATCCAAGAGCGATTCCTTCCAGGAGTACCATGATTATTGATCGGAATAAACGGATATATCCTTATGGGATGCAAAGTCAGGCAGATAATGTGGCTCTTATCCCGTACGCAGCAGGGCGATCTTCGAACCTACGGGAACACCCACTTCATCAGCAACGGGTTTGCATTTCGCTGCCATCAGGTAGGCGACCGGGGGCAGAGCGTCCAGTTCTGAGAGCGACTCAAAGTTTGCCATTCCTTTTGCGAGAATGATCGTACACCGGGAAATGGCCTCTCGAAGATTATCAGGAATATATTCCATGCATATACCGATCTCCGCGCCTCCCCCGGTGGTCGTAAGAAGGTCGACGCAGGTATCAAGGCCCAGTTCCTTTGCATCAGCCAATGTCGCATCATTGAGAATCGGGGCCTCTTTAACAGCGAGTGTGATATGGGAACCCTGTGACTTGAGGTATTCTATAAAGAGGCGATCGAGAACAATCTCACCACAATTGTCGCTTAAGTATACAACACGGTCACAGAGCGGGGCGATTTTATCCGTGTCGTCAATGAAAAGCCCTCGTGCGAACTCCTTTTTAAAAAAAACAGAAAAATCTTCTTCCACAATATGCCCTTTTACCCCGTAGTCAAAAGTATTGCCGATGACTGAGGCGAGGGCAAAATCGCGAAATGTTGACAGTTCACCACGGATCTTTTTGCAGACCTCTCTGGCTTGTCGGTTACCTGAAGCTTTGAGTTCGGCAAACGGATCGGGATTTCCCAGGATTTCATATGCCCTTCGATGGATTTGGCTTGCTATCCGGGGATGACTCAGCGGTGCCGAACGGATTTCGTTCAAAACCTTCCTGCACTCTGCCATTGTTGTATCAGCAAGAGAGGGGCCTGGCAAGGCATAATGAACATTCGAGGTCAATACGGGAGAGTAAACAGTCAATGCAGTGTTCAGTGATTTTCATACCATCGACCAAAAAAACAACGTCAGAAATGGGGCCACTGAGATTTGAACTCAGGTCAGAAGACCCCCAGTCTCCTAGGATGGCCAGGCTACCCTATGGCCCCGCTCTCTTACTATAGGTTCATTTCGTTTATTTATCTTGTTATGAAAACGGGATTATCATGTTCCGGGGAATTTTTTTGACTTGCCGGAACCACACATCTGCACACGGCACTCCGATGATTTTTTATTGATTTCAGCACTTTTTTCTTTTCGCAACACCTTTTACCGGCGCAAAAAAAAAGATATGTATATATGTTTCAATCAGGTATTATGAATTACAAAGGGTAGTTCATAAGGTGCCGGACTATGGTTAAAGAGCATATTTTTACATTCATTGATTCAATTCGATCGGGAAATGGGGACGCGCAGAAGATCGGGGGGGCGATGTGATGTATACTATCCTTGTTGTTGACGACAGTCCATTCATTGTTGATGTTTTTGTCACCATGCTTGAACGGGGAGGATATCGCACCGTTGCTGCATATGGGGGAGAGGAATGTCTTGAGATATTGAAAACAGTGACTCCTGATCTGATCCTGCTGGACATAATGATGGAACCTGTTGACGGGTGGGAAACCCTGGAGAAGATCAAAGAAAATCCCCAGACCAAGGAGATTCCGGTACTCATGCTCACCGCAAAACAGCTTTCACCGGCTGAAGCACAGGAATACGGAATTTATATCGAAGATTATGTGTTAAAGCCCATTACTCACCGTGAGTTGTACGATGCGATAGAGCATGTTCTCCACCGGAGACAGGCGATTAAGTCTGATATGGATATCGCCAGGCAATCCGGGTTTGATCAGGAAATCATTTCTGAATATGCACGGTTGAGTAAAACCATTGATGTCAACAAACGCCTTATGAAAATACTTGAGACTACCTATAATTTCGATGATTCAAAGGTCAGGGTCAGTGAAGAGATCTCAAGCGCCATCAGGAATATGGAAACAAATATCAAGTTCCAGGAAAACCGGCTCCAGCAGATAAAAGGGGAATTGACAGGGAAATCGGAATCCAAATAACCTCGCTTTTCTGAACCAGTTTTTATATGGTACCGGGTCACATCAATACTCCTGAACCATCTTCCCGGTTACCGGATTGCAGTTTACTGCGCCATTTTCCGGACCGATTGCAAAATGGGGACTATCCCCTGTGAAAATATGCTGGTAATGCGGACTGTATATGGCGAATCTTTATATAGTTTTTTGGCATTGTTATAATGCTGTACATCTTAGCTTGTATTGGGTTCGTAGCTCAGTTCGGTAGAGCGCCTGGCTTTTAACCAGGTGGTCGGGGGTTCAAATCCCTCCGGGCCCGTTGCCACGACAAATCGTGGGTTTTTTGCGGTGATGCATCTGAGAGGAAATCTATTCATCTGTGAGGGGGTTTTTCATTGAGCACCAAACTGAATGTGTTGAAGCACGTGATGGTGCCAGACCATAAAATCATGAGTGAGGAGGAGGTATCTGCGCTCCTCTCCCACTACAACATAACTTCGGAACAATTACCTAAAATTTTCCATGACGATCCAGCGGTCAAAACTATTGGCGCAAATGTTGACGATGTTATACGAATTATCAGGGTGAGTCATACTGCCGGAAGGGCAGAGGCATATCGTCTCGTAGTCAAGAGACCGAAAAAATAATTTTTGGGGTGGTCAGTCTGATTGACAGAAGCATTTTATCGAAGGCGTATTTTTCACGGGAGCATGTTGCGCGCCACCAACTAGACTCTTTCAATTATTTCCTGAAGCACAATCTTCAGAAAGTGGTTAACGAGCAGAAGGTTATCGAGACAGATATTGAGAACCGGGGGAAAAACAACGAACCTGTATGGGTTGAACTGGGCACGATCACGGTTAAAAAGCCGCTCGTAAGAGAGGCAGACGGGTCTCAGGGAGAATTGTATCCCTGCGAGGCGCGGCTGCGCAATCTTACGTATGCAGCGCCGATCCAGCTCGGGCTAACCCTGGTTCATGGTGATGAACGCCAGGAACCCATAATTACCACAATCGGGCAGCTGCCTATTATGGTTGGATCCCAATCCTGCAACCTGTTTGGCATGGATGATGCACAGCGTGTTTCGCATGGGGAGGATGCATTTGATCCAGGCGGATATTTCATAGTAAACGGTACCGAGCGTGTGCTCATGACACTTGAGGACCTCGCGTCCAACAAGATCATGACCGAGTTCACGGAGCGCTATAACGAGCGTATATACGTTGCAAAAGTATTTTCGCAGTTCCGCGGATACCGCGCACTGGTTGTTGTCGAACGCAATAAAAAGAACCTGCTTGAGGTTTCATTCCCGTCCGTTGCCGGGCACCTGAAATTTGTTGACCTGATGCGTGCTCTTGGCATGACCAACGACCAGGAAGTCGTGAACGCCGTATCTCCTGATGAAGATATTCTCACGTTCATGATGCAGAACCTGGAAGAGAGCGAGTGCGATTCTGGTTGAAGGCGGGATCATGTATGTCGGCAAGAAACTCGCCCCGAACCAGACGAAAGATTACCAGCGGAAACGGGCTGAATTCGTGCTGGATAATTACCTCCTGCCCCATCTCAACTACTCGATGCCTGCAAACTTAAAGGAAGGCGACGAGGGCTACCAGGAAGCTGTACTGTCAGTGCGGCTGGCAAAGGGTCACTTCCTGGGACGTATGGCAGAGGCGTGTTTTGATCTCGTGCTGGACAAACGCAGGGTAGACGATAAGGATCACTACTCCAACAAGCGACTCAAACTTGCCGGTGACCTGATGGAGGATCTCTTCCGTATCTCATTAAACCGGCTTACGCGGGATATCAAATACCAGCTTGAACGCGCCAGCATGCGCCACCGCGACCTGTCGATTGCAACCGCAGTACGGGCAGATGTCCTTACAGAACGGCTCTTACACCCGCTTGCAACAGGTAACTGGGTTGGCGGGAGAACCGGTGTCTCGCAGCTGCTCGACCGCGTCGATCATATGGCTGTACTCTCACACCTCCGTCGTGTTATCTCGCCGCTTTCGCGTTCACAGCCTCACTTTGAAGCCCGTGATCTTCACCCTACCCAGTGGGGACGGATATGTCCAAGTGAGACCCCCGAAGGTCCGAATTGTGGTCTCGTCAAGAACTTTGCCCAGATGGTCGAGATATCCAAAGGCGTTGACGATGAAGCGGAAGTTATGCGACTCCTGCATAACCTCGGTGTGGAACATATACGGGGTGAAACACGATGAAGAAATCACGCGTGTTCGTTGACGGAGCACTTATAGGACTGGAAGATGATGCAAAAGCGCTGGTGGCAAGCATACGGTCCATGCGCCGTCAGGGAGCCATTTCATCTGAGTTGAACGTCTCACACAAGGAATATAACGGGGATGTCGTGATTCTTACCGACCGGGGCCGTGCCCGCCGTCCCCTCATAGTCCTGAAGAACGGTGAACCTCTCCTCACCAGTGAAGACCTTGCAAAACTGGCAAGAAAAGAAATTGATGTCAGTTCATTTATCCAGCGTGGCCTGATTGAGTTTATCGATGCGGAAGAGGAAGAGGATCTTCTCATCGCCATGAACCCGGAGAATGTGACCCCTGACCACACGCACATGGAGATTGACCCCTCCCTGATTCTTGGTATCGGCGCTGCACATGTCCCGTTCCCCGAGCACAATGCAAGTCCGCGTGTAACAATGGGTGCAGGAATGGTCAAGCAGGCCCTTGGTTTTGGATGCGCCAATATGAAGCTCCGCCCGGACACCCGTGGGCACCTGCTCCACTATGTGCAGAAACCGCTAACCCACACCCAGACCTCCGAATTAATCGGGTCTGATGATCGTCCGGCAGGGCAGAACTTTGTTGTTGCTATCCTGTCTTACGAGGGTTACAATATTGAAGATGCACTTATCTTCAACAAGGCATCTATTGAGCGGGGACTCGGGCGTTCCCATTTCTTCAGGACCTATGAAGGCGAAGAACGCCGTTATCCCGGTGGCCAGATCGACCGGATAGAAGTGCCTGAAGAGGATGTTGCCGGTGCTCACGGTGCCGATTCGTACAAGAACCTTGACGAAGACGGCGTGATCAATCCTGAAACCGTTGTTGCGGAAAAAGATGTGCTGATTGGTAAGACATCCCCGCCCCGGTTCCTTGAAGAACCTTCAGGTGAGCTTATCGCTGTCGAAAAACGTCGCGACACTTCGGTCACGATGCGCAGCAATGAGCATGGTATTGTCGATACCGTCATCATCACTGAAGGAGAGAACAGTTCCCGGCTCGTCAAGGTGCGGACCCGCGACCTTCGTGTCCCGGAAGTGGGAGACAAGTTCGCATCCCGGCACGGTCAGAAAGGTGTCATCGGGCTTATCGCCCACCAGGAAGACATGCCTTTCACCGAGAGCGGATTATGTCCCGATCTCGTTATCAACCCCCATGCCATCCCCAGCCGTATGACCGTTGGTCACATGCTTGAAATGATCGGCGGTAAGGTCGGGGCTCTTGAAGGTCGGCGGATTAACGGTACCGCATTCCGTGGAGAGAGTGAAGCGAATATCCGTTCATCCCTCAAGAACCTTGGATTTTCACATACCGGACGCGAAATCATGTACGATGGCATCACCGGCAAACAATTCAAAGCCGATGTGTATGTCGGGGTTATCTACTACCAGAAACTCTACCACATGGTGTCTTCCAAGATGCATGCACGCTCTCGAGGTCCTGTGCAGGTGCTTACCCGCCAGCCCACAGAAGGCAGGGCACGGGAAGGCGGTCTCCGTTTCGGGGAAATGGAACGTGATGTCATGATCGGGCACGGTGCTGCGATGGCACTCAAGGAACGTCTGCTGGATGAATCCGACAAGGTCAATGAATATGTGTGTGCCCATTGCGGAATGGTCGCAATGCTGGACCGCAAACGAAACATGACCCGGTGCCTTGCCTGTGGCAACGAGACAGATATCTATTCTGTCGAAATGAGTTACGCCTTTAAGCTCCTGCTGGATGAGATGAAGAGTATGGGGATTGCCCCAAGACTAAGACTGCAAGACGTGGTCTGAACAGAGGTGAGCCATGCCAAGCCCAAAAAGAATTGGACAAATTGAATTTGGATTATTATCTCCAAAAGAAATCCGCGAGATGAGTGTGAGGAAAATCATCTGGGCGGATACCTATGATGATGACGGGTTCCCGTATCCCCAGGGTCTGATGGACTTGAACCTTGGTGTCATCGATCCGGGTCTCAGGTGCAAGACATGCGACCAGAAAGCAAGCGAATGTCCCGGTCATTTCGGGCATATTGAACTTGCAAAACCAGTAATCCATGTCGGTTACACGCGCCTTATCAGAAAACTGCTGAGAGTCACCTGCCGTTCATGCGGGCGTGTCCTGCTGAGTCCCGATGAAATCGAAAAAGTGGTTGGTACTGAAGATGATCAGACTGGCGACCTGCTCTCGGAAAAGGACGTGAAAAAGGAACGTATCTGCCCGCACTGCGGAGACCAGCAGCTCAAGATCAACTTCGAGAAACCAACCACCTTTTCAGAAGTGATGGTGGAGGAAGGCAAGAAAGTCGAGCATAAGCTCACTCCTGCGGACATCAGGGCACGTATGGAAAAGATCCCCAATGAGGATCTTACCCCCCTGGGTATCAACCCGGATGTTGCACGCCCGGAGTGGACGATTCTCACGGTACTTCCCGTCCCCCGGTTACGATGCGCCCGTCAATCATCCTTGAGAACGGCCAGCGTTCTGAAGATGACCTTACTCACAAGCTCGTGGATATTATCCGTATCAACCAGCGTTTCAAGGAGAACCAGGATGCTGGAGCTCCCCAGTTGATTATTGAAGACCTCTGGGAACTGCTGCAATACCACGTAACCACGTACCTTGATAATGAAGTGGCGGGGTGCCCCCCTGCACGGCACCGCAGTGGCAGACCTTTAAAGACTCTTTCCCAGCGCCTGAAAGGCAAGGACGGCCGGTTCCGCGGATCGCTCTCTGGTAAGCGCGTGAATTTCTCATCCCGTACTGTTATTTCACCGGACCCGAACCTCTCTGTATCCCAGGTAGGTGTCCCGCGTGCCGTAGCAAACGAGATGACTATTCCGGTGAGAGTAACAACCCATAATATTGAGGAGCTCAGGCAGGTCGTGCGTAACGGTCCTCTCCGCCCCGATGTCAATGCGCCCTGCGGAGCTAACTATGTAATCCGGCCTGATAACCGAAGACTCCGGCTTGCTGATGGTAATCTTGACACTGTTGCTGATCTGATCGAACCCGGCTATATGGTAGAACGACAGCTTCGTGACGGAGATGTTGTTCTTTTCAACCGGCAGCCATCTTTGCACCGGATGAGTATCATGGCACACCGTGTCAAGGTTATGGAAGGCAGGACATTCCGGCTGAACCCGGCGGTATGCCCGCCGTACAACGCTGACTTCGACGGTGATGAAATGAACATGCATGTACCGCAGACAGAAGAGGCCCGCGCTGAGGCGACTATCCTCCTGTCAGTACATGAAAACATCCTGTCACCCCGGTTCGGAGGTCCTATCATCGGTGGTATTCATGACCACGTATCCGGGATTTTCATGCTCACGCACGGTATGCGCTGGTTCACCAAGGAAGAAGCACTCTACCTGCTGCGGTATGCACATGTAGAACATATGCCCAAGCCCGGCAAGGAAGAGGGGGGTGTCCCGTACTGGAGCAACAAACAGATCTTCTCCATGATCCTGCCCGACCAGCTGAACATGGTTTTCCATGCAAGTTCATGCCAGAACTGCGATACCTGTAAAAAAGAGATGTGCGAGCGGGACGCGTATGTCCGGATCATTGATGGTATTCTGGAAGCGGGCACTATCGACAAGAAGGCAATCGGTGCATTCGATGGCCAGATCGTCAATCGCATTATCCGTCATTACAGCATGCGTCGTGCTGCAGATTTCATCGATGACCTGACCAAGCTCTCGATCCGTGCAATCATGTTCGATGGCTTCTCCTTTGGTATAGATGATGAAGACCTGTCCAAAACCGAATACTCCCAGATTGATGAAGTACTTAACGCCGCGGCATCTGACGTTACACGGCGCATCAAGATTTATGAAGACGGGCAGCTTGAACCCATGCCCGGGCGTACGGTTGAAGAGACTCTCGAGATGCAGATCATGCAGGTGCTGGGAAAAGCCCGTGACCAGACCGGTCAGATTCCCGGCCGCCACCTTGGGCTTGGTAACAGCGCTGTGGTCATGGCTGTATCCGGTGCGAGAGGATCGATGCTCAACCTGACCCAGATGGCCGGATGTATCGGGCAGCAGTCTGTCCGTGGTGAGCGTATCGTCCGTGGTTATGATGACCGCACACTCCCGCACTTCAAGAAAGGTGACCGCGGCTCTGATGCCCACGGGTTTATCGCCCACAGTTATAAAGGCGGTCTCAACCCGACAGAATTCTTCTTCCACGCGATTGGTGGCAGGGAAGGGCTTGTCGATACTGCGGTCCGTACATCACAGAGCGGGTACCTGCAGCGCAGGATGATTAATGCACTGCAGGACCTCAAAGTCGCCTATGACGGGACCGTGAGGTCAACCGGTGGAAGAATCATCCAGTTCCAGTATGGTGAAGACAGCACCGATCCAACCAAGAGCGCTTTTGGCGACCCTGTTGATGTCAAAGGTATTGTTGAAAGTATTTTGAAAGAGGAAGTCTGATGCCGCTCCAGGAAAAGTTTAGCAAGAAGATTGAGGCAGCAGCCCTCCCGAAAAAGACCAAGGATCAGCTGCACAAGTTTCTTGACACTAAAGATATCAGCGATTCCCAGTTCACGCAGATTCTTGAACGGGTGCTCAAGGAATACCTGTCTACGAGAATTGAGGCATGTGAAGCGGTGGGGGTTATCGCTGCCCAGTCCATTGGTGAACCCGGCACCCAGATGACCATGCGGACATTCCACTATGCAGGTGTTGCTGAAATTAACGTAACCCTGGGTCTCCCGCGACTCATCGAGATCATGGATGCCAGGAAGGAGCCCAGTACTCCAACCATGACGGTATATCTTGAATCCGAATACAGCAATGACCGTGACCGGGCCCGTGAGGTCAGCTGGCAGATTGAAGCGGCACCACTCCATGAATTCGGGGATATAACCACCGATATGGAGAACATGCACGTGATCGTGCACCTCAACACGAAAGTCTGCGATAAGCGTAAGATCTCACCTGCAGATATCATGGAGACCGCTCCAAGGAAGATCCGCGACCGGCGGCACTACCGTGACTTCGAACATGAGATAAACGAGGAGACGGCGACCATTATCTTCTCGCCCAAAAACAAGGAAAGTTACCAGAACCTCTTCCAGCTCGCAGATCACGTGAGGCACGTGATCGTGCAGGGTATCGATGATATTCTGCGTGTCGTCGTCAGAAAGGAGACCGGAGAGTATATACTTTATACTGAAGGTTCCAACATAAAAGATGTATTTGATGTTGCTGGTGTGGACACCACACGGACCCGCACCAACAATATCAGTGAAATCGCGTCAGTACTCGGTATCGAAGCAGCACGGAATGCAATCATCCACGAAGCGGTTTCCACGCTCAATGAGCAGGGTATCCTTGTTGATGTCCGTCATATCATGCTCGTTTCTGACATGATGTGTATGGAAGGAGAAGTCAAGCAGATTGGGCGGCACGGTATTGCCGGTGAGAAAGAAAGTGTTCTTTCCCGTGCGGCATTTGAAGTGACGGTCAACCACCTTCTTGATGCTGCAGTAGCAAACGAAATTGATGAACTGAGCGGTGTCACCGAGAATGTCATCGTCGGTCAGCCGATTCAACTCGGTACCGGTGATGTGAAACTCATTGCAGTCAGACAACACGA
The DNA here is from genome assembly GCA_963768845.1 of uncultured Methanoregulaceae archaeon. Taxonomy (GTDB): domain Archaea; phylum Halobacteriota; class Methanomicrobia; order Methanomicrobiales; family Methanospirillaceae; genus Methanoregula. The sequence goes on along the minus strand of CAVYJJ010000009.1, from coordinate 153,585 downwards.
TAATTGAAATGAACAAACTTTAAAAAACCAGAGGAATTGTACATGGATTTTAATGCTTCACTCAGAAGAGCCATCAAAACGGGAAATGTAATTCTTGGCCAGAATAACACTGAAAAATGTATAAAAGAAGGCAAAGCCCAGATGATCGTAGTCGCAGGAAACTGTCCGGCGAACTTTAAATCCAAACTTACCGGTTACGAGAACCTGTTCATCCATACTTTTGAGGGCTCCAGCGTGGCACTCGGTAAGGCATGCGGGAAACCCTTCATGGTAAGCACTCTTGCTATAGTCACTCCGGGCGAATCGGATATCCTCTCTCTTAAGAGGGCATGATATGGTTGAAGTTAAACTGACTGAAGACTGTATGCGCCTGATTTCCCAGTTCGAGAGTCTTACCGGTGCGGGAAGCCGGGATTGTGTTGTGGACGAACGTAACTCACGGCTGATCTTTGTCATAAATCCTGGTGACATGGGACTCGCCATCGGAAAGAAAGGTGCCTCTATCAAGAAGGCATCCGAAGTAATGGGTAAGAAGATTGAGGTTGTAGAATACAACAGCAATCCCGAGCAATTTATTAAGAACTGTTTTTTACCCGCTCAGGTTACCTCAATCCTGTTCGAAGGTGAGCCGGATGAACAAACGGTCCAGGTTGAAGTAAGGGATGAAGACCGGGGTATTGCAATCGGTAAAGACGGGAAAAATATTTTCAAGGCAAAAAAACTCTCACAACGCCAGCACAATATCGCTGATGTCCAGATCCTTCAGAAACCCACTGACGAACAGGCAGATGACGTTCAGATGCAGGAATAATCTCTCTCTTATTTTAACACAGTCCTGATCATTTCGTACACTTTTGTTTCAGGAGACAGAGCTAAAAAGCGGGAAAACGTTTCAGACGGTCTTTTGTCATTTTGTGCAATTCATATCAGGATGGCATACGTCCAGCTGCCCGACTATGAAACTTCACAAGATTTAATAGTGCTCCCTTTGCATATTTCCTGAATATTTCGATGGGGATCTTCCAGCAACCGGCATTTTTTTATTAATGTGAAAGAAGACTCCTGGACCGGGTATAAAATGGATAATTACTGGATAATGAAGTCTGAGAAAATTATGGGGAAGATCATCAATGGCTCTGAATAGTAGAAGTAAATTCATTCTGGGTCTTCTTCTGTACTGCCTGATCGCAGCAGTAATTGCGCTGATCATGTATTCCCTCCAGGCCCGTTTGAGTTCCTGGACCTCGTTGGATGCTGACCGTTTTCACCAGATGGCACAGGTGATAATCAACGGATCTCAACCCTATGTCACCTATATCGATCCAAAACCCCCCCTGCTGTTTTTTACTGTCGCCCTTATGGATATTCTTGCACCAGCAGGTTCTGTGGATATTCTCGTTATGACCATCGTGAATGTTATCTGCGCCCTGTTGATCTGGCGGATTGGATGGGAGGATTATGGATGCCTTGCGGGATACACGGCCGGCCTTCTTTACCTGATCTCATCAGTTTTTACGGAAGGATATTTTCTGTTTTCCGAACAGTTCACGGTTTTGTTCATCCTGATCGCCCTGATCCTGGCACGGGATAAGGCATACATCCTGGCTGGTGTGTTTCTTGGTCTTGCCTGCGGGTTCAAGCAGTACGCTTTTCTCGCACTGATCCCACTGCTGTACCTGATGTGGGCTCACCATGACCGCCGTTACTACCGGCTCATTCTCCCGTTCCTTGTCATTGTCGGGAGTATGTTTGCCGCAATGTATCTTTTATATGGGGAAATTGCCGGTAACAATGCGGTATACTATACGTTCCTGATTGCTCCCTTGTATAACTCCGGGAATGTTACGACATTTTCAACCTATGTGCCCGAAACCCCGATCGCTTACGCGGCAAATATTCTCTTTAGTGTCGCTATTGTCATCCCGACTCTGCTTTTTGCCATCGTGAGTGCAGTGCATAAGGGGTTCCGGTGGCATAATGAAAAAGCGCTGGGTATTATGGTCCTGGTACTGTTTTCCACGTTCCTGGTCCGACAGTACCTCCACTACTGGATCCTCCTGATGCCGTTTTTAGCCCTGCTCGCATGCCGGGAATTCGCCGATATTGAACGGAAATCATAAAACCTGATAACGCGAGAATCAACAGTTTTTCTTCGGATATACCTTTTTTTAAAAAAGGTGCCTGAATACAGGATACCGGGAAATGATCGATGATGTAAATGCCCTTTTTCATCAGTAGCAATAATGTCGATCCGCTTGACCGCCTTTTAGGATATTTTCATAAACCGTATGAGGTTTATCATATCTGGGGGATGCTTAAGCGGCGGTGGAAGCACGATGTGCAGGAGCCCCCGGAGATGGGGATATATTGTTTACCCTCATTCAAAAATTAGTCGCTGAATGTGACGATACCCTTATTTTAAAAACTCTATTGCCCGCCATGCCCTGGAGAGGCCCTGAGGCGGTTTTGTTCGTATTAAGGATATATTTCATGGTTCCGGTGCGAACTCAATTGGTTGATTTTTTGTTCTTACAGTTCCGATTTTCTTCTTCTGACAACCATTGCCAGTCCGATCAGAATGATAATTCCCAGTATCCCGGCAAAGATAAAAGTCAGGGATGAGAACCCGGCTGATGGCTGGGTTTCAGGTTGTGACGGGGCTTCCGTTGTCCTCACTGCAACAGGTGTACCTGACGCAGCTGGTACTGCCCGGGAAGCAGAAGACTGGACCGTGTCACCAAAAGTACCTTGTACCGGTTCCTGTATTAGCAGACCTGTTGAGATCTCCGGTGATGGCAAATCGCCTGAGGCCCGGGGAAACTGCCGTGTAGTACGACCGTCCGCGCCTCTGATTTTTACCAGTGTTGTCGGTAATACTGTCCAGGAGTTGAGTTAGAAAGATAATATATGGCCATATTCTGTGGGCTCAGGTGGTTCCCGTCAAGCCACGAACGGGGTATACTCAGCGAAATGACCGCCTGTTCAATCGTAGAATACCGTGCCGGGAGGAGATCCGTATACTCGTACAGCTATACCCGGTGCTGGTGAGATATCCCGTCCAGGCCCAAAAGCATCCGAGCCGGTAATTATGAGATCAGAAATCCCGGTACCCGTAACATTCGCCCGGTAAATGCCCGAGCCCCCTCCGATATTTACGGTTACCGATATCCGGCGGCCCGGGGTGGGCACAGGGGTCGGGTCGCTGTCGGATCCACTATTATCGGATTGTGCGGGAGCCCAGGTTGGTGTGTGGGTTGGAAGAATGGTAATGGTGGTGGAAGTAGGGACAGGCGTTGGAGCAGGGGTAAGTGTAGGAGTGGGCGTTGGGGTAGTGGGAGTTGCTCCGATGACGTTGAACCCTCCGGTGAGCGTGCCAAATGATCCATCCGGGTTGGTTACAACAACATTGTACAGTCCGGGAACTGATCCTGTCAGGTTAATTGAACAGGTTATTTTTGAGGGAGATAAGCACATTCACGCTGGTGGCGGCGATTGTTCCAATATCCAGGATTTCAAGTGCGTTACTATTTTCACTGGCTACATACGCGTATTTTCCTGCTACGAATACGCAGAACGGATTATTAAGAAATGCACCCCCGGAACCATCCTGTATGCTACCCTTATGGACCGGATTTACCGGATTTGTTACATCCACGATTTCGAACCTGTTATCATGGGAACTTGCCACGTACGCATAATTACCTGCTATGAAGACACTGAGTGGATTGTCCAGGAACGGTGCGACACCACTGCCATCGTCAAGGCGGGCAGCATGCGTCGGGTTTGCCGGGTCTGTTACGTTCACAATTTCGAGAGCATCACTCCCATGACTTGCCACATACACGTAATTGCCGGAGACATAAAGACCGGTTGGAAGACTCAGGCAAGGTACGGAACCACCCCCATCTGTCAGGGTTCCCTTATGGAGCGGATATTCCGGATTTGTTACATCCACGATTTCAAGTGCATTGCTGCCATAACTTGTGACATATGCGTAGTTGCCCGACACGAACACGCCATAGGGGTTATTCAGGAGAGCCCCCCCACTTCCGTCAACAATGCTCCCGGTATGCACCGGGCTTGCCGGATCTGTCACGTTGATTATTTCAAGAGCATTGCTGCCAGAACTTGCGACATACGCGTAGTTGCCCGACACGAACACGCCATAGGGGTTATTCAGGAGAGCCCCGCCACTTCCGTCAACAATGCTTCCGGCATGTGTCGGGCTTGCCGGGATGTCGAGATATCAACGATTTCGAGAGCATTGCTGCCAGCACTTGTAACATATGCGTAGTTCCCGGAAACGAACACGCCATAAGGGTTATTCAGGAGAGCCCCCCACTTCCGTCAACAATGCTCCCGGCAATGTGTCGGGTTTGCAGGATTCGAGATATCAACGATTTCAAGAGCATTGCTGCTAAAACTTGTGACATATGCGTAATTGCCAGCGATGAACACGCTATACGGGACTGTTGAGGAGCGCCCCTCCACTACCACTTTGGATGCTGCCAATGTGAACCGGATTCGCATTAACCGGTGTCAGCAGCACAGTTGCGCCAGACAAAAAACCTGTGCCATTCAGATCGGTAATAAAGACGGTGCTGGTGTTGAGCCCCACAGGCGGAGTGATACCGGTTACCGTCGGTGATGCGGCAGCAGTGGGAATAACCAGCACCACACATAGCAGCATCACCATCATGAATGCAGGTATCATTCGGAATAAGGAGAAACAATCAAAACCCGGACAATTCCGGCTGGAGCAATGGCATGGATAGTCGGACATTGGATTAAATTAATGTCTTTTTTTCAAGAGCAATATATATTGTCATGATTCAGGTATATTTTCGCATTATTTTCCACTTTTGACCCGGTTTTGGTTTAAATTCCTGAAAAACCAGTTAAGATCCTTCTATTAAAATTATCCCTTCGTGCAGTTTTTGATGAGCGCAGAAGAGCAAAATGGATGCAGAACCCTTTTTTTAAAAAAAGTAAACAATCGTTGTGAAAAACGGGCCTGGGGGGATTCGAACCCCCGACATCCGGGTTAGAAGCCCGGCGCTATGTCCAGACTAAGCCACAAGCCCACCTTGTGCCATTAAAATTAGTGTTCCGTGATAATTAATCTGTGTCATGGGGTGCGGGAAATGTCACGAATGGTCCAATTCTGCAGTACTTCATATTCCCGGTCCTCTGAACTAAGTCTTTTTCAAAACTCAGACTACTTCAAAAAAAGTGAACTGCTTTTAACATACCTTAACCGGACAAATGAACAAATTTATATGGTGATCCCCGCAATTTCTCCTCTGTCGATTATTGATGATGGAAGTAATGCAATGAAACAACAATTTCTTATATCATGCCTGATTGCGATAATCCTGCTACTTGCATTGGCAGTACCCACTACAGCTGCGCCAGGTATTTCCTCAATTAATCCGGCTTATGCCTATAATGGTGCGAAAGTGACAGGGATTGTCATTACCGGGACAGGATTTAACATCACCTCAAGCCTTGGAGGAGTCCGGCTTAAAAGGTACGGTTACCAGAATATTTCCGCGACTCTTACCGCTATTTCTGCTACCTCGCTAACCTGCTCGTTTCCCCTTCCCGGTGCAGAATCCGGTGATTGGGACGTCGTAGTGGTCAACAGAGACAAACAGGAAGATGTGTTATCCGGTGGATTTACGATCAAAAGTGCAATCGCGCTGACGTCTGTATCTCCCACATATGCTCAGACCAACAACGATAGTGTCAGGATAACCTTAACCGGCTCTGGATTATCCGATGTTCAAACCATGTACCTGAATAATATTTACTACAACAATATCACTTCAGATATTACCTCTCAGACATCAACAAAGGTCGTCGGGACATTTGATCTTACTGATGCGCATATCGATACCTATAAAATTTGTGTGACGGATTCTGTCGAAACAATCAAGTGTGGTCTGGAATTTGACATTGTTACAGATGAAGTCGGCAGCATCGACATCGAATCAAGTCCATCAGGGGCAAAAGTGTATCTGGATTCAGAGTACATCGGAACATCGCCCCGTACCATTGAAGATGTCTCTCCTGGTTCTCACAAGATAACGATCTCATCCGCAGGATATACTGATTACACCAAATGGGTAACTGTCAAGGCTGCTTCAACGGTCAGTGTGAGTGCAGACCTCAATCAGATCGAGTCTGCGGCTACCACACGCGTACCGACAGTTGCCACGACAAAAACCCCCCTGAAGGTCACCACGGTAAAAGTACCCACTTCGTGGCCAACTCCGGCAACCACGCAGACATCACTGGATGCCACGCTGGTACCGGGAGCAATCGCACTCGGGGTTATGGTTCTCCACCGGAAATCCTGATAATCTTTAAGCGTACCATTTCGCATATCAGATCTTTCTGGAAATGCATATGGTCACCATCTTTCGGTTCATTTTTTCAATAAGTCCTGTCAATCCTGAAAAATGGTCTTTTGGATAATTTCCCATTCAGATGATAAAAATGGAATCCGGAACACCCGTCCGGGACTCTCACGGTACCTGACCCTGGACCTTAAATCCTCCCGGTGAATACGGGTTCGCCTGACCTTACACAAACAAAAAAGGATACTCTTCATCCTGCGTGATAACAGGATGATTTGAGCACTTCGACCTGTGTCGGCCCGATATTCTCTTCGTGGAACACCTGCTTGACGACCGAAGTTGCACCGTATTTCACCTGTATCCGGGCAGATGTCCGCTCCCGCTCCTCGAAATGCGAGCCATACGAGAACTCCACCATCCGTTTCATCGAGATTGATGTAGCGAGTACAATGACGCATATTCCCGTGTCGCCCGGGCTCAGGTCATCGTGATCAACAGATGTCATAAACACATGAGTTTCAGGACCCGGAGTTATTCTGGCAATACTCACGATGTTATGCGTACTCTGCAGTTCAATGGTTCGGGGGTTTCCCTTTTTCAGGTCCTTGATCACATCGGATGAAATCCCGGTTAAAGCAGCACATTTCATCTTTCTCACCCGTACATTGGAAGATCTTTTTTCAGGGGATTGTTCAGCTGACTGCTGCACTTCTTCGGCAATTTTACCCATGCTCTGCTCTATTTCAACGGCCTGATCAATGAGCGGCTGTACATCCAGACCGAGGTTATACATCTTATTGAGTACCTGGATTGTTGCCGCTGATGATCGTGGATCCGGCGCATTTACCGTTTCTCCTAAAAGCCCGTACGCGGGGATGCCCCGGATTTTACATTCTGTGAGGATACTGGACGCAACACCTGATATGCTCCCGATAGGGAGGACCAGGGTATGATCCTCTATCCTTTTGAGTGCATCAGTTGTTGTCGCAACACCAAACACCCGCTTCTCCGGTTCGTTGGTGATGATTCCTGCAATTGTCAGCACCTCTTTTGGTTTGAACGGCTCGAGCCAGTCCAAAATGTCGCGGGAGGTCTCGTAGCAGATCATAGGGTGGATTGGAATATCAGCAACAATGGCCGCAATATCGTTTTTAAAATAAATTCTGACAGGATCATTGATTACACCTTTATTCATCATCGCCAGCGGTGGGAAAAACTTTGAATTCATGGTACCTATCTGCTCAAATTCCAGCTGATCGACCATATACTGCAGTGCGATAGTACCGACAAGCCCGCTCCCGGGAAAGCCAATCAACACCGAAGCACCTTTCGTAGGAATCGGTTTTGAGATGACATTGACGTCCTTTTTCGGTTTTATCTCGACGAGATCATGGCGGATAGTATCGAGACGTGAAAGCAGACCTGTATCAGGTTCAGGGGATTCGGTCGTCATTAGATTAACATAGACCCACTACATAAAAAAGTATTATGCAAGAGTATCCTGTCAAAAGAGGATTTACCAAGGACCTGGAGAGCCGGGTCTCCGTTGAACTGAAGAACAGTTTCGGCGTTGAACCGGAGAAAACAGCCAAAGGATACCGGGTCCGGTCCGGTGCACTGAAACGTCTCGATGTATCGGTTACTCCTGATGGTAAGTCCGTGATTATTGACACTGAATCTGACCTGAGCGCCAGTGATGAGGTCATCATTGACACGAACAAACGGTTCCGGAAATATCTGGACGCTATTACTGGTTTTTCCACAAAGGAACGTGTGAAGCGGGCAAAGAGTGTTCCTGAATAACCAGCGTATTCGATGACGCACGGTGAATACCTGCAGAATGGAGATACCGGGGCCTCAACGGCTTGGTGCTGCCTGATGGACGACACTTGTATCACTCCCTGATAACCCCCCCTCGGGAGTTTTTAAGAAGACCGGCAGGACCTTATCAGAAAATTCATCATGAACTAAAAAAATTCCCCTGATAACAAACCCCGGTCTGGTTTTGCAGGTTTTGATCATCCCGCCGGGTAGTGAGTTGGTAATGGGTGACTGCCCACATAAGGTAACACCACATGCGCGCTCAACCAGGAATCAGCAGTCGGCATGGCGGTACTCGAATCCCTGGACGGAAAACATACCAGGTCTCCTGCAGTGTCACCGGAAAACATGGTTCTTTCAGGAGATGATGTGTGGATCATTCTGTTGAAGAGAAGGGCTCAAGGCTTTGTCTTTTTTTTGTCCGAATATCTGATAAGTCCCGTTGTTCTCTATTGTTCAGACGAAAAATTTCCGGGGGTCCTCGTAATGGTAGAAAAATACGCCCTGCCGGTTGCAACAGTTACCGCAAATCTCCTAACAGCACTTTTTATAGCAGGCATGACCCTCCCGAATCTCCATAAGTCCATAAAAGGAGACCTCCGACGATCCCTGGTGGTATACCCGTTCTGTCGCCACAACAAAAAGCGCCATGAGAGTAATCCGGATAAGGGTTTTCATCTAGTGTTTTTCATGAAGCAATGCTCATAAGAGAGCGGGTTCAACTTCATGTAACGTGAACATCATGTCGTACTGCCCCGAATGCGGTAAACAAGTCGCACCCACCGCAAAATTCTGCCGGAACTGCGGAGCGTCACAACTGGAAGAATCGCCATCCAACACTCCCCAGGCAGCGGTGCCTGAGGTTTCCCATGCCTGCGTTTCCCCCGGGGCAGGGGAACGTGAAATTAAGCCCCTGGTGACCCCGGCTGCAACTCCGGCATCTCCTCTAACCCCTCCCGCAGCTCCTGCCCCTGTGCTTTCCCCTTTGATATCCTGCCCAGTATGCGGCATGCCCCTGAACCCAGGTACCCGGTTCTGCGGAGGATGCGGGACCCCCGTAAAAGGAGATTTTATTCCTGATTCGCCTGCCCCTGCTGCGATTATTTCATCACCGCCTCCTCCACCGAAGTATTCTCCCCCCCCTGCGCAACAACCCTCGCCCTCCCCGGGGATCCGGCTCTCCCGGTCCTGTGGTTATGTGATCAATCCCGGTGATAAATTCTGCAAAAAATGTCTGGCAAAAGTGGTGGATGTGACTTTTGAAATACCGGCACCGTTTGAGGCAGCGGCTCCCCCGGTTTCCCGCCACCCCCCCCACTTTCCCCGTCGCCTGAGCCAGCCGTCGGAGTATCTCCCTCGCAACCCTCAGGAATACGGCTCTGCCGGTCCTGTGGTTATGTGATCAACCCCGGTGATAAATTCTGCAAAAAATGTCTGGCAAAAGTGGTGGATGTGACTTTTGAAATACCAGCACCGTTTGAGGCAGCGGCTCCCCCGGTTTCCCCGCCACCCCCCCCGCCTTTCCCGTCATCCGAGCCAGGTGCCGCGGTGTCTCCCACGCAATCCTCGGGAATACGGCTCTGCCGCTCATGCGGATATATGATCAACCCGGGTGATAAGTTCTGCAAAAAATGTCTGGCAAAAGTAGCTGAGGATTTTTCCGCTGCACCGTCCCCACTCCGGCAACCCCCGGGTGATTCGGCCCCGCCACCCGTGTCTCCTCCGGTATGTACATCCTGCGGGAGCCCGATCAGCGGGATGGAAAAATTCTGTGGGATATGTGGAACCCCCCTTGTTCCTGTTCCCCCTGCACCAGCAACTGTTTTACCTCCTGGTAAGATGACCTGCACACATTGTGGAGTTCCCTCAGTACAACAACTAGATTCTGCGGCGGGTGCGGTATGGCCGTTGGAGCAATGGCAGATTCCGGTACAATCCCGCCTGCTCCCTCCTCCTCATTCATACAGCCCCCCAATGCGCCTGCAAAAACTGCCGCGACCGGTGAAGAAGTGATGGGGGTCATTGCCAATGCCCGGAAGATGAAAATGTTCGGCGCGAGCTGGGACACATACACTATTGTTATCACAAACCGGCGCATGATCCTTGCACAGATGACGCAGTCATTGCTCAATGCCGCTATCATGGAAGCACAGGCAAAGGCGAAGGCCGAAGGCAAGGGTTTTTTTGCGATCGTGAAAGACCAGATGGCTGCACAGTTCCGGTTTGCACTGCGCTACGAGACGATGTCCCCCGATCAGTCACTTGCCGAAACACCGGGTAATTTTGCCATCGAAAATACCCATATCACCGCAATTTCCATGAAATTAAATGATTCCGGTGAAATGGAATATTCAGAATTCAGAATAATCATCGAATCGTCTTCGGGGAAATTTGAATATCTGATTGGTGAGGACGACCGGTTTATTAACCTGCTCAAAACGGTCTACGGTGAGAGGGTCCATATGCCCTTTGGGTATTTTAAAGCAGGCGGCGTCCGGTTAAAATTTTTCTAAATTTTTTTTACTCGTTCCTTTTCTCAGATGCAGACGATCGTATCAGGTCTTACGTTTCATGCCGATAAGTATCACACCTGCGGATGCAATGAATACCAGGCAGGGGTTAAGCGACGCTTCCTGCGTTCCTGTTGTTGATGGGACCGTTGTCTTCTGAGGTGAAGTGATGCCCGTATTTGTTGCTGTAGTGGTGACTGGTATCGGACAGGTAGGACATACAGGACATTCCGCCGGTGCTGGAGTGCTGGTTTCTGTTAACGTCACTTCAGGTAATCCCAGGAGATCAAAACCGTACAGGGATCCTTCATCAGCGACAAGGATGTGTCTGCCATTCCTGCTTACGGTAACTGATCCCTGCTGGATGACCTTATCGGTCGTCGTTTTTACGAGCAGTCTTCCATTCCGGTCCAGGATATAGAGTGAACCGTCAAGGGCACCTGCGGCAATTATGGAGCCATCGGAAGAAACCCCTACTCCCTCGATCCACGAATCGGCAGGATATTTCCAGCGTTCCTGTCCATTTTCGTTGAGTACCAGCACATCACCATCCTTTCTGCCAAGCACAATACTGGTTAAATCATCCGAGCAGGCCATATCCGTGATGCCTCTTTGTGTCACCTCTTTCATCCAGTTAAGTTCACCGGTGCCGGTATGCGACCAGACACGTTTATCTCCGGAGGTAATCACGGTCCTGCTGTCAGCGGAGAACGCGATGAATGAATCAAGGGTTCCTTCTCTGTCGTCTGCCCAGATCTGCTCCATCTTGGGTGAAAAAAATTTCAGGCCCGCTTCTGTAGTGGCAACGATGAGTGTTTGAGAGGGAGAAATTGCTATCTTTTTTACCAGATCGGTTTTGTTCAGTCCCCCCTTGGTGCCATTCATATCCCATGCCTGGATATACCCCTCATCGTTCGCGCCAAGAATGAGTGAACCGTCCTTTGAGACAGCAACCGCACGTATAGGGGAACTACCCAAAATCCTGGTCCATACCTCTTCGCCGTTTTTGTCATACACCCGGACACTCGAATCAAGTGCTGATATAACACGGGTCCCCTCTGAGTTCATGGCAGCAACCGTACCTGAGCGCCCTCCCCAGTGGATGTCCCCATTCCATGAACGGACCAAAATCTGGCTGCCACTGGCAAATACCATTGAGCCGTCCGAAGAGAACATCAGGCCGGAAAATGAACCATCGAATGCAGGCTGCTCTTTCCAGGTATGCGCCAGATTAACTGCCGTAGCAATGCCGATTATACAGATCACAAGAAGGAATCCTGTTATCACCAGATTAATCCGGAATCGAGTATTCATGGTTGTATCCTTTAAAGAGAGTGTAATTCTTCGGTATAACATATTTGTGGATGAGAAAAAGTGATGATATATACGGGTGTTCTTTTTTCACTGCTATCATGACCCGAACAGGCATCGGCGCCATGCAGCACTGCGTTGCATTTATTGATATTCACCTGCAGTCCAGTCTACAGGAGAAAAGGAGATAGTATACAAATGGCCTCATTTACGTGCAAAGATATCGGGATCGATTGCCCTTTTGAAGCTCATGGATCGACAAACCACGAAGTCATGAGAAAATTCATCGACCATGCAGAACCTGCTCACAAAATGCAGGTGCTGTCAGCCGATGTAATTTTCAAGGTCCAGAACGCAATAAGGAAATAATTTAAAAAAAATCTACGTTTTTTTATTTTTGCCGGTGACTACTGGTGAGGTAAAAAAGGGGCTCTGTAGAAATGCTCAAAAATCTCGAACGTTCATGGGGGTTTCACCCCAGCCACTTGGCTCCCCCCAAAACGATAACCCCCCAAGAAGGTAATAACAGCACTATCACATTGCGCAGGGGCGGTCTGGGGGGACAGGCACTGGCCCCTCCTTCAAAGCATGTGTCCTTTTGATTTTGTGTTAGATAAAAAGGAATTCTACAGAGCCAAAAAAGGTATTATTCAATAATAATTGCCGGTTTAAACGGCAACGCGGTAGCAGCTTTTACATGTTCACTTGACTCTGCCTGGGTAATATAAACAGGGACTCCGAATTCTTTTTCCAGGAAGTCTTTTGCCGCCTGGAAGACCGCCAGTTCATTGATGGGTTCCCGTGCAAGCGGGTCAACGACATGCGGGGGAAGGCGGTGAATAAGGGTTGTGCACTGCTTTGCCGCATCCGTTGCCTCCCTGCCCCGTTTACGCATTGCGTCATCCTTCATGATATCCTTAATTATGGTCGTCCGATCCGTTGCGCGTGCGATGACCAGGAAAATTTCCTGCTTCCATGCAGGTGCAACAGAGATTGTGACAGATTTAGGAGTAATCTGAATAAGTTTCATGATCGATTCAATATCTTCAACCGTGCGGGAAAGGAGCTCCTCGGCAAGCTCAATCCGGATATTGACCAGTTTCTTGTCAGGCACCGGCCATGGAGCGAACGAAACAAGACCTTCTCCGGCGATTTCTTTCCACAGGTGTTCGCAGGTGAACGGTATAAACGGGGCAAGGAGCCGGACCCATACCGAGCAGAGAGTACGTAATTCCCTGCTCCCATCGCTGTTTTCTTTGAGACGGCGGCGGTACCATTTCAGATCGGTTTCGATCCCGAAATAAGCCTCCTGCAATGCCTGGCGGGTCTGGAAGTTGGAGAGTGCAACGCTTGTACGTTCGATATGCGACTGCAGCCTGCTGATGATCCAGTGATCGATATCATGCGGCTCGCCATCCGCATCTTTGGACTCGCCAACCGTATTGAAGAAGCGTTCAATCTGTTTTTTTGTCGAAATGACCAGCTCATTTCTCCAGTCAAAGTCCTGCCATGGTTCGGCGCTGCCCATGAGGAACATACGCACGGTATCAGCACCAAAATCAGACACAGCGTCTTCAAGCAGGAACACATTTCCTTTGGATGACGACATTTTGGCACCGTTGAGGAGCCCCATGCCAAAAACGACCATACCCTGCGGGAGTTTATCTTTGGGAAATATTGTGACATGGTGGAAAAGCTGGAATGTGAGGTGGTTGGATATCAGGTCTTTTGCGGAAAACCGGTAATTGTACGGATACCAGTACAGGAACTCTTTCCTCATGGCCTCGAGTTTCTTTTTCTCGGGGAGTTCTGAGGACTCTTTTCCGAGGAATATATAGTCAAAGACTTCCGGTGTGAGGAGTTTTGGATCGATTTCGCGGATTTTGTGAGCGATTGTGTAATACGCCATATAGATGGTAGAATCCGAGAGCGGTTCTATGAGTTGTGTCGTGTCCCACGGGAACCTTGTGCCAAGGCCGACCCTCCTTGTGCATGCCCAGTCCTTGAGCCAGTCCACGGTCCGGTCGAACTCAAGGCGGACTTCAGGAGGGACCAGAGCCATATCTCCCAGGTGGTCGCTTACCTGTTTCTTCCACTCGGGATCGCTGTATTTCAAGAACCACTGGTCATGCAGGATCTTGACTTTTACTTTGTTCCCACAACGGCAGACAACCGGGCGGGTGTCAAACTCGTACATGATCTTCGATTCGTATTGTTCGATCATGAGCAGGGCAACTTCATCGCGTGCAATGCGTACGGGCTTTCCCCCGTGTTTTTCGAAGAGTTTACCCTTGGAGAACTCAGCAGAGTATATTTCCTGCGTGAGTGCATCCATCCGGCTGTCCATCTGGTGGGTGATTCCAGCCCGCTCGACAGCGTCCTGTGCGGGAATATCCCCGTATCCTTCAACTTTGATTAAGGGCACAGGTCTGATAGTCGTATACTTTCCCATCTGCTGGAGGTCACGGAGTGCGATATAGTCAAAGGGTGCATGGGCCGGGACACTCATAACAAGTCCGGTTGCCATGTCAGGATCGACAAAGTCTGCCGGGAGGACCGGGACCGTGCCACAAAGCGGGTGATGTACGGTTTTATCGACCAGGTCATGCCCGGCAATCTTTTCTGTTACTTCTACGGTATGGTCCTGCAGGGCGAGTTTCTCTGCTGCCTCCTGGGATACGATCCACGGAATTCCATCAACCAGAGCCCTGACATAGGTGACACCCGGGTTTGCCCAGAGGTTGGTAACCCCGTAGATGGTTTCGGGACGAAGTGTCGCGGTAGGGATAAATGCATCGCCATACCGGAACATGATTAGCGTGAACTTTATTACTTCTGCTTTGTCCCCTTCCAGCAGGTCATGGTCGCCTACCGGGTTATCGTCGACAGTACAATAGCGTACCGGGTGAGCACCTTTTATGACATGGCCTGCTTCAAAAAGGTGTTTCCATTGCCACTCGATGAATTTGCTGTAGGTCGGATCGACGGTGGTAAACCTGCGGCGCCAGTCAATCGAAATTCCACATGCCGTCATGACTCTCTGGTACTCGCTGGCGAAATGGCGGACAATGGTCAGCGGATCGATAAATTCATCGAGAACGTTTTGCGGGACTTTGTAGAGATCCCGGTAAAGGTGAATGGTTTTGGGATCATTCTTCGCGATTCGTTTTGAAATGCCGATAACCGGTGCTCCCGTGACATGAAACGCCATCGGGTAGAGCACCTGTTTACCCATCATCCTCCAGAACCGTGCGATCACATCCGGGACGATGTAGGTCCGTCCATGCCCGACATGCATCGCCCCGCTCGGGTAAGGGTAAGCGACGGTCAGGTAAAATTTTTCCAGGTTCGACGGGTTGGATTCAAAGGCATGATTCCACTGTTCCTGTGCTTCTTCTTCAAATTTTCCCAGATCAAATGAGTTCAATCCATTTCACCTTCATGTATGTTGGAAAAATAAAAAATTTTCCGGGTTATACCGGTCTTAATTTTATAATCTCGCTGTTCTGGTAGCGACGGATCATTTCCTGCGCGATGCTTGAGTTCTTGGAGAGGTGTATCTCTCCGGTTTCGTTCACTGTTGCCGTAAACAGGTATTCCTTACCAGCAAACACGTCGACTATCTTACCGCTCTGTTCCGGGGCAACGATAGTCAGCTGTTTTTTGTCGGTCTGTATCTTTATGCCGCCTCCGATGTTGAGCTCCATATCGGTTTTCTGCGGCTGGACCTGCATCCGGTCGAATTCAGAGCGGGGCTTGATATCAATCCCGATTCCGATTTTGTTAACGATTGCCGATACATTCTTGCCACCCTTGCCGATTGCTGCGGGCACATCCTTGTCATCGATATAGACAATGGCTTTGGTATCGCTGACCATCTGGACATCCACAAAACCTTCAGTATACCGCCCGAGTTCACGCTGGATATCTTTCTCCATAAGTTTCCAGCCGGGACGTTCTTCGTTTTCCTTCTTTTGAGATAATTCCGGCAGGGGGACGGGTGAGCGGATGTTGCCGGTGGCTGCAACTGAAACACCGACATTCTGGACGGGGACGGGCGGGGTGACTTTTTTTCCTGCATTTGTCACCGCTGACATGGGCATCACTATGGTCTGGCCGTCATACCGGAAGACATCGATAACCAGTTCTCCGGTTTCGTGATCGGTAACAATGGTAACGGGGCGGATATGCATTTCATTTGCCATCCCCTCGGGCACCTTTATCGTGAAACCGACATCGTATATGCTGGTAATCACACCTTGTTTCACAAAGATTATCGTGTTCACGATTTGTGAAAGGACCGAAAAGTCAACGCGGTCGGAAAAACGCTGGACTGCATCCTGGACTCCATTTGCATGGATAACTCCAACCATGCCAAGCCCCGCAAGACGCATGTCAGCAAAGACATTGAAATCCTCGTTCTTGCGAAGTTCATCGAAGATGACATAGTCAGGCCTGACCAGTAAGAGCACGTCAGCAGTGTTGGACATGCTTCCATCAAGCATCGTGTATTGCGTTATCTGGTCCGGCACCTGGAGTTCCCGGGGTGCCTCCATGGTCTTCACGACATACCCGCTTTCAGAAAGGTATGTCGCAACACTCTGTGCTAGGGTTGTTTTGCCCGAACCCGGGGATCCAACGATAATCAACCCTCGTTTCTCACTCGTGATCCGTTTTGTTATGAGGTCTGCTTTCGCGTAGTCTTTCAGGGTCACGTCAACGATTGGACGCACGGCGGTGATCTCCATGCCATCGGAGAACGGGCGGCGTGCGATGGCGATCCGCATCGATCCAATCTGGACAACCGTGATGCCTCGCTTCTCAACTTCAATAAACCCGTCAGGATCCCGTTTTGCACGCTCGAGGATTTCCTGCGCAAGGGCCCTGAGCTCATATTCGCTGGTCGGCTGCTCGCGGATCTTTACCAGTTTCATATCGTTTATCGTGCCCTTTTTTGCAGACGGGCAGACCCTTTCTTTAAGGTATACTGCGATCGTGTGTTCATCGAAGAACTGGTCGATACCGAGGGGAACAAAGTCGCTTACCTGGGCTTTTAAGTAAATGACGTCTAACCCTTTTGCCCGTGCAACTTCTGCCTGGACGAAATCACTGGTAATAAACCGGGCCGAATTCTCAATCGCGATATTCCTGATCATTGCGTCGATCTCACCGCCACTTGCAAGCTTGACCTGCTCAAGCGACGGCCGGATACCGGAGAATTTGAGTTCTATCGTTTTCTCTTCAGCCATCTTGCAGAGCTGCTGCAGTTCGTTCAGGCCAGAAAACCCGATTTCACGCCCGTTATTTGCCTGGGCTTCCAGTTCCGCAATGACTGCTTCAGGTACGATTATTGTAGCGCCTTTGTATTCACCGGCTTTTATCATCGATGTGATGCGTCCGTCGATGAGGACGCTTGTATCTGGTACTAATATCATAAAATATTATCACTCCGTTATGGTATGCTCTCGTATACTATGCTATTCTCTTGCTATTCAGGAAGTGCGAGCGCTCGCAGTCCCTCCTTACCGGTTTGAGCGCCATCCAAGCCGCTCCCGCCGGTTATCTGGTTCAACGACCCGGAAGGTCATTGATGCTGTAGATATTACCCCGCAGGGTTTAAAAGGGGTTCGAAGGGATACAGGAAGGGATGGATGGTGTTCCTGAGTCACGACACTTTTATGAGATTTACCCCGTCAAATAATTCTACCAATCTTTGTCTGACAGTACCTCCTGCAGACTTCTCCGAGGTAAAAAGCAATTTTGTCGTCAATATCCCGACTATCCAACCTATCATGCATACATGAGATCGCCCCTCAGAACACCAATACGGGCGGTTTTTTGCTGGGTGATTTTCTGCAAAAACCGGTACTTAACTTCTGGCTGTTTTTCTTATTATCCTCAAACCAAAAGGGCCTGTTAGGGCACTTTTCCGGGCATGCAACGCCGTCCGTTTACGGTAAAAACCCATAAAATCAACAATCGTGAAATTTCCAGATCCTAAATCGCCAAATTTTGCATTTTGACCGGATTTGATAGGTTCCCGGAATGGGAAAAAGAGGCAAACAGAGTCTGAAATGAGCCCGGATCTGATCCCAAAAGGATCGGTCTAAAATACAGGACTGGCTCCTCTCCCATAATCACCATCATTTATAATTCCAAAAATTATATGCAGACACATGTACGAAGACCTGATTTTTCCTCTGGTACTGCTCCTTTTTCTCATCTTTATCCTTTTCGTCCCGACCCTCCTTTACGCAGGTCTTAGAAAGATCGCGGATCCTGTCCCCCGCTGGCTTCCACTCCTCCTCGCTCTGTTTGTGCTCCTGGGGATGGGGGGAATCCTCCAGTCCAACCTGATCGGTCACGTTAATTCGATGGGAGGGACTCTCGTGATGTTCTCCCTAATGCTCCTTCTTACCTCACTTGCTGTGATCAGCCCGTATCTCTGGTTCGGGGAAAAAACCGGGATTGTCCGGCCGTGGTTGATCTTTTCCCTGCTGTCGTTTATCAGTGTGGTACTGTTATTCTGGTCGACCATGGGAGAATCCCGCGAAGGAGGACCGCTTCCCCGGTTCACCCTGCTGCTGCCCCTGACCGGATGGTTCCTTGATGGTTCAGCAGCAATACTCCATATTCAGGAGACTGTGTACTCCTCTTCTCTTCCGGTAGTTCATACCCTACTTCTTGCAGTTGGCTTGTATCTTGAAGTGTTCATCATTGCCGCATTATTCTATGCCGTGCTGAGCATGCTGTCTCCGGGAGATACCGAATAAAAAAAGTGTTTAGGGTTTAAATCAAAATCATTCCCCAACTTGCGTTATTGTAATTATTCCCTTTTTACTGCAGCAATTTTTTCATGTATCTCAATTTTTATGACCATACGACATATTCAGATTAATCACATCATCATTCTATCAGAAAGGGATGGGTCAAAAGGAAAATGAAATCATTGTCTTTTTATTATCTGTTCATCTGCGTACTTCTCTCCGCCCTCCTGGCTGTCTCCGGATGTACCGGCCAATCCTCTCATACGGATAATAACACTCCGGTTATCACTCCATCCGGGAACACCACACTAAAACCCTTCACTTTAGTGACAAAAATAGAAGAAAATCAGATTGCGAGAAGCTGCCGGTTCGTTGCGATTTCTACAAGCTCTCACCGGAGTCTTGCGCTCAGGAATGACGGAACTGTTGTTGCATGGGGAGAGACTGACGGCGGAATGATGAATGTCCCGGAGAATCTTATGAATGTTACTGCAATCGCAGCAGGGCACTGGCACAACCTTGCACTCTTAAAAAACGGGACTGTCATTGCATGGGGGAACAGATACCACGGCGACTGGCAAGTCCCGCCCGGGCTCGATGATGTCGTTGCAATAGATGCCGGAACAGAACACAGCCTTGCCCTGAAAAAGGATGGGACGGTAATAGCCTGGGGAACGTGCGGGGAAGGCCAGTGTGCCATTCCGAAACGTCTCGAGAATTACACGGCTATTGCTGCCGGCTCATGGCGAAGTGTCGTTTTGAAATCCGATGGTACGATACAGACCTTCAATCTGGAAGAGCATCACGAGATAGCAGGAAACCTGACCGACATTGCTGCCATATCGGCAGGATACGCCCATATTCTCGCGCTGAGAAAAAATGGAACCGTTGTTGCATGGGGAGACAACACCTATGGCCAGTGTGATCTCCCGGAAGGATTGAATCATGTCACCGCTATTTCCGCGGGTTATTGGCATAACCTTGCCTTGAAGGATGATGGAACGGTAGTCGCATGGGGCGGAAAGTCCATTGCATCCCTCATAAAAGATTACGGCCAGTTCAGTGTTCC
Source organism: uncultured Methanoregulaceae archaeon (assembly GCA_963768845.1). GTDB lineage: Archaea > Halobacteriota > Methanomicrobia > Methanomicrobiales > Methanospirillaceae > Methanoregula. Next base: position 133,745 of record CAVYJJ010000009.1, on the reverse strand, counting down.
CACTGGCCTTAAGGATGTCACCTCAATATCGGCAGGAGAACTCCATAATCTTGCACTGAAACGTGACGGAACTATTGTTGCATGGGGAAGTAACGAACGGGGGGAATCCGATCCCCTTCTGTGCAGCTATTAGCCGAAGATTCTCTGCCCGTGCTCCCACAAATCTCTGGCAGAACCATGCGTATGCCTTTATCCAAGTCCTCCCAATCTTATTTTAATTGCATTGCGGAATAGCAACATGAATGTCTCAATAGACCGTGGGGGATGCGTCAGCTGCGGGGCGTGCTGGAATATCTGTCCGGAACTCTTTGACCAGAATCCCTGCGATTCCTTCTCGGAAATTGTCGAAGAGTACCGTTTCAGCTGCAACCGGGCAGAAGGTATTGTACCGGACCGCCTCTGCTGTTGTGCACAGGAGGCAGCGGACCTGTGTCCTGTGCAGGTCATCAATATCTGCTGAGGTTCTCGTTTTCTATCTTTCGATACCTTTGTCAGGGAAAAAAAATACTGTAGACATTTTTTAAACTCAAATGCTTACGAGGGTTTCACCCTCACCGCTTCGACCCCCCATTAGCGATAACTCCCAAACAGGTAATACACTATTATCGCATTAATGCAGTGCCGGTCAGGAGGGACAGGTATAGTCACCTCTGTCGACGTTTTAATTTTTTTAAGACATGATTTTCCTTAAAAATCGGATCATTCAGGTATGATGAGGGCATTATCGTCCCTGTTCTTCAGTTACGATGAACGTCACCGCCCCCGAAGGGGCGCCCCCGCGGCGGATCAGTAACTAAAAACTTAAAAAACTTCTTACCCACTATGCCTCGGAGAGGCCCTGATGTTGGACCCTTCGTATGTTGTACGTTTTTCACGGTTCGGGTGAGTGCGTATCAGTTCATGTCCGTTTCTACAGAGCAACAACGGCCTTATCTGGAAATGTCTTGATGAACCCCCCTGCACAAAAAATTTCAATGCCCTTTTTTCCCGTACACTTTCTCCGGGTCAAACACTTTATTTCCCACAACCTCACCGTCAAGCGTGCGATAGAAACACGATTCATAACCGGTGTGGCATGCAGCGCCCTGCTGCTCCACGACATAGAGCAGGCAGTCCTCATCGCAATCAGTCAGGACGCTGATTACTTTCTGGAAGTGACCGCTCTCCTCACCCTTTTTCCAGAGTTTCTTCCTGCTCCGGCTGTAATAGTGGGCAAATCCGGTCTCCTTTGTCAGACGCACAGCCTCATCGTTTGCATATGCCATCATCAGTACTTCGCGGCTCTTTTTATCCTGGACAATGACCGGGACCAGGCCGTCGATAAATTTTATCGTGAGCATATCATACCATCCCCGCAACAATTTTCATAATCGCAAAAAGCAGATCGCCAAAAATAATTGCGGTAACCAGTCCTGCTGTTATAGGGATGATGAAGGGAACTGCGTAGGAAATCCATACCGTTCCTGCAGTCCTGTACATCGCCAGTTCCTTTTTGAATTCTCCGGGATGTTCCCGTAAGTCTTTTGTATATACCCTGCCCTCTCCGGAGTACATACGCCTTATGGAGTCCCAGAAGCCGATGAATTTCCGGCTGACTTTTCCGTTCTTTTCGGAAAAATCCTCCATGACAAAACCCCACTCATGCTGGATCCTTTCGCCACTTACCGGGAATCCGAAGAACATGTACATCAGGGGTGCCCGGTTTTTCCGGATTACATTCATGACAAAGATCGCAACCGGTGCCACCATATTGAGGATCAGTGAGTTGATGAGGACAGAGAATGCTAAAAATCCCAGTGGCGGGTCGCCAAGGAGAGGAGTAAACGGGAATGTGGGGATACAGAATGCAAGGAATATAAGTGCCCAGGCATCTGCACCGCCAAAGAGATGCAACCTTCCGAATACGTAAAAAACCCCGCAAAAAACTGACAGGAGCAGGACCACAAGGGCAGGGGCGCCCCAGCCGCCCGGACCAAAGAGCATGAGGACCGAGGTTATCGAAAAAATCAGGATAACCAGGACAAAATACCAGCGGTTGATGATCTCTGTGAAGGTCTGGCCCTGTGTTTTGCCTTTCCGGCGCACAGGTTCATCGAACATGCCACGGTATTCCATGTATGAAATATAGGACAAAATCCCGGCAAACATACCGTACCAGGGAATCAGCTGGTAATTCACCGAAGGCATAAAAACAAACCATGACAAGACCGGAAGAACGAGCACTAGTGCCAGGTAATAAAAAATTGAGCCCTTCTGGTAATAACCAACAAGGCCCACAGAATCCGTCCTGCCCCGGTTATCCAGGTAATCAGCATAGAGAAAACTGGCGACCACGGCAAGATAACCCGTGATGATGCTTATGCTGCCGGTAGTCTGCCACAGGAGGGCACCGGTGCAGATAATGCCCACACCGAGCATCGGCAACCAATGGACAAACGGGACCCTGCGGTCCCTTATATCAAGAAATGATGCATAGATCAGGGTTGCAGGTACCGCGACCGATGAAATTATCATTGGGTAGAGTATTTCCATAAATCAGTATACCGGTTTTTATTACGAACACTTATGCATGGCGATAGGAAAAAGGATTTTAAAAATAGTTCCGCAAATGTAAAATACACACATTGCAAATATCTCCACTATACATAAGGAAGACAATAGAATGAATTTCCCAGGGCAAATCCCGTTGAGATGAGTTTTTATGAAAATTCAGGACATGATAAAAAATATTCACAAGGGCTCAAAGCACCTGGGAACTTTTACCCTGCATGAACTGTTCCAGTTTGCCTCGTCACGGAATTTCAATGGTATTGCGGTAGCAAAAGACAGTGGGCGGGAATATTATCTGGCATTTCTTGCCGGAGAGGCTGAAGGTGCCATCTATATCGATGACAATGGCACCGAATACAGCGATAAAGCAGCAAAGATGATTACCGGCGATGAAAAATTCGAATTCTACGAAATTACACCGGATATCGTCGAAACCATCGTCATGCGGTGTCGGATTTTTGAGAAGACACACTTAAAAAAGACCGTTCCCAATGTCATACACGACCTGCTGGATAATATTATCAGGGGATCAAAGTACGTCGGGGTATTTCCCCTGCATGAACTGTTCCAGTTTACCTCATCAGGAAGATCCAGCGGTATTGCCGCGGCAAAAGAAAACGAGCGGGAAAAATACCTTGCCTTCATTGACGGAGAAGCTGAAGGTGCCATCTATATCGATGACAAGGGTTCACTCTACAGCGACAAAGCAGTTTTGATGATTTCAGGGCAGGAAAAATTCGAATTCTATAATGTGAAGCCGGATATTGTCGATGCCGTTGTAATGGGATCCCGGATTTTTGAAAAGATGCACTTAAAAAAGAGCCTCCCGTCTTTGATACCCGAGATCGGAAAGAAAAGTGAAGGTATGGGGGTGCTTACGGTCACGGTTACCAAAGACTCGGCACCGCAAAATGGCATCACTATCTCGATCCGGCGTGACGGGAAGGTCCTGGGAAGCGACATAACCACCGGACAGGGAACTGCCGGATTCAAATTGAAGTATGGGAAATACGATTGTATTGTCAAGGATCGCTCCCATAATCTGACTACGTATTATATTACCTTCGATGAATCAAAATCAAAAATTCATCTGGACCTGAATGCAAAACATCTTATGGACATTTAACCGTTGTTTCTCCCTCTTTTCTTGTTATTGGTCTGTTCAATCGGGAGTGTGTGTGCGCCCGATTAAAAAAACAGACGAAATACTTTAATTGAATAATAACAGAGTTCTCCTCCATGAAGATCGGACGTGAAGACTTCGAGGCGCTCATGAAAGGGGAAAAGACCATCGCCCCGTATATTGAGATGGATCCTCTGGCCGGTTCGTATTCAGTTTTTGGGGTAAAAACAGCCAGCAATCCCAATTATCTCGTCAAAGCTATCTACGAAATGCACGAGGCAAATCTCGATAAAAAACTTGCTGTTCAGGCAGTTCGCAAGCTCTTCAATGCAGTTGGCAGGGGATCAGTGGGGCTGAATAACCTGTTAAAAAAATATGGAATGACACTCACACCTGCTGAATTTCTCCTGCTGGTTTTCAAACTCCAGCACCAGCAGGGTTGGGGCGCACCGTTTGAGTGCATTGAATCCAGCGATTCCAGGATTGTACTGCGCACCAGCCACACCTTCGAATCCGAAGTTCTGAAGGACTGGAAGATGCCGGTCTGCGGTGTTCACCAGGGGTGGATTGAAGGGGTCCTGATAGCCGTAACGGGAAAGAACTGGCTCTGCATCGAGACCAAATGCCATGCAAACGGGGATGATTGCTGTGAATTTATTGCAGATCAACGGGACCCGGGCTGGAAAGGGAAAGCTGAGGCGATTGTCAAAGGTGACTCCGCTATCACTGAATACATAGAACATAAACCTCTTGAAGGAAGAATTCGTCTGATAGATGATCCGGTCATCATAATGCCACGTTTTATCTTCACGTCCATGATGAATTCCTTAAAAAAGACCATGGGTGAGATGCCTGCAGGTGGAGTTAATTACCGGGCATATATGGATATGGGCACGGAAAATGTAAAACACTATAAAAATATGGGAATTTCCAACCCGAACCTCCTGTCTGAAATGGCATTGGCATTCTACTCCCAGATGGGCTGGTTCAGGATCATCAAGATGGAATGGAATGAGGAAAAGAAAGAGAAAACTATCACGCTGGAACATACGGCAGAATCCGATGCTTTCGGGAATACCGGAAAAAATGTCTGTTATTGTACCGCTGGTTCCTTGCCGGAATTGTTGAAGGGTCCTTTGGAATAAAAGTGCAGGGTCGCGAGATCAGGTGCCGGTCAAAGGGTGACGAGCATTGTGTCTTTACCATAACCAATAAACCGGAATAACGTATTTCTCTCTTTTCACCGATTTCTGACGTTGTTTTAAAAAACCCGGGATACCGGAACCGATGTCATGGGTCTGAAAATCCTGGTTTGATTCCGGAACTGAACGGGTGATCAGCTGAAATGCCGGTATTGCTAAACCGTACTTTGGGGAGAAGAAGCGATCCCGGTGGTAAGAAAAATGAGGTCTGTTTTAAAAAAACGGTTTTAAAAGGATATAAAAAAAATTTAGAGTTCTCATCCATGAAGAGAAGTGGATTTACTTCTCGGATTTCTTGGTAAACAGGGCTTTTGTAAATCTCTCGATAAATCCTTCCCTCTTTTCTACTTCACCCTCATCCTGGTATGCAACACCGATAAGACCAGAGCCAATTTTGCGGAAGGCTTTTGAAGCAGGGGATGTCGGGAACTTGATCACGAGAGGAATCCTGGCCGAACCTGCACGACGGACATTCGGATCTTCAGGAATAATCCCGATAACCTTAACCCCAAGCACTTTCTCCATCTTTTTAATCATGGTTTCAGGGTTGTCCTGGTTGACGCGGTTAATGATTGAACCAAGGACGTGACCTCCTACGAGCTCAGTCAGTATCCGTGTCTTGAGGGCGTCAACAATCGAAGAGAGTTCAGGGTTTACGACAAGGATGACTTCATCTGCAACCGCGAGGGGAACAATACCGTCTTTGCTGATCCCCGCCGGGGCATCGATCAATAAAAAGTCGCAGCGTTTTACGATCTCATTCATGACGTCACGAATTTTTTCCGGATCTGCCTGCTGGAATCCCTGGAGTGATATACCCGCGGGGATAACCTTCAGCCCCGCCGGGCATTCGTAAATCGCATCATCTATCTTTCCCTTGCCGGCAAGAATTTCGTGAAGGGTGACTGGTGCATCCTGCAGACCAAGAAGTAAGCCGACATTCGCCATACCGATATCAGCATCCATCAGGAAGGTTTCTTTCCCAAGTTGAGCGAGCATTGTTCCCAGATTAACAGAAACGGTCGTCTTCCCAGTACCACCCTTTCCGGAAGCAATTGTGTAAACCTTGACCATTAAACACCCTGTTATGTGAATATTTCTATTTGATTTATATAAGATTACCCAATTTTTAATTATTGAACTATACCCACCAGTTTAATATTGTTTGTGTATCTTTGGCTATATTCCTTAAAATCTCTTCTTCTAGCGGATTTTGTGTCCGGATTATTCCAACCAGGTCTGACCCTTTGTGAATAAGGCCAGGTATTATCACCGCAGCGGTTTTTGAAAGCGGGTCCTGAGATCTCATTGCGGTGTAGGTTGCTGCATTGGTGTTGGCATCATCCCCCCCGGATGAAGCAAATACCAGCCCATCTGACGTCGCGATGGTGAACGTGGTGAGGGAATATTTTTCGACAAGCGCTACAAGACTCTGGGTGATGTCGCACCGACCGGTAAGGAGTTCAACTTCACTTTTTAAAAGAGCCGGGTTTTTATTTGTCTTTTGGGATCTGTACAACGGGAACCATCCTTCGTATATGGTTGATTTCATGTTGAAAACCCGGGTACTGAGGTGGGGAGGCGGCGATTTTTTTCCCCGATTTTAAAAAACGGATTTTTTTTAAGAGAGCGGGAAGAATCAGCGCTGCAGCTCCAATAATTGCGAGAGCAACAAGACCGGTGATAATAATACCCTGTGGGGTTTCGGACAAGGTTTGAAGACTAATCACCGGTATCTACCTTTTCAGTCTTCCTTTTTGGTTTTCTGTCAGGTGTTCAAGATTGAGTTCTTTGATCAGTGATGCGCATTCCCCGTGGATTTTATTCCTGATCGCCTCCACATCCATAGTCTCAAAGGTTTCGATATCCGCTTCAAAGCTGCTGGATTCTGAATCTTCCTGTTCATGGGAAAGATCCGTGGATTTTTCCCCATCTTTTTGTGCAGATACCGGTCTATTCAGATGGACTTCCGCCAGGTGAGTCGCTGTCCGGAGTCTGGCTGTCACTTATAATTTTGGGGGACTGGGGACTTTTTCCCTGTTGAACAAGAGGTCCGGGTAATGGAGCGATTTTTGGTAATTGTGGTCTCTGGTAGGTGTTACCAGGCACCGGCGCTGCTTGTTTTGGAGGACTTTCCTGGGGAGGAAATGTCCTGAACGGGGGGGGCACCGGGATATCCATCAGGGTGGGTTTTTCTGTTTTTCCCCCTTTGGCAATAATGCTGGTTTTGTTGAATTCAAGCGAGAGCTGGATTTGCGCCTCATTCAGTGTCGAGAGGGAAACATCCCCCTTATCTGAGATAATTTTCTGGAGTTCATCCCAGGCAGTATCGCCCGTGGTATCCTTGAACTCTGCAAGGATACGCTTACCTTGCTTAAACACGATTGTCCCGTTGCCGGTCTTATAGGAGAGTGTGCATACTCCGGTGAATTTCTGCTCATGGAGTTCTGAAAAAAGGTCAGCAAATTTCGTACTCCTTTTGATACTAAGGAATGTACCTCTCGGGAGTTGCATTATGTTGTATGTTATGATATCCTACTATATAGTTTCCTTTTTTATTGGCACACTGGCGGGAAAAACCCTTTCTTTGATGCCAGGGAAATTTCTTGTTCCGTCGCTGGAGAAACGTCCTGAAAGACAGCAGAAAAACGATTTATTTTCTTTTTTTTGTGATTTGCCTGCATAATTCTTTCTGGCAGAAAAGACCAACATTTTAATAGAAAAAAAACAAGAGAGAATCTTTTAACTGAGGGTACGTGAATGCTGAAGCCATTATTGGAGGAATTTCTAAAAATTGAAGGGGTGTCAGCTGCGGTTGTGATAGGAAGAGATGGCTTTGTCATTGAGAGTGCTGTTTCTGGAAAAGTAGATATTGAAGCTCTCGGGGCCATGGCTTCAACCGGCCTTGGAACCTCAGAAGCGATGGGCACCACTCTCGGGAAGGGGGAGCTCTCCCAGATGCTCGTAGAACTTGAAAAAGGTCCTATTATTTTATCACCACTGTCGGCTGATGAACTCATTTCAATTGTTGCAGATACCACCGCCAACATCGGAAGAATCAGGTACGAATTAAAGAAGAATAAAGAGCGGCTCATTGCCGCTCTCTGATAACCAGTACTTTTTTTATGAGATTACCAGCAGGCACTGTGGAAGGGATCATCACCAATCCCAAAAAAGAAGGATTCCTCCAGTACCTGATGAACTTCCGGGGATTGATTGAGACTGAAACCCCCTCCGGTCATGGATTTATCCTCATTAACAATGGAAAACTGGTTTCTGCATATTTTAAAAATGCCAGCGCATTATTTCGCGGGCAACCTGCCATTGCACCCATGCACATGGAAAAGGACCGTGAATTTGAAAGTCCACAGACACTCAATGTGCGAAAATATACGGATGATGAATATTCCCGTGCAGTCCAGATTTCTGAGGAAGAAGACCTCCTCATCCAGGAACCCGGGGCCACTGCGGATGAGGATATCGAAGACCTGTGTACTGATGAGGCAGCAGAAATACCTGAACCACTCGATGAAACAAAATTAAAAAAAATTAAAAGTCTTGCCGGCGTTATTGCGGTTGCTGCATTTTACGAAGGGTTTGCCATTCAGGCTATTGGAGATGCAGATTTTGAGCACGTGGCAGCATCTGCAGAAGATCTGATGCGGGCAGGGACCAAGATTGCCCGGGACCTGAAAATCGGCGCCCTTGACCAGATGATTCTCGAAACAGATGAAAATAAATTTATTATTGCTCCCTGCGGGGATCTCTACATCTGTGTCTTTACCACCGTGGATGCACACCTCGGTCTCATACGGGTCGTTTTAAAAAATATCCAGTCAGAGATTTCCGGGTAATAAACGGATTTTCCAACATTGAAGATGACATTTTTATTAAAAAACGACCAGAATGTTCACTAAGTCAATAGCTGATACTATATATAGTTTAAAATGTAAAAAAAAAATCATTTAATATAAATGAAGACCTAAATCTAGTTCAAAGGGTGATGTCTGGATTGAACAATGATGATGATGAAGCACTGGATAATGTAGATTCTCTGATCAGCAGGATCAAAGGAAACAAAAAGAATGAGGAGGCACAGGTTCCGAAAAATACTGAATCGCCTCCCCTGGCATCATCAGCGGGCGGGAGCTCTGCATCCCGTATCGGTGATTTCGATGCGCTCAGAAAAAAATTAGATACCTCAAAAACAGAGGACCCCTCTCCCCAGCGAAGGGAGTCGTCAGTCCAACCCCTCACTCAACCGCCTGCACCACAGCATGATGATCTGGAATTTTCTGATGCAGACGATCTGCAGGAAAAAACCCCCGGGTCCGTCCAGAAGTCACAAAAGCCTCCTGCAGAACCCGATGCCATCATACAGGGAAGGGATGTCCGGCAGTCTCTTGGTAAACTTCTGGGAGGCAGGGGAACGAATCAACCGGCCACTCAGCCACCCGGAAATGAGACAGCACCTGAAGAGGTCATAGAGATTATTGATGAAGACCCCAAGGCAGTTGTCCGGAGTAAAGTGGTAAAAAATGCGGCATCTGCCCCTGCGGTTGTTGAGCAGGTTACAGAAGCTGATCAAAAGATTGTCAATGTTGACCAGATCTCCGAGATCTCGGGTCTTATCCTCCCCAAAAGTGTCTCATTTAAGGTAGAAGAACTCAAACTGCACGGGCGGATCAGCGCATTTGAAGGTACGGGGACCCTGCCGCCGGATTTCGATGAGATCTGGAAGAAGAACTTCTCTACTGCAGGTTTTAAGGATCTTGATATTGCCGAAACAGGAGCTGAAGCAAAACCCAAGCCTGAGCAGAAAAAATTCGGGCTGTCGCGGCTTTTCAAGGCCGTTCATTCCACGCTCGAAGAATATGATCCAAAGAAGCATGGACCTCTTGTTGACATCAGTTTCAAACCCCAACCCGGCATCGAGGAGGTGGAGATCTATCCGGTTAATCCCCCGTATGCATATATCCAGATTATCTATGATCATTCCACCCACGAGTACACCTACCGGGTGCTTGAACCAGTCCTTACGGAGCCGGAAATAGACCTGTTAAAAGAATTAAAGGAACGACTGTTTGAAACCCTGGATATCAACACAAAAGACATTTCCAAAGAGGAAGCCGGAATCAAGCTGAGATCTGCGGCCACTGATGTCATTTTAGACTTCGGTATCAAACTCAGTCCGGTCCAGCGCGAGACTATTCTTTACAACATGCACAAGGAATTCCTCGGGGAAGGTCTTATCGACGCGATCATGCATGACAAATATATCGAGGATATCTCCTGTGACGGGGTCCATTCCTCGCTCTTTGTGTATCACTCAAATTACGAATCAATGAAGACAACCCTGAGCTATTCGAATGCGGAAGAACTGGACTCGTTTGTTACCAAACTGGCCCAGCGTTCAGGAAAATACATTTCAATTGCACAACCCATCCTGGATTCGACCATGCAGGACGGTTCGCGTATCCAGATGACGCTTGGCCAGGAAGTTACCGCACACGGCTCAACGTTCACTATCCGTAAATTCAAGGACGAGCCGATCACACCCACCGATCTTATTGAATGGCGAACGTTTGCCCCGTTGTCTATCGCCTATATCTGGCTCTGTGTCGAAAACGGGAAATCCGCAATTTTTGCCGGTGGAACCGCATCAGGAAAAACCACGGCTCTCAATGCCATTTGTTTATTTATTCCCCCGATGTCAAAGATCGTCTCACTCGAAGACACACGGGAATTGAAACTCCCTCACCCGAACTGGATTCCCAGCATTACCCGCGATTCTTTCGATACATCCGGCAGGGGTGAAATCAACATGTACGAGCTCCTGCGGGCTGCGATGCGACAGCGTCCTGAATACATCCTCGTGGGTGAAGTCCGAGGGAAAGAATGCCAGACTCTTTTCCAGGCAATGAGCACTGGTCATACCACCTATTCTACAACCCACGCGGATTCCGTGGCGAGTGTCGTCCACCGTATTGAGAACCCGCCTATGGATGTTCCGCGGAACATGCTTTCAGCGCTGGATTTTATCTGTGTCCAGGTGCAGGGAAGGGTTGGTGGCAAACGTATCCGTCGTAACAAGCAGATCGTCGAGATCCTGGACATAGACCCGAGGACCAATGAACTGATCACAAACGAGGTCTTTAAATGGCGGTCAGCGACAGACGAGATCATCTATTCGGGGAAGTCCTACCTTCTTGAGGAAATCATGGAGGCAAAAGGGTGGTCAGAAAGCCGCATGCGTGAGGAGTTGAAGCGTCGCCAGGAAGTGCTTGAATGGATGAGGATCAAGAAGATCCGGCATTACAAGGATGTGGCAAAAATCCTCATATCCTACCATCGCGATCCCGAATCAGTTATTGAAAAGGTAAGGAAGGACCTGTATGAATAGTTTTGAACGGCTCTGTTTCAACCTTCTGGGAAAACGGATGAAGGATAAAAGAGAGGACTATGCAGCTTTGAGAAATGACCTTATTTCTGCCAGGTTCAAGACACCGTTTGAAGTCTATCTCTCTACAGCATATATCTCCGCAATTCTTGTCGGGCTTGCAGGTGCCGTGGTAATCGGGGTTGTCAGCTGGATTTTCCAGGTCCCCAACATGATCAAGTACCGGGGAGAAGTGCCTGAAATACTGGTCGGGTTATCAACACACTCGCTTATACTCGGAACAATATTTATCACGATCTTCTCTCTTTTGGTGTTTGGCGGGCTGACCTATCTTGCGTTTATCCTGTATCCCGGCCTGGAAGCAGGGAACCGGCGCAGGAACATCGATGCGAGCCTCCCCTATGCAATCAACTACATCACCTCGATGTCCACGGCCGGTATTACTCCGGCAGAGGTGTTCCGCCTGCTGGGCAGCAGCTCAATTTATGGACAGAGTGCCGTCGAGGCACGCTACATCTCCCGTGAGATTGATATTTTTGGCAGGGATTTGATCGATGCGCTCCGCCTCGTTTCATCAAGCACTCCAAGCAGCCGCATGAAGGAATTTTTACAAGGCACCATGGCAAGTGTTGCGAGCGGAGGGAACATCACGGATTATTTCAGGACAAAAGCTGAGCAGTACACACTGGAAAACAGGCAGACCCAGAAGATGTTTTTAGAAACCCTGGCACTCGTGTCTGAGTCTTATGTGACCGCAATGGTTGCAGGAACGCTGTTCCTGATTATCCTCCAGTCGATCATGTCGGTGCTTTCCGGTGATAACAAGCCGATGTTCCTCTATGCAGTCATCTATGTCATGATCCCCCTCGGGAGTATAATGTTTGTTATCATGATCAGTTCCATGACCCCGGAGTCCTGAAATGAGTATCAAAGATCACATTAAAAATATGATTAACCGGGGCGATAAAACCCCGCCACCTCTCAAATCAGACTGAATTGAGTTCCGTAGAATCGGAAGTTGACGAGATCACCCGGAATCTTGAGAAAGACCGACAGACCCGGGAAGGGCTGGGAAAATTCTTAAAACACCCGTTTCAGGTGCTTACGGAAAAACCGGTAAATATCCTCATCCTCACGGTACCGATCGCCCTGATTATCTTTATCGGGGGTTTTGTTTCATCGGTGATGTCGTATGGGATTGGAGTCCTGTTTACCTCGACCCTTATTGATGATTATACTGTCTTTGCCGTCCTGGTTGCGATTGTTCCTGTCGCATTCCTTGACTTTAAAGAGCAGATGAGGGTAAAAAACCTGGAAAATGCTCTCCCGAATTTCTTCCGGGACCTTGCTGGCATGAATGATTCCGGTATGACTCTTCCCAATGCCGTGCATATTGTTGCAGGTGCGGAATATTCGACACTCACCCCTCATATAAGGAAACTCGATATGGATATGTCCTGGGGAGCCGGATTTGTTGAAGCAATGTACCGGTTCGGAAGAGATCTGGGCACTCCCCTTGCAGACCGGAGTGTTGACCTGATTGCAAAAGCAAGCAAAGCCGGCGGGGACATCAGCGAGGTGCTGAGGGCAGCCGCAAAAGACACCTTCGAAGTTGTGAACCTTTCCACGGAACGGAGTAACAACATGCTGATCTACGTGATCATCGTGCTCGTGTCTTTTGCCGTATTCCTGTTCGTCATTGCCATCCTGGTTTCGACATTCCTGACCACGATGGCAACGAGCCGGGGCCTCGGCAGCGGCTTCAGGTGCGAGAGGTTTCATGGGCCAGATTGACTTATTCCAGTATAAGCGGTTATTCACCCATGCCGGTATGCTCCAGGGTTTCTTCTCAGGACTTGTTGCAGGCCAGATGGGTGAAGGGCGGCTTATTGCAGGCCTGAAGTATTCGGCGATAATGCTGTTCATTGCCTGGGTAACCTTCAGGTTCTTTATCTGATTTTTTTAATAAACGTTCGATTTGGATGATCACCCCGAACCGAAGAATGTAATCGTAATACTCAATTACCAAACTTTATGTTTGTAAGATACGAGTATTTTTTTATCGCATCCAAAATTATAAAAATACCTATACGACAGCGGGATTTTACAATCGGACGTGTACATAAATGAAAAACCTATACCTCAATATCCTGCTCTGTATCACTACATTGTGTCTGGTTTCAATGCCAGTATCTGCAGACCTTGTTGATGGTTACTACATGGTAGCACCGAATTGCAGTGCGGGAGCAACAGTGTTTGTGGGAGAGCCAGAATTTAGACATTTCCCCGGCTATGGCATCAGCCAATGCACAGGGTGAACCCACCTCAATTACCGTCATCGGGTGGTGGGTGTCGGCAGCAGACATAAGATTTTCAGGACCTACCGTTTCTATTGACCTTGCTGGACGGGAAAACTCGTTTACGGTAACCCAGGCAGAATTTGATAATTATCAAGGCCAGTGGTATCTCGTCGATGCAAACGACAACAACTGGGCAAAAGCAGGCGCTGGCGCGGTCTTTAACGTTAGATCTCCAATGCCTCGACGTGAGTATCAGAGATTCCTACCCAAATGGTGGTGCAGATGTTTCCGGCACATCGGTTCCCAATAATGCGGAACTCCAGTTCCAGATCGTCACGAACATGTACACCTGTGCTCGCTGATCCATCCTTACGAAGCCCGGTATTTAATACAACAGGAAGTGGTGAACAAAGTGATGGCTTCCTTGACATCATCGTACGGTTACCAAAACGGAACAACCCTTCAGGGATTGCAGGACGTTGATGGTGTGGCAAGAAGTCTTGTAGCCCTGAACGTCTCAACTCAACCGTATACCTGGGGCAGGACTAACGCAGGGACAGGACAAGGGACTGAATTCGCATGGAATACGAGTGCCTACACGACAGGCACCTATTACGTTACTATCCAGTCCAGGTTAAATAATATGTGACGATAATTACCGGGTGGAGGTGCAGCGTATACCGGAAGAACCGTTTCTCCGGTAAAGACTGTTACATTACTCGGGAGACCGTTACCTGCTAACAATAATATAGGGATATTCCGCCCTTCCACCGGGTACGGTATTTCGACTACAACCTTGACGGTATTGTCGATAAATCCTTCAGATATGGCGGTAGTACTGGGATCAGATCATTACCGGAAACTGGCAGGGAATCGGAAAGACGGGTATCGCCATCTTCCGCCCTTCCACCGGGTACTGGTATTTCGACTACAACCTTGACGGTGTTGTCAATAAGTCGTTCAGATATGGCGGTGCCGGCGACCAGATCATTGTCCGGAAACTGGCAGGGAAGCAAGGACGGGATAGCAATCTTCCGTCCATCGACCGGGTACTGGTATTTCGACTACAACCTTGACGGTGTTGTCGATAAGTCGTTCAGATATGGTGGAGTCGGCGACCAGATCATTGCCGGAAACTGGCAGGGAAGCAAGGACGGGATAGCAATCTTCCGGCCATCGACCGGTGACTGGTATTTCGACTACAACCTTGACGGTGTTGTCGATAAATCGTTCAGATACGGTGGTGTGGGGGACCAGATCATTGTCGGTGACTGGAACGGTGACGGTATAGATGGCATCGCCATCTTCCGTCCATCGACCGGGTACTGGTATTTCGACTATAACCTTGACGGTGTTGTCGATAAGTCTTTCCGATATGGCGGGAGTCTGGGACCAGATCATTCCGGGGACTGGAATGTTGATGGGAATAGCGGAATCGCAATCTTCCGCCCTTTAACCGGGTACTGGTATTTCGATAATAACCTTGATGGAACTGTCGATAAGTCGTTCAGATATGGTGGATCGACCGACAGAATAATAGCAGGCAGATGGACATTTTAGATATCCCAGAATCTTTATTTTCCTGAAATGTGACGCGTGCCCGCACCCAAACCCTCAACAACGATCACTTTCACCTGGGATTTGACCATGGTGTCTGAACAAGAGTATCCATCCCGGTCCGGGGTAAAGTAATCTGGGAGAATGAGGTCCCTTAAAGCCCCGCTGAATTGTGGCTGTTTATACGAATGGAGTATCGTATTTCTATCCCCTCACTTTGGCTCTCCCAAATTCCTGATGAAAAACCATTCCATAACCTTCACATGAAGATATGGTAAATAGTATTTTCTATCACAAGAGCGCTGAATGGGAATGATGCAACGGGACTGAATTAAGTCTATGATGATAAAAATTTTTTAAATTTAGATCCCCGCTGGTATTTTAAGTCCATTTCCCTGCAATAATACGGTCGGAGCTGCCTCGTGTACCTGAAGGATTTGTCAACGGCTCCATCGAGGTTGTAATCAAATTACCAGTATCCGGTTGACGGTCGGAATATTGCAATCCCTTTCGTTCCGTTACCATTCCAGTCCCCTGCAATAATCTGGTCGGAGCCGCCCCCGTACCTGAAGGATTTGTCAACAGCTCCATCGAGGTTGTAATCAAAGTACCAGTACCCGGTTGACGGTCGGAATATTGCAATCCCCGTGGATGTACCCGACCATTTCCCTGCAATAATCTGGTCGGAGCTGCCTCCGTACCTGAAGGATTTGTCGACGGTTCCATCGAGGTTGTAATCAAAGTACCAGTAGCCGGTTGATGGCCGGAATATTGCAATCCCGTCAGTCCCGTCACCATCCCAGTCCCCTGCAATAATCTGGTCGGAGCCGCCTCCGTACCTGAAGGATTTATCGACGGTTCCATCGAGGTTGTAATCAAAACACCAGTATCCGGTTGACGGGCGGAATATTGCAATCCCCGTGGATGTACCCGACCATTTCCCGGTGATGATCCGTTAGGTCGCTCCCCCGAACCTGAAGGACTTATCAACTACACCATCGAGGTTAGTATCAAAGTACCAGTACCCGGTCGATGGCCGGAATATCGCAATTCCGTCAGTCCCGTCACCATCCCAGTCCCCGGCAATAATCTGGTCGGAGACTGCCTCCATACCTGAAGGATCTGTCAACTGTTCCATCATTGTTGTAATCAAAATACCATAATCCGGTTGACGGGCGGAATATTCCGATCTGAGTCGAACCCGAGTTCACAGGAACGCTTGTCACGGTGATATAACCTGGACGGGTCCTTGTGTGAGATCCATATACATTCGTCACCGTAAGGGTAACACTATAGGTCCCGGCTTTGGTATATCGGTGTGTGGGATTCGTTTTACTCCCATAATTTGTGAAGGTCCCGTCACCGAAATCCCAGCGCCAGTTGGTAATTGCGGTCCCCGTTGACTGGTCAGTAAATGCAACCTGGAGTGGTGCAGTACCGGTTACGGGTGAGCCGATAAAATCAGCGACCGGTGGAAGCGTGTCTGCAATGGTGAAGGAATTGTCACTCGTGTCCGAAATTTCCGGGTAGGTCAGACTTGTTATCCGGATTTTGTAGTCCGTCCCGGTTGCATAGGAGGATAACACTGTCCAGTCTGTAAGAACCCACGTTTAAGGTATTTGCCAGAGTCCCGATAACTGAATTTCCTTTCAGGATCTCAATCTTCACGTTCGATCCTGTATTTCCTGCAGAGGTCCAGGTAATGCCGTGAACAGATCCTTTCAGCCAGGTCTCTCCACCATTGGGAGAGGTGACGGTAATGCGTCCGGTTGTGGCGTTATGATATTCAGGATAGAATTTGGTGTAATTCGTTCAACAACTCCGGATCCCGTTTCACCGAAGAAATACCCGATATTATTGAAATACTGTACATTGGCATTACGATTTCCACATCCGCCATTTGGTGAGTACTTCGCGGAATTCAGGGGAAATACTGTATCACTCAAATCTTTCCGGTAACCCTTTCCGAAAAGCACTGACCGGTAATACAATGATCCGCAGTGTTGTGGGTAGCCAGGATACGCAAAATCCTCAATAAATGACGTGATTTGATTGATCCACGTATCTTTTTTCTGATAGGCAAGAGTAGCAATGTGTTTGGGTTGGGACGTCTCATCAGGATAGAATAACGCCTGATACTGGGTAGTCTCTCCCACGTTTTCTGCTTTTATGACCAGTTTATAGTCATGATTCACTTGCCAATTATAATTATACGTGCAAATCATGGCGCAACCCTCCATGTCGCAGTTATGATTACAGGACACATCATCTGATTTCGATACAAGAGAAGTTGCTTTACCATCGTTAGTATCCCACACTGTCAGATGAATGTGTTTCTGAGGATAGGTCTCACCCCTCACTCTGGATACCATAATACCCTACATCCCAGCTCAGGGCAGCATAGTATGTAAAAGGGGTTTGAGTAAGAATCCGGACATTGTACCAATTTCCTTGCTTGGAGAAATTAAATTAACATACATGAAGGCTATTGCGTCATCATGCCACTGATGCGAAACCCGGAAGTTATCACTATCATCCATGATAGAGGGCTGAGTTGTGCTCTGGGACCCGGATTGAATGAATTTTCTCGTACGAATCGCCTATATTTCTTGGAACCTTCCATTCATAAGATCCCGCTCCACTACTGCCAAGAGGAACCGTTGCAATTGGGGCGACTTCCACTCCATTCCGTATAAGTGTGATATTTACCATCGCTCCCGGGTTACCTGTGTAAGTCCATTTGATGGGGAATTGACTATCCCACCACCAATAACTGTCAGTATTAGGTTCCACCACGGTAATTGATCCCGTGGCAGCGGATGTGATGGTGAAATAGGAATTGCTCACGTCATAAATCGCTGGATTTGAGGTGCTGGTAATCCTGATCCGGTAATCCGATCCAGCGGTAACTGTTGTGGGGATAGTCCATTGGAAAAACCTGCCGTCAAGGGTAGATAATGTACTCGTTGACAAGGTCTGAACCGTTGAGCTCCCTTTCAGCAACTCTATCTTCACGCGTGATCCTGCTTCACCACTCGATGCCCACTTATCCTCTGGGTCGAACCCTGGGCCCATGACTCCCCACCATTCGGGACCTGGACAGAAATTGAGGTAGACTCTGATGCCGAGATAACGTAGAATGTATTACTTGTCGCGTTTATCCCGGGTTGGCTGATACTCTGTACCTGGACCGCGAAATTCTTCCCTGTTGATCCGGTAGGCGAAATTGACCATGTATACGAACCTTTGCCGTTACTACCGATTGAGGTGCTTGCGGAGATTGTCTCCATTTCCATGCCTCTCAGTAAAAGGGTAATCTTCACGTTCGGTCCCGGATCGTCCGTATAATCCCACGTAACAGTATGCGTTTTACCTCGTTGCCATGTCTCTCCGCCGTTTGGTGAAGTAACAGTGATTGTGGGATTGGGTGTGGGATTGGGTGTGGGTGTAGCGGCGTTTATGGTAAAGTATCCATTGCTCATATCAGTGACAGCCGAGTTGGTCGAACTGGTGATCCTGTACACGGTAGTCAGACCCGGTCCCTTTCAGCATCCAGCAGTGTCCAGCTGCAGGAACCGTCATTGAGGGTGTTCGCTTAGGTCCGATACACGGGTCGCTCCCCTTCATCAGTTCAATCTTCACGTTCGATCCTGCGTTCCCGGAGGACGTCCAGGTAATATCGTGCGTGGATCCTTGAACCCACGTCTCTCCGCCGTTTGGTGAGGTAACCGTGATTGAGGGTGTGGGTGGGGCAGCAGTGATAGTAAAGTATCCATTGCTCATATCGGTGACAGCCGCGTTGGATGAACTGGTGATTCGGTACATGTGCAGCTCAGACCCGGTCCCTTCAGCATCCAGCAGTGTCCAGCTACAATAACCGTCATTGAGGGTGTTCGCTAGGTCCGATACACGGTAGCTCCCTTCATCAGTTCAATCTTCACGTTCGATCCCGCATCCACGGAGGACGTCCAGGTAATATCGTGCGTGGACCCGTGAACCCACGTCTCTCCTCCGTTTGGTGAGGTAACGGTGATTGAAGAAACCTCATTAGAGATTAAAACAAGTTCTACGGCATCAACCCTGACATTCCACATCCTGAGTGTAACCCAGAAAGAACCGCTATCGAGTTCCAGGACCGGGTAACTCCTTTTCAAACCAGTTCCTCCTGAACCACCGAGAGTCTCGACTTTCGGATCATTCGCTACAGCCTCCCAGTTAGAATCCTGGTATGTCGGATTTCTATCACCCTGCAAAATGATATAGTGATTCCACTGTGCGTTGTCGTAACCTCCCCTTTGGGCATAAAACCGCAGGACCGCCTTATACCTCCTGACGGGCTATATGCGCCGGTATTCGAATTTTATACTTAACGCATCCCAGAACCTTGAATCAAGCCCTGTAGCGTAATAGTCATAAGCTACCCCGGTGGATATCGGAGGCGCCCAGTTACCATCTACACTCTGGATATATGATGTGTGGCTCTCCTTCCCCGTGCTTTCACTACCCTGAAATCCAATACCGGGCAACTGGGGACAATTTTACATCAGCGGCATCGGCAGGTATAACGGAAATTATGATCAGAATACCAAAGACAATCAATAATTTATTTAATACCTCTTGTTCCATCTCTCATTCACACCCCGGGCTCTGATGCAAGCTATCCATTAAACACGCTATTATAAAAGGACGTGGATGCAAGGAAATAGATTCATGAAAATATAAAAATTTTGAAATTAATCTTGGGGGTATTCATACCTGAAAAATAGAAAAATTCTTTATTTCAGAATTTGTTAAGCAGTTTTATCTGACATCCATTGGGTTTACCGTATTGAAATCATAATATTCGTTTTCTTTCCTGAATCTCCTGGTATGATTCTGATATACCATTATACAATAGTCCATTCACTTATGATAAGACAGCCAACTTTAAAAAAAAAAAGAAAAAAAGATCAGGAAATATTTTCCGTGCTGTAACCCTTCAGGGAAAGCAGCTCTTTCACCCTGTCGCGGTGATTGCCCTGCAATTCAATGGAGTTTCCCTTTACCGTTCCACCGCATGCGAGCTTGCTTTTCATATATTTTGAAAGATCTTCCAGATCGATATCCGTTGGATCCAGTCCTTCGATAACGGTTACTTCTTTTCCGTAACGGCGTTTGTTCACTTTTACATTGATTCTCTGTTGTTCCTTTGCTACCTCTTCACAGATACATAGTTCTTTCGGTAGTCCACACGTCGGGCAAATCCCACCAATCATTACATGTATTTTTACGTCTCTGGTTATTTATTACTTGGCATTGCCTGAAGGAATAAAGGCGTATTTGGACAAATTGGGGGTGATTTTGGGGAGACCCGACCGGATCCCGCGGTAAACGTGAGATTTTATTAAAATATATTTTAAAGAACCTTGTTTTTTATGATCTGAAATTCCACAATAAGTACTGGCATGTCCCTGTTTGTGATGGGTTCAGCGTCCCATGTTGGAAAGAGCGTGACCGTTGCGGCCATCTGCCGCTGCCTTATCCGCCGCGGGATACGTGTCGCCCCCTTCAAGTCCCAGAATATGAGCCTGAACTCCTATGTCACACCGGACGGAGGAGAGATTGGCATGGCACAGGCGATGCAGGCAGTGGCTGCAAAAGTTACGCCCAGCACTGACATGAACCCGGTCCTCCTCAAGCCAAAAGGGGACTGCATCTCGCAGGTTGTGCTTCACGGACGACCGTATAAGGACGTCCATATTGCTGAGTATTACGAGGAAACGCCGGAACTTCTCATCAAATCTCTGGAATCCTTTGAACGGCTGAAGTCCGCGTTCGGTCAGGTTATCGTGGAAGGCGCCGGAGGAGCAGCGGAACTGAACCTCTACGACCGGGATATTGCAAATACGCAGTCTGCAAAAAAGCTTCGCATCCCGGTAATCCTCGTTGCAGATATCGAGCGGGGTGGTGTATTTGCGCAAATTTATGGTACGGTCGAGCTCCTGCCGGATGATATACGCCCCCTTGTGAAAGGGATTATCATCAACAAGTTCCGGGGAGATCCCTCTATTTTTGCTCCCGGTGTAAAAAAAATTGAAGAACTCACCGGCATACCGGTTCTCGGGGTCATCCCCTGGTTTGCGATCCCGCTGCCCAGCGAGGACTCGCTTTCCCTGGGAGATAAAAAAACAAAACACGTGGAAGTCAGGATTGCGGTTATCAGGCTCCCGAAAATTTCCAATTTCACGGATTTTGAGCTGCTCGAACAGCATGCCGCAGTAGAATATGTATCTCCCGGCGCTTCGCTGGATGGATATGACTGCATCATCATTCCGGTACCAAGAACACCATTGACGATCTCACTGCGCTGGTCAGGACCGGTACCGACCGCAACATTCATGCAGCCCGGAAAAAAGGCATTCCGGTTATCGGGATATGCGGGGGATACCAGATGCTGGGAAAAACCCTCATTGATGCCGGTTTTGAGTCCGATGCCGGCACATACGACGGCCTTGGACTGCTGGATTGCGTCACGAGGTTTGCATCCTATGAAAAAAATACCCTCCAGGTCACAAGGAATGCCTGCATGGTCCCCCCCATCCTTTCAGCCATGGGAGAGGTCAAGGGGTACGAGATTCACATGGGGGTAACCGAATCGACCAGGGACCAGGAAGCCCTTGAAGGCGACGGGCGGGTGAGCGATGATGGTCTGGTCTTTGGCACCTACCTGCACGGCCTGTTTTTGAACCCTTCCGCAGCAAATGCTCTCCTCTCGTTCCTGTTTGCAAAAAAAGGTCTGCCCTACACCCCAATCACCCGAAGGGCCGTCGGATCCCTATGACGCATTGGCAGACCTGTATGAAGAATCCGTGGATATGGATGCAATTGTAGCCCTGGTGAAATTATAAAACGTTTTTTGATGGTGTATCACCAGTGTTCAACTGATGAGACTGGTTATGCTGTGAAATCCTTCCGACTGTCGGTCAGCGCATTTCACGGCGGTCGCCTTTGCATAATCCACGCGCTCTGTTACCCGGCATTTCGTGCAGTAGGCAAGCGATGGTGATTTTACAAATTTTCCCCCAACGCTGAACTCCCGGCAGTGGATGCAGAACCCGCAGTTCTCTACTGGTTCTTTTTTGTCCGGGAGACACTGAACTTTCCCTTGTTGTACCGGCAGAATGCGGTAATCTTCCTCAGCCATGGATATTCACCTGCTCTATTTGTTGTCGTGTGTCGGATATAATACCCATGAACCGGCTTACAACTCCCCATGAATGATGCCGGTCTTCGCCATTACTGTAGATCTTATCATTCAGGCAACCGCATACATCAGCCAAAATCGGCTCTGTAAAATTCCTTTTATTGTAGCACAAATTAAAAGGACACATGCTTTGAAGGAAGGGACAGTGCCTGTCCCCCCATACCAATCCTGCGCTATGTGATAGTGCTGTTATTACCTTCCCGGGGGTTATCGCATTGGGGGGCCAAGTGGGGGGGTGAAACCCCCTTGAGAGTTCGGGTTTTTAAAAACATTTCTCATGAAAATCGAAAAATTCAGGTATGATGAGAGGATTATCATCGCTATTCTTCAGTTACGATGAACGCCGCCGCCTATGGAGGGACGCCCCCGCGGCGGATCAGCAACCAAAAAATACCATTAACCAACCTGTCCCGTCGTGCCTCGGAGAGGCCCTGAGGCGGGGCCCTTCGTATATTATACAATTTTCATGGTTCTGAGTGCGAACACTCTGTTCATGCCCGTTTCTACAGAGCCAAAAATCCTTTATTTATGCCTTTTTCCATTAATCGGGAAAAACCGCGTCCAGCACTATCCTTAAACCTGTTCAGCGCAAAATTTGTGGTATGAAGGTGTGTATAATGTGCGGTGGGGAGGGGACCCGGCTCCGCCCGCTCACGTTTGAACGGCCAAAACCGTGTATCCCCATTGTCAACCGACCTTCGATCCAGCACCTGGTCTCACATCTTTCGAATATGGGTTTCCGTGAGGTAGTGATAACCTTAGGATATATGGGCAATGCTATTGAAGAAGCACTTGGGGATGGGTCACTTTTTGGAGTCGAAATCACCTATGTCCATGAAAAAACCAAGCTCGGAACTGCCGGGAGTGTAAAAAACGCCCAGCGGTATCTCGACGGGCAGGATTTTTTAGTCGTTGGAGGGGACCATGTTACCGATTTGAATGTGCTTGAGTTCTACCGCGCCCACCAGAAAGAGAAGGCAACCACGACCATCGGCCTCATTTCCATCGATGACCCCGGAGAGTATGGTATTGCGGAAATTGATGTCACGTACGAGATAAAACGTTTCAAGGAAAAACCGGCGCCTGGTGAGATCTTCTCCAATCTCGCAAGCACCGGGATGTATGTCTGCAACCCGGCAGTTTTTGACCATATACCGCCAGCAACCAAATATGATTTTGCCCGCGACCTGTTTCCCCGGATGATGGAGGAAGAATTTGTATTGAAAGGCTGGCTTGCCCGGGGTAACTGGACCGATGTGGGAAGTCCGCACTCTCTCCGGCAGGCCGAGCGCTGGAAGCTGCAGGATATCGCTTTTACTGATATCATCGGGAATCTCTCGATGCATGGGGCACAGATCCAGGGCCCGGTCCAGCTGGGAGATTCTATCACGCTTGGTAAGAACACCAAGGTAATTGGCCCGGTGGCTATCGGCCCGGGAACAACTATTGGCGATAATGTGTTAATCGGTCCCTACACAAGTATAGGTGAAAAATGTATCCTGAGAAATAACACCAAGGTATTTTCATCGTCCCTGTATAACCGTGTCGTTGTCGGGGCGAACAGCACCATATCCGGGTGTATCATGGATAACGATACGCATATCGGCGAACGCTGCAGTATCGAGAACGATACGGTTATTGGTCCCCGTGTTGTCCTGCGGGACAGGGTAGTTGTCCACTCGAAAACCCGTCTCTGGCCGGAGGTGGTTGTACCTGATGGTACTATCGTTAAAGAACACGTCCTGAATGAAAAATACGATCTTCGCTATGAAGGTTCCTAGGGTGCATTAAAAAAATCAAAAAATCCTGTTTTAACCAATGAAAAAGGATCCGGTTTTTTGAATCGGGGAGGGTTATACTCTTCGTACAAGCCGGTGGGTAATTGCAACGAGGGGATGGCGGGCGTAATCGAGCACCTGGACGTCGTCTAATGATTTTAAGTTCATCGCGTGTGCAGTGCGTTCCATACCCAGTTCAATGTCTTCTTTTATTACAATGATATAGGCATCAATTGCGGTTATTCCAAGGCGTTTGGCTGCGATTGCACGGTGATGCCCGTCTACAAGGATAATCCGTCCCGGGCGCTTCACCACAATAATGGGCTCTGCGAGTCCTTTTTTAATCTCGTATATCCGCCCCTCAAGTTCATCCTCATAGATTTTTGACTGGGTAGGCAGGAGATCCCGGACAGGCACAGTGCCCCGGTCAAGCGTAGGATCTACACCATAAAGCTTTTTTAACGTAGTGATAAAATTGAAGACTTTTTCTGGGGAAACATGCTCGATCTGGGAACGGATCACATCGGAATTTGAGATGATGCCCAGCAGGTGGTTTTTCTCATCGACAACCGGAAGTTTCTGAATCCCGCTCCGGAAGATGACCCGGGCAGCATCATTGATGTCCATCTCCGGGTCGGCAACAATGAGGCTTTTCGATACCACCTCACTGACAGGAGTGGTCAGCTGGACAAAGAGAAGATCCCGTGCTGAAACATACCCGACTACTTCATCGCCATCAACAACCGGGAAACCGTCGTGGTGAGTTTTTTGTATTTTTTCGATAATGTCTTTTACCGTGCCGTGAAAATCAATACTGACGACATCATAGGTCATATAGTCCTTGACCTTTTTTTTATCCATCATTACAGATTTATGTGAAAAGAGTACTAAAAGTCATCGGAAAAAGGGAGATTGAAGCCTTATTCAATTTCTCTGTGCGATTTTGAAGGAGATTTTTGATTTTTTGAACCTGACTTCCAGTACCTTTTTTTGAAACCGGTTTTTGCATCCCACACAGACTCGGATGGCTATCTTCTCCAGGTACATATTCATCCTTTTTTTGTTTCTGATTGTCTATCGTTTCAGCAGACAGGCAAACTTTGAGTTAGTAGGTATAGTAAAAATATGACCCTCGTCCCTGCCCCATCGGAATAGTTTATGTCGATTGGACAATGATGTAATTATGAGGATTACCAAGGATGGGAGAAAAGAAAAAGAAAGAAGAATCGATGAAAACCGTGAAAAAGGTACTTATTGTTGGTGCCTGTGTGCTTTTTGTCGTGCTCATGATACTTTCCGGTACCGGTTCTCACTGGCTGACCATGTTCAGTTCAGTGAAACCCGGTGATTCGGTTGTGATGGATTATACTATCTTTGACGCTGCAGGGCAACCGATTGTGACGTCAGATAAAACAACGTATGACACCGCTGTGGCAAAAAACCGGCAGATATTCGGATCAAATCAGCTGACGATAATTTCCAACCAGACGATTGAAAAACCGATTTATTCAGTTGCGGTATATCCTTCAAGCGGGGCAAGTGTCAAGCAGCTCGCAATTTTTTCCTCGGAATTTAATTCGATAAGTTCCGGGATTGTCGGGATGAAAGTCAACGAACAGAAACGTATCCCCATCGCTTCGAACGTCTCAATGACCCATGACTGGTCAGTTGAACAACTTGCGCAGAGCAAGATTAACCTGACTGATATCAGTGTTGGCGACAATTTCTTTATGGGCGTTTCGGATAACCCTGAAGCGGTCGCAAATAATACCACGGCAACCACCTTCCTGCGTATTGGTGAAGTGGCAAGCAAGTCCCCTGAAGGAGTTATCGTGGATTTCAGTTATCCTTCGATCGATGTAAGGGTTATTTCCATCAACAAACGGTAACACCACACAAACTCTTTTTTATGTATGCTGTCCACTCATGTTCATGGCAGTGCGTGTGATCTGTTTTTACCAGCCGGGGTGCATGGGCTGCATGGAGCAGACCCCGATAAATACTGAAGTGGCAAAAGCCCTCAACATCACCATTGAGGAGATCGATGCTATAAAAAACCCGCAATTTATCAGCGAATTTGGATTAAAGGTTACTCCGACTATTATTATTGAAAAAGAAGGGAAAGTTGCTGAGCGGTTCGAAGGGGTAGTTCACACGGAACAACTCAGGGCGGCAATTATGAAATATCTATAACCGGATGCCGTAGATTCGTTTTATGCGGTGGGCAACTGTTTTCCAGCCCTCTTTTCTCATCAACGGGCCATCACGAAGTTTGAGGTGAGAGACTTTGAACCTCTTTCCTGAAGCAACATACATCTCTCCGACTACAAACGGCTGTTCCCCGTCAACTTCCATATAGACCGGGGCAGTTTTTCTCCCGTCATGGATGGAGATTTTTACCACTACCTGTTCGATAGTGCGGGTCCACAGTGTCGTGATATCGGGTGCTTTTGCACGGTTTTGCCGCCTCTCCCCGACTTCGATAGAGCTTACCTCAACACCGAACGCTTCGTCCCCGCATTCCGCGACAAGGTGGTCACCGACGCTGCATTCATCATCCTCTCCCAGTTCGATGCCGCAGACCATCGATGTCCCTTCTTTCGAGACAATCGTTTTAATGAGGATTGACTGGGGTTCTTTTTCCTTTTTGATGTGCTGGTGGTGACCGCAGGTGGTGCAGCGGACAAGCAGATCATGGGATTCGGTGATGATCTCGTGTTCGGTCTCCTCGTTGCACTCGGGGCAGTGGACGGTGATAAACATTGAATATCAATGGCAACCCCTACATGATAAAGCATGGAGGCTCAGGAGACAATCCATTGCAGGGGACACCCGCTTGTCCTCGGCAACCACCCGACAACATTTGAGGTGACCGTCGAAGACCACCTTACGAAAAATGGCAACTGCATCATTGGTATCGCTGCGGACAAAGGCTGCAGCGGACTCTCACCGGAATTCCGACAGGTACTTTCCCATGATGATGCTGTGCTTTTCACCAGACTATCCTGTGGGGGGGTAATTGCAGAAGTACACTCACGGGGTTCCTCGGCATTTACCCTGGACCATCCGACTGATATGGTCTGGCGCCGGAGCACCTTTGTCTGCGGGCGGACAATCGGTATTCTGTCCGATCATGTGGCGGCAAGCCTGCCGGAAGCACTTATCGCAAACCTTGTTTTGGGAAAAGAGATGACCGTGACCCTGACTGCTACGCGTCCCGGCTGAGCGTGGTAATTTTTAATTCAGCCTCGGTAAGCAGTATTTCACATTGCTTTACCAGCACTGCACCCTGCTCATACAGTTTCATGCTGTCATCAAGCCCGGTATTCCCGTCCTCGATCTTCTCTATGATCTTTCTTAATTGTTCGATCTTTGTCTCATAGGTTTCTTTCATGATTCACGTCCTCCACGATTACCTGACTGCTGCCATCATAAAACCTGATATTCATACAGTCTCCCTTTGTTAATGTGCCTGTGCTCCTGACGACTCTGCCCTGCTTCTCTGCAACACAATAACCCCGGGCAAGGACGGCTACCGGGTTCCTGCTGTCCAGGGCAGTTTTCATCTCCGCAAGGAGCAGGCGTTCGCGCCCGAGCCGGTTTGAAAAAGCCCGTTCGAGCCGTTCCGAAAGGTCAGCCGTGTTTTGTTTTCTCTCTTCGATTTTCCTCAAAAACCTTTGTGGGCGGAGCCGGTCCCGAGGTCAGAAATCTCATCCCGTGCCCATGCAACCCTGTCCTGCAAAGCAGTGACTCAGCTGGTTTTTGAGTTCCTGCAACCGGGCTGTCAGCACAAGCCGGTCAGGTACCACCAGTTCTGCTGCAGCGGAGGGTGTCACTGCCCTGAGGTCTGCAGCGAGATCGCTTAATGTTACATCTACTTCATGACCTATTGCGCTTACCACCGGAACCGTACATGCAACAATGGCCCGCACAACATCCGGATGGTTAAAGGGGAACAAATCCTCAAAACTGCCCCCTCCCCGTGCAACGATGACGACGTCCACCAGACCCGAGATGCGGGTAATCGCAGCGGCAATCTCCCGGTGAGCCAGCTCGCCCTGTACCGCTGTCGGGGATATAATAATCTCCAGGGGATACCGTCTTCCCACAACGGTCCGTATATCATGGATTACCGCACCCGTTTCTGAAGTAACCACACCGACCCGGCCGGGAACGCCGGCAGGCAGCGTTTCCGTTCCAGCGAAAAACATCCTTCTGCGGCAAGTTGCTTTTTCCACTGTTCAACAAGCAGGAATTTCTCGCCGAGACCGGCTTTTCTTATCGCCTTTACCTGCAGCTGGTATGACCCGTGAGGAGCATACGCCCTGACCGTGCCTGCGACAATGATCTCCATTCCTTCAGAAGGACAAAATGAAAGCCGTTCGGCATCCGACCGCCACATGACGCATTTGATTACCGCAGCGGTGTTACCCCCGCCTTTTTCCGAGAGAGAGAAGTAGCGGTGCCCCCGCGCATGATGAGTATAGTTCGTCACTTCTCCGCGGACAAGGATATCCTGAAGGAGGGGATTGTCAAGGAGACCTTCGATAATCGCTGACAGCTCAGAGACCTGTAATGGAGTCTTTTCAGAAACGGTTGTGACATCAGGGCGGTTGAACCAGTCCATCAACCATTATTAGGCTAAAAACGCATATCAAATAGTACTACCATGGTATCATTTTCCGTCGCAAGCATGTTTTTTCATGAATACACAATCAGCGAAATTTTTAGTTTTGTGTCCCGTTCAGGACTGAACGCGATGGAATTCTGGTTAGAGACCCCCCACTTCTGGCTTCGTGACCTGCCCGTTCATGAGGTGATCGCGTGCAAAAACAAACACCCCGGGATTAGCACTCTCACGGTACACTCACCAATCCTGGATATGAATCCCTGCTCTATCAACCCGGATGTTGCCCGGGTCTCGGTTGAATATGCGGTCCGTTCCATTACCATAGCCGAACAGTTGGGAGCACCAGTCCTGACAGTCCATCCGGGCAGGAGGACTGCAAAACGACCTCCAAGTGATGCGGACTTTGTCCGGTTGATCACTATATTTCAGCTCTCAGACAGGCAGCAACCAGATCCCCGTTAAAAATCGGTATGGAAAATATGGAGCCGATCGTGAATTCTACTGCTCTGTACTCCAGAGCGAATGCGTACGCTCCTGGACGAGGAACCCTGGCTTTTCTTCACGCTCGATGTGGCACATGCGATGGCGAAATCCGAAGAGGAAATACTCCGTTATATCGAGATCTGCCACGACCGGCTTATCAATGTGCATATCAGCCGGTTTGACCGGGGTAAGCCACATCTCCCCCTTGACCGGAATACTTCCATGGAAACGGTTATGGAATCCTTAAAAGACCACCATTACGATGGCAGTCTTACCCTGGAGATAGAGGACCTCAGCCTTGACCATGCCCTGACCGCCGAAGAAAAAGTTGCATTGCTTTCACGGGAATGTGCCTTTATGCAGGAATGCATGGAATAATCCTAAAGTTTTATTTAATTCCTTCCCGAATACAGATAGTGTATTTTTATTTATGATCGACAATATTCTGCGTGCACCAGCACAGCGTGAAAAGCGATGATTGAAGACGCTGTTTCCATCCTGCTCTTTGTCATCTGTATCCTTCTTTCGGCATTTTTTTCGAGTTCGGAAGTTGCCCTTATATCACTCTCCCGGGCAAAAGTACGGACTCTCGTTAATGAGGGAAGACCAGGATCAAATGCTGTGATGGCGTTGAAGGAGTCCCCTGAACACCTGCTTATCACGATCCTCATCGGGAACAATATTGTCAACATTGGCGCGGCTTCACTTGCAACCGCCATCGCAATCCAGATATTTGGCGATATCGGTGTAGGGATCGCGACCGGATTTGTCGTGGTTATTCTGTTGTTCTTTGGTGAAATCGGGCCAAAGATCTATGCAACCCGGGCCTCTGATTCGTTTGCCCTCACGGTAGCACCGCTTATCCTTTTCCTCTCCCGTGTTTTTACCCCCCTGATCTGGATTGTCGAACGGGTGAGCCCGAAGCTCGGCATTGGCGAGTCTGTCGAGCCCTCGGTTACCGAAGAGGAGATCAAGGAATGGATTGATGTTGGTAAGGAGGAAGGCACGATAGAACAGGCAGAGCAGGACATGCTCTACTCGGTGCTGGAATTTGCCGACACTACTGCCCGGGAGATTATGACACCCCGGGTGGATGTGATCGCTATGGAAGATACCGTATCCTTTGAAGAGGCAATCCGGATTTTCAACGAAACTGGTTTTTCCCGGATACCTGTCTACCATGACCAGATAGATAACATTACCGGCATCCTGAATGTCAAGGATGTCTTCTCCGCCATGGTCTCTCACCGAAAAGATTCGACGATCAAGGAGGTCATGTATGACCCCATGTTCGTGCCCGAGACAAAAAAGATCGATGACCTCTTAAAAGAGCCTCCAGGTGCACCGGGTGCAGATGGCAATAGTTATCGATGAATACAGCAGTTTTGTCGGGATCGTGACGGTTGAGGATATCTTAGAAGAGATCGTCGGGGATATTCTTGATGAGTTTGACAAGGAGGAACCCGAAGTCCAGAACATTTCTGAGGGGGTTTATGTAGTCGATGCCCAGATGTGGGTGGAGGATATCAATGACCGGGTCAAAATCGATCTGCCTGTTGCAGAATCCTACGAGACTATTGGTGGTCTTATTATCGACCGGCTTGGGCATATTCCCCTGCACCCCGGCGAAAAAGTAGAGATCAACGAGGGAAAAATAACCCTGGTTGTGATGCAGATGCACGGACGGCGGATAGTGAAAGTAAAGGTTGTGATTCATCCCCCGCCGGTGAACGAATCTCCATAATTGACAAGGCAGGATTACGGTTATATTTTCAAGGGAGGGGTGGATGAAAAAACGTATTGTGGTGCTGGCATCCGGCAGGGGTTCGAACTTCCAGGCAGTTATCGATGCCATCCACACGGGAAAAATCGCTGCCAGCTGTGCAGCCCTTATCACAGATAATCCAAAGGCATACGCGATTGAGCGGGCCAGGACAGCTGATATTCCGGTCAGGATTATCGACTATGCAACATTTCCCTCGCGTGATACGTATGAACGGGCGCTCCTTTCGACGATGCAGGAACTCGATGCAGACCTCTACGTGCTTGCAGGATATATGCGCATTATCGGCTCAGGAATTGTCCGCTCGTTTCCAGGGAAAATGATGAATATTCATCCGGCCCTCCTGCCCAGTTTCACCGGGCTGCATGCCCAGCGCCAGGCAGTACATTACGGTGTGAAGGTATCGGGGTGCACGGTACATTTCGTGGATGAAAGCCTGGACGGGGGCCCCATCATCCTGCAGCGAGCTGTTCCGGTTCACGAAGGTGATGACGAAGATACTCTTGCTGACCGGATCTTACAGCATGAGCATAAGTGCTTCCCTGAAGCCATCCGGCTCTTTTGTGAAGGCCGGCTCGAAATTGTCGGAAGGCATGTCAGGGTCAGGTGAGGGTTTTTACTGTCAGGTGAACCGGAAAGAGAGGATTCCCTTATTCATTTTTTTTAAAAGATGGATAAGAGTCAATTTAAAAAAAATCAGAGTCACCCATTGCGATCGATTTCACTATGAAAATTGTAGTATTCAGATATAATTCGGGATTACCATTTTTATTTCAATAAATTGCGATGAATGCCGCCGCCCCCGACGGGGCGCCCCCGCGGCGGACCAGTAGTTGTAACAACTCCCTTCCCTCCGTGCCTCGAAGAGGCCCTGAGGAGGGGATCCATCGCAGGAGGAGATTTTTTTGGTTTCCTCCTGTCTCTTTTTTTTATGTGTCTGAACTCACCGCTCCTTTTTTATCCCATACGCTGATAGTTTAGCACAACGTTGAGGATTGACACGCGATCATGAAGGAACGCTCCCGCAACCCGGTCACAAAAAAGATTGCCCGGGAACGTATTGAGATCCTGTTTGAGCAGGCAGAGCGGGCGTTTGGGGACCATCCCGAACGGAGTAACCGTTATGTCGAACTTGCCCGCAGGATCGCGATGCGCCAGAGGATCCGGATGGACCTTAAGTTTCGCCGGAGGTTCTGCCACCACTGCTACACGTTCCTCGTACCGGGAAGGAATATGCGGGTGCGTGTGCACCGGAGTACTGTTGTGATCAGCTGTCAAGCCTGTAATAAAAAAACACGAATCCGTGTGGTGAGACCTCATGTCCAGTCAACCTGACCGATCGATGCAGGACCTCAGACCGACCGTATGGATCGGTAAACAGGGCTGTACCGAAACCATGATCGATGAGATCGTGGAACAACTCAAGAAACGAAAGATGATCAAGGTAAAATGGCTCCAGAATATCGAGATTGATCCGGAGATGGTGGCCTCACAGGCCGGGGCAAGGCTTGTCGATGTGCGGGGAAGGACCATGGTACTGGAAGAAAAAAAGAAAACAGGCAAAAAATAGAACGCATTTTTGATAAATCACAAACGCCGGGTTCCGCTTCTCGAAATATATAAAAACCTTATCCTCTAATAAGTAAAGACTGTTATTGAATAATTCAACAGTGAGGTCTCTAGATGACAACAGTATACGATGCCATTCCTGATCACCTTATCAGGAAGGTCGCAGAGGAGCTCAGGAAACGGAAGGAAATCACTCCCCCTGACTGGGCTGCTTTTGCCAAGACCGGGGCACACAAAGAGATGCCGCCTGAAGATCCGGACTGGTGGTATGTCCGGGTAGCGGCAGTGTTGAGGCGCGTCTATGTCGATGGCCCGTTGGGCGTTGAAAGGATGCGAAGTTTTTACGGCGGGAAAAAGAACCGGGGTTCAAAGCCCAATGCTTTCAGGAAAGGCAGCGGGTCAATCCTGCGCAAATCCCTGCAGCAGCTGGAAGCAGCAGGACTTATCGTCCATGATAAGACCGGCCGTAAAGTATCCCCTGCGGGGATGGCATTTCTTGACAATATGGCTCAGGAAGTGAAGACCAACCCTCCGGCACCAGTACCGAAGCGTGTAAAGGCAGTAGCTGAACCCGAGCCAAAGAAGGCGGAGGGCAAGAAATCTGACTCCAAGAAGGAGAAAACTGCCAGTGCCAAGGGCGAGAAGGCCGAGGGTGCAAAAGTCGAAAAGACTGAAAAGAAACCGGCCGCCAAGAAAGCTGAAGGCAAAAAGCCGGAAAAAGCAGAAGTACCGAAGTGAGGTAACCCCATGGGAGACGACGAGCTTAGTGAACTCCGCAAACGCAGGATGGCGCAGATGCAGCAGCAGGCTGGCGATCAGCAGGCTATGCAGGCAGAGCTCGAACGCCAGGAGCGTATTAAGTCTCAGATGCAGATGGTGCTCATGTCGATCCTCGAGCCTGATGCCCGGGAGCGCTTAAACACCATCAAGCTGACGAAACCGGATTTTGCCGGTGCTGTTGAACAGCAGCTCGTCCAGCTTGCGCAGAGCGGGCGTCTCAAGAACAAGATCACGGATTCGCAGCTCAAGGACCTGCTCAGGCAGCTTGCGCCCAAGAAGCGTGATTATACAATTACACGAAGGTAATGAAGGCAGGAGTGCTTTTCAGCGGCGGAAAGGACAGTTCCCTTGCAGCAATAATGCTGGGTACGTATTACGAGGTTGAACTCAATGTGTTTGTGTTCGACCCGTCCCGCCAGGTCCCGTCGGTGGATGCTGCGGCACAAGTGCTTGGATTTCCCTTGAAAAAACGAGTGTTTGACTCGGGATTGCTGGATGAAATGGCAGATCTGGTAAAAACGTGCGGATATCCGAACGATGCGATAAACAAAGTACACCAGATTGCCGTTGAAACCCTTTCCTCGGAGTACCCGGTTGTAGGCGACGGTACGCGGTTTAACGACCGGGTACCGATGCTTTCGCGGGCAGAGGTACAGAGCCTGGGAAACCGGACCGGGTGTTCCTATGTGCGACCCCTGCTGGGGTATGTCAAACCAGAGGTCGACCGGCTTGTTGAACGGTTTCTTGTGGTAAAATACGGTGAAACCGGAACGATCAGGAATGGGGATTACGAAGCCGAGATCCGGGAGGCAGTTGCTGCCCGGGGAATCGATCCCGCGACCCTGTTCCCCCCACATCATGACCAGTCCCTGGTAACCGGTAAAAAAATACAGCAATGAACAGGTGAAGAAATATGAGCAAATTAAGCAAAGGCAGAAAAATACGACTGGCGAAAGCATGCGACCAGAACCGGCGTGTGCCCCAGTGGGTAATGGTAAGGACAAAGCGCTCTGTGGTTGCGCACCCCAAACGACGCAACTGGCGCAAGAGTCAGTTAAAGGTGTGAGATCATGGCAGAAAAGTTGCAGGAGCATATATATGTCATCCCTCTCCGGGATGCACGCCGGATGCCCCGCTGGAAGCGGAGTAACGGTGCCATAAAAGACATTCGGAAATACCTTGCAAAGCACATGAAGAGCGATGATGTGAAGATTGACAAGGGTATCAACGAGATGGTGTGGAGCCGCGGGAGTACAAAACCCCCGTCAAAGGTCCGGGTTCGCGCCATGAAGATGGAGGACGGGCAGGTCCAGGCTGAACTTGCACCGGAATCGTAACGTATGGAACGCACAACAACACTTGGCGGCGATCCGAATATCGGGGTTTTTTCCCGGGTATCGGTACGATCGTAATAGTCCCCCCCGATGCGCCGGAGGATTACAAACAGGCACTGATCAATGCACTCGGAGTCGAACTTGTTGAGACGACGGTCCAGGGCAGTCCAATTATCGGATCACTTGTCGCCGGTAACAGCCGGGGAATTGTCGTAAGCGGGCTTGCTACGGATGATGAGATTGCGATCCTCGAAAAGTACCGCAAAGTCCTGCTCTTGAAGGAGTCAATGAATGCTGCAGGAAACGTAATCATGGCAAATGACACGTTCGCAGCAGTTCACGAGGATATGCCTGCGGACCTCGCGCACGAGATCGGGGAGTTTCTGGAAGTTGAGGTGATCCACCTCACGCTCGGCGGGGTCAAAACTGTCGGTATGGCAGGTGTTGCCACCAACAAGGGGATCATCGTGCACCCGCGGGCTACCCCCCACCAGATTGCCCGTCTTGAAGAAGTTGCAAAGGTCCCGGTTGGTACCGGAACGATCAACATGGGCAGCGGACTTGTGGGTACTGGTCTGCTGGTCAATGAGACCGGTTACATAGCCGGCAATGCAACAAGTGGATTTGAACTGGGCAGGATTGAGGATATTTTTGGATTTCTGGAGTGAAAATCATGGTTACTGAGAATCAGAAGTTTGAGGTTAAAGGCACCTTTTTAATGGGTGAAGAGTGGGCGCATTACACAAAAGTGATAGAGGCACCCAATGCAAAACAGGCAGAAGAACGCACCTTTGCAGTCATCGGCAGCAAGCACAACTTAAAGCGACGGTATATCAAAGTCGACGGCGTCACCCCGGTTAAGGGTGAGTAAACCTTTTTTTTGGGTTCGTTTTCAAACGGGATTAACACAAGATAATCGTGCAGAGCTCCCCATAATATTTGAAATTGGTGTTGGGAGCACGATGGCAGAGAAAGTAAAAGCCCTTGTTCTTATCATTCGTAACGGATCTATTGGATGGTTTATTGAATGAAGGATTAAAAATTTTATTTCATATAATTGATATAGGATAAAAATTTACAGGTTTCCAATGAATCTAAAATTAAAAAACCTGATTTTTCACCCGAATACCTTTTTTAAGGAGATTACTTACGAAAAGAAAAACCTGCTCATACCCTTTGTGTTTGTCGCGTTCGCGGGTTTTTGTGATATTGCATTACATTGCCGCACAGCTAATGAATGTACCCCAATATATATGTTCGAGATGATGGCCCTTCCCGTCCTCACTTGGGCCCTAGTCACGCTGGTGATTTTTTATTTTGCTCGTTATTTTTCCGGGATCAGTTCCCTCTTAAAAACATTCCAGAACACCGGCTTCGGTTTCATCCCTTTAACTCTCGCCGACTTAGTCAAGTTACTACTTGTTGTAGCACTTATGTTGAATCCACATTTATACACAAATGGGATAACTTTACTCCCTGCCCTACTCTCGGTTTTTTTAATGATATGGAGTTTGTATCTCTGGTACTGCGGAATCCGTAATACACATAGCATTTCACAAATACAAGCGATAGTTGTAATTGGTGCTGTTATTCTCTTCCTGTATGCTTTTTGGTTTATCCAATTCCTATCGCAATTTCGTGGACCCGAAATGTGAGCGGCAACCCGAAAGGTTACTCAACCTATAAAATTTCAAGAAAAATGGCTCTGGAGAAATGTTTTTTAAAAACTTGCACGCTCACGGGGGTTCACCCCCGCCGCTGCGGCTCCCCCCAAATGCGATAACTCCCTGAAAAGGTAATAACAAACTATCGCACAGCGCAGGGGCGGTCTGGGGGGACAGGCACTGTCCCCTCCTTCAAAGTATCTGTCCTTTAAATTCGAACGATGATAAATTGAATTCTACCAAGCCTAAAAATCAGCTCTTTTGGGGTGCTCTTTTTTTTAACAAAAAAGGGGGAGAAGAACATCGTCTCTCTACAGAACCCCTTCACTCTTTTTTGCCATCCATACATTCCTATATATCTTTCCTCAAAAGAAACACCATCACATGGACACGGGAATTCGCGACCGGTTTACAACGCTGTGGCAGAAGTACTGCCCGGGTGCAGAGCTGCCCATCACCTTTGAAATCGGTGAAGGGAGCATGACGGCAGAGAGAGCTAAAACTCCCGATGGCTGGCGGTGTATCATCTGTGACCTTGCACGGGTGAGGAAAGGGACCTCGCTTGTCTTTGACCGCACATCGGTAACCTGCGGCGGCGGACTGTTCTTTTTGGGATTATGACACGCAGCGCAGCGAACATTTCCGGTACTTCCTCTCCTCGGGAAAACCCGGTGTTGTCGAGGGCGAGCGATACAAAAAGACACCGGAGATTGTCGATGAGTGGAGTGGACGGCATGTCTCCCTGCCAGTGGGGGGCAGGTGCTTATATGTTCAGGCGATGGGACAAGTTGTCACCCGAAGACAACCCGGAAGTGGTCATCTTCTTTGCACGGCCTGAGGTGTTGTCAGCGCTGTTCACGCTTGCCAATTTTGACCAGGCCGATCCAAATGGCGTTATCTGT
Source organism: uncultured Methanoregulaceae archaeon (assembly GCA_963768845.1). Taxonomy (GTDB): domain Archaea; phylum Halobacteriota; class Methanomicrobia; order Methanomicrobiales; family Methanospirillaceae; genus Methanoregula. The sequence goes on along the minus strand of CAVYJJ010000009.1, from coordinate 96,447 downwards.
CCTTTTGGTTCCGGTTGTTCGTCCATCATCCACTATCCCCGCCTGGAACAGGCAGAGTGATCACCCCCGTGCTGTCCTGGGTATGTTCGATCCGTCGGCACGACCCTGCGTTCCGGTTGACATCCTGACCCTTGCCATCCCGATGAAGAAGTTTGAGAAGATGATTGGCTCCATGGACGAAAGTTTCCTCATCACCAGGACCTGGGACAAGGTAAAAACAAAGATTGCCCGGAGTAATGCTGTGCATTCCTCCTGAAGCCCACGCTTCCGTTTTTAGGTAAAGCGGATGAACAACTCTCCCTCGTTACTGTCCGCATTTTAAGCTCACGTTTCCAATCCTGATACTGTCACTAGGATGCATTTAAGGATATCAGAAAAATCAGAATTACGGTGCAGTATGAAAAATGAAATAAAAATACTCTGATAAACTCCGTGTTGAGCCGGGCAGACAAATCGACCTGCTCAGGGATTACGATCCCGGTTATACGGGCAATTTTTTGAAAAAAAATGAAACCGAAGAAACCCTTGCATAGGGATCCGGTTGCTGGCAGAGCAACAGGACAAAGTTGTACGCCCAGAATACCTACGCCCTGCTGATCATCCTGCAGGCCCTGGATGCAGCGGGTAAAGACAGCACGATCAAGCACGTGATGTCCGGCGTTAACCCCCAGGGTGTTGAGGTCACGAGTTTCAAGGTTCCCAGCGCAGAAGAACTCGATCATGATTACCTGTGGCGGAATGCCAGAGTCCTGCCACGGCGGGGCAATATCGGGATTTTCAACCGTTCGTATTATGAAGAGGTCCTGGTGGTCCGCGTGCATCCTGAACTTCTCGAGCATGAGCAAATTCCGCCGCACTTAAAAGACAAAAATATCTGGGAACAGCGCTACAATGAGATCAACTGTTTTGAAAAGTATCTCGTGAATAATGGGATAATTGTCCTGAAATTTTTCCTTACATGTCTCCGCTGAAGTCCAGAAAAAGCGGTTCATAGAGAGGATTAACGAGCCGGAAAAGCACTGGAAGTTCTCTGCAACGGATATCCGGGAAAGGAAATACCGGGATGCATATATGACCGCGTACCAGGAAATGTTGCAGAATGCAACGAGCACTCCGCATGCACCGTGGTATATCATCCCTGCCGATCACAAATGGTTCACCCACCTCGCGGTCACCTCGGTAATCTCTGATACCCTTGATCGCCTCGGCCTGTCGTTCCCCGCTGTCAGCAGTGAAGACATGAAGGACCTGCTTGCTAGCAAAAGAAGAGATGGAAGGCGAAGACGGCCAGAGTCCTGGGAGAAAAAAGAAGAAAGGAACAAGGAACAAAAAGCAGTGAAGATGCCCCTCCTTTAAAATAAGACAACTTTTATAAAAACAGGAATTAAAATGCTCCCCTGTGAAATGAAATGGCGGAGCTCAAAGGAGATCTCATCAGGCTATCAAAACAACAGATCGGACAGGCTTGTGCGATGCTCACCCGGGCATTTTCTGATGATCCCAAACTGACCTACCTCATCCCGGATATCGCCGCAAAAAAAGATCTTTCACTCTGTCTTTTTGAATTCGAACTCCAGTACGGGATGAACTATGGTGATGTATATACCACCTCCCCCGCGGTCGAAGGAGTGGCGGTCTGGCTGCCTTCAGCCAAATCTGAAATTACGTTCTGGCGGAGCTTTTCGGTCAGGAGGTATGAAACTCCAGAAAAGCCTGGGGAAAACGGTTATGGATCGCCTTATGTCTTTTTCTGCCGCCAGTCGATAATCTTCATAAAAAACATGCTCCGTTTCCCCATTACTACCTGTTTTTCATCGGTGTTGATCCTGTATACCAGAAAAAGCGGGTGGCAAGCAGGCTGATAACCCCTATGCTCGGCTGGCTGGATATGCAGAAACTCCCCTGTTATCTCAATACCCGGAACGAAAAGAACATCGGCCTGTACGAACATTATGGTTTCAGGGTCGTTGAGCAACTGGTCCTACCGGATTCAGGAATTATTCACACTGCAATGCTGTGGAACCCGCATTAGAAACCCGGTGGGATAATCCCCCCTTTTTCACAAAACTCCATCCAATCAGCCTCCCGTTTTGAATACAAGCCACTCGTTCTTCCCCGCACGTTTGAAGGGTACAAGGACATAGTGGCCGGTCAGCCGTTTCCCGTGGAAGGTGATCTCAATTTTATCGTTCTCCCAGAGTTTTGTATCGTAGGTCCCGTTATCCCAGATAGTAACGGTGCCTGCCCCGTATTCACCTTCCGGGATCGTTCCTTCGAAATGCCCGTAGTCCAGAGGATGATCTTCGACTGCAACGGCAAGGTGCTTTTCACCGGATACTTCGGGTATTCCTTTGGGCACCGCCCAGCTTTTCAGAACTCCATCACGTTCAAGGCGCAGGTCGAAATGGGTATGGCGCGCGTGGTGTTCGTGGATAACAAAGTAATTTCCGTTTCCTGTCATGATTTTTGTCCCTTTCGGTTCTTTTGTCTTTAAAAAATCCCTCTTTTCATGGTAGTCTTTCAATGCCAGTACCGGCGAGGCTTCCGGGGGGTGGCCGGGAGCCGGTTTTTGCGGAACCTGATTATCCCCTGCTACCGGATGTACTGATGGTATGTGCCCCTTTGGGGAGCGGGCCTGTCTGTCAGGAGATCAACCGTAACCGGTTCGAGTTGATCCGTTGTGCAGTCTTCAGACCGTTTATCAGTTCGTAACCTGATAAACCGGGGTATTCTTAGTTTCCGGTCCCTCGTGACCTCCTGGTATGCCATTTCAGCAACCAGAACCGGTTCCAGCCAGACCACCTGTCCTTGTGTCCGGGGATAGCAAATTGCGGTGTGGAGGTCTTTAAGGAGGAGAACACACTCATGAGATCGTGAAGATCGCTGTTCTGAGAAGCCTGAACCGACATTGCCGATATATACGAGCCGCTGTTGAGGTGACACCACCGCAGGTATCTGACCTGCCCCGCCCGATGGAGATATATTCCCGGTCCGTGTTTTCATACAATCCGAGAATTAGGGCTCCGAACGTCTGACTGCGGCCTCCCTGTCCTTTCGTGTATCCCGCAATCACACAGTCACAGGCTCATCTGCCGACTTGATTTTCAGCCAGTTGTCGCTGCGCAGGCCGGGCTCGTACCGGCTGTTTATCCGCTTTGCCATGATCCCTTCCAGTCCCCGTGCAACCGCCGCATGGTAATAGTCCTCACCTCTGTCCTGTCACCGGGACGGAGAGTATCACATGAGGCCCCTCCTTAACTGCCTGTTTCAGGATTTCCCTCCTTTCAGCCAGGGGGAGTGATATCAAGGGATTTTTTATCTTTTTCAAGAATGTCGAATACGATATAGGTGACAGGAACGCGTTTACTCCGGGGGAGGTATTCTGCCGCTTCTCCGTTTGCAGCCGGGGAAGAAGCGATTGCATATCGGGTCTGCCCCCGCTCATCACAACAATTTCCCCGTCGAGCACTGTCCCCGGGGCGAGGTGTAAGAGTTCGTTGAGTTCGGGGAACTGTCCGCTCAGTTCATGGTCGTTCCGGCTCTTCAAAGACAGCGTGTCATGCACCGAGGCGATTGCCCGGACACCATCCCACTTGATCTCGAAAAACCACTCATCGCTGTTGAACGGTGCAGGAGCGGTTTTTGCGAGCATGGGTTGGTATTCTGGATGTCATAACGCTCTCAAAAATACCGGTATTCATTTCCTGGCAAGCGTGGCAATAGTCTCCTGTAATGCCTGCATGAGTTCTTTTGCCTGCTCGGGATGGGGCGGTTCTTCCATTACAATCTTCTCACCGGCACGTTTCTTGTTGATAAGTTCCAGGACGGCTTTTTGGTAACGGTCAGGATAATCCGTTATCGAAAAATCACCCGAAAGCTCGTTGATGATCCGTTTTGCCAGCGCAAGTTCGGATGCTTTTGGCACGGGAAGGCTTGTCAGCTGTTCAAAGGCATGAGGGGAGGTGACTTCATCTGCATGGCGGAGCGTTGTCAGGACAAGACCCCCCTGATAGACATGCACCACCACCGGGTATTCCTTTGTCCGGAGAGTGATTGTCCCGACTGCAGCCCGTCCAAGTTCCGGTAAGTGCGGTAACCAGCAGACTGTACGCCTCCTCGCTCCGGTCCGGAACAAGGATATACGGGGTCTCGAAATAGGTCGGGTCAAGCGAGAGAAAATACACAAATTTCTCAATCCTGATCTTCCGGTCAGATTCCGGCATGATGGCTTTGAGTTCTTCGGGTTCAAAGACCACGTATTCTGCCTTTTCGCACCTCATACCCTTTTACGGTATCTGCCCACGGGACTACCCGCCCGTCTTTTGTGCAGACCCGGTCATACCTGAGCGGCTGCCCGTCATCCCGGTGGAGCAGCCTGAACGAAAACGACCTGTCCCTCACCATCGTATGCAGCCTGACCGGCACATTGACCAGCCCGATCGTGATGCTCCCGCTCCAGAACGGCCGTCCTGCATTGCCCTTCTGTTCTGGTTCATCCGGTGGGTGTTTGGGTATGACCAGGGTTGTGGGCTGGTCCTTTTTTTGCCTCAATACCCGGTACTTCCGGTGTATTGACAGGTCCGGATTCGCTGCCTTCATCTGAATGTCTTTTATCGCCCTGCCCCGTGGTGAACGCAGGGCGGCCTTATCTTCCGATTGTCTGCCTGGTGTCAAAGATGCCCCTCCATGGGTCTTCACTTCCAAAAAGCATTGTCCGTATATTAAAATCTTCGGGATGTATCCCGTGCCTGAGCTCCTCCCAGCGGATCGGGGCAGAAACCGTTGCACCGGCAGTAGCCCTGAGGCTGTACGGTGCAGCCATGGTTTTTCCCGTGGGCATTCTGGAGATAGTCGACGAAGATTGTCCCGGGGTCCTGCGAATGGGCGAACTCCGAGCAACCACGAAAGAAGTGTCCCGTGCAATTTTTTTTCCCAGAGTATGGGCAAATGTCCTGATCTCTTCGAACGTGTGTCCGCCGGCATCAGCGGGACAACTATATGGAGTCCTTTTTTCCCCGACGTTTTCACAAACGACTGTATGCCGACCTCATTTTCCAGCTGTTCATGGACAATACGGGCGACATCGATCACATCGTCAAAGGTGAGTGGAGGTTCGGGATCGATATCGAACAGCAGGAGATCGGGAGAATCATACGATACCGCTGCAGAGAGAGTGGCATGGAGTTCGAGGGATGCAAGGTTTGCCAGCCAGATGAGAGTATCGAGGTTGTTGCACAGCACGTAACGGACCTCGCGATCAGCAGTCCTGTCTGGATGGGTAAAGATCTCAACATAATCGGGAGTACCCTGCGGGGCATCTTTCTCGTAAAAGGCTTCACCCCCCACACCTCCCGGGAAACGGTGCATGGTGAGGGGACGGTTATGGAGAAAGGGAAGTATCCGCGGGGCCATCCTGATATAGTAGGTGATCACGTCCTGTTTTGTCACAGAAACGACCGGGTACATGACCTTGTCGAGGTTTGTCAGGTGGACTCTGGTGAGATCGCTGAGAGATGGTCCCCGGTCTTTATTTCCTGCACTCCCGGTCATTTTGAAATAGTTGATGTTCCTCATCAAAAAGAGTATCCCCGGGGTTTTTAGAGCCCGGTATCGATTTCTACAATTTTTGCAACAACCGAACCCATCGGGCTGGATCTCTTTCTGCCGGCAAATAACAGTTTGAAGAGTTCGAAACCGGTCAGTGCGAGAATTATGCAGAATCCGATAAAAAAGACATAGGCGAAAGGTTCTGCTGCGCATGAACTGCACGATGACAAAAAAATAATAAGATACCATATCATCGCAACAGAGACAATGACATTGGCAAGACATCCCAGCACCGCCCACAACGGTGGGGAATAGGTATCATGCATACAATGTCGTTGTTTTATTTTTCTGGTACATATACTATCTCATTGTGGAATATTCCGGATTATTCTTCAGGTGTTTTCTCCCTGTCTTCTTGTTGTTTCTTTAAGTTCTGGGCAAGTGCAATAACACCTGTCGTATCCCCCAGTCCCATCGTGTTCAGGACCGATGATGGAACGAGGATCAGGACAGAATTATTTGTTTTGAGTCCTTCATACAGCATATTCATTCCCCTGAGGTGGAGTGCAGTGGGGTTGCCCGCATAGGTCTTTGCAGCATCCTCAAAACTTTTCGCAATCTGCCGTTCAGAATCGCCAAGAATTACCCGTGCCTGGCGTTCACGTTCTGCCTGTGCCTGCATGGACATGGCATTCTGTAAATTCACCGGGATTTCCACGTCCCGTATTTCCACTGATAATACATTGATTCCCCATCCGTCAATCCTGCGCTGGATGGTTTTCTGGAGTTCGTTGTCGATCATTTCCCTGCCCGGCCAGCATATCGGCGAGCATGGTCTTACCGATCACATCCCGGAGTGCAGTTTGTGCGGCGAGAAGCACCGAATCCTTGTAGATCTGTACTTCGAGGGCTGCTTTTTGTACATCAAAGACCTGCCAGAACAGTACCGCATCGACATTCACCGGAACGGTATCCTTGGTGAGTGTCTGTTCTGCATTAAACGAGGTCGTGATCACCCGTGTGTCGATAATATAGGGAATCGTATTGAGGAACGGTATAATGACAACCAGGCCCGGTCCCCGTATTCCCACAAATTTTCCCAGGTACAATACTACCACCCTCTCCCACTGTTTGACAATCCTGATGCTGAATGCGAGAAGCACCACGACGATGATCAGGACGACAATCAGGATAATACCGGTCAGGATATCCATACTTTTTCTCTCCTCTTTTATGTGTGGACTAGTATATTCATGGCAGAAAAAGATATCGGAGGGTCGTGTGGCTGGTGCAATTTTACGGATATCCCCCCTTTTTCAGTCCGAATGCCCGACGGCATTTACCAGTAATTCCTGTCCGTTTGAGAAATGGCAGTTGGGGACAGGACTATCAACGAATGAATCGGTTCAATCCTTCAGAAAATGTAAACGTAAAAGATCATTAGTCATGATCTGACTGACTAAAAAGAAATTTTTCCATTCTCAGGTATTTCACCGTTTCACAGCCCTTCAGAACGGATCGCGTCGTAGGGGGTCATCATGCTGCTCCGGTATCCCGGCCACAGTGAAGAGATACCCCCGATTACCACTACCACGGACAATGCCAGCGCTGCCATCAGACCTGTTTCTGTTATGCCGGGCATCTGGAAGGAGACCCGGAGGGCACTGTTCAGCAGTCCCTGCATGTCCAGTAAGAAAAACGCTGTCAGGCTCAAAACCACACCCACAATTCCCCCAATGGTGGCAAGGACGAGTGATTCGGCGATAATAAGAGAGAAAATGACCTTTCTTTTTGCTCCCATCGCCCTGAGAAGACCAATCTCCTGCTGGCGCTCATGGGCCACCAGCGCCGCGATGAGCGCTACCAGGGGAAGTGTTGCGATGACAACAACCGCAGAAATTACCTGCAGGAGAGCTGGTATACCCTGAACATCCCGGGAAACGGGGTCCAGCGTAAAATGTCTCCCGACGACAGCGATCCGGGAAGGAGGGTAAGAAGCAGAGAGGGAACGCTTTATTCTGGCCGTGACTGCATCAGGGTCCTCACCGGGTGAATTTCGGACCAGCACGGCATTGATCTCTCCCGGGGAGATAGTCGTGCCGGGAGCCATGAGGCGATCGTCTTTGGACACTGCATAGGCATCAGCAAGTCCCAAAAAGATTGTATGGTCCGTGGCAGACCGGGTTGGATCAAGTTTTCCCGCAACGGTAAAGACATGGTCGTATATCCTGATCTGCGATGAAACTTCCCCGAAAATTTCATTTCCGATGAGTACCTGACCCTGCCCGAACGGTTGTTCCAATGGTTTTTTCAGCCACGGACTGACCGTGAAATCCGTTGCCGGATCGATGCCGAAAAAATCTACGGGAGATGCTGATATTTCCGGTATCTCCAGGGTAGTTACATACAGTTGCGGGCTCACGATGGATACTCCCTCTATGTTACTGACGTTTTCCAAAATGCTGTTCTCAAAACGGTAAAGTGAGGGCTCTGCTTTAACTATTGCCATCGTATTGTCCGGACCACTTCCCCGCATGAACACCATGTACTGGGAGGGGACGACAATCTGGTCCGCCCCCATTCGCGTTATCCCACGGGAAACTCCACCCGCCGCGCCAGCCATCAGGAATTGTGCGGAAAAAATGTTTGCGGCAATAAACGCAAAACAGAACACGGTCGCGAGGTTACGCCCCGGTTTATTCCGGATACCGGCCATAAGAAACGTCCGGTAATTCATCCTGGCATTCATGACAGATCCTGACTGTCCGGTTTTTGGGAGGGTTCAGATCTCTTACCCTGGAAAAAAGGGTTGTGGTTCACCAGTTTTCCTTTTATCATCCCGTACGTCCTCGTTGCATAGCAGGAAAGATCCGGATTGTGGGTCACCATCACAATCGTAGTTCCCTCACGGTTCAGCTGCCTGAACAACTCCATAATTTCATATTCAGTGTCGGCATCAAGGTCCCCGGTTGGTTCATCTGCGATAACGAGCGATGGACCGTTGATGAGTGCCCGTGCAATTGCAACCCTTTTCATTTCACCGCTTGAGAGCGTGTGGGGGTACGCATCAGCCCTGTCTGACAATCCCACTTTTTTAAGAAGATCGACTGCCCGATCGCGGGTACCCGGGCTGAATGGACAAAAAAGTGTGGGTAACAACACATTCTCTAACGCAGTGATGGTGGGAATCAGCCCGGAAAACTGGAATACAAACCCAATTTTTTCAGAGCGTAATTCTGCAATTTTATCTATCGGGAAGACTGCTGATATCAACACCTTCGAACCCGATTGTTCCTGATGTGGGGCAAAGCAGCCCGGCGATCATACCCAGGAGTGTTGACTTACCGCTGCCGGAACGTCCTAAAATCAGGATAAATTCCCCGGGGTTTACTTCCATACATGCATTATCCACTGCACAGACATCAGAGATTTTCGTCCGGAACGTCTTGGTAACACTGTCCACGCGTATCATGATGCTCCTCTCCGTATGGTGTCATAGGGATCCGACCGGGTGATAAGAATAGCAGGATAGAGCGAGGCTATCCCGCCTGTCACTATAACCAGGAGCAGGGCACCTGCTCCTGCACTTAAGATCGCCAGGGGTGAAGGGATGACGAAGGGGATTTTCATGGACGATGCAATAAAATCCTGGAAACCCACAAGGATGACCGCTGCGGCTCCCATTCCCAAAAAGCCCCCGATTATTGATAATGAGAATGATTCTGCGAGCATCGAGCTTCATGGTATACCTTTTCGTTGCACCGAGCGCCTGCAGGATGGCAATTTCCCGTGTGCGTTCGCGGGCTACCATGGCTGAAATAATTCCGAGAAGTGGTATTGACACGATCATCACTGCAAGTGTCGATCCGTACAGGATACGGGTGACAGCACCCAACTGACTGCTGACCGCGTTGAGTAACCCATCAGGAGTTATGGTCTTTGTCCCTTCGACCTTATCCTGGATCTCGCGGGCCACTCCAGCGGGGGATGCACCCGGATCAACCTTCACCAGCACTGCCGACACCATACCCGGTGGAATGGTCAGTTTTTTCACTGCTTTTACGTCAGACTCTTCTGCCATTACATACGCGTCTTCAAAACGGACAAACACCGAGTTGTCGATGCCGGTCCCCGTCCGTTCAAGAATGCCAACAACATGAAAGGTATGTCCGTAAAACATCAGGTCATTACCCGTGTTCTGGATGATTGCACTGCCGATGATCATATCATCTTTCCCCATTTTAACGTCCGGATTCGCTTTAAGCCATGGTGATATGGTAAAATCATTTTCCTGGTCTATTGCGATCATCTGGACCGGTGCTGCACAACATGAGGCAAACAAGGTAGCGATATAGATCTGGGGACTGGCTTTTACTACGCCCGGTATCTGTGTGATCTTCTCAAAACCGGAATCGTTAAAGAAAAAACTATTCGGCTGGCCGATCAGGAGGACCGTCTGCCCTGCTCCGGCGTACTCTTCAGGGACCACAAGAATATCTGCCCCCATCCTTGACATGCCGGAATCGAGGCTTTGTTCCGCACCGTGGATGAGGTACTGGGATGAGAAGAGTGTCGCTGCGATAACTGCAAACGAAAAAACCGTGGCCATATTCCGGTAAGGGCGGTTTTTAAGATTCTGTAAGACAAGCGAAAAAAACCGGAACCCGGGAGGATTACTCATTTCACTCCCGTTTCCAGACCAGGTATCCGCCTATGATGATGACAGCGACGCCGAGGATCTCGAGAGCGGGGAGCGTTAACTGCCGGCAGGGGTGATCCGCCAGCCTGCACATGCCAATGAGGACTGTCGGGAACAACACAACGAGTGCTCCGGCAGCGATGCTGAATACTCCTGCAGCCTGCCGCGTTTCAGGAGTGCTCCGTGCAATGAGCAACCCCCCTGCAACAACGATCAATGCTCCTATGCCGGTTTCAGCTCGGGCCGTATAACCGCAGGGCATGGGCAGTTTCACACCCGTTTTTGTTTCGGTATACAGGCCGTGCATCTCGCACACGGGAAAAATAAACCAGCTTGTTAACGCGATGATAACACCGAGCAGGACAAGAAGCGCACCGGTACCGTTCACCATCTTATCGGAATTCATACAAGGAAATTGCTGAAAAGATATATTTAGGTGTTGATTATGACACCTGACCCTGAAGGGGAAGACCGGAATAGAATGAGAGGGGTTATTGAGATGATAAAAAATTCCATTCTTTCTGTTTTCATCGGCAAAAGAAAGGGATTTTTTCAGTTATGGTAGTCTTTCATTTTTTTTCAGAGCAGAATTCCTGTTTCAAAATTTGAGCATTACCCCAGATATTATAACCAAAGAGATCAATTTTAATTTTCAGTGGAACAGTTATCCCGCGAGGGTTTTTGCGCATACAGAGGCAGATTAGGCTGGGCTTTGGATGACTCCCTGGGAACCCCCCGCAAAATTACCAGTCCATGCATTTTTTCATTAAATTCCTGGAGGAAAATTCCTCTTATTGTAGGTCGGAAGGAGTTCAAGATTATGCCAGAAAGTATACAAGAAAAAAACACGGGAAAAAAACCGAATTATTGGAGAACCAGGGCGAAGTTGCCTGTGGTCGGGTTACTGGTGCTGGGTCTTTGTCTTATCATTACAGCAGTAAGCGGAGCAACGATTCCGGATTCAAATACCGTCAACGCTTCCGGTGTCACGGTGCCGGTTTTTAACCCGTCGCTGAATGCTACTGCCGCTTTGACCCCGCTGGAAACACTTTCGGCAAAAGTTGAGGCCGGAAATGCAACACCGGCAATAACCGTCGTTCCCATTACAACGCAAATGGCAACCACGGTGAAAGTCATACCTGTCACCTCACCCACAGTTGTTACCGGTTCGAAGGACTCGGCTGTCCTGACCACCGGTAAGGCAGTTAATGACCAGTTTACGATGAATTCCGGCAAAAAGGTGACCCAGGCCCAGAGAGAGGCAGCTGCTGCGGGGTACAAAAAAATCCGTGATGCATTTCTTATGCAGGGTTCTTTAGCAACTCCTGCCGGGGGCAACGGGATGGTAGGTGCACTCCCTGCACTGGTTGGTGCAGCTCCGGCATTGAACCCTGGAGCAGTACCGCATTATTTCGGGCCGTACCCCAACTGGGCTAACAGTCCTATGCCAAAGGGTAAAATTGCCAGCATCTCTGTCGACAGCGGAGGGTCGGCTATACCGCTCCGGTTGTTACCATTGAGGATGTGTACTTCACTGGTTACGGTGCAACCGCCACCGCGACGGTAACCGGCGGTGTTATTACCGGTATTACCGTCACGAATCAGGGTACCGGTTATTCTGCTCCCGTGGTCATCATAACAGACGCAACCGGGTCAAACGCTGCTGCAACGGCAATCCTCGGCGGTCCGTTTACCAGCGGTATCCGGAAATTTGTCGACACGCTGCCCGGCCTGAATGCAGCCGGGGCAAATAACCTGGGACAATACATTCCGGTTGCAATACCGGATACTAACGACCTATCCCGGGTTCTGATTATTACGAGATCGAGCTGGGACAATATCACGCAAAAATGCATTCCGATCTGCCCGATACGACGCTCCGGGGATACCGGCAGACAAATACGGCTGATCCGACGGTCAGCACATTCCATTACCTGGGTCCGATAATTATTGCCAATGAGAACAGACCTGTTCGTGTCAAATTCACCAACAAACTCCCCGTCGGGGCCGGTGGCAACCTCTTCCTCCCGGTAGACTACGACCGTTATGGGAGCAGGGATGGGACCGCTGGGTATGAATGTGTCTCCCATCTACTATTCGCAGAACCGTGCGAGCTGTGCACCTCCATGGGGGCACCACCCCCTGGATCAGTGACGGGACACCCGACCAGTGGATCACTCCTGCCGGGGAATACACGGCCTACCCGAAAGGAGTGAGTGTGTATAATGTTCCCGATATGCCTGATCCGGGCGATGGCTCGACGACGCTCTTCTATACCAACCAGCAGAGTGCGCGGCTCATGTTCTACCATGACCATGCCCACGGTATCACGCGCCTCAATGTCTATGCCGGTGAAGCTGCAGGATACCTGGTGACAGACCAGGTGGAACAGGATATGATTAACGGGACGAATGTTGCCGGGATTAATCCTACCAATGCAGATGTCCTTCCCGATATCGGTATCCCCCTGATCATCCAGGACAAGACCTTTGTGGATAACACCACGATCGCGGCGCAGGACCCGACCTGGAACTGGGGGACAAATCCCGGCGCTCCGATGACCGGTGACCTGTGGTACCCCCATGTCTACATGCCGGCGCAGAACCCCTATGATCGACACCGGTGTTAATCCCTATGGGCGGTGGCATTACGGTCCCTGGTTCTTCCCTCCCACCGATGTGGCGCATGGACCTGTCGCGAACCCGTACTACGGCCAACCCGGGAGAACCGCCGATGATGCCCGGGACCCCCAACCCATCAATGGCCGGGGAAGCCTTCATGGATACTCCCATCGTCAATGGTGTTGCATATCCGAACCTGACCGTGGATCCCACAGGCATACCGGTTCCGTATCCTGAACGCTGCAGATGACCGGTTCGTCAACCTGCAGCTGTATGTGGCTGATCCAAATGTTACAACTGCTGATGGCAGGAACAACACGGAAGTCAAGATGGTCCCGGCGCCCAACGTACTCCAGGATTCCCGGCTGACCTGGCCGACCGATGGAAGAGAGGGCGGTGTGCCGGATCCGGCCACACAGGGTCCGTCATTTATCCAGATCGGGACTGAAGGTGGATTCCTGCCGGCACCGGTTGTAGTTCCAAACCAGCCGATCACCTGGGTCACTGACCCGACCCGGTTTGATTTCGGGAATGCCGATAAGCATGCACTTCTTATTGCGGCCGCTGAGAGGGCAGATGTCATTGTTGACTTCTCGGCCGTATGCAGGTAAGACCCTCATTCTCTACAACGATGCCCCGGCAGCATTCCCGGCCGGAGTCCCGCAGTATGACTATTACACCGGAGCTCCGGATCGGACCGATACCGGTGGTGCCCCAACGACACAGCCGGGTACGGTCCCAATATCCGGACCATCATGCAGATCAAAGTAGCAAACACTGCTCCATCCGCACCGTATAACCTGGCAACGCTCAATGCCGTGTTTGCAAAGACGGCCTCAAAGAGAGGTGTCTTTGAAGTGTCGCAACCCCCGATCATCATACCGCAGATCGCATACAGCAGCGCGTACAACCAGAATTTCCCCTCACAATAATTTCGTGAGGATTGCTGACAGTTACAAGAACTTCACGACTATGTCCGGAACACCTTTGAATATCACGTTCCAGCCAAAGGCCCTGCATGACGAGATGGGTGCAGTGTATGACGAGTACGGACGGATGAGCGGGATGCTGGGGCTCGAGGTCCCCTCGCAGACCATCAGTAACCCCGACATTTCATGCCCTATGGTTATGCCAGCCCGCCGACGGATGTCATGATGACGTCCCTGGGTGCAATGTCAGAGCCATCGGCCAGGAGACGGGACCCAGATCTGGAAGATCACCCATAATGGTGTTGACACCCACCCGATCCACTGGCATATGTATAATGTGCAGGTGATCAACCGCGTCGGCTGGGACGGGTTTATCCGTGCTCCCGACGCCGACTGAGCTGGGCTGGAAGGAGACCGTCAGGGTCAGTCCGCTTGAGGACACGATTGTGGCCCTGAGACCTGTTGCGGCTACGGTACCCTTTACCGTTCCCGACAGCATCCGTGCCGATCGATCCGACGATGCCGCTCGGAACGGTCCTGGCCGGACCCCCGGGAGGATTCTTTGATCCGCTGAATAACCAGTATCACGGTAACCAACCACCTGGTCAACTTTGGCTGGGAGTATGTCTGGCACTGCCACATCCTTGCCCATGAAGAGATGGACATGATGCATTCCCAGGCGATTTCCGTTACCAGCCAGGCACTGGTCCCGATACGCTCGTGTCCCAGGAAAGTTAACAATACTACGACAAATACGACAGCAGTTGTCCTTGCATGGATGGATCAATCTACCAGTGAAACCGACTGGATTATCCAGAGAAATAATATTACCGGGAATAACTGGGTCCGATTCAGGACAGTCCCCTCATATTCCGGGCCGCAGACGGGTGACTGGGCAATGGCTATTGATAATACCATCCCTGCAGCCACGGTTCCGAATTATACTTACCGGGTGACCGCTGCCAACATTGTTGGCGATCTGGTTGTGTATGACGCACCCTCGATCGGATTCCCGACAATATCACGCAACTCGACAGTGTCGAACGTAAACGTCTCGCAATCTGTCGCACTTCCCGGGGCTGTTACGATAGGCATCTCCCCTGGAACAACAGGGGATGCCCCGTTTAATGTAACATTTACCGGCACGTCATCCGGTGCAACCGGGTGGACCTGGGACTTTGGTGACGGGAATTATGCTCTGGACAACGGGAAACAGAACCCGAGCCACGTGTTTGAATTACCCGGTTCCTATACCGTCAGGCTGACTGCGATGAACTACCGGTGGAAATACAACCTCGGCACCCAGTACCATCACGGTAACAAAAGCTGCAGTACCCAGCCGTTCCGCTGGCAAGTTTCATCAACACGACGCAACGGGAAGGACTCGCACCTCTCACGGTATCGTTTAATGCAGATGCTTCCACCAGTAATCCAGTGGTGTGGGCCACATGGAGATGGTCGTTTGGTGACGGAACGTTCTCTTCAGTAAAGAATGCCTCTCATACCTACCTTGCGGCAGGAAATTATACCGTTTCACTGACGGCGACGAATCTGGGAGGAACCAACTCTATAACCCGGACAGGATATATTAATGTCACCGGTGTTACGAGAACTCAAACCGGGGTCTTCCGCCCGTCCACCGGGAACTGGTACCTTGACACCACGAAGACCGGGGTGGTTGCATCCACGTTCCACTTCGGAACATCGGGTGATATTCCCGTAGTGGGAGACTGGGGCGGGAACGGGATTTCCGATGCAGGTGTGTTCCGCCCGTCCACCGGGAACTGGTACCTTGACACCACGAAGACCGGGGTGGTTGCATCCACGTTCCACTTCGGAACATCGGGTGATATTCCCGTAGTGGGAGACTGGGACGGGAACGGGATTTCCGATGCAGGTGTGTTCCGCCCGTCCACCGGGAACTGGTACCTTGACACCACGAAGACCGGGGTGGTTGCATCCACGTTCCACTTCGGAACATCGGGTGATATTCCCGTAGTGGGAGACTGGGACGGGAACGGGATTTCCGATGCAGGTGTGTTCCGCCCGTCCACCGGGAACTGGTACTTTGACACGACCAACACCGGTGTTGTCAATAAATCTTTCCACTTTGGTACGAGTGGAGACACTCCGGTAACCGGGAACTGGACTATGGGAACTACCAATGTTGGCGTATTCCGCCCGTCCACCGGGAACTGGTACCTTGACACCACGAAGACCGGGGTGGTTGCATCCACATTCCACTTCGGAACATCGGGTGATGTACCCGTAGTGGGAGACTGGGACGGGAACGGGATTTCCGATGCAGGTGTATTCCGCCCGTCCACCGGGAACCGGGACCTTGACACCACGAAGACCGGAGTGGTTGCATCCACGTTCCACTTCGGAACAACCGGAGATATCCCCAAAGTGGGTAAATGGGTATAAATTATCCAGTACTTTTTTTAATAAAAAATATTCAATAACAGAGTCTAATCTGACCTGTACCGGATAATTTGATCCTGAACCCAAAAGGGAGCCGGAATCGGTTACTCTCAAAAGAGAAGGGATGTGACAGGAGAAAAAGGAGAAGACCAACAAGCCCGACCGTTTCTGGTTAACGTATCCTGAAAAGATCCATCCTGACAGAAAGACTGATAATCATCCCGTATTTCTGCTCGTGGGTCTTCGCAGCACGAACATGTTCGTTCACGGTATTTTTCAGCATAGATCCGCCGATCGGGTTTTTTTCGTCTTTCCCTTTCAGGCCTGATGACAATCCTTGTTATCCCTGAGGTTTTTTATGAGGTGAGGTGAACCGGTATGCGGTTTTGGGGACCATCATCTCAAACCGTGCTCCCTTCCCCGCCTCCCCAGTCTCACTGAGTGTTATACCGGTAACAGAACAAATCTCATGGGCAAGAAACAGCCCAAGTCCGGTATGCTTCCCAAAAAACCGGGTAAAAATTTTTCCTTTTTCCTCCGGTGGGATTCCGATACCATCATCCTCCCAGGTAATTACGAGCCCTTCAGGAACTTCACGGGATGATACCGTGATCATCGTCACTTTCTGCCCGTGCATCACAGAATTATCAAGGAAATTGTAAAAGACCTTCTCAAGTATCGGGTCTGCGTAAATCTCGAGGTTGTCAAGGGCCTGGTGAAGTGAAATATTCGGGGGGATCTCCAGGCCAGAAATGACGTCCTCCATCTTGTGCCACCGCGGTTCATGAGATCCCAGGTCCTGGTAGATCCGCGTGAATTCAATCTGCTCTCGTATCGCAATTGCAGCAGAGTCCAGTTTTGTTAAAAATCCTGCAATTGCCGGATTGCCGCCCGACCTGGATCTGATGAGCTCAATATTTCCCCGCAGGACCGTGATCTTGTTGAGAACATCGTGACGGGTGATGCTCGACAGGAGATGGAGTTTACGGTTGGCTTCTTTGAGGGTTTCTTTTGCATGCGCAAGTTCACTGTACTGTTTCCGTAATTCCTCTTCGGTCTTTGCGAGTTGCTCATAGGCCGTATGCAACTCGGCTTCAGCATTCTTCCGGTCGGTAATGTCAAGGGCGGTGAACATGACTCCACCGCTGATATTGGAAGGGTCGAGCGGGGTGGAACTGAGCAGGATATCCCGGATAACACCGTCCTTCCGGATCCAGCGGGTCTCGACTGTCCCGGCGCCCTGTTCGCGGATCATATCGTATTTTACTTTTCCCACAAAATCAGAGTCTTCATCGGTCGGGTACAGGATTCTGGCATTCTTGCCCACCAGATCATCATGCGAATACCCGGTCATTTCACAGATACGGTCATTCACCCGCACGAGGATACGGTCTGATACAAGACCGATCCCGACCGGTGCAACCCTGAAAATGCTGGCAAGTGAGGCTTCGCTCTCACGCAATGCCTCATCTGCCCGTTTTTGTTCGGTGACATCACTGCCTACGGACTGGTATTCAGTGAGAGATCCGTGCTCATCAAAAATTGCCCGGTCGCTCCAGCGTTGCCACCGGATCTCGCCACCGGTTAATATAATACGGTGTGAAATGATGGCGGTGGGATGGTCCTGTGTCAGCGATGCAAAATGGTTATTGAGAAGGACCAGGTCATCTGCGGGAACTTCGGGGATAAATTTTTTCCCGATAATCTCATCGCGGGTTTTATGATAATACCTGCAATACGCCTCATTGACAAAGACGTGAGTACCGTCCGGGAGGAACCGGGAGATAAATTCCGTCTGGTCTTCAACAACATCGCGGTATCGCTGTTCACTCGCCTCAAGTCTTTTTATGCTGGATATTCAGCGCTGCTTCGCTGGCTTTTGCGTGTTCGAATGCTGCCTGCATCTGTTCGCAGGCTGCCCGCAACTCCTCTTCTTTTTTCCGAAGCGAAGTAACATCCTGGAGGGTTTCAATGGCCCCGGTAATGTTTCCGGATGGATCACGGATGGGCGCAGCAGTGAAAAAAAGCCATGTTCCGCCTTTGATAGAGGGGAAGAAATCAGTTGCTTCAAAACTACCCGCAACAACCGGGGATTTTACGTGTTTTCCTGAATACCACCGGGTAATCCCATCGATATTTCCGTCAACGATAAGATCCGCAAGGCACGGGCGCTGTGAGGGGTAAAATGCTTTCCAGTGATCGGTCGTATGTACGATATCGGATGCTGCAATTCCGCTGTATTCTTCAAGAGCCCGGTTCCAGAAAATTACCCGGTGACTTTTATCGATAACAAACTCCGGTATGGGCGCTCCCTGCACAAGGTCCTGCATGGTCTTTTGCGCTCCCTTGATCTGGATAGCCTGCCGGATCTTATGCGCAAGTTCAACAAACTGAGCTTTCGGATCACCCCCTTTCTGGAGATAAAAATCAGCACCGCTGTTGAGAGCCTCAATAACGACCTCTTCCCTGCCTTTCCCGGTAAAAATGATAAAGGGGGTGGTATTTCCACTCAAACGAACGGTCTTTAAAAAGACAATACCGTCCATACCCGGCATCTGGTAATCGGATATGATACAATCATACGAACTTCCGGCGAGTGTATCGAGAGCCTCTTTTGCGGAACTGAGCGTGTCAATCCTGAAATCCCCAGTCTTTTCAAGAAATAATTTCGCCAGGTCGAGCAGCATCGGCTCATCGTCAACATAAAGTACTGAATACATTCGTTGCTGATCCTTGTCCTTTCCACTCTTCTGGAAATTACATCGGGGAGAGGAGAGATATAGATTTCGAAACAGGATGAATACGGTGCCGGAGTAAAAATAGCGCCATAATTCAGTTACCTACTTTGAGGGAATTTCCTCTTGTTGTTTCCGCCGTGGATTGATAATGAGGATGCCCATGAGAGTGAATAAAGAGATACCAGGAATGAATTTTTTTATTCGTTGAACTTCTTGTACAGCCGGTTTGCCGCGAACTGGAAGATCAGGATGAAGACGAGCAGCATCGCGATATCGACGACCGGGTTGAAGTGCGTGGTTCCCGGAATATGCGGCATGGATGAGGTCGTTCCCGTACGTGAGGGGCGAGAAGTACGTCAGGTACTGTGCCATCGCCGGGGATCTGATTCGAGCGGGATGAAGATGCCGGAGATGAAGATGAGCGGGAGCCGGACCACGTTGAGCATCGACATGATGTCGCCGGGGCTCTCGGTCGGGTACGAGGCAAAGAGCGTCCCCATCGTGGCAAAGCAGAACGAGGTGAGGAGGACGCCGATGATGAGCGGGGCGGCGTTGAGGACCGGGGTCCCAAAGATGACGATCCCTGCGATGAACGGGACGAATGCGATCCCGATGCTGTACAGGAACCCGCTCAGGCTCTCGCCGAGGACGACCGCGTGCAGCGAGACGGGGGCGGAGATGAGCCGGTCGAAGGTCTTCATCCGCCGCTCGATCGGGATCGAGACCGGTTCGATGGACGAGGCCGAGAAGAGGATCGTGATCGCGATGAGGCCGGGGATCATGACCGAGGGTTCGCCGGGCCTCCCGACCGCAAACGCGAGGAACATGAAGAGGGGAAAGAGCATGCCCGAGACGATGATGTTCGGCTTGAGATAGTAGATGAGCATGTCCTTCTTTGCGATCGCCCACGCCGCGATGAACTCGACCCGGAGCTGCCGGAACCATTCCGCCGTGTTCAGTCAACGGTCTTCACCCCGTGGTGCCGGATTTCAAGGCCGGTCAGTTTGATGAAGACATCTTCCAGGCTCGGGCCGTACGTGTTCACGCTGATCACCCGGGTGTTCTGCCCCTTTGCGTATGCCATGACACCGGCGATCACGGCCGGGGGGTCTTCCGTGATGAGCCGGAACTTGTCCCCGAGCTTCCGCACTTCGCTGACGGTCGCAATCCCGCGGAGGCCTTCTGCCCACTGCGGCGGGACCGGGTCGAGCGCGACCTCGACCGACTGGACGCTCTGGATGGTCTTTTTCAGTTTCTCGGGAGAGTCGATTGCGGCGATCA
Organism: uncultured Methanoregulaceae archaeon; assembly: GCA_963768845.1. Lineage (GTDB taxonomy): Archaea > Halobacteriota > Methanomicrobia > Methanomicrobiales > Methanospirillaceae > Methanoregula. The sequence goes on along the minus strand of CAVYJJ010000009.1, from coordinate 76,208 downwards.
TGCCCCGGTTGATGATCGCGACCCGGTCGCAGGTGAGGTTTGCCTCCTCGATGTTGTGGGTCGTGAGAAAGACCGTGACCCCCCGTGCGTTGAGGTCCCGGATGACGTCGCGGATGATGAGGTTGCTCTGGACATCGAGGCCGGAGGTGGGCTCGTCGAGGAAGATGAGCCGGGGGTCGTTGATGAGCCCCATCGCGAGCGTGAGCCGCCGCTTCATGCCTTTCGAGAACCCGTTCGTCTTGTCGTCCTTCCGCTCCCACAGGCCGAAGAGATCGAGGAGTTCTCTGCCCCGCTTCTCGCGATCGGCCTTTCCGACATCGTAGAGCTCGGCAGTGAACATCAGGTTCTGCCACGCGGTGAGATCGGTGTAGATGTTCGAAGTCTCGTGCACGATCCCCATCTGTCTTCCGTGCGGCGATCGTCTCTTTGACGATATCTTTTCCAAAGATCTTCGCGTCCCCGCCGGTCGGGACCGTGATGCCGGTCAGGATCCGGATCGTTGTTGTTTTCCCTGCACCGTTCGGGCCGAGGAACCCGAATGTCTCGCCTTCAGTGACCGAGAAGCTGATATCATTCAAAGCGACGAGTGTCCCGAAATGCTTGGAGAGGTGATCGAACCTCGATCGCGTTCATACTATCCTGATAGTACCGGTATTGGATTTAAACAATCCTTCTGGAATAATTACGGGCACCGGTCAGGAAAAACAGGCGTATTTTACCTGAACGTCCCCGGGGAAGGCACACCAGGATTCCCAAAGAAGAGATCCTGATATACCCCGGCACGGTGTTGTATACCCACCTGGTGCAGCTGGATACCGGGTCGGGAGTTGATCCCGCTACTCATTCGACCGGATAACAATCACCGGCCTGGTTGAGTTCATGATTACATCGTGCACCATGCTGCCAAAAAAGAAGTCATGCAGACAGCCTTGTGCTGCAGATCGCATCCAGATGAGTGACACGTCCTCGTCCTGTGCGACCCGGGGAATTTCGGTCCCGGGTCTCCCGGTTACTATGATAGTCCTGGCTTTGATACCCAGTGCGACAAGATTGTCACAGGCTGTTTGTATCTTTCTCTCAACCGTACTCATCACTTCAGCTGCGTTGTAAGGTTCTCCCGTTTCTACAACATGCAGGAGAATTACTTCACCCATTCCCTTTACGGTACCGGTGAGAGCTGTTGCCATCAATGAAAGATCTGAAAAATTCGTAGGGCAGAGGACCCGGGAGTAGATCATCGGACAGAACTTTTCGTACGTCTCCCCGGTCAGTTCACCGACGAGGGTATTTGGCATAATCAGGACATTGATTTTACTGACACGGCAGAGCACCTTTGAAGATACACAATTGAGGAGTACACCAGCAATGATGCCCTTTATGTGGGCGTGGATAACAATCAGGCCGGCACGATGTTCTTCTGCTTTTTCCAGGATTGAACCGGTGATATCGGTTGCTATGGTCTCTTCGAGCGTCACGCGGATAGCAGGGTTGAGTGATGCGACATACGTTTTTGCCTCCTGAAGATACACTTTAGTGGTCTGAAGTTCCAGGTTTTCGACGGTATCCACTCCCATGGGAATTGCGTACTGTTTTATCACGTGGAGGATGATGATTTCACGGATACCGGGAATACTGGTAATACAGTTAAGTTCAGTCCTCGCTGGTTTTGAAAAATCTGTCGGGAAAATAATTTTTTCAAACATACATCATCACGATGTGACTGGGTTCAGGGGTTCGGGAGATAGATATTATTAAAGACATTACATATTGTTTACATTATATAAGCATATGCAAGGCAAAAAATCACTCGGCAAACAAAAACAGACGATAATCCCTGCAATTTTTTTCCTTATCGCCCCGGCAGGCTCTGCCACCCTTGTACGCAGTCAGTCGATTTTTACGCCGATCCCTTCAAACCATCGTGATTCAAAATTTCCCGAGTAATCGTATTCATAGCCGATTTTTGAAAAGAACGCTTCGAACTCTTTCTGGGCGAGGGAACTTTCATCTGCAGTATTTTTTGTGCGGTAAAAATGAGCCAGGTACACGAAACTCACTCCATACCCGGGGAAATCTTCACGCTGCAGGGAATGAACCATCGGATACTGCTCAAGGTATGCCTCCCAGCCGGGATAGTTGCATTTCACCTCCGGTGGAAGGTCTTCAGGTTCAGGTGCAGTTTTCCCGGGGCTGTCTTTTTTGGGGGCAGGTTGTTTTTTAATCCGAGCCGGTACGCGTTTTCCTTGTTTTGCCAAAGATTACCTCCAGTCTGGACCGTCGTGTTTGCAGCATGCGGTGCCTTATGGCTATTGAACCTGTCTCAAGTATAAAAAATTTGTGATAATCCAAAAAACTGTACCGGGCTGTCTGCTTCATTTTCCCCCCGATGGCCATTTCATGATGATATTTTCCCCGTCCTGAGCAGCCCGATACCACAGCACCTGTGTGCCGGCTGCAAAACTTTTATATCCTGAAAATACCAGTGGATTTGTTAAAGGATTACCGGAGGATAAAGGTGGGACGGATGGGAAGAGGTGAACGGGAGTCAGGTCGCAGGGGCGGTGAGGGATACGTGGGGCGGAGTATCCGGGGCAGTAACGACGACCGCTGGGACCCGGTGGACATGGAACGGGATCCTTACCGTGACCTGAAGGATGGATTTGAAGATCTGCCGGATCCGGTGAATGATGAGTATATCTGGCCTAACACGGAGGAAGAAGAGGACGACTGAAAAGACCCTATAACCCGTAGCGATATTTTTTTATTTGTGACATGCCCTGTCACGTGTACCGGTATGGTTTGGTTTACCTGCCTGGCCGGGAGAGCAGGTGGTCATGCACCCGGACCACGTTTCATTACGAATTCCACATGCATGATTCCGGGATCCATCAGACATAATAATCATAAGGTTCACATACGTTTTGTGTCTGGATGAGGAATTACCATGAGATGGAAAGATGGACGACGAAGTGATAATGTCGAAGATCAACGGGGATTTGGAGTAAAGCAGGGTGCAATCGGTGGCGGTATCGGAATTCTGGCTCTTTTGGTTATCGGTCTTCTGACAGGCGCGGATCCGGGTGCACTTTTGAATACGCTTGTTACTGAAAGCGGTTCGATGGACAGCACTCCGGTGGTGTTGACAGCAGCCGAGAATGAGTCGGCCGATTTTGTATCCGTTGTCCTGGCGGATACAGAAGATACCTGGCAGTCGATCTTCCAGCAGCATGGCCAGGTCTACCGGCAACCTAAATTAGTCCTGTTCAAAGGCAGTGTGGAATCAGCCTGTGGATATGCCCAGGCAGCCATGGGGCCTTTTTATTGTCCGGGTGACGAGAAAGTGTATATTGACCTGGATTTTTACAATGAATTAAAAGACCAGTTAGGGGCCCCGGGCGATTTTGCCCAGGCGTATGTCATCGCCCACGAAGTGGGTCATCATGTGCAGAAACTTGATGGGACCTCTGCACAGGTACAACAACTCGAGAGCCAGAGTGACCAGGTCACAGCCAACAAATATTCAGTCATGCTGGAATTACAGGCTGATTGTTATGCGGGGGTATGGGCGTATCACGCCGACAAACAACGCCAGATGATCGAAGCCGGTGATATCGGGGAAGCCATGAATGCTGCTGCGAAGATCGGGGACGATGCCCTGCAGAAACAGTCACAGGGTTACGTGGTGCCGGATGCTTTCACGCACGGGACCTCTGCACAGCGGATGAAATGGTTTAATGCCGGTTATGTAAGCGGTGACGTCGGCTCATGCGATACCTTCAATGCGGCGGTCCTGTGATCAACTAAAATATACCATTTTTTTGAATCGCTTGTGCCAACGCCGGATCCGGAGTTTACCTTTTAATTATTCAGGTTGTTGCCGTAGTGCGGACCATCCGAAAGGTACAAGCATGAACAGGCTGTAATCTTCAAAGATTACATGGACAAGCGACAGAAAATCATCATTTCCATCCTTATGCTCGGAACCCTTATGGGTTCTCTTGATTCCACGATTGTCATTCTTGCTTTTCCCACCATTTCAGAAAGTCTCCATGCCGATCTGGTAACAACTCTCTGGATTATCCTCATCTACCTGCTCGTTGTGGCGGTATGCACTACCCAGCTTGGGCGACTTGGGGATATTTACGGCAGGAGCCGGATGTTCAATACCGGTTTTTTATCCTTTACACTGGGGTCGCTCTGCTGTGGGCTGTCACCAACAATATACTGGCTCATCCTGTCCCGGGGCATACAGGCATTCGGTGGAGCGCTTATGCAGGCAAACAGCGGAGCTATCATTGCCGACACATTTCCCCCCAATGCACGGGGAACGGCATTCGGGTACATATCGCTTGGGTGGACGAGCGGGGCAATGCTCGGTATAGTCCTCGGGGGGATTATCACGACATACGTGGGCTGGGAATACATATTTTTCATTAACCTGCCGATCGGGATCCTTGCAACCCTGCTTGGGTTCTGGTACGTCAAGGATACCATCAGGGAAGAAGTGCACCTCGATCTGGCCGGGATGATCCTCCTTGGCATCGCACTCTCGCTTGTCTCGTATGCCGGTGTTGACTTTGCCGGCCAGGGCCCGACAGGAAAAAATATCATCCTCTTTGTACTTGGCATATTGGCAATTACCCTGTTTCTTATCTATGAATCACGGTGTTCCCACCCGATCATCGATTTTGCGACATTCAAAAACCGGATCCTGAAATATTCCATTCTGGCATCATTTTTCTTAAGTCTGGGGTATCTTTCCGTTGTTTTTCTGATAACAATGTACCTTCAGGGTATTCGAGGGCTCTCACCGCTGGATGCAGCACTCCTCCTGACCCCCGGGTACGTGGTAGGCAGCCTCCTTTCCCCCCTGATGGGAAGGTATTCTGACCGGTACGGGGCACGGGCCCTGGCAACTTCCGGAGCAGGAATGTTAATCATTGCTACGTTTGTGTATCTCACGCTCCGGCTCGACACTCCCCTGTGGGTGGTCCTGGTGGCATCCGGGATCTCCGGTATCGGGTCAGCGATGTTCTTCCCGTCAAATAACAGCGCTGTAATGGCGAATGCACCTCATGGGTCTTTCGGGAGCATCTCCGGAGTTCTCAGGACCGTGCAGAATATCGGGATCCTGGGAAGTTTCGTGGTTGCGATAACCGTTGCTTCTGCCTCAATCCCGAGGAGTGTTGCGTTTGAGGTATTTATTGGCACTACTAATCTCGTTGGTGGTGTTTCAGAGGCCTTCCTCCACGGCATAGATGCTTCACTCTGGGCCTCGATCGGTATCATGGGAATTGCGGGTGTCCTTTCCTGGATGCGGGGGCATGAGGACCGGGATTTGGATCCCCAGGATCATCTATAACCGGATTATTTAAAAAAAGTAAACCTGTATTTACTGACTGATTCTGTTATTTCCCCAGATATTCAACCACTTCCTTCAGGTGCTTTTGGATCGGCAGGCTCTGGGGGCATTTCTCTTCGCATTCACCGCACTCCTGGCAGAGCGACGCAAATTGGGAAGACCGTCAAAGAAACCTCCGAGGAACATGGTGTAGATCTGCTTTGTCTGTTCCTGGTCTTCGTACATGTGCCCGCGGTTGTAAAACTCAAAACATTCCGGGATACTCACACCGTGTGGGCACGGGGTGCAGTACCTGCAACCGGTGCATGGGATGAGGATCCGCGTTCTCCAGTTCTTTTTTCACTTTCCCATACAGCGAGAGTTCTGTCTTTGATAAGCGAATCTGCAAACCCGCTCTGTGCGAGGGCAACATTCTGCCTGACCTGCTCCATGGTCGACATACCGGAGAGGACGACTGATACTTCGGGGTGGTTCCAGACCCAGCGGAGTGCCCATCCGGCGGGCGTATAGTGCTTCTCTGCTGTCTGCCAGACCTCGGAAATACCGGCGATATCCTTTGCAAGCAGGCCGCCCCGGATCGGCTCCATGACCACGATGCCAAGCCCTTTCTTTGCCGCGTATTTCAGCCCTTCAGTCCCGGCCTGGTAGTTCTCGTCCATGAAATTGTACTGGATCTGGGCAAACGTCCAGTCGTAGGATTTCACGATCTCCTTAAAGAGCGTTGTATTGTCATGGAAGGAGAACCCGGCATAGCGGATCCGTCCGTCCGCGATTGCATCGGTCAGAAAGTCAGTAACTCCCAGTGCTGAGAGGTTCTCCCAGAACGGCCTGTTCAGGCCATGCAAGAGGTAGAAATCAATGACGTCTGTCCTGAGCCGGGCCAGCTGCTCATCGAGGTATTTGTCCATATCCTCTCGGGACTTAATCAGCCAGCTGGGAGCTTGGTTGCAAGGTTCACTTTTTCGCGGTACCCCCCTGAAAGGGCCCTCCCTACAAATGGTTCGCTCTCACCGTTATGGTAGGGATACGCGGTATCGACATAATTCACCCCATGGTCGATCGCGTACCGGAGCATCTCGGTTGCCTGCTCTTCGTCAATCTCCCCATTCTCTTTCTGGGGTAGACGCATGCACCCGAACCCGAGAACCGAGAGTTCCGTGTCGGCCTTTTTCATCTTACGGTAGAGCATGATCTTTCACCGATTCCTATGATCCAGAGTGCGGATGCGATGCGGTATAAATGCTTGTATGGGAGATTTCCCGGTTATTCCCTGCAGGGAATCCCGGAGTGTGTCGCTATGAAAAACGTATTATCGGAACAGGCAGCACGTTTAACGGAACACGTACTTCTCTTATACGTAGAAGGTATCATCTTTCATGACTGTCGCAATCCATATTGAAAACTTAACCAGGCGGTTCAACGATCTTGTAGCCGTAGATAGCATATCCTTTGATATTGAACAGGGTGAGATTTTTGGACTTCTGGGCCCCAACGGCGCCGGGAAGACTACGACCCTTTCCATGCTTTCCACCATGCTCAAACCTACCTCCGGTTCTGCCACGATCAATGGCATCGATATCGAACATGATGAGGACGGGGTCAGGAAATCCATCGGTATCGTCTTCCAGGACCAGAGCCTTGATGAAGAACTGACCGCGTGGGAGAACATGGACTTTCACGGGCGGCTCTACCGGATCCCGGCAGACATTCGCAGACAAAGGATCACCGAACTTCTGACCCTTGTTGAGCTGGAAGACCGGAAAAATGACATTGTCAAAACTTTTTCGGGAGGAATGAGGAGGCGTCTTGAGATCGCACGGGGTCTCCTGCACCACCCGTCGGTCCTCTTTTTGGATGAACCGACCCTGGGTCTCGACCCCCAGACCCGAAATCACCTCTGGCAGTATATCGCTACCCTGGCTAAAGAGAAAGGAATCACCATTATTCTCACCACCCATTACATGGACGAAGCCGACCGGTTGTGCAACCGGATCGCCATCATCGACCACGGAAAGATCATTGCCCTTGACACCCCGGAAAATCTCAAGAATGGTATTGGCGGGGACGTAGTGACCATCAGGTCGTCGGAACCGGCGGCTGTTGTCGCAGCTCTGGCAGAACCCTGGATCACCCGCGTGGAACAGCATAACGATGAAGTGATTGTCAGCCTGAAAAATGCAGAACAGCACATAAGCACCATCGTGACGCTCCTCAACACAAAACAGGTACCCATCCAGTCAATTGCGATACACAAGCCAACGCTCGAGGACGTGTTCCTTTCCTTTACCGGAAAAACCATCCGGGAAGAAGAAGCTGACCATAAAACCAATATGCGGATGTACCAGAGGATGGTGAGGCATTAATCATGGATATCATCTACACCATCTGGCTCCGGAACATGAAGCGCTATGTCCGCTCCAAAAGCCGGATAATCGGCAGTATCAGCATGCCGCTCTTCTTTTTACTCTTCTTAGGATTCGGCCTTAATTCTGTCGTGCAGTTACCCGGAATGGGTGGTAACTATATTGTGTTCCTGATCCCGGGTATGGTTGCCATGAGCGTGCTGTTCACCTCGGTATTTTCCGGTATCCAGATCATCTGGGACAAACAATTCGGTTTTTTGAAAGAGACGCTTGTTGCACCGGTTTCACGGCTGGAGATTATGCTGGGCCAGACACTTGGCGGCGCCACAACTGCCGTTTTACAGGGTTTCATGATCCTCATCCTGTCGTTGTTCATCGGTCTTAAGGTATCAGATGTGGCTGGCTTTCTTATAGCACTCGGGTTCATGATCCTGATTGGTATATCCTTCACCGCGTTTGGCATCGCCATCGCATCACGGATGGAAGATATGACCGGGTTCCAGCTCATCATGAACTTTGTTGTCTTCCCGATATTCGGTCTCTCGGGGGCCCTTTTCCCCATCAGCTCATTGCCGGCATGGCTGGGGCCGGTTACCCTGCTCGATCCGCTGACATATGGTGTCGAAGGTATCAGGTTTGGTCTCACCGGCGTTTCCCAGATTAATCCTGCAGTCTGTGCTTTGGTGATTGGAGGTTTTGCGGTCGTGATGACGATCCTCGGGGCATTCCTTTTCAGGAAAATCAGGTTCTGAGAAGGGACCAATAATCCTTCTTTACACGTTTCTGCACAGTCTCGCCACAAAAGCCAGCCCGATAGTCTGCTTTTTTTTAAAAAGGTCCGGCCTTTTTTTGTATTATCTGGGGATAGAATTCCGTACCGCAGCAATAAATCCCAAAAGAGAATCATGGTAAACCCCCACCATCTCCCGGGCCAGAACCGCAAGCCCCGGGATGAGCCGGCACAGTCCCCACCCCATTGCCAGGAGCCCGACAACCGCGATCGCCTCGGCAAAGATGTTGTGTGCCCAGAAGAAGTCCGCACCACCGGCTGCGGCAGGGCGGGGGTCGGGGAAGGAGGCAAACCACGTATCTGACACGGCAATGAAGACGATACTGACCCGGAACAGGTTGAGAACCCATAGTGTCGGCACCACGAGAAAAACGGCTGCCACCCCCTGTCGCAGTGAGAGGTTCTCCGCGCCAAGAATGACCCCTAGCAGGATCGCGACTGCCATAATCCCTGTGCACCCGATAACGATCTGGTTGACAAACCCGTTCTCGGATATGATGTCCCATGCCAGCAGCTGCGGGTGGTGTCCAAGTGCGCTGACGATAAAGAAGACCTGGCCCACAACGGCCGATATCAGGGCATCGCGGAGGACAGGGACAAAGGCAAATGGCAGGTAGATGAGCGTGGCTGCTGCCGCTGCCCGCGAGAACTGCAGGATGACCGGGTCGTCCTTCAGGAGCCGTTCCACGGTGACGAAAAGGAAGGGCAGGGAGAAGAGGGCCATCGCAGGGTACAGGATATTAGTATCTGAAATATATGCCGGCACATCGGTAATGAGGTTAAGCACCAAACAGCTCCAGCCGGCCACCGCTGCATATTTCCGCTTCTGCCGGAGGGTCAGGAACAGGGCAAATGATACAAAGGCTCCAAGAGCCAGGATATCGCTCATGAGGGTATCACAAAAATCAGTTGTTTCTTAGAAGATTACGCACAGGGGTATTATTCCTGTGGGTCTGAAAAAGGGTGCAATGCCAGCAGGGTGAGCGGTCTTTGGAATGAGAGGGTGTGCAGGTAATTTTGTATCGATTATGAAGTCATAATCAGGGTAACTATGGCTGGCCGGAATTACCGGAATAAAGGTACCGGGAACTGAATTACGCCCATTATGGGCTTCAATTTTAATGTAAAACTGATAACTACGAATTTTTTTATAGTCAAAGGCTTTTATAATACCCGGTACATCATACCTGTCTGCATGAGACTCATGAAGAAGTCTGCAATTCTCCCTGTACTCCCCTTTCTTGTGGGGGCCATGCTCCTCATCCCCTCTCTCCTTTTTGCGGGGTGCACCGGGCAGGCACCTCAGACCCGTCTGGATGGAACCGGATGGACCCTGACGGGATATATGCACAATGGAACGGTAATTTCGGTGATACCAGGAACTATGATCACGATGGATTTTGGTGCAGAGGGCAAAATCAGCGGCTCTGCCGGATGTAACCACTATTTTGCCTCCAGCGAGGTAAAGGGATCAGGCATTACTATCGGTCAGGCAGGTTCAACCGAGATGTACTGCGCCAATCCTGGCGTGATGGAGCAGGAGAGCGTGTTCCTGACGCTTCTCGGCCGGTCAACAAATGTCATTGTCAATAGTGACAACCTCACCATGTCAGATGATCATGGGGTTGTGATCCTGACATTTGCAAAGACCGTTCCCCAAAAGGAACAACCCCTGGTTGGTACAAACTGGACGCTTGAATCCTTCCATACGGGAGACGCTGTCTCATCAGTCATGGCAGGGACGACAATAACTGCACTTTTTACCAAGGACGGGAGTATCACCGGTTCAGCCGGGTGCAACCAGTACTTTGCCTCGTATAATGTCACACGCACATCGCTCCAGGTAAGCCGGGTCGGGTCAACGAAGATGTTCTGCACAACCGGAGGTGTGATGCAGCAGGAGGGCACCTACCTGACGCTCATCGGCCAGGCAAAAACCTTCACTATCCGTGGTGACCTCCTTACCCTGGCAGATGCGAAAGGTGAAGAGATGCTGTCGTTTCTGGCTTCGGACCAGCCCTCCTGATATTCATAAAAAATCCCCTCCCGTTCAGCAATGGTCCGGTTACAGTACCTGCCGAAATGCATATTACCTTGAAACGATATCTCACCATAACCCTGAAGGGTTTCTCATTACGGAGATGAACAGAAATGAAAAATACCCATGAAAAAGAGCATATATCCGTTGCTAAAGTAGTAGAGTTGATTGGCAGCTCACCCACCAGCTGGGAAGAAGCAACCGCAAACGCCGTGAAGGCAGCAGGCCAGACCATCAGGAATATCAAAGGTGTTGATGTGAAGCGATGTACGGCAAAAGTAGAGAACAACAAGATTGTTGAATACCGTGCTGTTGTTAAAATCGCGTTCATTGTGGAGATAGAATAACCTTTTTTCAGGATTTTTTAAGAAAGGGGGGATGGTCGTGTATCCCCCGGATTGCGGATATTTTATATGGCAAAAGGCTGTATTCTCGCATATGTTCCGCACGGGTCCACAAGTAAAAAAGGATGCCCTGAACAGATTTTCTGACATGATGGAGTAAAAACAGATGTTGCCTATCGGTGATGATAATTCCTCTCGCAGGACGGTACCCGTAGTCACGTACACCCTGATTGCCTTAAACGTCCTGTTCTTCCTTGTTGAATTAATCGGGGGAGATCCTTTTATTGAGACGTGGGCGTTTGTTCCCAGCCGCTTCCTCGCAAATCCCGCCGGCGATTTTGTGACGATCTTCACATCCATGTTCATGCACGCCGGCTGGCTTCACATCGGTGGCAATATGCTGTACCTGTGGATCTTCGGGGATAACGTGGAAGACCGGTTCGGGCACGCAAAGTACCTGGTATTCTACCTCATCTGCGGTATTGCGGCAACGTTTGCCCAGCTGGCGTTCAGCATGGGATCCAGCATACCGAACCTTGGGGCATCTGGTGCGATTGCCGGCGTGCTCGGGGCGTACCTTTTGTTGTTCCCGCAGCGCAGTGTCAGGGTTATGGTCGGCACAGGTGTATCCGAGATGCCTGCCCTGATTGTCATCGGCCTGTGGTTCGTGCTGCAGTTGTTCAGCGGGATCGGTTCTATTGCTGCAACATCAGATACCGGTGGCGTTGCATACATGGCGCATATCGGTGGATTCATCGTCGGGGTCATACTGGCATTTATCCTGCGGGGGAACCGGGTGGCATAACCCTCCGGCATACTTTTTGTATGAATAAGAAAACCTGCTCCATCCTATAGAAATATTAATTGGTAAGGCTACATTCGATCGTGTGGTACCAATGCAGCGTTTGCGAATAGCGGTTCTCATTTGTCTGGGATTTGTGTTCATAATTTCCGGAGTATCGGCATTCACGGTAACGGGGGTTACGGTCACCCCATCCGGTACGTTAAATCCGGACAATCCGGTGAATATATCCTGGACCGTGTATGCTGCAACGGGAACAGCCTTCCCCTCGTATGATGACCTCCAGTTTGTGTCCGGTCTGGATGAGTCGGTATGGCTCTATTCAATCACCGTCAATGGCGTGGAAAATGTGCGGCCGGTGGAAGGTGGGCGTACAATAACGATCTCCGGGTTTGAATTGTCATACCGGAACCAGGATGAAGTCCTCGTGAAGGCCACCCTGAAAGGGCGTATTCCCAAAACATCAGGAACGGGAATGACGAAAAATCTTGTTACGGTCCAGGAACTGGACGCACGGGGATACGTGATCAACAGTTCGGTATTTTCTGTTACCCAGTTGATCGGGACTCCCACGCCAACCCCGACACCGTCATCCGGCATAATTTCCTTTACTTCAATCCCGTCAGGGGCGAATATCTATCTCGATAACGCGTACAGGGGTCTCACCCCGCTGACAGTCGATAGTGTGTCAAATGGCAGGCACACCGTCGTTCTCCGGCTTGATGGCTATGAAGATGCAGCCCGGACCCTTCTTGTGACCGGCAATTCACTGACCGTCAATGTCGCTCTGACCCGCCAGATTTCCCCGACCATGACTGTCCAGCCAACCATTACCGGAACGGTAGAGCCCGCAGGGGAGTACGGGTCACTTTCTGTCACAACCTCTCCTTCGGGTGCACGTGTATACGTCGATGGAGAGATGAAAGGTGTCACTCCTGCAACGATCCCGGGCCTGACCGCAGGAAAGCATGCCGTGACGCTGTCAGTTCCAGGTTATATTGACCTGAATACCACGGTCATCATCATTGCCGGGAAGACCGCAGAATACAGTACCTCCCTTGTCACACCGGCAAAAACTCCCGGGTTTGGGGTCATCACAGCACTGCTGTCACTCGGCACTCTCCTGGTAGCGGTGAAAATCAGGAAGTCCAACGATAGCAGTTGATGTATATGGCGGAAACCGGTGACAGGCCCTTATCACTTTTACCGGATTGAACCCCAGGATACCATTTCACCAGCAAAGGGGCGTTACCGGAACATATTTTTTCCTTTTTACCGGGCCAGCACCGTAGCACCTGCTGCCCGGGTAAGGTGTATTTCCCTGTTTTCAATGATAAGGTCCCTTCCCTCAGCAGACTCTGTGACCCATTTCCGATGATGCAGCAGGTAAAAAAGATATTAGTAGAGAAAATTGGTTTTTGCGATTGTTGCAGGTGCAGTCTTTTGGAATGGCAATGCCGCACCAAGAGATGGATGTAACTCGATGTTCATCCTGGAATTCGGCGGAACATATTCTGTGAGGAAATCAAATTCCACCTGCTGGTTAACATCCAGTGAACTGACCGAGCTTCCGGCACCATTTACCTTTGTAGTAAACCTGCCCTGACTGGCAGTGCCATTGGTCCACGTGAGAGATACCGGTGAGGTAGTGGGTGTAGAAAAGATAATGGTAAACTTTGACAGGTCTACCGATGATGCCCCGGGACCAAGTCCGACGGAGAACCTGATCTCGCTGATACCTTTTGTGGTATCGTTCGATAACCCATATACGTTCCCGATTAACTGGATGTTCGAAGTAGATTGTTCAAGACCTTTGTATATGGTCTCCTGGGCCTTCTGGGTAGTAAAGAACCCGGCACCCAGTACGACATACGAGAACACCGCCGCGACAACAACGAATGCGATGAGCACAATAGTCTGCCTCGAGACCGGTAAACCCCTCATCATTACGTTTCATGTATTCACCCTGGTTCTGACCGAGACCGTGGTAAGCCTGTATCCTTATCTCATTACATGGTTTTTTTATGAATATATATATCGCTTTTTTTCCTGATTTTAACGGTTTTTTCAGAGAAAATCTGTGTTAAATGGAGGCAAAAAAAGGGACACTTTCTGGGCTTTCATATCTTTCCTTCATTCTCCGGCCAGGCGTCTGCAGGTTATTCCTGGCCCCGTTTATACTTAAACTTCCGGAGCAGTGCGGTCCGCCATGCAACCTCGTCAGGGCCTTCCACACCCCTTGGTTTTTTTCCGTCAATCACGCCCATGATCCCCCGCCCTTGGGCAGATTCAGCGATCACTACCTCTGCAGGATTTGCTGTTGCGCAGTAGATCGTGCAGACTTCCTGGATGTTTTTTATCGCATTCAGGATGTTGATGGGGTAACAGTCACGTAAAAAGAGGATGAATGAATGCCCGGCGCCGATCGCAAGGGCATTGTCCCGTGCCATCGCTTTTAATTCCTCGTCATTTCCCTCGATACGTACCAGGCAGTCTCCGGATGACTCACAGAAAGCCAGGCCGAACTTTGCGTTCGGAACCGACCCCATGACCACTTCATAGATGTCTTCGACCGTCTTGATGAAATGCGACTGGCCGAGAATAAAATTTACCTCGGCAGGCTTTTCTATTGTTACCGTTTTGAACTCCACCGGTCCACCCATCTTACTCACCACAGAGGGACATTGGTATGCCGGAGGATAAATGGGTTGGCCAACTCGGGCGGGTCTCATCAATTACCGTTTATACAGATACCGGGACCCGGAAGTTGCGGAGGGGGTATCAGAGAGGAACTTCAGGGTTGATCTCCAATCCGGATGGTGACTCTTTTGTAGTGCGGGGGGTAGTAGAGGTACCCGTTCTCGCGAAGAGGGTCTGAAAGGATGAGTTCTGGTCCAATCCGTTCAGCAATGACACAATAGGACTGGTAAAACAACCTCTTTGCTTCAGGCAACCGCAAAGCGCCCTTCACTTCTTCTGCACTGGTGAGGTTATACCGGGAAAACACCGATTCATCGATAACGCCATGCACCAGGCTGTACTCCCGTACGGTGCAGTGCTCCCGGTCCTCGCTGATCGTCAGCCAGCGGAACGGGTTCACTTTCGGCACTTTACGTCCTTGCAGCCGTGTACCGGCATACAGGAAAAATACCCCCCTAACTGCAAGGTAGAGCATAACGACTGTTCCATAGATGGCAGAGGCACATGAAAATTCCAGCAGCCGTGTGACCGTGACCAGTATCAGCCCGAGCGCGGCAACAGCGAGAAGGATGCTTGGACCGGGGAGGATACCAGTTGTGTATTTCCTGTCAGCAAACGGGGCGAGAAGCGGTATGCCCGGGAACGCAAGCACATCAATGGCAAGGTGCAGGAGGGCTCCGGTGAGGACTGCCGCAAACCCGAACACTCCGCTTTCTGCTGTTGCCGGAAAAGTTATGATACCTGCAAATGCGATGACGACAATGACTCCATACGACAGGACAGATAAAACGAGAGCACCTGCGAGGCTATGGGCAATACCGCCATGGGTGAACAGGTAGAGAGACGGATTCCGGTCGGAAATAAGGGAAAAGAAAATATCTGCATCAGGTATCACTGCCCCCAGAATCGCAAACGGGAGGAGCGGAATGAGGCCGGCGGCGGAGAACAGGATCCAGGCAATGAGAGCGTGGGAGAGAGCGTCCACAATGGATGAATTTTCGTGCGTAGCAATAAAGGATGCTGGTCCGGAGCTATAGACAGACGGAAAGGCACGCTCATATAGGTATTTTACCTGACAGGGGAATGTGGAATAGGACTATCATGACAATGGAGACCCGTGAACTGAACCCCGATGAGTTTTCCCTGGCAGAGAAGGTGTGGGAACAATACCGCGGCCAGAAAGCGGACCACCCCAATGAGAGGATATTCGGTGTCTTTGTCGACGGGGCCCTCGTGGCAACTGCACGCTACACCCGGCACCCCGATGGTGTGGAGATGGATTGTGTTTTTGTTCCCGAATCCTTTCGCGGGAAGGGGTATGCCCGGTTCGCCGTAGAAGAGCTGATCAGGCAGTGCGGTTCAGAACCTGTCTACATCCATTCAACCATAGCCCTGATCTCATTTTACAAGACCTTTGGTTTCACCCCCATCCCCGAAGATGAGCTCCCCCGTAGTATAAAGGAGCGGTTCACATTCTGCTTTGGTGAAATGGCGGGCTGCAATGTCTGTCCCATGCTCAGGAAGGGGACACCGGTTCAATAAGTAAAGATAACGGTTGAGTCCCCCTTACAGAGATGTAACAGACTCTGATAAATCTCTTGATAGTAGCATCGGAGTATCTTCTTATTTCCGCTCTTTAGAAACGTATACACGTATCGATCGGGTTCAAACCAGAGCTGAGAGAAATCATGTTTCTCTACGATGGACCCCGCCTCAGGGCCTCTTTTGAGGCACGGCGGGTGGAGATTTTTTAGTTATTCATCCGCCGCGGGGGGATCCCATTTTGGTGCGGCGGCAATCATCACAACTGATCGATAAAATAATTCTAATTCCCGAATCGCATCTGATAACATTGATTTTCATGAGAAATCATACTGAAAAATGCTGACGCTCTTTTTCTTTGCCCCCGTTGCTGGGGCATCATCAGAGTGATAAAGATGTATTACCTGCTATTAAACTCGGGTAATAGCCCTTGAGCCCTGTCCTAATAGCGGGATTCTTTTATCTGAAAAAGTTTGCACCAAATCACGCATTTTTTGGGCTCAGTAGAAATGTTCAAAAGAACCCTCAACGTTCATGGGGGTTTCACCCCCGCCACCTGGCTCCCCCCAATGCGATAACCCCCGGGAAGGTAATAAGCACTATCGCATTGCTCAGGGGCGGCCCGGGGGGACTGGCACTGTCCCCTCCTTCAAAGCGTTTGTCCTTTTTTATTTTGTGCTATAATATTAGGAATTCCACAGAGCCATTTTTACAGAAATCCCCCCACAATCTTCTTCTTTGCATCCTCCCAAATACACCGTAATGACATCTCCCGCGGACCCCACCGACCCGTTCTTTGCCAATGATGCCTGGGCACAGGAAGCCGGAATCGAGCTTATGGAAGTATCAGATGGCAGGGCAAAGGTCCGGATGCGTATTGCAGGCTGGCACCTGAACAGTCACGGGACCGTGCATGGCGGTGCAATCTTCACGCTGGCTGACACTGCCTTTGCTCTTGCCTCCAATTCCCACGGGGTCCCTGCCGCTGCAATCAATGCCCATATCTCGTACGTGAAAGCGGCGACCACCGGTACCTTGTTTGCAGATGCTGTCGAGTTCTCGCTCAACCCAAAAATTGCCACCTATACGGTCACGGTAACAGACGATGCCGGAGAGAAGATCGCGATCTTCCAGGGCATGGTGTACCGGAAAACGGTCGGGAAAAGAACCTGAACTATAATAACTCCGGAGTTATACGATCCGTAGAACCATGGATCAAAGGTTACGGGAAGCGATCTTCCTGATGGTTGCATGTGCCCTTGCGTTATCACTGGCAGCACACTTTTTTGTAGTTTTTCCCTTTGATCTGAAGATCTCGCAGGAGCTGCAGGAAGAGAAAAACCCGGGGTTTGCCCTGGTTATGCGGGGTGTAAGCGCCCTTGGTGAATCCTGGACCGCAATGACCCTGATCGGCATAGTTTCATTTTTTTTCCTCGTCAGGCGCCGTTACCTGGAGGCCGGTTTTATGGCTGCAACTGCCAGCAATTTCCTGATCACCTCGTTGATCAAGGTGCTGGTTGCCCGTCCGCGGCCTCCTGATTTTTCCTTAAACCCTGCCGATATGTTCCTGATGGTCAACCAGTATAGTTTTCCGAGCGGGCATGTCCTCTTTTTCGTGGTTTTCTTTGGTTTTATCGCATATCTTGCTTATCTCCATGGTAGCGGACGTGTCCGGATGATGGTTATCACTGTCTGCGGAACCCTAATCCTGCTCATCGGGCCTTCCCGAATCTATGTCGGGGCACATTGGGCAAGTGATGTCATGGGAAGCTATTGTATCGGGGGGTTGTGGCTGGTATTCCTGATCCTTTTGTATCAGCTGGCAACGCACAGGATTACCAGGTTGAAGGAAACCATTCCGTTATAGGGACGGGAATCTTTTTTGTAACCCTAAAAGGCTCTGGATTTCTGTCGCAGGACAAAAAAACGATCTCCCGTATTCTTCATGAGATTAGCCGCGGGACCGCAGTTAACAGGATACAGATACTGACCGGGATGACCAGGTTGTCATCAACCGGGGAGTACAACTCGATAATTCCTGCAATTATCGCCACGATGAGGGCACCGGGAACCGGCATGACAAGAAGCAGGACGAGGAACGTGACCACAATCCCCGCCACGGTCCCTTCCAGGGATTTGCCGTTGTAGATGCGGGTCCTGCCGATCCTGAACCGGCAATAGTTGCAATACCATCCAGAACTGCCAGAGAAATCAGTGCCGGCACGACAACGGGTTTTGGAAAAAGGATGACGCACAATAGAGCACTAATCACAAAAAAGAGTGCACCTTTACCGGGCAAAGGATCGCACCGGTCAACAAAATTGACAAGAGATGAGATAACCGGAATTGTATGACCGCGGAGGATGAGGTCAATGAGAATTATGCCAAAAAAAAGACCGCCTGCAAGAACTGCAGTTGCCATGGTATGGTCCAGGACAAGGACAATGCCCGTGATACCCAACCCGAAGACCAGGTGGATGAGTTTTCGCACCAGCTCCTGCATACTGCATAGTTGGTGAATGGAAGGTAAAAATTCCTGCCCCGCAAAAGGCAGATTGATGGATTCAAAAAAAGTATTTTCGTGCTCTAATTTTTAGTGATGGAAACAAGTTTTATCCAATACGTGAGGTTCTGGCCTGCGAGAGGATTGTTTTCATCCCATGTCAGGGTATCACGGGTTACATTCAGTATTTTTACCACGCTGAGCGCATTATCTGATGTCCGCCGTACGGTATAACTCTTACCGACAATGAACGTTTTATTCCCGAGGGCGCCCATCCGGGGAACAACACGGATCAGACTGGTGTTGTAGGGACCATACGCCTTGTCATAGGAGATGTTTACGGTCTTTTCTTCGTTTATGGTCATACCGGTAACCGCATCGCGGAAGCCATCTATAACGCTCGCGTTGCCAAGAATGAACGTCAGAGGCGTGCCATTTACGTTTGAATTGAACACGGTACCGTTCTCTAACATTCCGGTATAATAAACCGACACAATATCGCCCGGTATCGCACCGGCCTGTGGCTGCTGAACTGTTCCGTTTTGAGGAGGTTGAGACGCAGGACTGCCGGTTACGCACCCGGTAAAAGCAGCACCGCACATCATCAGGATTCCCAATAGTATTGCTATCGTCTGGTTACTGTTCACGCTCATCACCATTTGGTATATGTACCGGTACATGTTTACACTCCCGAAATTTATTCATGTGGGCAGGAAAAAACCGCGTCCTGATAGATTTTTGGTAAAATCCCTATGGTCGCTGACAAAACACTCGGGGTCAGGAATATTAAAAAAACAGGACAGAATTTTACCCAACGGTTTGTTGTTTTAGTATCAAAATCCTGATCCTCACCGGATCAGAAAATTCATATGCCCGGTCTGGAATCACGTATTATGGACCGCCCGGTTATCCTGGTTACGGGTTCGACTGACGGGATTGGAAAAGCGACTGCAGGGGAACTGGTATCCCATGGTGCTGAAGTGATAATTCACGGAAGGAATCGCCAGAAAGGGAACAAAGTCCGAAAGGATCTCGGAAAGATTACCGCAAAAATGCCTGACCTCCTGATCGCAGATTTCTCAGACCGCGATCAAATCATGGAGATGGCAAAAGAGTTTATGTCACGCTACCCGCGTCTCGATGTCCTGATCAATAACGCAGGAATTTACCAAAAGGAAAGGTCTCTTACGAAAGACGGCGTGGAAATGACCTTTGCAGTCAACTACCTTGCCCCTTTTTTACTGACCCGGCTGCTCCTTCCCCTGCTCAAAAAAAGTGCTCCCTCCCGTATTGTCACGGTAGCTTCCAGTGCGCACGAGGATGTGGATTATATCGACTGGGATAACCTTCCAGGCCAGGCCAGGTATGATTCATGGAGTGCCTATGCTCTTTCGAAATTTGCGGATATTACGTACACCTATACCCTTGCCCGCCGCCTGGTGGAAACGGGAGTTACGGCAAACTGCCTCCACCCGGGAGTTACCGACACAAAACTTCTCAGGTCGGCGTTTCCCGGGTATCCTGCGATCTCTGCAGAGGAAGGTGCACGGACTTCAGTATACCTGGCAGTCTCTCCGGATGTGACAGGAATTTCCGGACAGTATTTTGATAACCGGAAACAAGCCCGGTCATCAGCGCTGACACATGACCATTTGGTTCAGGACCGGCTCTGGAAGCTTGCTGAGAATCTCACGGATTGAGAAAAAAAAGCAATGCTCCATTTTTCAGAGGGTAAGAAATCCGTCAGGTTCAAGGCTCGTGGCAAGCATCACCATAGAGATCTCCTCATGTTCAGTCCATGCCGGAGACTCCCTGTTTTTCGGCACTGTCCAGAACCGGATGATTGCTTCCTGCAGCGGCATATACTCACAAATGGCCTCAACCTTGTGCTTCAGGGAAACTGAATTCCCAAACAAATCCGGGTTTTGCTGGACCAGGGTGTACAGGTTTCCTGCTCCTGCAAGACCAATTGCCAGGCCGAGTTCACGAAACGCAAGACGGTATTTTACCGGTAACTCCAGAATACCTCCCTGTGCAAAGGATGCAAGTCCAGGCAGGGCTGAATCAATAATGGATTCGATGAGCTTTTTGTACGGGTGACCGCCTTGTACCGCCAGTTGCCCGGTTCGTGAAGCGTCCGACAGGAGCCCGCCAATTCCGAGAGGATCATCGGTGGAGAGGCCCATTCCCCTGCAGATACCTGCCATACCGGTCGTTTCTGCTGCAAGGGAAGGAAACGGTGTACCGGGATAGGTACCTGCGGTCAACTGCAATTCGGCAAATGTTACAAAACCATCGAGAGGATCATGCTGGCCCATGGATGAGACAAGAGGGCGGGTGAGATCTGTGCTCATCTTCCAGTACATCCGCTTCTTACTGTCAGAAAAGGGAAGGTATGTGAACCGTGCACAGGCCACCTGTGCAAGTTCGATTGCCCACCTGATATAAACAGGATCCCCCGTCACCCGGCTCACCCGGCTGAGTGCATGCATCCATTTCGTCAGGTAATGAAAGTACTGCCCGTCCCGGTCCCATTCAAGACGTTCGTCATATACCTCATTAATCCTGCGTTCAGGAAGGGGTTTTCCAATCCGCAGCCCACCTGCTGTCGGGTGAATTTCCCCTTCCTGCGGTAAAAGGCCACTGATCCAGCCGTTTCCCGGGGTATCCTCACGGTCCCGGCCAAGGGTGTGATGCACCTGGTCAACGAGACGCATGGCAAGATCCAGCCACTTTTCATCATGGGTCTGGCAAAAAATCCCGAGATAATTACATACCGCAAATGCATCTGTCCACAGGTACCGCCGTGGATGGTCTCCGGGGGGATCGAGCCCTGTTCTTCGGGCAAAGTCACGCATTATCTCCTGTATCGGGACTGCAGGTGTACTCACGTTCATTATCTCTCCTGATGTCCGATCTGAATATAAAACAATGTGCTGAAAACGAAGACAGTCTGGCATGTTTCATTTTATGTTTCAAAATCTGATTTTCTGGTAATCAGTTATTAACCCCGGGTTTCTACAACGAAACAGGTGATTTGTATTCTCTCAACACAGGGTTCTGAAGTCTGTACCGCACTTGTTGACGGCCAGCACTGTACGTTTCCTCCGTACATTCTACCCGCTAAAAAAAATCATGAAAATCGTACGGTCATTTATCCCGGCAGGAAATCCCGGGGATTAACGGCAGAAAATTTTGACGACCTGCGGGACTATGCCACTCCTGAAGAACTTTCTGAGCTCTCAACATTCCAGGAGTTTGTCGAACGTTTTGTGAAACCCAGCGCAGTCTGCTCCGTGCAGTGCATGCTGCTCTGGGCAGAATGGGTCAGGTACTACAAAAAGACGACAAGGGAGTTTCCGGCATTAATTCTTGAAAAAAATTTCAGGGACCTGGTTATACGGAGGTTTGATCTCTCCGTTTCAGAAGATGAAGCCCGCGGATTCGTATTCCCTGGAATAAAATTTGTTCCCTGAAATATCCTTCTCGCGAAGGTGACCCGGATAAAACAACGAAGGATATCCTGGCAATTGCGATACGGGAGGGTTAAATTCGGTATCATTCACTTTTCCTCAGCCAGGTGGTATAAAGATGGATGTCCGTTTTTCAAAAAATGTTTCAAAATCTGAAATCTGTTTTTTCCTTTACCAGTATCGTATGTGGTCTGCATAGAATTCCGTTTTTCCTCGTACGAAAATAAAAAGGACAGATGTTTTTTGGAGGGGAGGACTGTCACCCCGTGGTCCCCCCAGGACAGTGTGATAGTGCTGTTAATACCTTCTTTGGGGTTATCGCATTGGGGGGAGCCAAGTGGCTTGGGTGAAACCCCAATGAACGTTCGAGTTTTTAAAACCATTTCTACAGAGCCGGTTTTTGAACATTTCAACAGTTCAACCGGAACTTTTCAGAACCTGCCCGGCGGTACACTGGACATTAATAATAAGTGGTATCGACACAACACATCCATATGCACAAGCATACCCGATATTTCTGTGGTCTTCTCGCATTGCAGCTGATTGTTGCACTGCTTGTCCTGCCGGTGTCTGCAGCCACCGATGCAAAACCCACGATTTCTTCTTCGTTGTCAGCAGTGTTCCTGAAGGCCGGCACACCCCTTACGGTCGAGGGAATCGCGACTGGTACAGTAACCCAGGGGGTCCAGATCTGGATCTTTGCGGGAAACTATGTGAATGTCAGTACCGTTCCGGTCAATCCGTCCGGTACATTCTCAATGACTTATCCTACCACCGGTCTTGCACCGGCAAAATATTATGTGATTGTCCAGCACCCGGGTGTCGATAACAGCCTCGAGATCACGACCGCCGGGAATTCCGGGCAGGTAATCAACCGGAAAACCAATGCCACGATTTTCAGTTTTACCGGGACCGGAAGTCTTACCGACATCGCTGCGGTCACCGCGTTGAGCAATGCCTTCAACCAGCCCGGAGTTGATGATATCTATACCAAACTGGTCTTCACCATCCTCCCGGCAAATGAAGCCGTACCTACCTACCCCGGTACACCTGTACCTGGTTCAGTGACATCCGCCGCACAAGCCGTTACCTCCGATGGGACGGTAGCGGCACCCGTTTCCACGACTGCCAAAAAGTCGCCGGTCGGGCCGGTCACGGTGATTGCGGGTATTACCCTTGCTCTTGGAGTCTGCCCTGTATTCCAGGAAACAATAACCGGTTCTTTTTTAAAAAACCATGTGCGAACAGGTCAACCACAACCCGGACCAATGGACAGCAGCGGGTTTGATACCGTTACTGCTGATAACCCGGTTTTCGCCGTCCGGTAAAAAAACATTATAAACCTGGATCCTGTTTACCTATGATACCTGCGAGAGGGTGATCCTTTGTGGAACCAGAAAATCCTGTAACCGGTACATTGCAAATATGCCGGTTATTCCTGTTGACGAATAACGGGGGGGTATCTTATCTCAAACTGTTGTCTGGTTCTTCGCCATCCGGTCACGGGCAAAGATTTCAGCATCGCCGCTCAGAATACCGTCAACAACCTTTCCTGCAACAAATTCGGCGGAATCCGGAGGATAGGGGCCGGGTGGTTCTCGGGCCCCCCGTGGGACTGGAGTGGAACGGAATGTGTTTTTTTCAAAGTCTGTAAGAGTAATGTAAGGATACACAACCGAGACGGTGATGCCATCCTTTTTAAGTTCCTGTCGAGCGGCAAGGCTGAGGCCGGCCAGTGCTCTCTTTGACGATGAATATGGGCTCATTCCGGGCAGGTGCATGAGTGCGGTACCGGGCTGATGTTGATTATGGTCCCCCCTCCCTGTTGCCTCATGACAGGTATGACCTGCTGCATTGCAACGACAGGGCCTATTATATTCAGGTCGTAAATATAGCGGAATGTCCCGAGGTCAATCTGCTCTATTGTGGCGTCATACCCTTGGTGTGACCGTTGTGGGCGGGATTGGCGTAGCGATTGGCCGGGATCCTTCTTTACTGGTGAAAGCAGAAAAGGAGGCCCATGTGCTGGGAAAAACACTGGCAGAGTCGATCCGTGGCGAGCATACTTACCCGGAACAGGACGAGATTCACCGGCAGAGACGGGAATATTTCTGCCAGCTGGTGAAGTACAATAAAGACCGTTTTGCCCACGAATACGACTGGTATGTACAGATGGGCTGGATGAAATGAAAGAAGGGGAGTTTTATGATAAGTATTACGGCAGAAAAAGCGCATCTCGTGTATAATCCCGTTGCTGTTCTCTGGAGTGATGAAAAGCCTGAAGGTGCACTCCGGATAAAACCCGGTGCAATGACCTGTATCATGCCGTTTTTTGCCCAGGTCCTGACCAGAGGAAAGACCGCGGTCTTCGACCGTGATTCGTTCGGTTGCCCGGTGCCCGGGCCGCCTCGGGTTTGGGAACGGGTATCCTGAAGCGTTCTTCGGTGCCGGTATCAGAGTTCATGTCTGCATTCTTTACCAAAGGTGCTGAAAGCAGCTGTAACCGGGAGGTGTTCTGTGCGCTCGCAAACCGGATACCAGAACGGGGAACGGGCCAAGTTCTTCAAGGGGAGCGGCTGCACAAGAGTGCTGCCAAGGCGAAGCGGTGGATGACCGAAGATCTGCCAATCACGGACATTAAAGAACGGTACGTGATCTTCACCCCCCTTCGACAAGGTAAAGGATGGAGAACAGCCGGTTGTCGTGGTGTTTGCCGCAGACCCCCTCCAGCTCCGCCGGGCTTATCACACTCGTCGGCGCGGTCCGTGAAGGGATCGACCCCGTGATGGTCCCTCCGATGGCTGCCTGCCAGCAGATCGGGGCGTACGTTTACGACCAGGCAAAAAAGGAGCACCCGCGGGCGGTGTCAGGCTATACGGACCTCTCTGCCCGGGAGAGTGTGGGTACGTCGATCCCGGGGAATATGTTCACGTTCGCCGTTCCCTTCTCGCTTTTTAAGGAGATGGAAGATGAGGCAGAGGATGGTGTATTCGACGGGCCGATATGGAAAGGACTGGCTGGGGAGGGGTGATGGGTATGACAGGAAAAAATTTCAGGGATATCGGCATGCGGCTTGCCAACGCCTTCAGGCTTACAACACGGCCGCTCGCAATCTATGGTTCAGAAACACTTCCTGATGGAATCAGGCATCTTCCGGAAGTAAACCGGTGCTTTGCCGTATCATTATATCTCCTGGCAACAGAAAAGGAACCTTCAGCAATTTCTGTCAGTGCCGACTCAAATGAAGGTTGTTGCGCTGGTGGTCTCGCTCATACGGGATTTCGCCCGGTCCCGGATGACATCAGGTATTTTGTTTCCACCGAAAGAAAGAAGTGAGAGGAGGGGCTGCAGAATACTTAAAAGCAAGCCCTCATCTTGTTGAGCGTTGTTTCCGGGCTTTGGGAACCATCACTCCTCCCGGGAACGTATCTCATTGTCCAGGCCTGTGAAACCCTCCCCGATGCAGACAGTGGTGTAAAGTCAGTCTGCTGCTTTGGTACTGCCGAGCAGATCAGGAATATGGCAGCACTTGTCCATTTCGACCGGGACGACCCGTTTTCACCCGTGATTGTTCCCTGGGGGCCATCCTGTTCAACATTTATTACCTACCCGGCAGGAATGGCAGAGAATGCACCGAAAAATACTGCATTCATGGGTCCGCAGGACCCGACCCAGAACCGGAACCTTCCTGAGAATATGATGGCAATCGGGATCCCGGCCGGCATAGCAATACGAATGGCAGAGAACCTGGGCTCGTCATTTATAACCAGGAGGCCCCTCGTGGCATTTCCCCACCATGAAACACGATAAAACCAGGCTGCCATGGTCCCGGCACGGTAACGATCCACGCTCTTTTTCACAGTTTAAAAATACTTTGCCGGCAGAGATCATTCAACTGCGTGATCCTTTGTGGAACCAAAAAGTCCCGTGACCCCAGCAAATGAGGATGTTCCGGCGATCTGCCATATACCGCCAGTACCAGTTACTCCCACCGGCAAGCAGATCGTGCTGCTGATCGCCATCCTTGCCGGTTTTCTCACGCCGTTTGACGGGTCGGCGGTCAATATCGCACTGCCGGCAATGGGTGCGGAATTCCACATGGATGCAATCTCTCTTTCATGGATTGCGACCGCCTACCTCCTCGCCGCTGCCCTCTTTTTGGTGCCCCTCGGGCAAGATTGCCGACATCTACGGGAGAAAACGGATCTTTTTATACGGTATTGCCATCTTCTCCTTAGCGTCCTTTGTGATGACGATGGTCCCTTCCACCGGCCTTCTCATCGCAGTCCGTGCTTTCCAGGGGTTCGGGGGCGCAATGATATTCGGGACGAGTGTCGCCATCCTGACATCAGTTTTCCCCCCGGGTGAGCGGGGAAAGGCGCTTGGGATCTACATAACGGCCGTGTACTTCGGGCTCACGGTAGGGCCTTTTTTAGGAGGAGTGCTGACCCAGTATTTTGGCTGGCGCAGCATCTTTTATGTAAACGTCCCCATCGGGATTATCACCTGCCTGCTTATTATCTGGAAACTGAAGGGTGAATGGGCGGAGTGCAACGGTGAGCGTTTCGATCTTACCGGCTCTGTCATCTATGCCGGTGCCCTTGTCTGCGTGATGTACGGTTTTTCCCTTGTCCCTGATTTCGCGGGTATCTTCCTTGTCGCTGCAGGATGTGCCATTGGGGTTATTTTTGTCATCTACGAGATGAGAATTCCAGTGCCGGTCCTGGACATGCGCCTGTTGACAAAAAACCGGGTCTTTGCCTTCTCAAACCTGGCAGCCCTCATCAGTTACAGTGCCACATTTGCAGTGACTTTTCTCTTAAGCCTTGATCTCCAGTACACCAAAGATTTCTCACCGGAACACGCCGGACTTATCCTGATCGTCCAGCCTGCGGTGATGGCACTTGTCTCTCCTGTAGCCGGGCGGCTTTCTGACAAAATTGATCCCCAGATCGTTGCATCGACCGGAATGGCGTTCAGTGCGTCTGGTCTTTTCCTGCTGGCATTTTTAGTGGAATCCACGCCGTTATGGTACCTGCTTGTCTGCCTGGTCGTGCTCGGTATCGGTCTTGGGTTGTTTTCCTCACCAAATACCAATGCGATCATGAGCTCGGTTGAAAAACGGTATTACGGGGTTGCATCCGGAATGAACGGGACGATGAGACTCATAGGCCAGATGCTTTCGATGGGGATCGCAATGATGCTTTTTTCGCTCCTGATCGGGCGTGTCGAGATCACACGGGAATACTACCCGCAGTTTGTTTCCAGCATGCATTACACGTTTGTAATCTTTATGGTCCTTTGTATCCTTGGCATCGGGGCTTCGCTGAAACGGGGAAAGCGGCAGCCGGGCCTTACATAAGGGAGCCTGTATATCCCCGGCAGGACCAAAATCCCCCCCTGTTCGTTCTCACCACGAAGGCCACGCGGATATAAATATTTAAATTATTGAGAGGACTTCCACTATGTGTGTGAGTTTGAATGAACGAGGTACCCTCTGACAACAATCCTGCTTCGGATACCGAAAAACAGGAATTATCTGATGCACAGGTCATCAACGATGACAACACGGGCAAATCCATGTGGAAGTTCTGGTCCCTCGTTGGTCTTTTTGCTGCATTTCTTGCATTCGTGATATTTTTTGTGTACCCCAACCAGGAAGGCATGATATCTTCAACCGAACTCCAGATCGGGGCCCTCCAGAACGTTTCCGCTGCCTATGCCGAGACCCTGCCCATCCAGGACGTGGGCATCAATAACCAGGGACGATCGATGTTCATCGCGTTTGTCATGCTCTCCCATGTCCTCTTTGCCAACCTCCATCTCGGCGGGAGCTGGATTGCGGCTGTCTCGGAATCGTTCTATCTCAAAACCGGCCTGCGCCGCCTTGACCGGATTGCAAAATCCCTGACCCTCTTCAACGTCATCCTGTTCTCGTTTGGTGCAACCTTTGCGATTGCCGGCGTCCTGTTCTTCATCGCACTATTCCCGGTCTTTGCTATCGGACTGGTTCCAGGTCATGTGGTGGCCGTTGTTCCTTGAAGCGATCCTCTTTGCCGCTCGAGATTGTCTTCCTGTACACCTACTGGTTCACGCTGGGACAAGATGGAACGGAAACGCCACCAGGTCCTGGGATACGGGTATGCGATTGCGGTCTTTTTCCAGACCCTGATGATCAATATGGTTGCCGGGGGCATGCTGACCCCGGGAGTCACGGAGATCACGTTTGCCGGAAGCGGGCTCTTAAGCATTCCGTTTGCCGATGCGATCAGCATCTGGTTCAACCCGATCCTCTGGCGTCTCCAGTTCCACCGCGTCTTTGCGGCGATATCGTACATGGGGTTCATCCTCGCCATGCTCGCGGTCTTCCACTTCCTTGACCGCAAGGGCATGCGGGACAAGAAATACTGGGACTGGGTCGTCTCCTACGGTATTACCTGGGGACTGTTCGGCCTCATCATCCAGCCGGTTCTTGGCCTCATCATGCATGCTCAAGATCCAGGACGCAAACGATACGGCCTTCCAGATCATCATGCACGGCCCGCGGGCATGGGAGATGCTGCTGATGGTCGGGACGCTTCTCGTTCCTGTTCCTGACGGTGATACTCTTCTTCATCGAACGGAGGGAACGGATATTCTCAAAACTGGAGAACAAGAACCTCCATACCCTGTTCAAATGGTTCTTTTATATTGGCCTTGTCTGCCTGTTTATCATCATCCAGCCTGCGTGGCTCTATGCCCCCTTTGTGGACGATCCCGGCGGCATGGGTAAACCCGCTGGGGGTGATGGACTACAAGTATGTCGCGATCGCGGGCGCTCATCCTGATGGGCGCGGTCATGCTCACCATCGATGCCATCATCCTCAGCGATGTCAAGGAATCCGACTGGGGAGCGTCTCTCGAAGGTCTCCCGGGCAGCAGCGGTATTTGCCGGTCTTCTGGGGATATTCATCATCGAGATCATGGGGTTTGTCCGTGAATCGGCCGGTCACCGTGGACGGTGTATAATATCATCCCGGTTCCTCCGGGGATCTACGCAGTACCCGACCCCGCTTGCGATCCTGAATATCTTCAGCATCTGGATCATCATCTCGGTGATGGTCGTGATCGTATTCTGGCTGACCTCAAAAGTCACTGCCCATCACCCGGAAGATGCAGAGAAGATCAAGCCCTGACCGGTGCATCTGCCCGGTAATAATTTTTTAACAAGCCACCCGATATCAAGGAGACAGTACCATGTACACGACCATTGCCGTTGCTATTGACAATTCCGCCTGTTCAAACATATGCAGAGAATATCGCACTCCAGATTGCCCGGCCGGGAAAAATTCCTGTCACCGGTGTCCATGCCTATACCGGGAAGTTCCACCAGGCCCGGTTCCAGGCACTGGAACGTCACCTCCCGGAGAAATACCAGGCCGAAGATGTGCTCAGCCACCAGCGGGATATCCATTCAGTCCTCATCGGGCGGGGTCTTGAACTCATCTCGCTTGAGTACATGAAACGGCTGGGTGATGCATGCCGGGCCGCAGGGATCCCGTTTACCGAAAAGATCGTTGACGGGAAGAATGCGGATGTCGTCATCGGTGCATCGGAGGAGGGCGGACTGATGGTGATGGGTGCAGAAGGGTCTTGGCAGGGTTGAGGGAATTTCTGGTCTTGGCAGCACGACCCGGCGGACGCTCCGTCACGGGAAGAGCGACCTGCTGATCGCAAAAAAGGGAGGGCCGATCCGGTTCCATCCTTGCCGGGGTTGACGGCAGCGCCGAAGCGTTCACGATGGTCGGGACTGCAGCCGATCTCGCCCGGACTCTGGGGGCGACGCTGACCATTGCAGCAGCGTTTGATCCCGGACTGCACCGCACGGTCTTTGGTTCTCTGTCTGCAACGCTCTCAAAAGAAGCAGGAAATGTCATTTAAATTCTCCGAACAGGAGGAACTCCATAACGAGATTATCGACCGGAGCCTTGCCGATCTCTACTCCCGCCACCTTGAGAAGGCGGCAGACTATTGCCCGGGAGCACGGGGTTGTGGCCAAAACCCGGCTGTTGCAGGGCAAACCCTTCCATGTCCTCTGCACGCTGGCCAGAGGAACTGGGATCCGACCTGATTGTTGTCGGGCACAGCGGCATGCACAGGAGCAGGTACAGTGATATCGGTTCAAATACAGAAAGAGTTGCTGAACTGGCAACTACCAATGTACTGGTTGTGCGGGATCACTCATCAGACACATCATGTCGAAACAGAAGAACCGAAGATTAACAGTAAAGGCATCGGACAACAGCACGTCGCCACTCCGGCCAGCCGGCACTTCTCTGGAGCGATGACGCGAAAAAACGCCTTGAAAATGTTCCGAAGTTTGCCCGGCCCATGGCAATCATGGCAATTGAACGCTATGCAAAAGAGCACAAAATTACCACCATCACTCCTGAAGTCATGAACGCTGCACGGGAGAAAATCGGCATATGAGCGCCGCACTGTAGAAGTCCGCGGCCTCTGCTACCGGTATCCCGGTGGCAGGGGAATTGCCGACGTTTCGTTTGAAGCCGGTGCAGGAGAAGTGGTCTGCATTTTCGGGTGGAACGGGGCCGGCAAGACCACGCTTTTGAAGGTGCTCTCGACGCTGGTCGCTCCCCAGGCAGGATCCTATTGTGTCGGCGGGTGCGACGTTACCCGTGACCGTGACTCGGTGCGCCGGAAAATATTTCCGGTCTTTGATGCCAATGCCCATTTCAGTCACCTGACCGGCCGGGAGAATGCCCGGTTCTTCCTTTCCCTGTACGGGGTTCTGCAGCCCGGCATGCTGGACCGGGTTGCTGCGGATTTCGAACTCGATCTTGACCGGCCGGCCGCGAATATTCCCTTGGGATGAAGCGCAAACTCCTGCTTGCCGAAGCATTTGCTGCAGACGGGAGGTGATCATTTTTGATGAGCCCACGCTCGGGCTTGATACCGGCATGTGCCAGGTTTTTTTCGAACGGTCCGTGAGGCGGCAAAGGCAGGTGCGTGTGTCATTATCGGTACAAACAGGATTGAGGATGCGACCTCTGCTGATCGTATCCTCCTGCTGGATAAGGGAACCCTGTGCCCGGCGGCATCGATCGAATGCTCTCGTTGCCGGGATGATCAGGATCACCATCACGTTTGAAGACCGTGAACTGGTCGAGTATATTCCGTCAATCGATGATCTCCCGCAGCTGGTCAAAAAATCCTCAGTCTCGGCGTCCCCCGGAAGATCGAGATTGGAGAGACTGAGCCGGAAGAATCCGGTGTACTGGACAAATGAAGCAGAAGAAAAAGTCCGTCGTGCACCACCTTTTCTCCAGAAGATGATCCGTTCCCTTGTCGAACGGTATGCCCGAGGACCATGGGTGCAGCCGTATTACCCCGGATGTGGTGGACGAAGTCAAAGGGAAGTTTGAGCAGCGATGACGACGATGATGGATTTCAGGGCACTTGCCGGGCAGTCACCTGCTACGGATTATTGCAAAGGCAGCAATCTCGCTTCTCGTGGTCGGGCTTGCAGCGTTGATCTCCCGCGAGGGTCTCTGCCCTTGCTATCATTATCATCTTCACGGGCGTGACCGGCCCTGACCATCCGGCTTGTCACCATGAAGATGGACGGGATCTATGACCGGATCATCGTGAGTCCGGTATCAAAACCCCGTTATCTTCTGTGAATTTGCCGGGCTCTGGGTTGTCGCCGTGCTCCTGCCCCTGATTCCTGCCATTGCTATCGTGGCGATACTTAAGGGCCGGTCACGATTATACCGGTCATATCGGGAACCGTACTTGCCGCGACTCTCGGGACACTGGCAGGGGTTTGTCTCGCGGGGATTATCTGATGCTCACCTTGCAGCACTCCTTACCTCCGGCTCCGCTCATTGTCCTTTCCTTCATCAGGACCCCGTTAGCCCCGTTTCTCCCGTATACTCTCATATCCTCCCCCTTTTTTGGACCGGCTGCACTTATCGCTCTTGTCATCCTTCCGGTAATTGCCCTTGTTCTGCTCGCCTTTATCGCATCCCGTTCATGAAACGATCCTGCAGGGAAACGCATACCTGACTACCTGTTGCATAATCAGCATTTTCTTATAGCAGGTCGGTCAACTTTTCATCTGATGTTTCCCCGTTCCCACGGTTGTACCGGCTGCATCCCGGGCTGTAAACGGTTTTTTGTCCAGGGTACCGGTCACGGGGAGGGATAAGTCGTGCCTTCAGGAAAAGATATCCCGAACCCGCATCTCATTTCATGGAATATCACGCTTCAATGCCCGCTCCGCTGTGCACACTGCTACGTGAACGCGGGAGAACGCGAGGCAGAAGATGTGCTCTCGACAGAAGAGGCATTTGCAGTCATCGACCAGATCTGCGAACTGGGAAAGCCTGTCGTGATCCTGAGCGGAGGTGAACCGCTCATGCGGAACGATATTTTTGCCATCGCCCGGTACGGGACAGAAAAAGGCCTGAAGATGGCGATGGGGACGAGTGGTGTTCTGATCGATGAAACGGTTGCACGGGAGATCAGGAATTCGGGGATCCGCAGGGTCGCAATCAGTATAGATTCAGCAGACCCGGCAGTGCATGATGCATTCCGCGGTGTTCTCGGTGCATGGGAGCGGGCCGTGCAGGGTATCCGCCATTGTCTGCGTGAGGGTCTCGGGGTCCAGATCAATATGACGGTTCTAACTTCCGACATCCAGGCGATCCATGACGTGGTATCTCTTGGCACCGGCCTGGGTGTGAAGGATTTCCAGGTCTTCTTTCCGGTTCTTACCGGGCGGGGAACCACAGCCCCGGTATTTCTCCGCAGGTATATGAAGACCTAATCCGTGACGTACTGGTTACGTATACCGGGTCCGGTGTGAACATACGTCCGACCTGTGCCCCGCAGTTCCGGCGGATTGCCGATACTCTTGGTATCACCAGCCCGCTCTGGGGACGCGGCTGTATCGCAGGTACCCGGTACTGCCGTATTTATGCCAATGGTGATGTTACGCCCTGCCCGTACCTGCCGGCGCGTGCCGGGAACGTGCGGGAGGTGCCGCTTAAAAAAATATGGGAGGAGTCGCCGGTCTTTGCGGTGCTCCGCGACCCGGCCCTGCTCACCGGCAAATGCGGGAGATGCGAGTATAAGGATGTCTGCGGGGGATGCCGGGCGCGATCTTTTAAGACCGGGGTCACGATGACAGACCTCTGCGGGGGGATTGCCCGGCCGGATGATCCCCGTGGAGACCTGTGTGGTGAGGACCCGTGGTGCCGGTACGAGCCTGGTGGGGATAGGCAAAAGGTACACCCCCCCGACCTGGCAGACCGGGCACTTCTTGACGCACTCCAGGACGACATTTTGTTCGTGTCCCGCCCCTTTGAAGCAATTGCCGCACGGCTGGGAATGCCGGAAGGTGAGGTGATACTGAGACTGAAGCGACTGCAGGAACAGGGAATTGTCCGCGGTGTGTCACCGGTCCTGGAATCCCGCCGGGTGGGGCTGTCTGCCACCACCCTTGTTGCCCTCAGGGTACCTGATGAAAAGGTCCAGGCTGTTGCCCTGCTGGTCAACACCTATCCCGAGGTTTCCCATAACTACCGGCGGGATCATCCCTATTCGCTCTGGTTCACCCTTGCAGCAAAAGATGAAACCCGCATCCGTGAGATCGTGCAGGAGATAACAACAATGTCAGGCATCAGCGAGCAGGATATTTTCGAGCTCCCCACGGTGAGGAGGTTCAAGGTTGACGTCCGGTTTTCCATTCCCGGTGTTGTGAAAAAGGAGGTGGGTAATGGACCCGCTTGATCGTGACCTGCTTGCAGTGCTCGAAGAAGGACTTCCCGTTATACCGGAACCGTTTGCCGAGATCGGGCGGCGGCTCGGTATTCCCGAATCCGAAGTGCTTGAACGGTTGAAACGGTTGAAATCCGACGGCGTGATACGGCGGTTCAAAGCCCGGATCGACCAGCGGAAAGTAGGTATTACCGCAAACGCCCTTGTTGCCTGGAAGGTCCCTGGCGATCGATCCGACACAGCGGGAAAGAGCCTTTCCCTGTTTGCGGGAGTTACCCACTGTTACGAACGGCGTCCGGTTCCGGGGCGGTGGGAGTATACCTGCTATACGGTGCACCATGGAATGAGTCGCCGGGACGTGACAGAAGAAGTGAAAAAAATTGCAGAGACTACAGGACTGAATGAATATACCGTGATTTTCAGCACCGGGGAACTCAAACGTGTCCCGGCAGTCCGGATCGGGGAGAACGGGGGAACCCTGCAATGAACCGTATCACCCAGTGCATGCATGGCCGGGGCACTGTCAGCGGCGTGATGCACCACCGGGGCGCTTCATCGGAAGAGGTACCGAGCAGGTACCTTGCCTATTCCGGCATGCGACGCCCGGTGGTCTTCTGGAACCTGACCGACCGGTGCAACCTTGCCTGCTCTCATTGTTACAGCAGGTCGGGTCCGCACCGGGATACCACTGACGAATTAACGACTCCTGAAGCACGTGCCCTCATCGATGATTTATCTGCAATGGGTGTACCGCTGATCCTGTTTTCGGGCGGCGAACCCCTGATGAGGGAAGATATCTGGGACCTCGCCCGGTATGCTGCTGAGAAAGGGATCAAGATGGCACTCAGCACGAACGGGACACTCATAACAGCGGATATTGCTCAAAAGATCAAAAACTGCGGGATCGAATATGCGGGGATCTCCCTCGACGGTGCCACACCGGCAACCCATGACCGGTTCAGGAATGTTCCGGGTGCATTCGAACGCTCGCTTGCAGCGTTCGCGCATTGCCGCGAAGCGGGCGTGCGGTGCGGGGTCAGGATTACCCTGACAGAGGAAAACTGCGATGAACTCGGTGCACTGGTCGACCTCGCAAAGACTATCGGAGCCAGCCGTTTCTGCCTGTACTGGCTGGTCCCGAGCGGAAGGGGTATGGATGCCTATAACCATCTCCAGCTCGGGCCGGAAGCAGTGACAAATGCACTCAGCCTGCTCTACAAAAAGGCACGGGAAACCGACCCGGGAGTGATGGAATTCCTGACCGTGGATGCTCCCCAGGACTGCATCCATCTCCTGAATTCCATGGAACAGGACCAGTCTCCTGACCTGGGTGATGCCCGGGCCCTGATCGCCTCGTTAAAAGGCGGGTGCAGCGCCGGTGACCGGGTGGCAAACATCGACCCCCGGGGAAATGTCTATCCCTGCCAGTTTGCCCGGTCCCCTGAATTTCATATCGGGAATGTCAGGGACCGCCCGTTTTCAGAACTCTGGGCCGATTCATCAAACACGGTGCTGGCTGTTTCCGGGAAAAACCCGTACCGCTGACCGGGCGGTGCGGGCCATGCCGTTACCGTGACCTGTGCGGAGGGGGTTGCCGGGTGCGGGCATATGCAGAATCCGGGGATTTTTATGCAGAGGACCCGTTCTGCTACGTCGATGAACACCCAAAAGGTCCAACCGGTTGAGCCCGGAGGAAAACGTGAATTTTTCAGAAGAGGGAATGACAAAATGTCCCGGTTGCGGGTTGAAACTTCCCGGTCAGCACCTGGATTTACCCGGCAGGGCCAATGCTTCGGGAGAGTGCCTGCAGCTCTTTTCCGATCTCCAGAGTTACACGGTCGCAAAGCAGGGCCCTGAATTCATCCACCAGCACGTGGTGGACACGTATGCTGTGCAGCATGCCGGTGGACCAACCCGCCCGATCACGCTTGCATTCGGGCTGATCGGGTTGTACCTCGCACGGGAGAAAGGGTATACCGGTAAACAGGTGCAGCTGGCCCACATGAAAATCGCGAAGATAAAAAGGGACTGGCCGCACTTTGACCCTCCGCAGGAACCAGCAACCCTTACCATCATGGACGTGCTCGGGGCTGGAACAAAAAAAGAGAAAGATGCCATGATCAGGAAATGGATGGCAGCGGTCTGGGAGAGTTGGGCGGACCGGCATGCGGTAGTCCGGGTGATGACCGATGAGCTGCTCAACCAGTCTGAAAAATAAGACTCATCACCCGGCTCTGGAGAAACGGGCATGAACAGAGTGTTCGCACTCAGAACCATGAAAATCGTACTACCTATGAAGGGCCCCGCATCAGGGCCTCTCCGGGGCACGGCGGGAGAGAGGTTAAAATATTTTTTAGTTACTGATCCGTCGCGGTGTCGTCCCTTAGGGGGCGGCGGCACACTTGACTCTCGCGGTTACGCATACCCTGAGTCATGTCCGTTTGCCCCGGGTTGACTACTCACGTGATACTGAAGGGTCGTCCCGTCCCCGCATCGCTGATACGATAATTGCCGGGACTGTCAGGATGCAGGACAGGAAAAAGACCGCCGTGATACCCTGGGTAAAGGAGATCTGGGTAGCAACGGGCATGTTCATACCGCCGACAACAAACATGTTCATTATCTGGTCGAGCGGGACGGTACTGATGAGCAGGGGGAGGGCGAGTGTCATCGAAATGACCATGCCGGTATTATTGAAAAACGCCCGCATTGCTGAAGCGGTTCCCCGCCGCTCGACAGGCACTGAGGCCATGATGGCACTGGTATTGGGTGGCTGGAACAGACCTGACCCGAATCCATTCACAAACATCCAGAATGCAATCACCCGGTAGGGAGTGTCGTACTGCATCAGGGCAAGCCCGAGAAGCCCGAGCAGGGCGATAACAAGCCCTGCCGTACTGATCAGGCGGGTACCATACTTATCTGATAGAATACCCCCGACCGGCCCGGTGATGACCAGCCCGATCGCGAGCGGGGCAATGAGGATGCTCGCCATCAGCGGATCATACCCTTTGAGGCCCTGGAAAAACAGGATCAGGAGCATCATCACCGCACCCCGTGCTATCGCGTTGATGAATGCGCTTGACTGACCGTAGCTGAAGGCTCTGATGGAAAACAGCGAGAGGTCGATGAGGGGGTGGGGGGTGGTCTTTTCATGGTGGATAAACCACACGAGGGATACCAGGCCGGTGGTGAGAGTGAGAAGCATGGGGGCCGAAAAGAGCCCCAACAGGAATCCCGCACTGCCGTAAACCGTAAGAGTTACAAACGCGACCGAAAACAGGACCATGCCCTGGAGATCGAATGGTTCTTTTTCGAAGAATCCCCCCGCCTCCCGGAGCCGGAAATGGGCATAGACTGTTGCGGCAATCCCGATGGGGACATTTAAAAAGAAGTTCAGCCGCCAGTCGATCATGGTTAGGAAACCGCCGATAATGGGACCGATCACAAAGGTCCCTGCCATGATCATCGAGAGGATCCCCATCGCTTTGCCCAGCTCGGTACTTCGGGAAGGCATCGACGACGATAATGACCCCATTGGCGATGATGATCGCACCACCGACAGCCTGGAAGATGCGGAACCCGATGAGCTGGGTAATATCACCGGCAAATCCGCAGAGGAGTGAACCGAAAGTAAAGATTGCAAGGCCCGCGACATAGAGGTTCTTGCGCCCGTACGTATCGGCGAGCCTGCCGCAGGCCGGTGCAAGGATCGTGATGAGGAGCATGTAGCTGATAAGCACCCAGGTGACCCCGACAAGATCGGTCTTCAGGTTCACCATCATCGTCGGAAGCGCAATGATAAGCGTGCTCGCGTTGAGGATCCCGACTAATGTCCCGAGCGAAGCAATAGCCAACGCAACCCACTTGTAATGAGGGTCCGGGGTATCGGGTAACATCTGGGGCTCCATGTGAAATCGACCCGTACTTTTTGGTGTTTTATGTATGAATAGGTATCATACAAGACAAGAAACCGGCGGAATACCTTATACCCTGCCTGGCTATTTTCGTGATCCCTGTGCCAGATTCGCTATCCGTATGCCCCTATCCGACAGTCTTGGTGCTCAAGGATGTGAAGAGCCTTCCCTCTCCCACGATCCATCCCCGGGCATCGCCAGCGGTTTCAATAACTACGGTATCTGAATAGCCGTGACTGGTCCACCCACCTCTCCAGACTGAATTGGTCCCCTCGACACTGACACGGAGGTAAAACGACACCGGGCGGTCTGCAGTGAAACCGATATATACCGGCACCCGGTGGTCGTACACTGCTCTGTCGAAGGGAGGGACGGTGCTGGAACCCGGCGTGAATATACCGTCCGGGAAAAAGACTGGTTCATGACCAACCGGATAGGTTGTGTTGACCTCTGCACCGGCCGGTTCCATAACGACGATGGTAACCGGGACGAGGACCGGAGTATCGCCCGAATATTCGTGGCCGGGGACGAGGGTTGTCGGGAGGACAGTCGTACCAGGCTCGATCGCTATCGGGTAACCCTGGTACTCAGGGACCATCCGGGCGGCGGTAATCGCGAGCATGGGAGTCTTGTTCTGCCTGACCATCGTGAAGTTCCAGTCCGGGGAAATGCCATACGCCGTTTGGTTCAGGATGGATCCCATGAAAAACGGGGTAGTGTTCAGTTCGGGGACGGGGAGAAGGAGGGTTACGTTGTTAATCGTGGCATTGTACGAGATCTCGATGGAATACGTATGATCGTGGCGCTCGCTCCGGATGGCGGCCTGGTCGAACTGGTATGCGGTCCAGGCAATTACTGCTACAACTCCAGATACCGCTGCGAGAACGAGGATTGTCCTGGGTCTGAGGGGTAGCAGGGTCATCTCATGGTTTTCTTTTGATGTCATGTTCCCTGTACGGGAAACACGCATTTGTTTACTTGAGGATCATACGAAGATCCCGGATACTTATCCTGACAGTATTGCACGGTGTCGCTGGCTGAAGACGTGGTTTTTACGGACTCTCTCCTGCACACTTCTTTTGATAACAATGCGAAATCCTGCCTGACCTGGCTGTCAATGTAGATGCGATTGTAATAGCAATTCGGGTTATCCAGCTGGAGTGATTTTGCCGTATCCGAACATTTATAGATCTCATCATTGTGACAGATCTCCAGCGCAGTTCTTGAAACGTCTGCGCATGAGCCGTATAATCCATACCTGGCCTGCAATGCCGATATATTCACCGTCATGGTATCATCAGCAGTTGATGTCGGAATAATGGGTGTGGCTGACGATGCCGGTAATCCCCCGTCCAACGAGAACAACCCCGGGTTCTGGCCATAAGCAAAAACAGCAACCCCAGTATGCACACCGGGACAAGGACTTCTGCTGATTTTCTCCAGTCATTATCCACGGGTGAGCGGAGTTGTTGATACACCAACAAAGGAAGAATGAGAAAAATCACCAGGAATGCATTATCGTAGAGATAGGAAAGGTTCGCTCCGATGAGCTGAGGTTTGCCGGTAACCAGGGGTACCAGTAGAGTGAAAAAAACAAGAAAGCCAGCGACAAACAGCGTTAACCATAAGATGCACTTTGCAAAAAACAGGCGGTTCGCTGTTGAAAATAAAGCCATATAATTTCTATTTTAATTATTCATTACAATATAGATATTCTTTTCATTCCGGGGCGTTCGTGAAGGGGAAATCTTTAGTTGAGACCCGAACTTTTGATAAAAATTACCGGGACCATATCCGTCCGTATATTTTTCTGGTCAAAAGATAGTATTTTATAAGGGTGACAGAAACAAAATCTTCTTAATCCGGCCTTGAATACCACATTATTCCATACCGGTCTTTATTTTCCACTAATGTCCTGTTTCTTACGCATTTTTTTAGGTATCTCCTGAACATAGCCATCTGGATATCCCCGATAGTCCACGTGATTTTACTCAAACTGAATTTTCCTTTGCATTTTTTGAGATACAGATCCAGTTTCTGTTCCATCCATCTTTCTGAATTGTCCGGTATCGTTTTAAGCAGCACGGGATTACCGGTGGGCATCCTGAATTCTTCGGTAGTACAACTGTTCCAGGTTTTCTTCTCCTCTTTCCAGATGTTTCCGCATCTTTTACAATGGAGTGTATTCAGGAGACTATACACGTCCTCACCGGCACAGACCGGGCACCTTACCTGAGTTGCCATTTCTCCACCTCATGATGTTAAGGAATGAATACAGCACGTGGACCTTTTGATTTTATTTAGAGGTACATGGAAATACGCTGCGGTATATTTATAGTATTTCTTTTCCGGAAAATGTTCGGTTTTTGGATACCGGACCTATCCGGTGAAAACATCTCCAGGGATGCAAATTCCGACATTATTTCTGTACACATCGTTATTCCCCCGGATCCCTGTTATTTCTCGCAAATACTATCAGGGATCCAATCTGTGTGCCGGGGTATCTTTTCACGAAAAATGTATGATGAGGGTGAAGGATGAATCTTATAAAGAAAGGTCATATCGTATGGGATATACGGTTCTTTGTTCCTGGCATGGTGTGAAGGGTTAGTACCATGCAGGAAGTTTTTAAAAAATAAGGA
The DNA here is from genome assembly GCA_963768845.1 of uncultured Methanoregulaceae archaeon. Lineage (GTDB taxonomy): Archaea > Halobacteriota > Methanomicrobia > Methanomicrobiales > Methanospirillaceae > Methanoregula. The sequence continues at coordinate 35,951 of CAVYJJ010000009.1, read as the reverse complement.
CTAACATAACTAGATAGCCAGTAACACTTTCGTATTCATAAGGGATTTTTGCCTATGCTGGACAAACATACCAGGAAAAAAAAGCCGGACGGAGACCAGGAAAAGCACCCACGGCTCAAATACACTATCCGGCCGCACATAACGCAGGACCAGGAACCCGAACCTGTTGAACCCCTCCCGGCAACGTCCGGGCTCCTGAAAAGAAGAGATTACCGGGCTACCGGAAGAATGGATCCTGGAAACGGAAAACCGAAGTGAGTCCTCTTTGGAAAAACCAGCAGGTGCCCCCCTTGTACCGCTACCGGAAATCCGGTCGGCAATAAAAAGTGCAATGAAGAGTGCACTTCATCCACCCCCTTTTTTTTCCCAGAAACCTTCAAAACGATCAGAGATTCAGCCTGTTTTGAGTCTTCCTGACGAACCCTCACCCATGGAGGATGAGGAAACCCAGGAGGAGTATTGGGAAACCCGGGAGACTTCAGAAACCGATGACCTGTCACAATCCCCTGATGGACATGAATCAACGGATGCTGATGAAGAGCCTGATGCCGAACCTGAAACTCACGGAATACCCAATCCCCCGTATTGTAAGGACTGCGGGAAAAGAGTACCTCCCATCGCTAACTTCTGCCCCGGTTGCGGTTCAACCCTCGGTGTTTCTTTTGAGCCAAAAGATCATAAGAGAAAATTTTTATAAGGAACATAATTCCGCATAACCAGTGATCGGGGCCAGTAAAACACCCCTTTTCTGAAGAAGGCCGTGACGCCGTGGTCAAGCGCAAAGCACAAGAATGCGAAACGGTAAACAACCTGTATGAAGCAGTGGATTAAAGATATGGCAGGACTTGGCACGGGTCTCTGGCTGATGGGGTATCTCGCATCGCTGGCGCTGTATTTCACACCCCTATGGGAAACCATGGGCGGCTGGGTCCTCCTTATCATTTTTACCCCGGTCACGATCGCTATCACCTGGTGGTGGTTCAGAAAGCAGGACTTCCTCCCCCTCCCCTACTACGCGGGTGTCGGGATTGCGTGGATGCTGATTGCAATTGTCCTTGACTATCTCTTCATAGTCCGGCTGTTCCAGGCCACCTACTACGGTCCTGATGTGTTCGTGTACTATGCCATGACCTTCCTCATCCCGGTAGCTGTCGGGCTGTTCCTGAACCGGACCCGGGGTGGGCCGGTGCCAGAACAGAGATAACGCCGGAGCGGGAGCGGCAGAGGTAAGCCATGAGATTCTTTTTTTACCTGTCTCACCATCTCTTTACCCGCATGGCACCGCTGCCATCGGTTGCATGGCATGATCTCCCCCAAAGCATGTGGGGCGCTACAGTACCCCGGATTCTTCTCTCCCAACCGGGAGATGTGCATGGCAACAACGCCTCGCCAGCCTTTATTATTTCATGAGAACAGGTAGTATTGGCTTAAGCCGTGTATGCCATAATTCATAAAAAGAAGTGGTTAAGCAAGGGGAAATTAAAACTATGAAAAAACTGTTGATGTTGTTCATGATTATGATCGTGGGTGCACTGGTGTACGTGATGTCGTTTGTCACGGATTCTACCTCATCGTCCCAGACGATTTCGTCCACCATTATGCCTCTTGTCATAATTTACGGGTTCTTTGGAATGCTTCTCCTCGTGATTGGCAAAAAAGGACATGATTACATCCTGTCCCGCTAACGCTCAACCGGTGAGACTGACCCATAAGTGTCCTTTTTTAAAAAACACTCCCCATACCAAAGGGTTCCGGAGATTCTTTTTTGTATTGCGATGAAAGGGGCTCATCGGGCAGTGGGAGGAATGCTGGATATGCTTCCCTTGCGTATCCTCCGGGAAATGAAGGAAATTCGGGTACAGACAGAATTATGGCTGTGACGGTTCAACCCCCCTGAAAAACCAGCACTGATACCACTAGCGGTCAGAATCAAATGTGCATTGCAGTAAAAAAGGAATTAATTCAGTGAACCCAGGTTCATTTACCTGGCAACAGTACGGGATATCAGGGTCCCTTACCTATGAAACGTGATTTTTTACAACAATGATATTTTCACAGGTTGTTCCTTTCCTGGCGTGTTCAGCTCTTGCCTTATGGATTAACGTTTGGAATTGCTCCTGTTCCTTCTCCCGTAATTCATTTTCTCCCGGGTCACAGCAATCCCGGCACGACTCCATGAACTGCGGGATATAGTGTACCCTCGTTTGCCCGCCGGTCTGCCAGTGGGCGGCCAGACAGTGGGGACATGGTTTCATGGTATCGTCTTTCGTAGTGTGTTCCTGAGCCCGGGGGAAATAAAAGATTTTCGAACTTGAGTTTTCAATGTCATAGCTGGACTGCAATGCACGGAAGCCTTGCCAGACTTTATTATTGTATGAGAAAAGGCAAAAGTAAGGATTGCGACTGATAATTTTTTGGAATACCATGTTTTTCGTAATGGTGATCGCAAAGGTCCTTTCAGAGGAAATTTTCCATGAGCAGAGAAGTGACAGACCTGTTGAATCATACCGTGCTGCGTTGCACTCTTGTCATTGTCGTTGTGTGCATCCTCACAACCGGGTGCACAACCCAACCCACACCTCACCATGATGAAAGCGGGAACATAACATTCGCCCCATTCAGTGTTCCACCCCAGAATGTTGCCAAAGGACCTTTGAAAATATCCAATGGCGGGTGGACAGGTGAATATCCTGTCTCTGTAGACAAAAACAGTGTTGGAGTAGTGTCTGCTAAAAACCCGATAACGCTGATGATCGAGGAAGGAAACCATACCGTAGAAGTCTGTTGTGGTAAAATATGTGAACATGAGAATGTCACGGTCTCATTCGGAAGACTGCGGACCGTGGACCTTTCAGAACAGTTAAAAAAAGATTTTGAATTTTCAGAACCTGCAATGAGAATAACCGGATATTATCTAAGCGGCGACCGGATTATCGTTGTTGTAGAATTCATAAATCCCACCACGCAGGCTCTCCCCATGACTGCAGACGTCAGCTGCGGGTATTCCTATATCGACAGCAGAACCTACAACAGATTAGGAAATTCTGCACAGGGACACGTGTACGCCACGGTGAATGCCTGTGACCGGGTAACGCAGATACTGAACCTCAACCTGGTCAGTGGTTCCAGTTACATTTACGATACGCCAACGATAAGCACGGCATCAGCAAAATAATTTTTTGTGCTCTGTAGAATTCCTTTTATTATAGCACAAAAAAAAGACACACGTTTTGAAGGAGGGGACAGTGCCTGTCACCTCGGGACCCGCCCCTGCGCAATGCGATAGTGCTGTTATTACCTTCCCGGGGGTTATCGCATTGGGGGAGCCAAGTGGCGGGGGTGAAACCCCAATGAACGTTCGAGTTTTTTAAAAACATTTCCCATGAAAATCGAAAAATTCAGGTATGATGAGGGGATTATCATCTCTATTCTTCAGTTACGATGAACGCCGCCGCCCCCGGAGGGACGCCCCCGCGGCGGATCAGCAACCAAAAATACCATTACCTCCCTGTCCCGCCGTGCCTCGGAGAGGCCCTGAAGCGGGGCCCTTCGTATATTAATACGATTTTCATGGTTCTGAGTGCGAACACTCTGTTCATGCCCGTTTCTACAGAGTCTAATTTTTTGTGCTTTTTAAGGTGGCCCCGTATCGGATCATGAAACCTGGTGAGAGGTCTCTTTTTGCGAAAGGTCACGAAGGATCCTTCGGATATGCCCGATGTTAATCGTTCTTGTCGTAAGCAGGCAGAGGTAATTGTCATGGTAGGGTGCTATGATCATGTTGCCCTCGGATATCTGGAGGGTCATGTGAACAAAAGGTCCCCAGGTGAGCAGGGGAGTAACTTTCTGTGCAGTTTTTAGCATCTTTCCTGCAATTTTTACCAGGGCCTCACCATCTGCATCTCCTATCGTTAAGATAGTACGTGAATCATTGAATACCGAAATGGCAACAATCCCATTCAGGTTGATGATCTGCGAAATTATCGTTACATCCAGCCCGTCAGGGACAACAGGCTGTGGTGCAACCGAACTCTCCTGAACCGTGTGCACCCCGGGTGAAACCGTGACCTGTTCAGGGACTCTTTTGTCCTCAACAGGTCTGGTTGCCGGTACCTCTGCAGGGCGGGGTGGTGGGTTTTGTTCCCTGGATACCGGTCCGGAACTCTCCGGTTCTTTTAAAATCCCTGGTTCGTGATCTTCAATATTGCATACTTTCAGCGCCAGGGCGAACTCTTCAGGGGAATATTTACAGAGACTGAATTCTATGATGGGGTGCGAGTTGAAATAATCCCGTGCGGAGTTGCCTTTGAGTTCAATTGTACCATGTTTGAAATAATAAAAGAGCGGCTTTCCTTTTTTTATCAGGATAAATCCTTCTCCATCCTGGATCACGACCCTGACTACCCCGATGAAGCGTACCGTATGGGAACTTATCCACGACGGCGGTGCCTGCATCCACCCGAGACTGTTTCCTTCAGGTAATTCTCTCATAGGAACGCCACAAGGTCTTCTTTGTTCTTTTTCATCTCCTGGTTAATCTGTCCGATATTTGCGGTGTTCTTTGCAATAACAAGAAAATAAACCCCTTCTTTGAGTGGCATAAGGAGGAGGAAATATTCAGAAAATTCCATAAACACCTGGAAAACGGGCGAATTGCCAAAACTTTCTGCAGTGGCTTTTGAACCCACCATGAGGGTGGAAACTGCCGTCATGAAGGCTATCATCAAATACTATACCCGATTTAATGCTCTCAACAATGCCCCCATCCTCCTTAATGACAATTACTCCCTGGACCTCGTGGAGGATGAGAAATTTATTCAGGATTTCCTTGAGCATGAGTCTTTCCTTTCCTAAAAGTGCACAGATACCCTTGGTATCAGGTTATCAAAATGACCTGGATTTCGTCTGGATATCTTCGCGTTCTGCATCTTGCTCCTGTATGACTTTTACCGGTAACGTTAAAGCAGGTATTTTTCCCTATGAGTGGTCATTCATTTTCTTCTTTAGCCAGGGTGTCGAGGATCTTATAGGTATTGATCATCCGGTTGAACGCGGTCTGGAGTTCGCCAATCTCATCATTACTGAGCAGTTCAATTTCCGGGTTTTTCAGCTGCTCCGGTGCTCATACTGGTAGCAATTTCAGAAAGTTTTACAATCGGGCTGGTAATGCTGCTGGCGAGAAAAAAACTCCACATAACAACAACAGACAGGGTAACAAGCGTGAGGATAAAGATGCTGTTTGTCAGGCCCAGCGATCGAAACGATACTGTCAGTTCCGCCCATGGAAACGATCCCGAGGAGAAGCATCGGGATCATGGAAACAAAGAGCATACTCACCATCAGCTTATAGAAAATGGGGATCTGGAGCGAAAGTCCCCTGCGTGCAGGTTTCGTCGGGTTTTTTGTAGCAGACATAGATCACTATTAATCAATTTACTTTAAATAAATTTCTAGTACTTATAGTAATTGATTTCAAGAAAAGTTAGTAAAAATCTTTAAAATGAAAATTTTTTGATATATCCTCTTTTTTTGGGGTCAGCCAACGTTTTATCGAAAAATCACTCTGGATGTGAGGGCGGTGAAAAAAAACCAAGACCCTGCTTTAAAATCCAAAAATACGGATCCAAAATTCCTGAAATAATTCCGGCATATAGTCGCAATCCTGCATTACAAAACCGGGTTTTTTGAGCGGATTACTTTAAGTTTAAGGATTCCTGAGCTTTTTGAAAAACCCTTTCATAACAACCACCACGCCGACTATGATGAAAACGGCCCCGAGTAACCCGGTTATAAGCATAGGGAATGCAAGATAGATGCCGGCACCAAATATCATTATTATAATGCCCTCGATAACGGTTATGACCTCTATCCTGTTTACGTCAGTCATCCTTACCTCCCTGAATTGATTTTGTCTTTTACAGATTTCACTTCGATCACATCATGGCCTCTTGAAGGACAGAATATCTGATTCACCCGGGTTGACTATCGCAAGAGTGCTTACTGCAAACGGTTTTCCACATGCTCTTCCGAGAGCAACGCTTGAACCTTCAAACGTGTGAATGAACAGATTCTCGTTTGCAGTAATTTTTGTTTTGAAGTCTTTTGCGCAATTACCCGCAAGTATGATCATCTGTGCTCTGCCGTCATTGACGCATTTTTCTGTGTTGTTTGGGCCAAGAATTACGCTTCCGGTTTTTAATGCTCGTCTGAGTGAATCATTGAAATCCATATACAATGCTCCATTTTTTTGGGGTGTCAGATCCCGTGTTTCTGACTCAAATGGTTTGGACCGGGATCCTCCAGACCTCCGGGGATACCCCGTTTTTGTCCCACGAATCTCCCTGCACCGACGCCCCCGGTTAAAACCAGTATACAAGGATCAGATCCTTTCGTATGTTTGTGAAAACCTTGCGAAACGGGAAGATCGCGTTCGATCAGATGTAAACCGTTCTGATATCCAAAAGGGTTTTTTGGCTCATAAGGTCCTTGCCAGTCAATGAAACGGGTGCATTCAGCATAATCTTTTTGACACTTTGCATTTTTTGCAACATTTTCAAAAATGATGTACAATCACAGATTTTTTTAAAAAGGGTCAGCACATTTCTGTCTGGATGTTCACACCAGGGCAGGCATGATTTCACAACCTGTTTTTTAGAAATTCCCCGTGGCTTGTTCTCTCTGAGCGGGATTGATTTTTACGACCTTTGGTTTAACCAGTAAATGTCAGAAGTGCAGGGCCATGATGCGATTCCTACGGGCTTGGTATGCGGAGTCATATGCGATAGTATCCGGTAATAATTCATAAATTCCGGATTGTTTCAGATTTTGTAAAATCGGGTAAAGGGTATATACTGTTCTGTTCCATGAGAGCCTGTTCTGATGAGGGATTAAAAAAATAGTATCGGAGAACGGAGTTGAAACCATAATGGGTGAAAAAACGATTGTGAACGATGGTGAATCAGTTACCGAGTTTGACGCTGAAAACCTACGGACTGACAAAGAAAAAAGAAGGGACGGCGAATCCGAGGAAGATATCCGCAAAGAAGACTGGGGAGTGAAAAAGGTTCCCCCTAAACCAAAGGGCGACCCGCGCAAAGCGAAAGACGCAGGACCGTAAAACCAGAAACGGGAAGTGACAAAACTGAACCCTGAGGAATTCCTGACCGTTGCGCTGATCGATGATACGCACAAGACGGATACCCCGGTGGGAAATGCTACTCCGGCGGATCATGGAGGGATTGGAAGAATCCGGTATCAGGATCGCAGACATCGGATCATCCGATGATGCACGTAAGTGCTCTTGCCAACCTTCCCGAAGCGGACTGCATTTTCATCAACTGGAACCTCGGCGGGGATACGCCAGAGCGGCATAAAGCAACCGCAGGGATCATCCAGGAGATCCGGAGGAGGAATGAAGATATCCCGATCTTCCTGATGGGTGAACCGGGGAAAGAATCGGCAACGACCCTCACTATCGATATGATACGGGAGGTCAGTGAGTATGTCTGGGTAATGGAAGATTCTCCGGAGTTCATCGCAGGACGGATCAGGGCTGCCTCGAAACGGTACCGTGACCTTCTCCTCCCTCCGTTTTTTGGTTCGCTGGTGACATTCTCACGGGATTTCGAATACTCCTGGCATACTCCCGGCCATGCCGGGGGAACCGCATTCCGGAAATCTGCCCCCGGGCGGGAATTCTACGATTTCTTCGGAGAGCAGGTGTTCAGGTCCGATCTATCCATTTCTGTTGGCGAGCTGGGATCCCTCCTCGATCACTCGGGTTCGATCGGCGAAGCCGAGAAGTATGCCGCAAAAGTGTTCGGCGCCGACAGGACGTATTTTGTGACCAATGGCACATCCACGGCCAACAAGATTGTTTTTATGGGCTGCATCACGGCCGGGGATATTGTGCTTGTCGACCGGAACTGCCACAAGTCGATAGAGCATGCTGTCACGATGACGCATGCACTCCCGGTATACCTGCTCCCGACACGGAACCGGTACGGGATCATCGGGCCGATACACCCGGACGAGATGCTGCCGGCAACGGTTGCGGCAAAGATCGCAGCAAGCCCGCTGACCAAAGCGGCAGAGAAGCAGGAACCGGCACTCGCGGTTGTCACCAATTCGACGTATGACGGTCTCTGTTACAATGCGACCCGCGTCGAAGAGCTGCTCGGGAAGAGTGTCGATCGTATTCATTACGATGAGGCGTGGTACGCGTACGCCCGGTTCAACCCCCTGTACCGCGACCGTTTCGCGATGCGGAAGGAAGCACGACAACCAGGGAGTCCCACGGTGTTTGCTACCCAGTCGACTCACAAGCTCCTCGCCGCGTTCTCCCAGGCGTCCATGGTCCATGTGCGGAACGGCCGCTCACCCGTTGAGCATGAACGGTTCAATGAGGCTTTCATGATGAATACCTCGACCTCCCCGTTCTACCCGATCATCGCCTCGCTCGATGTCTCCTCAAAAATGATGGACGGTCCGTCGGGCACGATGCTGACAACCGAATGCATCGACGAGGCCATCCGGTTCCGCAGGATCATGGCGAGGATCGCCCGGGAACTCGGGAGCGGGAAGGGAAAAGGATCGAAGGACTGGTGGTTTGGCATGTGGCAGCCGGATACTGTTCGCGATCCGGGGACCGGGAAGACTATACCCTTTGCCGATGCCCATCACGATCTGCTGCGGGACGAACCTTCCTGCTGGGTCCTGCACCCGGGCGATGCGTGGCACGGGTTCGCCGGGCTCGAAGACGGGTACTGCATGCTTGACCCCATCAAGGTCACCATCATCACTCCGGGAGTTGCACCCGATGGATCCCTCGATGTATGGGGGATCCCGGCAGCAATCGTCGTAAAATTCCTCGACACCCGGGGGATCATCAACGAGAAATCCGGGGATTATATCATCCTGTTCCTCTTCTCGATGGGCATTACCAAGGGCAAGTGGGGGACACTTGTTTCGGAACTCTTTGAATTCAAGCGCCATTACGACGAAAATTCCCCGCTCGATGAGATCTTCCCCGATCTCACGCAGCAGTATCCCGGCCGGTACGGGAAGATGACCCTCCGGGATCTCGCAAATGAGATGCATGCGTTTATGCGCGAAAACGGGCAGGGAATTTTGCTTGAGAAAGCGTACGGCCTGCTGCCGGAACCGGCAATCTCGTTTGCTGACTCGTATAAGCACCTCGTGAGGGGTGAAGTGGAACAAGTGCCGGTGGCAGAGATGGGCGGCAGGATCGTTGCAACCGGGGTTGTCCCGTATCCCCCGGGTATTCCCCTGCTCCTGCCGGGTGAGAGGACCGGAGGAACTGATGAGCCGGTGCTGCAGTACCTGCTTGCACTGCAGAATTTCGATAAGAAGTTCCCCGGCTTTTCCCATGATACCCATGGTGTCGAATGTGTGGATGGAGAATACAGGATTTTCTGTATTAAAGAGAATTTATGACAAAAGACAGTAGTATAAAAACGAAAAACGTTGCCGGAACAAAAAAACCTGTTAGCATAAAGATACTGGGCGTCTTTGCCCTTGCAATGATCAACGTTGCTGCTGTGCTCAGTATCAGGAACTTTCCTTCCATGGCGGAGTTCGGGTGGTCGAGTATAGGATGGTATCTCATCGGGACGATCCTGTTCCTCATTCCTATCTCCCTTGCCGGTGCAGAACTTGCCACCGGCTGGCCCGAAGGCGGAGGTGTCTACGCCTGGGTAAAGCAGGCATTCGGGGAAAAAGGAGGGTTTATTGCGATCTTCTGTGACTGGTCCAACAATCTTGTCTGGTTTCCCACCGTGCTTGCCTTCATCGCCTCGACCCTTGCCTTCGCGATTACCCCGACACTTGCGGATAACCCCCTTTACATGCTCAGCGTGATGATGATCGTGTTCTGGGGCACTACGGCAATCGCCTATTTTGGCGCTGGCGTAACCGCAAAATTTTCCAATACCGGAGTGATCCTGGGGAGTGTCATCCCGTCAGTGCATCATCATCCTTTTTGGGATCTGGTGGGTAATTACCGGGGCCGCTACAGCACTTCCCGCTTTTTCACCGGGGGCAATGATCCCGAAAATAGACCTCTCAACGCTGTCATTTTTCGCTTCTATCATTCTCATGTTTGCCGGGATGGAGATGGCCGGGTTCCATGCGCTTGAGACCCGGGATCCCCAGAAAGATTACCCCAAAGCGATTGCATTCTCGGCACTCATCATTTTTCTTTGTTCGGTTCTTGCAACGCTTGCCATCGCTTTTGTCATCCCGACCGACGAAACTCGGCCTTGCATCCGGTGTCATGCAGGCTCTCCAGTACTTCTTTGAGGCAGTACAACTGCCGTGGCTCGTTGCACCGATGGCAGTCCTGGTAACGATTGGCGGGATGATCCTCCTCGCTGCCTGGCTTATCGGCCCGGCAAAAGGCCTCGGCGTTGTGGCTCTCGACGGGAATATGCCACCTATCTTTAACCGGCATAACAAGTATGGATCGCCCGTTGCCATTCTTGTCACCCAGGCACTCATCGGTTCTGCAATCTCGCTCCTTTACGTCATTTTACCCTCGGTCAACCAGGCGTACTGGATCATGTCGGCAATGACTGTCGAACTGCTCTGTATCATGTACGTGCTGATCTTTGCCGCCCTGATCAAGCTCCGGTACAGCAAGCCGGACCAGCCACGGCCGTTTAAGATCCCCGGCGGGATGGCAGGAATATGGATTGTCGGAGGTCTTGGAGGGATCGGCGTTGTGTTTGCATTTATCGTAGGCCTGATCCCCCCGGCTATTTTCCCGAATACTCCTCTCTACGTCGGTTCGGTGTTGCTCGGGACATTCCTGCTCGCAGTACCCCCCCTCGTCTTTATGAAACTCAAAAAACCTTCGTGGGCCATACCCGAAGAACAGGGTGACTGAAAACCGGAATTGTGGGGAAAACGAACCAACGGTGCGGACCTGGACAATAATTTTTTTTAGTTACGCATCAGGTCCAATCATCCCCAACTCCAAAAGTCCCCTTAAGAAAATGCTAAAGAACAATGATTTCGGGAATCGTGCCAATAGTGTCCATGGTGCAGGTTTCCGGTCTGATAGAAACAAAAAACCCTATGATGTGCGATCAAGGTTTTTCATCACCCTGCCCTGTACCGGTAAATATGATGTCTGTGTGTATTGGCGGGATTAACTCACCGGCGAACTGCAAACGTTCACGCTAAAAAAAAAGATTTGTTACCGGTGCTGTGTGACGATAACTGTCGGGGGATTGATCCTGATTGATTTGTAAATATCCACGATCTCTCCCTGGAGCATCTGGACTGCCGGGCGTTTGTTTGGGACCCTGAACGAAAAGATATACATACCGTTTTCTGTGGAGGTGAAGATGTACATCCCTTTAACCTCTTTTGTCTGGAAATCCAGTTCATAGGATTTGTAACCGGATATCATGAGGGTGTAACTGTGGACTTGGACGTCTGTAAGGGCATCGTAGGTCTTCTGGACCGCAAGGGTTGCGTTGTTGAAGTACTTCTCAAAGTCCGCTCCGGGGCTCTGATCGATATCGACTCTCAGGGCAATGTAGGATGACTGGTCACCGGGGATGGCATTGGGAGAGTAGAAATTGGCAATATTTACCGTTGTGGTACCATAGTCCCTGGCCCCGCTAGAGAGGACATCCTCTCTCTTCCAGTCGGCCGGGACCGAAATGGTCACACCATAGGGAAGGGATGCACTCACATCCGTATTGGCCGGCACAGGTGTACTGGCCTGAACAGGTACACCCTGCGTGGCAGTCACTACCGGGGATTCCGTCGCCGTGGGAATTTTCTGGTCCGTGGGACTGGTACAGCCGGTGAAAAGCACCATTATTGCTACCAGCACGACGACTGCTATGCCGGTGCAGGAACACCAGGAAAACGTTTTCATGGAAGTTCTCTCCTCAACGTGCCAGATTCAGTTGGTTTTGTACTGAGTTACACGGATTGTAATGAATAAGATTTTGATCGAACGGGTCCGTGAGGGAAGTGATGGCAATGACTGTCGGTAATGTGAAGATGGCCGCGGGAGAAAAACGTTCACCCCTCAAAAAGAGGATTTTTTACCGGTGCTGGGTAACTACAACCGTCGGAGAATTGATCCTGATCGATTTGTAAATATCCACGATCTCTGACTGGAATACCTGGACTGCCATTTGTTTGTTCGGGACTTTGAATGCAAAGATATACATGCCATTTTCTGTGGAGGTAAAGAGGTAGGTACCTTTTACCGCCGGGGTCTGGAAATCCAGTTCGTACGTTTTGTAGCCGGATATCGTTATGGTGTAACTGTGGGCCTCTATCATTGTCGGAACGCCGTAGGTCTTTCCAACTGCAAGGGTTGCATTGTTGAAGTACTTCTCAAAGTCCGCTCCGGGGTTCTGATCGATATCGACGCTCAGGGCAGTGTAGGATGACTGGTCACCGGAGATGGCATTGGGAGAGTAGAAATTGGCGATGTTTACCGTTGTGGTACCATAGTCCCTGATCCCGCTCGAGAGGACATCCTGCCTTGTCCAGTCAGGCGGGACCGAAATGGTCACTCCATAGGGAAGGGATGCACTCATTATTCGTACCTGCTGGTGCAGTTGTACTAACCGGAGCGGGTGTACCAGCCGGAGCAGATGTACTGGCCGGCACAGATGTACTGACCGGAGCAGGTATACCCTGCCCGGAATTTGTTGTACACCCGGTGAAAAGCACGGATACTGCAACAAGCACGATGACTGCTATGCGGATGCAGGGATTTTCAAAAAACGTCTTCATAGTAACTCTCTCCTATGTCTGCTAAGAGGAGTATGGGATTAAAAGTGTTGTGCTGAGTTTCACGGATTGGAAAGAGGTGAGATTTTACCGGGATGGGGTCCGGACTTTTATTCACCTGCATTATTCCGGATTGTGCATTGTCAAAAAAAAGAGGGTGTGCATGCCCGGCCCAATGAGCATACCGCCTTCCGGGGCCAGGCCTTCATCTCATGCATGTACAGATATCAGCGCCCGATCAGTGCAGAAGCGCCTGAAAGATTCCCCCCGCATTGCGGAACTGGAATCCCAGCTGGTCAGCGAAACCGTCCAGGATATTCTTGCCATTCCCCTGGGTGAGGCCAGACCGGTTCTGAACCGAATCAGCTGCTCCATTCTGCTGCTGGACGGAATCGGAGTTCAGCCGGACCTGGTCCCTGGTCATATTCCGCACCATATCCTGGTCCTGATCACAGGTCAGGTCGCAGGAACGGGTCTGGAGCATACTGGCGTCGCCGTTTAATCCTGATCCCTGTTTTTCACCAGCGGGACCGGAATCGGAGATTCAGCCGGACCTGGTCCCTGGTCATATTCCGTACCATGTCCTGGTCCTGATCACAGGCCTGATCGTGGGAACGGGTCTGGACCATCAGCACATCGCCCTTCTGGGCTGCGCTTTGGCCGCTTATACCCTGTCCATTCCGGGATATTTCCTGGGCCGCAGCGTTGCTGGCGGTCTGCTGCTGTACATTCAGGCAGTTGCCTGCCTCGTTGCCAATGCCTTGTGCCATTCCCTGCTGCCCGGCTGCCATGACGGAAGCCGTTGCAAGGGTAAGGACAAGCATTGCACATAGTGCTATTTTCTTGAACATAGTTTTCTTTCCTGGCGGGTGGGGGATGACAAATCCCGGTTCACCCGTTTCCATCAAACCATCAGCAGGGCTTATCAAACCTTTTCCCGGACCATAAGCTACATATCTGCCAGAACCTGTAGCATGAAAATGGTCTGAACATTCGTGAGGGAAGCCATGAATGATTCTGCCCTGTACGTGATACCCGCGTGCGGACACCTGACGATTCCCCTCGTGTTTTTCCCGTCAGGAATCCTGAAAAATGGGAGAAAAAGGTTTTTTTAAAGAAAGATGAGGTGCTCACACGGCGGCAGCTGACCCCGCCCGTACTTCGGCTTCGGCTGTGGATCATCACCTGAACCTGGCTCATTACCTTTTCGATGGTCCGGGCAGCTTCTGAAGTCAGGTAATAGTGGTTTGACCGGCGGGGAAACGGTTCTCCACAATCCCGTCATCTATCAGGTTGTCCATCTGACGGGTGACCGAAGGGCGGGAAAGCCTGAGGGCATCGGCAATATGCTGGCGGGTCAGTCCCGGGTGCTGGTACAGCAGCCAGAGGATCCCCCTTGGGGTATGGGTCCGGAGATAGTGGAATATCTCATGCTCGTACTGACTGTATGCTCCCTGGTTCCGGAAGTACCGGATAACACCCGGGCGGGTAAAGCAGCAGATCTTTCCGGTCGCTGTGAGCCTGTCCAGGTGATACCGCAGCGTATTTTCATTGATACCGGTCATACTGGCAAGCGTTTTCAGATCGACACCCGGTGTTGCGGTAATTGCCTGGTAAATACCCTGTCGTCCATCATGTTCCAGTACATTTCTTTTTTGAAATCCTGCGGAATCCTCCGAATACCAGCATGTTGAGGAAAGAGAGCGGGGGCACAGGTATGAAGGGAGATTCGGGGTCGGGAACGATTGTTTCTCGTATCCTGGACCAGAACCCGGTCCGTTTGGACCGTTGCGGTGATGGGGACTCATCTTTTGACTCGTCACGGGTCTGGCCTGGCGCCGGAGGAGGGAGCGGGCTTGCCTGTGCAGGGCCACAGGGATAGACTGCCGGATTGTGCGGGAGGTCCGTGTTGTTGCCGCGCCGGTGCTGGTCCCCCACTTGCCCCCGGTACAGGGACATAGTGGTTCTGGCTCCCGGATGCGGAACCGGCAATTGCTGCACCACCCGGTGCTATCGTCATACCGGCAAGTCTCCCCGGTTCTCTGGATTGTCCCCGTTCATCCGGGGTTCCCGCTGCATTTTCCCCTCCGGTCCCCTGAGAAGGTCCCATGGTTTTTACTGCATCAGCACGTGCGTCGTTGCTGGTATCTGGTCGACCGGAAAGGTCTGCCTGAGGGACCTGTTAATGGAGAGGATCCGGTTTTGGTATTCGGTGTTCCGGCCTGGGTACTCCTGTCAGCCGTAACAGGACCTTCCTGGGCCTTACCCGGGGCCATCACCTCAGGCCCGGCCTGAACAAGCAATGGTGAAGAGACACTCCTTCCGGTATCAGTTCCCGGCACGCTCTCGTGATATCCAGGAGAATTCGTGTCAGACAAATCCGAATATGCGTTACTCTGGGCACCAGGGTTACTCATTGATGATGAAGATACGGATTGATCGGTATGGGCAGCCTGGGCTGGCAGGCAGACGACAATCATTACCAGTGACAGGAACAGGAATATCCGGCTGAATTGCCCATTCATTCAGGTACACTATGCAGAAAAGCTCCATAAATACAATCTCATAGCGGCAGCTACACATCACGTCCGGGCAGGTGGGATTTGTCTGTCATATTCTTGTTTCGCGCCCGATCGTCTATGCCATCATGAAGAAGTATCCCACAGTGGTGCAGGTCGTGATGAGGGGGTGAAGGACGGCTCCCGGGAGATTCACCGGTTTCCTTTTTTTCGTTTCCGGGGATGGTGAGTAACCGGAAATCACCGATATATTTAGATAGCGAAACATGAGTTCTCATTATGAAGCAGCTGATCCTTCCTGGCATTCTCCTAATCTATGCACTTTTTATCCTCAGCGCCGGTTGTACCGAACCACCCGTCAAGGAACCAACGGTCTCCGTGAGTGATATCAGTTTGTCTGATGTCACATTAAGGACCATGACCGTCAATGCAACGGTTGTGATCTTCAATCCCAATCCCTTCGGGGCAAAGCTCAATAAAGTGGCCTTTGACGTCTATTACCCTGACGACGTCCCGAACTACCTGGGTCACGGTGAACAGACCAACATTGATGTGGCAGGCAGCGGCAATACCACGGTAACCATACCCGTAACCATCGAAAATATCCCGGCGATCAAAGCAGTGACAAGTCTCATCCGGAAAGGATCTATCACTATTAACGTCAACGGTTCAGCGTTTATTGATATCAAAGTATCATCGTTTGAAAAGCGGTTTGAACAGAGCCGGGAGTTCCAGGTACGGGATTTTGAGTCCTTACTTCCGGCTGCTGTTCCTGGTACCTCACTGAACCTCACAGATAAGGTACAACAGATCGGGGGATTACTGGATCTAGGTACCGGGATACTAAAATCCGTCTCGTTGAACGGTCAGCTGCAATCAGCCAGGTACCAGGTAACTGCTGTGCTGCTCATGCCATCGGGAGTCAACCTGGATAAAAAGGTCCTGCGTATTCCCGTTGAACTGCAGAACTAAAAAAAAGAAAAAGTGATTACTTTGAGATCCTTTTGAGCAGGTCGTCCATCATTGCCGGAGCACGGTCCTTTAAGCCAAACCCGATGAAGATGGCTATACCCGCGCCAAGTCCGATCCCCACTCCCCATGCGATTGGGGTTATGAAGGTGTAGATGATGGTGAGGTCGATTTGCAGCTGGGATAGTGCGAGCATGAGGATGATGAAGTAGAAGAATATCCTCAGGACCATAATGATTACATCGAGAAACTCGATATCCTGGGTCTTTCCCCACCCTGAAAGGAGGTCTGCGAAGTAATCGACCAGAATAAATCCTGCAATCAGGATAATGAGGAACATCGCGATGTGGGGCAGGTAGACAACAATGCTCTGGAAAAGGCTGGTGATGAACTCGAGCCTGAGAACATTAGCGGCCGCAACCATTGCGATAAGGTAAATGAACCACCTGACAATGAGGTCAAAGAACTTCACAACACTGGTGCCGGACTGTTCGATCGCTTTTCCTACCGATGTCTTCATGAGTGCATCGTCAACACCGATCTTATCGAGGATTCCTGAGATGACTTTTCCTAATATCCGCCCTAGCACCCATCCGATAACCAGGATGATGATTGCGGCGATAAAACTGGGAATGAATGAAATTACCGAATAAACCATCTGCATCAGGGCATCGCTCATTGAGCCAACAGATTGTGTGGCTGCCGTTGTTGAATTACCATCTATTGCCATAATTATCACGAGGCTTTTAGTGAATGTACTATATATAACTCCCTGAATACAAACGTGGGGGTCGGTCCTCCAGACTCTTTCAGAACCCTGCCCCGGGTATCTTTTTATGGGAGGCCGGCAATCAATCCCCATGGAAAAGAAACCGCAACAAACCCTGCACGTGAAACACGATCGCCCGATATGTGAGATGTGCCAGGCGGCGAATATCAAGACCCGGCCCGACGGGAGCTATTCGTGCAACCACTGCGGGTATGATAGCACAAAGGGAAGGAAAAAGTAACAGGGCACGATCGGTTTTTGTATGGAAGACACCGGAAGACCGGGCGGGGGTGTTTCCTGTCCGTTATGCGGTCATCCCGATGCCTGTTACGTGAAAGAAAAGGGCATCTGGGTCTGCAATCACTGTGCATACACCTGGTATACTATTGAACAGTGTTCCATTCACCGTGACCCGGGAACGTAGAACCCCTCTGCCAGGAGTAACATGAATTACCCCGGTGCCGGAACTCAAAGCCCGGAGTACCAGGGCTGTTTCGGCCCGGGCAGGTCTTATCCTCCCCAGGAACAGAAAATAGGTTTTTACAGGGTTTTTTTTAGTATTGGATGAAATATCGGGAGGGAAATGGAGCCTGAAACGGGCTTATTTTCCCCCGGGGTCAGAAAAAAGATCACGAGTAGGGGGTGCATCTTCCTGGATAACCACCCCTTGACCTGGTCATTGATCAGGAAGGACACCTGTGCATATCCCCAGACAATCAGCGCCAGTGTCCAGCCACCGGTATCATGAAAAAACACCGTAGATCGCAATGAGGGTCGCGCCTGCCTGCGTAATTTCTGCCGTGCCAAAAAGGGCAGGGGAGGCATACGGTCGCTTTCGGAAATAGGAAAGGAACTTCAGCAACGGGTTTTTCTTTTCTTCAGGAATATCGTTGAAGCCATACTGATTACGGAGTTTTGTGACTTTTGCATTGGTCAGTCGTGTCGTGGCTCCTGGCCGGGTGCTGGTAATACTGCAGCCGTTTCCGAAGGTGTTTGACCATCTGTCATTGATAACGATCTCCTTTCTTTTCAGTACACAAGAGGGTCGGCAGCTTGAAAAAGAGGGCAGCTCGCTACCCTGCTACTCGCGCGATTCGAAATATTTCATGGCTGCAGGGCTGTGCTTTTTCACTTCTTCGAAGAAATACCTGGCCAGTTTTTTATCGGAATCGGCAATCGAGCCATTGATAGTGACGATCAGCCAGTTCGGCAGGTCCGGGTTTTTGTCAAGGACGTTCATTATCACGACAATGGTCTCATCCACATCAACTTTGGTTTTCCATCGGTAAGGCATAGAATAGTATCCTCCACTATTGCGATTAATAAAAGTTATCTCAAATCTCATTTTTTGCAACATAATCTGAAACCCAAGGAACGGGTGATGGATTAACCAAGATTTAAGTCCCGGTCTAAGGAGTTTATTCCCTGCCCTGCAATCCAGCGTCATTTCACCAAAACACTTTCACCCTGCTTTCTTTTGGGTTTATGTGGCTAGGCACACCATAATCCAATAACAGGTGGCAGGAACAGAGGGTGAGCCTGATCATGGTAGTGCGTGAATACCGCCAGTATACTCCTGAAGAGAAGGAGCGGCTCTCCCGGGGTGCCTGTCCCCATTGCGGTCGCGAGAGATCATACTTCAGGCAAGGTAACGAGCATACCCTCTGCTGCCAACCCTCCTGCGCTCTGGAGTACTGGTTCAAAGGAAGACTGACGATCCCGGGAATGAAGCGGCTTGTCCGCGATGAGCAGGGTGGGAAGTGTGCCCTCTGCAGACAAGACCTCCACGCATCCAACGCCACGGGGGATCCGCATACCCATCATCCCTGCATCCTGGACCATATCAGGCCGATCGCGATGGGAGGTGACCAGTGGGCGAGGGAGAATCTCCAGGTCCTCTGCGGGAGGTGCAACAGGATCAAGACTGCCCGGGATATGGGAAATATCGCCCGGTGGAAGAAATATCATGCGAGAGGTCTGGCTCACAAAAAGAGTGATTCACAGCAGGTCATACTCATTTAACAAGGATTACCGATCTGTTGTGACCGCGTGAATAACGTGAGGGCACCGTTCATCCGGCAAGGGCAATCTCAAGTCAGGTTTAACGGCACCAGGCACAAGATCATTAACTAAAAAGGTGAAGAATGGGAGTCTTCAGGTACGAGAAACGGTATGCAGCCCCGACAAAGGAGCAGCGGGAACGCTACATGAAAGGAGAGAGCGAGGAACTTCATTTCGGACCTGAGGGACAGATCGTGCTCATCCTGTACCCTGAGGCAGCATACTTAAAAGATGACATCGATGATGTCCGGATCCTCTTTACGGGATACAATGACAAACAGAAGGTGCAGGATGAGGTGAGGAGGCTGGTCGAGTACCACCAGCAGAAAGACAACCGCACGGGATCGTTTACGAGCGGACGTGAGGTCTGATATCGCCATCACTCAGTTGTCGATTTTGAGTCGTATTTTCCGAGACGAAGCTGAACGCATCCTGGGTATCAGACATTGCACCCATCAGCATTCCGTCCACCACGGTTCCATCGTCCGGGAAGGTGATAATCGTTTCCGGGCACGGTGCTATGCGAAAGAGAAATGCATTCGGCAGGATGATGAGTCATGGCCCTCTCCCGGTTCAATCCTGGTCAGGTGAAGACAATAACGAAAAGCAGTTTTCCTGAAAAATATTTTTATTCATACCTTCTGATTTTACTCCCCGGTGACACCTCCAGGTAATGTGCTGATCCTGATAGCCTGCCATGCGACGGTGATCAGCCACGCGCTGTAGGACGCGATCATGAATCTGTTCGTCCAGCCAACCACGATGGTACCGGGGCCCGGTGCCACCCCGTAAAAAATGAAAATAGAAGCGTAAAACGAGAGTAAACCCAGCCATGTCAAAATCGTCATCCACTTTACTAGCGGGAAAAACCGCAGACCATTGCTCATGCTGGACGATACTTCTCCTGAGTAAGGTAAATACAACCGGTGAACTAAAAATCACGATAATTCCGGATATGCCATGCAGGCGGCTTTCAATTATCGAAGCAGGGTCCGGGGTAAAAATTCCCGCACCAAAATACGCAATACCGATAAGCAAGAGCCACCACCGCCCTAAATGACCCCCTTTTGTCCCCAGATCAGACCAGATTGCCCGGGCGAGAAAGAGTGACCCTGTTCCCAGGAAGAAAAAAGCAAACGACATCAAAAAACCAAAGTTTCCGAGTTCATATTCGCTGATCAGGTGCGGGGGATTAAACTCCGGCTCCAGGAAATGCAAAACAGCGAGCAGGATAAGGAAAGTAATAACGGATATCAGGGATGTATACCCGGCAGTTGTTTTTGTTATATTCGCAGCATTCACGGCAATCCCTCTGCCTTTACTTTGTTCTCATTTAAGTAAATGATACCCTTAACGTAAATCGAATTATTCTGTCAGCACCATACGGCCACCCTGGAACCCCCCGCCAAAAACCTGAATAAAAAGGAGATTACGGGAGAACATTCCTTGCCGAAATCCTTGCGGGTGCAGTTGGGCTGAATGGAACCGTGGCACCACCCGGCAGTTTCAACTCAATGTTCATCCTGGTATCAGCCGGGACCGGGGCAACATAGAACGCAATATCGACCTTGTCACCGGGATTCATCAACGTTACTTTGGCAGTCCCGATCTTTGTGGTAAAAAAGCCCGTAGAGGTCCTGGTGCCCTGGCTGAGGGTTACCGGGAAGGTACCGGGTGTGGAAAAGACAATCTGCACCTTTGTCAAATCCAGTGCCGGACTGCAGGGGTCAAGACCTATGGTAAACCTGATCTCGTCGATTCCCACCTCCGGAGCGGACGCAAGACCATAGACATTGCCGGTCAAGCCTGACACCGGATGCCGTCTGTTCATTAACACTGCAGACGGTCTCACCCTGCGTGGGGGTGGGGACCGGTACGGAAACCAATGTCTGTACCGGAACTGGTGCGGTACCTGTTGCCTGCGATGAAACCGGTTCCGTAACCGTTACATACACAACCCGTGGCGTTGGTGGTGCGAGGGGGAGATGAATAGTATCATTCCATGACGCCGGTGTTACTACCGGGGGAGTAGTATTCACCATCAGCTGGTGCCGGAGTCGTACCAGGGTGGATGGTGTCCTGTGTGGTACATCCCGGGAAAAATATCATCACCATGAGGAGTACAGAACAAAGGATGACTGCATATTCTCGCATGACTGAGTTGATATATTTTTTAAAGATTAATGGTCTTCCCGTCACCGTATTTTGCACTGCCAAAAAAGCGAAATATCAGCGCTTAATGTTAAAATCCATGTTCTGCTGCAGCTTTTGTTGATGCATTTTCTGACGGATAGTTCATTACATGAATTGATTGCTTATGAAGATGAGTAACAATCTCATCGCCAAGTGTCAGGAGAGCATCTTTATGAGCTTTTTTCTCTTTATGGATGTGAAGCGGTGATATGTCCAGAGAATCGTACCGTTCTGAAGGGATTTCATCATTCGAGATGGATTCACAGCATTTTTTAATGTGCATCATCAGCATATGGAGATGGATTAACTCTTCCTTTTGCATACTATCACTCTCTGAAACCGTATTTTGTTATTTTTGTAACTCACTCGGGATTATGAGAAGAAATGCGATATCGATTAGTCGATTTTATCCTGTTGAATTCATAAATGCTGGCAAGGCAGCGATGCAAAGCATCCATGGACAATTAAGTTAATCGATTGTCTGTATCTATGGCTCCGCTTTTTAGGCAGCATTTTTTTCTTTTAGCGTTATCTGATTATCAGCACGACAACTTCTACAATTTACAAACTACCAAAAGATTATAAAAAAATTCCTGTCTGTCGTATCGGACCTGTTGCAAGTTCCTGTGTCACTCCCCCACTTCCTTCCTCTCGCACAAATCCCGGTAATCACAGAACTTACAGGTCTGGAACGAGGGCGTGGCATCAAACTGCTCAGCACACACCGATACAATAATCTCTTTTACCGATTCTGTAAACTTACCAACCGTCTCTTCCGTCGGGAAATAATCGACCATCTTGTTGTCCCTGATGTAGTAAAACGATGCCCGCTGCGGGAGTTTGCCAAACATCTCCTTAATGGCGAGGCAATAGAGGTTGAGCTGGATATCGACTGAGCACAGAATTCTTCGTGAGGGATCCGTGGTTTTGACCCGGTCTTGAAATCGACCACTACGTACTCACCTTCAGGAGTCCGTTCGATGCGGTCGATATAGCCTTTCACCATCCTGTCCGTTGAGCGTGAACTGGAACTTCTTTTCCGTACCGGTGATGGTGTTCCTGTTGGCTGCCTGCCATGTGAGATACGTGTCGAGCAGTGCTTCTGCTTTCACCCGGTCCTCGAGTTCATGGGTCCGGGATGGTATATGCCTGCGACGACCAGCAGGAATTCAGCAGTTCGAGCGCCCGCTCTCTGGTGGGAAGATACCCTTCCTGCTGGGCTCTGGAGAGGTGTTCGATCACGGAATGGACTGCAGTACCCATGGAAAAGTAGGTCTTTTGTAAGGAAGGTACCTGCAGCACGTACTGGAACTTGTAGCAGAGCGGACAGTCCTCGTATTTTTTAATTGCTGATGCAGAGAAATGGTGGTCGGGACCCACGAGCGGTACCGGTTTTTGTTCAAATGCTGCGACCAGTGCACTGTCACTGGCCGGTATCGTGAAGAATGCAGCAGAGTCGAACGTATCCGGTGATTTTCCCTGTTCCAGAAGCCGGATCTTTTCCAGCTCCACAATCCGCTGGATGGCGGTGGACAGGTGCATCTGTTCTATGGCGCTGATGGCCTGGTCCCGGACCTGTCGCTTGAGCAGGTCGACCGGGTTATCCGGTAGGTCAGGCTTCTCTTCCGTGGAGAGGGTGACGGTGGTCCTGTCCATGAGCGGGTTATCCGGGTACCCGAGTTCGAACAGGAACTGCGAGGGTGGTGCATCGGTCTTGCGCTCACCATACCGCTTTGCAAGCGTAAGATAGAGTTTTTCCTGTGCCCGGGTCATCGCCACGTAACAGGAGCCGGCGTTCTTCCTGTAAGAAGAGGGCCCGTTCATCATCACCGGTCTTCAGCCCTTTTGCCAGGTCACTCGGGACATAGAAGGGTTTTGACTGGTAACGGAGCGGGAACTTGTCTTTTACCAGGTCAACCACAAAGACGACCGGGTACTCCTTTCCCTTGCTCTTGTGCACCGTGAGGATCCTGACCGCGTCCTTTCCTTCCCGTTCGCCAATCTCAACCGAAATACCGGATAACAGGTCCAGGTACCGGATGAACCCTGCAAGTGTCCCGTCCCGGGTGATCGCTTCATAATCACTGGTGATCTGCAGGAACGTGTTGAGGAGCAGCAGGTCCTGTCCGCTCTCTTCAGCAAGAGCACGCTGGTAGAGTCCGGTGGACGTGCGGACAAGGTCATGGACGAATTCCCCTAACGTGACCCGGTCTTTCTGCTCAATGAGATGGCTGAGGGTCACGATAACGTCCCTGACCAGGTGTGCGGAATCCGGAACAATTGTATCGGCTGCCTGCATGGCTTCAAACACGCAGTCATTGCCCTGCTGCTCCCAGGCCATCTTCTTTGCCGCTGCATTGATCTTCTGGACAACAATTTCTGGGATACCGTTGATCTTCTCTATCCGGTTTAACGGGATCCCTCCCTTTAGCGGGTTCTCGACAGCCCGGAGATACGCAAGGATGTCGCGGATGACCGCGGTGGAAAAGAAGTCCACTTCCCCGACAAACTCAACCGGTATCCCGTTCTTCTTCAGCGCCTTGTAGAACTTTACCCCTTCCATTCTCCGGCGGCAGATGATTGCCATATCACTGTAGGTGAGCGGGCGGCTCCTCCCTTCGGTCCGGGAATAAAACGCCGTACCCACAAGCCGCTGGATCTCACTGACCACGTACATCGCTTCAGCCTGTTCATTCTGGCATTCAGCAACCGTGACCGGTTCTCCCGGGGGGTTCTGCGTGATCAGCCTTTTTTCCTGCCGGTTCGGGGCGTGCTGCATCAGCGTGAGTGCCAGGTCGAGGATACTCCGGGTGCTGCGGTAGTTCTCGTCCAGCAGGTGTTCTGAGCAGGACGTGTAGAACTCTTGGAAGTCCTGCATGTTGGTCAGGTATGCCCCCCGGAAGCGGTAGATGGTCTGGTCATCGTCACCCACCACGCAGAGGCTGGTTTCCTGCCAGTTGCTTGACCAGCTGGAGCTGGGCATAGTTGGTGTCCTGGAACTCGTCGACCAGGATATGGGTGAACCGTAATCGGTACCTGCGGAGGATGTGCAGGTTTTTTGTCAAAGAGGGTGACTGCCTCGTGGATCATGTCATCGATAGTCGAGCAGGTTCTCCGCCCGCTTGTATTTCTCGTAGGCCTGGTATACGCGGAGCAGGTCGGAAAGTTTGGCGAGATATTCCTGTTCGTCTTCATCGGTGACTCCCTGCTTCCCCTTCGCTCCCTCCTCCTTCTTCCGTTCCAGGTATGCCTCCAGTTCCCCGGGGCTGATCAGCTCGTCGCGGAATGCACTGATCCCGTCCACGACCGATTCAATCACATCGACCGCATTATTCCCCACCTCGATGTGCTCAAACCCGAACTCATCGATATGCTCAAGCCCCCACACCAGCTGGTTGGCCCGGCTGATGATCCCCGCCGAGAACGAGAGTCCTGAGTCGAGCACATTGTCCTGCAGTACCGAGAGGGCGAAGGCGTGGAACGTGCTGATGGTGAGATCGCTCGTGTTGGTCTGCTTCTCTAACCGTTCGAGCATCTCGTGAGCGGCTTTGTCGGAGAAGGTGAGTGCGAGGATGTTTTCTGGTTTTACGCCTTTTTGGATAAGGTGGAGGATTTTTTCTGTTATTACTCTTGTTTTACCGGAACGGGGCCGGCGAGGATGAGCTGGATGCCGGTGCAGGTAACGGCTTTGGCTTGTGAGGGGGAGAGGGGCATGGTTATTGGAGATGTTGGTGGGAAAGGGGAAAAAGGGTATGGGGGATTGACGCTTTCTGCTGGCGTTCAGCAGAACGAATGGAAAATGCGACTATTGTCTCCCATTCTGAACTTTTAAAAGATTTTTGTCACTATTTATCTAAAAAACAAATAAATAAACTTCTAATCTGAATAAAAAAATATATATACTATAAAAGTAATTAGAAATTTAATAAAGAATGTGTGATTATGACACAATGTACTGAACAACCCGTGTGGAGTGCCGAAAAATTCTATAAAAATCCGGCACGATGGAAGATGAAGAAAATAACTGCCATGGATCCGGCCGAATGCCAGGCTTGTATGATCCGGGGACAATGTTCAGGTCTTGACAAACAGGTGCTGACTGCGAAAGGACGATGTAAGTATTACCAGGGCGCGGAGTGCGAAGAGGTATTCAGGGGGTGGTCAATGGATATACGATCACCGTCTAACTGAGCCTTCAAGAGAACAACACTATTACTGTCCAATTGTCGGGGTTGCGTGTCCCTAAAATATCCATATACCATTCCAAAACTTCTTTTTATTTTTTGGCTCTGTAGAATTCCTTTTATCATAGCACAAAAAAAAGGACACACGTTTTAAAGGAGGGGACAGTGCCTGTCCCCCCGGACCGCCCCTGCGCAATGCGATAGTGCTGTTATTACCTTCCCGGGGGTTATCGCATTGGGGGGGAGCCAAGTGGCGGGGGAAAAACCCCCATAAACGTTCGAGTTTTTTGAACATTTCTACAGAGCCTATTTTTTCCTTCACGTTCTGCTGGCAAAACCTATACCTGGTACCCATGCAATGCACCGATGCCTCGCCAGTCTTTATTATCACTCTTACTACTACGTATTGGTATGACAATTGAAAGGCAGTTTTGCCAAAAATGCAATCATTCCTGGTATCCCAACCGTGAAACAAAACCGAGGGTGTGCCCGCGATGCAAATCCTACAAATGGGAAAAAGCGGCAGTGGTGAAGTTACCATGAGGGATATTATCGAAGCGTTGTTGTATGGTGAAAATGAACTGGACATATGGAATGAAAAGCGGTACGTTAAAGAGGAGCAAAAGATACGGGATTTGTTTTTGAATGACCCGGAGTTCATGGAGTTTATTGCCAGGGTGCGGACGTTAAAGGTAAACACTACCCCAAAAATGGCGATACTATAATTTTCTGACAGTATCTTTTTTCCTGGTATGATAGTACCCGTTCTGCAAAAATTGGGAAACGCAGTGATAATACTTTTTTATCGAAATTCAATTTTTTAAAATATTTGATTATTGATTGTTCCCAAACTGATACTTCGGCGCCTTCCGGTAAATCTCAAAATAATTCCCGATCAGGTCATTTTCCCATTCTTTCAGATTGTGGGGAAGCAGGGTTTTTTCCGGGATATACCAGGAGAACATGAGATCTTTTTCATCCAGGAATTTCATCGCATGATCCCTGAGTCGTTGTGCACAATCTGCAGACTGGCCGATATAGATGATATCATTCGAAGTCCCTTCAGACAGGATATACAATCCCGCACCGGGACGGCACCCTGCCGATATTCTCCCCATCGAGCGGTTTTTTCCCGCTCCATGCAAGTCCCATCCAGTCAGAATCCCCGGGTTTTCCGATAACCGGTAACGGCGGTATGCCCGGACCACCGGCCGGGTTATCCTGGTGGTTTTCAGCCAGTTTCCCGCCCCGTTTATTCTCTTTCCGGTTCGTGGACTTCCGGTATCGCGGGTGGAACCGCCCGAAGTTGCAGAGTGTTGATTCACCGTATTCGAGCCGGTAACGATAGAGAAGGTAACTCTCCATTCCCCGTCTTCCACCCCGTGAAGCATCGAGTGGAGCGGCAGAGCACTCGTACTCAAATCCTTCTGCATCCTGCCAGGCCCAGAGTGCGGGGGCTTCAGTAATCGGATCGTTCCACGGCATCAGGTCGGTCCGTTTGAGGGTGTGGCGGAGTTCGTTTAATCGTTCGTGAACGGTTTTTCTGGTTTCACCGATGTACATGAGGAAGTCTTTACCCACGGGTTTTATCCGGTAGAGGCCGGGTTCTTTGGGGATTTGCCGGAATTCTTCTTTGGTGGCGGTGAACGGGACCCACGGGGACCAGGGGAGGGAGGACCAGGTGTAAGAAAGATAGTCCCTCTCCTTTGGGACTGCCGGGGGGTGTTGGTCTGGATCAGGATTCATACGTGATTATGGATTGGGTAAGGGACAGGATAAGGGTGGTGGCGAAAAGAAGGGCGTTTTTTGGTGGATCTGCTCAGGATGACCTGGTACCCTGCCGGTCAAGGGAGTGTTCCCGCCCCTTCAATCCGGGGTCATTTCCGACTGCGCTGAGTGTTCCCGGGGATGTTTTTTTGTTTCTTTTTTTAAAAAACCCTTTCACTTTTTCCGGAAGTGTATTTCTTCCCCGTTTTGGTGCACTTCCGGGGGAATGCGACCCGGAAATATGTCTCTTTAGTTCTCTTTACGCGGAGGGGGCCCGAGCAGGAACCCAATCCACCGGGTCTCATCAGACAGTTCACAGACCATCTGGACGCAGAGCGTTAAGGGAACTGCAAGAAGAACACCGATTCCGCCAAGAATCCATCCCCAGAAGAAAAGAGAGATGAACACAACGGCAGTAGAGAGGTCCAGTCCCCGTGCGGTGAAGTGGGGAAATAGGAGGTATTCGGCAAGGAAGTCCATCAGCCCTGATCCGACCAGTACCAGGAGGGCCGGCAGTGGCCCGAGATCGAACCAGGCGAGGAGCATGGGCGGAACAACGGCAATCCAGAACCCGATATTCGGGATGAACCCGAGCAGGAATGCCAAAAAACCCCAGAATATGGCATATTTCACCCCGATGAAGCGTGAGAATAATTGCCGTTCCGATACCCGAGACAAGGTTCACCTCGGTCCTGATGACGATGTAGTCAACGTTTTTCTGTGCGAGAGTAATGAACCGGTCCAGTTCACCGGGCCGGTGTTCTCCGATGATGATCTGCAGCTTTTGCGAGAATCCCTTTGCTTCAAAGAGTAAAAAGAGGGTGGTGAGAAGGATCAGGAATAAAGGACTTGCAATGCCCCAGAGATTGCTGATAAGACCGCGGATTTCGTCAGAAAAGGACTGGATAAGGTTCTGGAGTGTCAGGGATGCCGGATCGATCCCGATCGAGATGAGAAACGGGCTGGCGAGTTCAAGGCTGTTCTCAAGTTTCTCCAGGTAGCCGGGAAGATCGGACAGGACTGGATAAAGGACCCGGCTATCACAACAATGAAAACCGCAATGATGGCGAAGAAGATCATCAGGGTGAGGATAAGGGCTGAGCGGGTGGAGAGACCTTTTCTTTCAAACCAGTGGAGGAGCGTGCCGAAGATAAGCGTAAGGTAGACCGACAGGACAAGCGGACCGAGAATAGAGGATGCAGCCTGTATCCCGGCAAGGATCACTATTGCTGCAGCCAGGGTGATCAGGATACCGGACAACCTGGATATCGGTGGAGTGGGATTCATGGAAAGCAGGTTCCTGAGAAGTGCATCTGATTTTAGTCTTGCGCAGGATGCCCTATAAACGTTCTCCGGTTATCCGTTCTCTCCGGAACAAGCCCGGGAGCATGGCCCTCACCTGCCGGGTATCTTCGATGGAAGATACATGAGGGGGTTATACCAGGAAAAGGATACTGTATGGGATAAACGAAACGGTTTCAACAGAGTTGCAATTTTTGAAAAGAACCCTCAGGTTTATGTTGATTGAATCCGTGGTATAGGAAAACGAAGTACTATTATGGTCCTCAAAACCATTTCCGATTGTAAGCAATGTCCGCATCTGACCGAATGTGATGCTCATATAACCTACGGTAATCATAAACACCGGGATGGGCCAGATCCTTGTGAACTGGAAATTTATCCGGATCCAGGAAGAAAAGATGGGGAGGAGAGACCAAACGTCACCGGGTCTGAGCTTTTTAATGTATTGTTCAATTCACCCTGCTTCTGGCAATGAAAAATCTGACTGTTGTTTCAGGAAGTGGAAATACACGGAGTACGGTATCATTTCCTGATCGACAGTAAATCTTCTATCGTGTCCTGCATATAGGTGTACGAGTCAGAGACACCCTGGTTGTAAAATTCCGGTGCTAATTCTTCCAGGATGAAATCCAGGATAAGGCCTGCTCGTAAATCACCGATTTCTTCTTCCCGTTCGGTTAAAAAATAATTCTTTATTGCCGGGATCATCTCGTCCCGTTTCTCTTTTTTTATGCTGATAATAGTTTTATTTTTCATACCCTGCATCCCGTTTTAAAAAATACCTAAAATGTACTAAATTCCCCGGAACAATAAGCATATCGCTCCTTTGTAAATTTCTCCCGGGAGTCACTGAAATAGTATTCACTGGTCCTCCCTCTCACCCGTTATCTCATTATGGCCTACAGGACCCGTTACCAGGCTTCCGGGGAATGCCCTCCGGCATTTTCTCCTGCGGGTCCCGACTACCAGCGTATACCGGTTTTTAACCATTTTCCCCGCCGTGGTCCGGTAGAGCGAAATACGCCTGCCCTTTACCAGGTCGGCGATCGTCTTTTGGGATACGGTGGAGCGGGACACCCGGGACCCGGGTAAAGGTGGTGGCTGTATCAACGGGGTTTTGGGCAAGGAGCGTGCGGCAATGGAGGGGGAGGAATCCCGCAGTTACCCCAAAACAAAAACCAACAGGCATAATACCAAAAAGTTGCCTCATGGTGTTTCATGAAATGGTATTCCTTTCATTCCTTCATTTTCCCGGTGATCCTGACCGGATTCATCATTTTTTTTACGTGCTGCTCCGGATGTATCAACGATTCATCACCCACAGGACCAGCCGCACCGCCAACGAATCCATTACCGCAAATCCCCCGTACAGACACCCGGTGTGACACCGGCAGCGACCCCGCCTCTCTCCCCCTTCCCCCCGGAAACCTCCCCCGGATGGTACCCCAGGGCACAGGATCCCTTGTTATCTGGTCGTCACCACCGGCATGTTCGGTATATATCGACGGGATGTACGCAGGGGATACTCCTACCGGGCCTGATAGTTTCACCACCCCGGTAAAGAGCGGCCCCCACATCGTGAAAATCACAAAAATCGGCTATGAAGATTATACGCAGAATGTGGTTATTTCTGGTGGAGGATCAGACACGATTACTGCGACCCTGTCGGAAAAACCGTTTCCCTACTACACCCTTCATCCCACTTCACCAGTTACTGGATCAGTTTATTGAACAGGCTCCGCGTTATCCTGCAGGGTGACGGTATTTTTTTGGTATTTTAACCCCAAAGATCAGGACCCGATAACAGACACCGGACCCGTCCGGGTATAAGCGATGAAGAGGAACGCTGCCAGCACGATCAGGACAAACAGCGGGATCATCACCGCAAGGATGAGGGCTCCCAGCGCCCGGTTGGTTGAGATCTCCTGGAGTTCGCGGATACCCAGGACGGAAATGAAAAGAGACCAGAATCCGGCAAGCATCCCGACCAGGGGGATCCACCCAAACAGGAGGGCCGGAGTGTCCCCGAATGCAAGTGCCTTGAGGGTCTCACGGTAGCCTTTCCTGCCACCGAACAGGTACACCCAGAGGTGCACCCATGCTGACCCGATGAACAGGCATACCAGGGAACCGATGATCATCATGAGGGCAAACAGCACGTTCCCGAATGCCGTGAGCGTTCCGAAACCGAGCCGCTGGAATATACCGACAAACACTGTCCCCGCCGAGGGGAAGGTAAGCAGCATTACCGGTATGGTAAGAACGGTGTTAATGACCACAAGGGCCAGGAAATACACGAGGGTCTCGCGGTAATCGGTATCCTTAACTTTCCGGAAGGTCTCTGCAGGGGTGAGGACAAAACCCTTTATCATTTCAAGATATTCCATGCGGATTGTGTTGCCCCGGCCGGGATTTAAAGATATTTTAAAAGGGCGATCAGCTTTTCATCAGGGAGATGGTGAAAATGACCGACTTCGAGGTTGGGGGTAGTTGTCATTAAAAGCCCGGGTGAGGGCCACTCCCGTACCTGCCCGGGCTTACGTGGTTTTTTTTGTACGCGGCCTGGCCCAGGACGCCTTCAAGCTCTGTCCAGGGATTCGTTCCAGCCGGCCCTCGTCAGGTCACGCATCTCACCCGTGGGAATACCAGCATGCCGCAGGGTGAGCCGTGTCATACCGGGATGGACTTCGAATGTCACCGTCAGGAGCATCTCGAGGGGAAAGTCCGGGCTCATACCGTACCAGGTTGCCGGCACCACATTGCCCTTTTCATCGGCAAAACAGTCAGTGCAGATGATCCGTTCGGGCTTTTTAATTTCCCGGTAAGTACCCGTGCTCCAGATGTCTTTGCCTTCAGGGGATCGCATGCAGTAGAGATAGACTCCTCCCACGCGGAGGTCGACTGTACAGGAGGGTGATGTGTAGTCTTTCGGTCCCCACCATTGCTTCACGAATGCCGGTTCAGTCCATGCCCTCCAGACCTGATCGCGGGATGCATAGAAGGTGCGGGTGATGACGATCTCATCCTCGCAGGTCTTTTTAGAAAAACCGCATCCTGCTACGGCAGATTCAATTTTATGACCTGCCACATTTATTGCATAGATTCGCGGGTTGTTCAGTAAATCCAGCGCATTGATCTTCTGTTCAACGAGGTCTGAAAAGGAGAAGAAATCATCAAGATCCTTTCCTTCACCGGTCCAGAAGACCTGGATCCCGTCCGGGTATTTTATGGTTTTTGTTATCTGCTGCATATCCTCCCTCCACGTATCATTGCTCCGTTTTTATGTTAGGGAAAATTTTCCGTTCCCGGCACTGTAGATTTTTAGCCGAAGGTATCCTCCGGAACAGCCGGAAAACCGGGTAAAAAAATTACCTGACCTTTATCGCCATTTTCCCCGACCACAGGCCATGAAGGTTGCAGTATTCGACGGCGTGTATCACTCCACCCTTCTGCAGTTTCACACTCAGGATCATTTCAGGCTGGGTCGTCACTGGGTTCAGGGATGCCTTGCCCAGATAGACCGGGTTGAAGGCCCGTCCCTCTTCTTCGAACATGACCATGATCCACCGGATCGAATGCTCAACGGTATTGGGGTGAGGACCCACGGTCACCTTCAGGCTGAATTGTTCATCAGGCTTCACCTGTGCCGGCGCCTCGATTTTCGGCGTATGGCTTTCCCGCTTGCCGAGGGCTTCCCCGGCTGCGGCATCAAACGTATAAATCAAATCTCCCAATGCATGTTCTGTCATTTTTCACCTCAATCTCTTTATGTTCCAGGACTCTTTGACAAGGATGACCTCAGCATAGCAGAGTTCAGCTGTTCTTGCTGAACAAACTCCGAATGCTTCAGGCGGTACTCCTTCTTTCGTCATTTCTATCCACCTCACCTGGCTACCAGTGGAAGGATTTTCTTTGTGTCAGGGAATTATTCTGAAAGTGTTAATAAATTATTCCTGTAAATCAGATTTTGAAACAACTTTCGGAAAATGATTTCACCGTTCAATACATCAGCGTACCCTAGTGTATGCATCATGCGCACACCATGAGCGGTCAATAGACAGTTCGTACAGGATAATGAAAGATTTAATACCGGTATCTTTTCTGCATTCCCGCATTTTGCGGTTTCCTGTTCTCTTCCCCTTCCAGGAGTGTCGGATCGTGCTTAACGACCCCGTCCGGATCATGTACGCAGGGTACTACCGGGCGGGTATTTAAAATGTCGAGTGGCAGGAGGACTAAAAAATTTTTTCAACCGATGAACCCGGATACGCTGATGTTCAATGGTGCGGATACGGGTGCCCACCCCGGTGCACCCGGGATCCCCATAATGTTCCCCTTCTACCCAGGCAACTCGCGGGATCCCGGGAGGTATTGCTGGTGTCGCTGGTGTTTCATCACCTGTACTGCTTCCAATAATAAGGTTATATTTTGTTTTGGGGCCATTGCTGGACCGCATCCAACAAGCACGGGGAAATGATTCGGTTTTTATTGGCGAGGTCCCGGGAGGGCCTGAACAGGATCATATAATTCCGGACATCACGCTAAATCTCTCCTCGGACCATTTTAGCATAAAAGTCCTGGGTAATGGATGACGGTAATTCGCATCGCGTTGCATTCACATTTCAAATCGGTATATTGTGACGATTTAAAAATTCCTGAACCTGATAACGATTTTCAACAGACTCTCCTTTTGGTACCGAGCTCAAGCTCTTTTAGGATCATTGAAGAAATGTATAAAGAAAACCTGTCCGATACAGAGCCAGGTAACCTCTCAAGGAATAATAAAAGGAAAATTTCAATGTTCTCGGTCCTTTATGTAGATGATGAAGAAACACTGCTTGAAATTGGTAAAGCGTTCCTGGAACATTCCGGAGATTGCACAGTCGATGTCGCGCTCTCCGCTTATCAGGGGATTGAACAGATAGGGAAGAAAACCTATGATGCGATTGTCTCTGACTACCAGATGCCCGGGATGGACGGGATCGAATTTCTCAAAAATATCCGTGCAACAAATACTATCCCCTTCATTCTTTTTACCGGCAAAGGACGTGAAGAAGTGGTCATCGACGCGATTAACAACGGGGCGGATTTCTATCTCCAGAAAGGCGGGGATCCAAAATCGCAGTTCGTGGAACTTAAACACAAGATTGCCCAGGCCGTGAACCGGAGACGTACCGAAGATCAACTGAAAAAGAGTGAAACGAAGTACCGACAGCTGGTCGATTTATTACCCCAGACTGTTTTTGAAATTGACCAGACGCTGACCATCACGTCCATCAACCCGGTTGCCCTGGAAACCTTTGGGTATATCCGTGAAGACCTGGAAAAAGGAGTAAACGTCTTTGAGGTATTTTCCGATGGTGATCGCCAGCGTTTAGAGGAAAATATCAAAAAAATCATGCGGGGAGAGACGACCGGAGCCTTTGAGTACACCGCAAAAAGAAAAGACGGAATGTACCTTTCCGGTTATTACCTATTCTGTCCCGATTATTCATGAAAATATCCCCGTTGGACTCCGGGGTGTGCTCGTTGACATCACCGAACGAAAAACGGCAGAACAGGCTACCCTGCAGGCTCTTTCATTATTAAAGCTACCCTTGAATCCACCGCTGACGGGCTGCTCGTGATTGATCGGGAAGGGAAGATAGTGAACTATAACAAGAAATTTGCTGATATGTGGCATATTCCCCAATCCATTCTTGAAACAGGTGAGGACGCTGAAGCGATCAACCATGTGCTCAACCAGCTGACAGATCCGGATGGTTTTTTATCAAAAGTCAGGGATTTGTACACAAACCCGACCGAGTCAAGTTTTGATATGCTGGAATTTAAGGACGGGCGAATCTTTGAACGGTATTCACAACCGCAGAAACTGGGGGATAAGGTGATCGGAAGGGTATGGAGTTTCCGTGACGTTACCGATCGCAAACAGGCAGAAAATGCCTTGAAGGAAAGTGAAATCCGGTACCGGACCATCTTTGAAAACACCGGACCGCAATGGTGATCATCGAGGAGGATACAACGGTCGGCTTTGCCAATAATGAATTTTTCAGGCTGACCGGGTATTCCCAGGAGGATATTGACCGCAGGAAGTCATGGACAGAATTCGTGCATAAAGACGATCTGGACCGGATGATCGAACAGCACAAACTCCGGCGGGCAAGGTCCGGCATGTTCTCCGGCAATACGAGTTCCGGCTCCTTACAAAATCCGGTGACACCCGGAACATCCTGCTGACCATTGAAATGTTTCCGGGCACAAAAAGGAGCATTGCGTCCCTGATTGACATCACCGGCCAGATAGAAAGACCTGAGTGGCTCACCGTATTGCAGTCTGAGTCGTGAAAATTGCCGGAGGTCATCCCTGGCAGGGCCCTGATTTTTGGAATTTTCAAAAAACCGCATCGTGTTTCAGGGACATATGCGGGCTATGGAAAAAGAGGAGTGTATACAGGTTCGAAAAAATGGTGAGTGAACAGGCCCGCGGTTACAAGAGCCAGGCGGGTTCATACATGCATTTTTGTTGGTTTTCAGGTGAATGATTGTTTCAAAATTAGTGTTTAAAATCTGATTTGAAAAAAGGCTTTTATGTATTTTTCCCTCAGACAGGTAACCAGAACGATGAAGGTAAGGTGAAAACGGGTACGGGAAGCGGGCCGGAGCAGCATACCCGAAGCGGCAACGCGGGTAAAGGTATGTGTCATCATCTGCTCCAGCAACCGTGAAAAACAGCGAGGTGATGAAGTGATCCGCTGCAGCGAGCGCACGCGAACGGAAAAGAGGACGAGTGAACATGACCGGGCGTCAGCATTTCCAGTACGGTAACGTGGATTTCAACCGAAAAAGAACGTGGGGGATTAGGTTTTATCGGGTTTCCTGCCTGGGAGTCCCATCAACCCGGAACAAGGATTGATGGCACCAGCAGAAGTTTTATCTTCAATCTCTCCTTATGGCTCATCAGATGGAAAAACCATGACAGCCGTGGGAAAGATCCCCATTTATTCAAGCGCGACCGGGAAAGTCGAACTCGTTGAACCAGTCGAGAAGACTGAACCTGACCAGGCATCGATCCTTCCTCCCCGGACCTTCGAGGTCGCACGTGGGAAGGGGACCGAGCCTGCATTTACCGGCGCATATCACCATACTCATGACGACGGTATTTACCAGTGTGCCTGCTGCGGAACCGATCTCTTTGATTCAAAGGATAAGTTTGAGTCCGGGACCGGCTGGCCGACTTCTCAGCACCAGTAGCACAAGAAAACGTAAAAATAAACGAAGACCGGAGTTACGGGATGTTCCTGTCAGGGTACTCTGTGCACGATGCGGGGCCCATCTTGGGCATGTCTTTGACGATGGCCCTGCGCCGACCCATAAGCGGTACTGTATGAACTCTGCATCCCTCAAA
>CAVYJJ010000008.1:0-11703 GCA_963768845.1 uncultured Methanoregulaceae archaeon | reverse complement strand
TGTGGGGGTCAGACTCGTTAAAAAGAGTGTCCAGGAAAAAATTTTGTCTTGCAACCTCACTACGCAGGAATTAACTCTGCGGATCATCTGTGATCGCCCCCCTTCCTCCCGTTTGTCTGTTCTTAAAAATATTCTCCCACCCTTTTAGCTCCCTCTGGATCGGCCGCGGCCTTACCCTGATAGAGTAGAAGTGCTGCCCGGTCTTTCTGCATAACGACCCTTCCTCTCCCGGGCAGGAAATACTTCATGCCCTGTTTTGTCGACGGGGAGCCCTGAGGATACGATCGGGGGTGGATGATAAAGAGCGATATACCGGATAGTTTTTCTGATGGGTGGACGATCAAACCTCCGGGCGTCAACTTTCGAGAGCAGCACCCGGGCACAACATTGGCCCCGTACCTGGTTCTCGTCGACAGAGAGAAGGAAAGAATGGCTGGGAGAACTCACCGGCAGGTGAAATAAAAACCCATTGATGCCAACAGCACGCACATGTGATCTTGTACCTGACCAAAAAAAGTGAGGATACAGTCATCGACGTTTATTGATACTACCTGAAATCAGACCTGTTATGAAGAGAACTGCAATAATTGTGAGCGGGGAAAGAGGGGACTGTGTCGTCGCAGGAGTGGAGGTAAGAGCCGTTGTCGGTGGACGTGTGGAAACCATTGTGGTGGGGACATCTGTCTGTACGTGGAGTTGCTGCGGCGACAACGTTGAATGTTTTCACACCAACATATCCTTTTGCATCCCTGAACGTTACATCTAGTCACCGGGCTGCGTCACATTAACCTTTTGTGTGAATTCTCCCGATCCATCCTGGATATGAAGTTTTGTATCGATCCCTTGGGGGCCAAAAACAACACCATCCGGTCCCCTGACCACTATCTCAACTCCATTATCTCCGGCTTTTGTTATCGATCCCTCAATCCGGAGGGCCTCATCTAACGTCTGGGACATGGGGGAAGTGATCGTGATATCCCCCGAACGGTCAATAAGTCTGGGCAGTTGCCAGGTCATTGAATCGGATGACAGTTTTTGCCCATCGGTACGGGAAAGCAGGGCTTCCACTTTATATTGGCCCCCGGACAACCCTTTGGTATCAATAACCTGATAGAGAGTGGCATGATCTTCCTGGATAGTAAGGGTCTGACGACTAAGGGGTGTTGCCGTGTATGCGGATGACCGATAAAAAACAAAATCAAAAACAGTCCCGGCAGGAAAATTGCTATCAACGGAACAATTTAACGGAAGACCAACCTGTACGGATTCGCAGACATCGCAGATACAGCTGGTATGCAGATGCCGACCCTGCAATACACAGCAGGCATAATGCGATGAGTATGATCCTTTTCATATCCACAGCCTCTGATTGAAACATGATAAATTTTATCCCAACGGGCAAGGGGATAACACACCCCGCTCGTGCTGATGTGAGGAGTTACCAGCGAAAACATGGCAAACAAATGTACGTTTGCGAATGTAAATCCGGAAGGCTGGGAGCAGAACAGGACTGGCGTGCCATTACCGCCGCCAATGCAGAACATTTCACCGTTATCACTCCTGACATGATTTGAAAAAAGTATAGTCCCCTATGATCACAGGTAAAAAAAATTATAGTAAACCCCTGGCTCCATCAATCAGTTGAATAATGTAGTGGTGAGGATAATCACTTTTTTTAAAGGCTTGTGTTCCCATGATGTAAAATCCATACCGGGTCTCCCTCATGCGGTTACTGTATAAAAAATTCAGCATGGCACTGATCGATTGGGAAGCTTTGCCGGACAGGTGATGATATGTTGCAATATCCCGTGCAGTAACGTCGGCCCGCGTGATATTTTTCTTGAGTAAATAATCGCAGATAAGGGACGCATACTGATATCGTTTTGTGGAATCTGTTCGTCTGTGGCCCATGGGTAATCCTTACCTATACCGGTTTCTTTGCAACCATTCCGTTTGAGGTCCTGAGGTTCCTGTTCATACTATCACCCGTTGCATCCTGAAAAACTCCAGGGAGTAACAATTACGGTATCGCCTTTTTAGGATCCAGGTCCGTTCCTTCATGGTTCTTCGGATCCTGACCATGCGGGTGACCCCGACAAAACACCGCACATGGAGGCGATTTGCTCCCGTCATCAGGTCAGCACGTGCGAATTGTTCGTTATTCCTTTTTTTAAGAGTTGTGCACGGACTGTGGGTGTGCTGTCTTTGCGTTCAGGGCGTTTGAAGGTAGAGTATCGTAGTTTTTTTCTTAAAACCCTCTCATTCAACCAGCTTCACAGGTATATGATATGAATAGCGGCTGACACGTTGAAGGTATGTATGCAGGGGTTAACACGGGATATCGACCCTCACAGGTGGATACCCGGTATCCGGTTTCTTTTTAAAAAATGATAGTAACCGTGATGGGATGCAATTTGTCAGATACCTGTAACCCTGTTTTTTCGTGCGGGGGCCGGATTTGTTGGTATTATTCAGGCAATTTCCGTGCTCCCTTTCTCCTTGCAATTCCTGCGTTAAATCCGAAAAAAATCATCGATTTTTGCATTAAATACTCCTGGTTCGGTGTATTATACGAGGCACCTTTTTGAGCCGGTTATTATGCCCATTAAGGAAAATTGATAGCAGATACCCTGTCCAAAAATCTCTCCCGGTTCATCTCAACAGGGTTTTTTACGTTCAACTATAAATGACCAGTAATGATACCTGATGCTGAAACCTGCCGTAACTATATCCCCCCCAAACCCTGTGAAGCAGGTTGGACTCCCACGCAGATCAGCGAACAAAAATTTCCCGATGACCGGGTTCTCGTTTCCGGTGCTTCAGCCCGGTGCCCGGCAGGACCGGACCCGGAATTTCAGGCCACGCAGGTTCCCAGGATACACGGGGGTTGGATACTGGTATGAGCCTTCTGTTCCCCGGCATTGTAATCATCACCGCACTCCTCTATCTCTTTATAACGCCGGACATTGCCAGGAACCGGCACCTGGTACTCAAGAGCGTCCTTTGCCATAGCAGCAGGGGTCGGCAGTTTCATCCTGTTGTATCTTATCCAGCTCCCGTTCACCGGGTTCAATATACTGCTCTGGCTTTCGATCAACGCAGCCACAGCCCTTTGTCTTAACAGCGCCTTTACCAACAACCTGAGCGGGTTACACATCTCGGTATTCGCCCTGGGACTGATCATATTCCTCTGGATCTTTGGTATCACGGTCCTTTCCGCCATGACTGCAACCCAGCTGGCAGCCGCACCAAATGTGACGGTTGTTTCCGGCCCGTCTGACATTATCAACAGCAGCCATATACGACTGGTCAGTTACGAGACCGCCCGGTGGCGCAGTGACAAGGTCATCGGCTCACTCGGGTACAAGTCAGAGATTGACGAACCGGATATCCAGACCCTGAACGGGACTCTCGTCTGGATCACCCCGCTCGATTACTCCGGGTTCCTGATCAAGGCATGGTCGTATGCGAATGAAGGCACGGGCGGGTATGTTATTGTCAATGCCGAGGACCCGAAAGCCGATGCCCGGATGGTACCCGTCAACCACATGGTCTATACCCGCTATGCCCTGCTCGGAAACGAGGTGAACCGCCGTGTCTGGGAACAGCACCCTGAGTACCTGCAGATGGAGACCACGTTCCAGCTCGATGACAGGATGCAGCCGAAATACGTAGTCAACCTGGCTGAACCTATGCTCTACGGGTGCATCGGTGAACGGCCGGTCGGCGTTGCCACTATCGATCCCACTTACCGGGGATGTGGAGTTCTACTTCCTCGGAGATCAGCCTGCATGGATCCAGCGCGTGTGGAGCGAGACCACAACCGAAGACTGGATTGGATGGTGGGGCCGCTACCAGCTCGGCTGGTGGAACTCCATATTAGAACAGCGTGGTGTCAGGGTTCTCTCGGGCATTGACGGGCCTGATGTATTTCTCGTGAACGGCAGGGATGGAAACCTCTACTGGTTCGGCACGGTATCGAACCCCGGGACTGACACCTCCATGGTCGGGTACATGCTGACCGACGTCAGGACCGGCAGGTTCACATTCCATGAAACACCGGGCTACTATAACGATCTGGGTGCGGCGCAAAACGTTCACCAGAACCCCGAAGTGGCCAAAGCGCCTGACCTGGAAGTAGTCCAGCCTATCATGTATGTCATCGATAACCAGGAGGTCTGGATCATTCCGGTCATCACCCCGAGTGGTGAACAGACACTGGTCGGTCTTGTTGAAGCCAGGAGCGGCACTACCTACATCGGGCCAAGCCTGCAGAATGTGCTTTTACAGTGGCGTGGGATTACGGGTGTCCAGGACACCGGATCCAGTACAGATTCCGGTATATCCCTGAAAGACAAGATCGCACAGATCCGGAAACTACTGGATGAGATCGAGGCAGAATCAGGAGCGGAAGATACCGGAGCAATCAACCATGGTTGATGTTTTTAAGGAATGCATAGTCACGAGATCCAGAAAAAGACACACGTTTTGAAGGAAGGGGCAGTGCCTGTCCCCCCGGGCCGCCCCTGTGCAATGCGATAGTGCTGTTATTACCTTCCCGGGGGTTATCGTATTGGGGGAAGCCAGGTGGCGGGGGTGAAACCCCATGAACGTTCGATTTTTTTGAACATTTCACCAGAGCCGATATTTCTTATTGGTTAACACAGAGGCGATCGATGACAAGCCCGTGTCTGATGAATACCTCACACCCGAGGCAATAGCACCGGCCCATTTTTACTTTTTCCGGAATCTCTGATTTTCCCCGGGCGCAGAAGAGTGCGCCGGGAGGATAGTCTGCAAGCTGGTTCTCCCTGAATGTCGGACACAGTTTACAGATACACTTTTCCAGGTTTTCTTCAGTATCCTCTACGCTCCGGGATTCATCCTTGGGTGTTTTCATGATATGTTCACAACAATGGATATCCCGGGTATAGATTAATATCCTTCCCCGGTATCATCTCCCGGCATTCATGCAGTACCATCGTTAAACACCTGATCGTGAATGGGGGAGATTTCAAAGGAGACCTGCAAAAAATTCAATTCGCACTATAATTATTTCAAAATGCATATACCCTTTGAAGAAATTATATATCGTAAAGAGAATCCAGCTTCGATAACAGTTCAATGACCGGCTGAAGTGTTTCGCTATGCATATCCTGTTGACAGGTTACCCATGACCCGCAATTTCCACCGGTGGCTGATTATCGCGGTTATTATCGTCCTTGCCGGAGGTATGGCGTTGACCTTCTGGTCTGTCCAGCGGGAGGATGACCTTCAACGGACAGATCTGCTCACAAAAACCCGGTATTTGTCAAAGGACCTCTGTACCGGGACTTCGTAAACCTGACAGGATCTGGATCTGACCTCGGATCACCCGGTTATATCACCCTGAAGAACCAGATGATGCAAATCGGGTCCGGCTAT
Source organism: uncultured Methanoregulaceae archaeon (assembly GCA_963768845.1). Lineage (GTDB taxonomy): Archaea > Halobacteriota > Methanomicrobia > Methanomicrobiales > Methanospirillaceae > Methanoregula. Next base: position 6,279 of record CAVYJJ010000008.1, on the reverse strand, counting down.
ACGGAGATCCGATTTGCGTACCTGCTGGGACAACGACCGGATGGTACAGTTTTTTCTATATGGATTCAGAACCGCCGGGTTCAGCATCATACTCGCCTCCCGGACAAGCGTATCCGGAAGCATCAGCAGTACTCAAGAATACCTTTTCTTCCGGAATGGAAATGACCGAGGGACCCGTAACCGACAGATGGGGCACGTGGGTAAGCGGTTTTGTTCCCGTCACCGATACAACGACCGGGAAGGTCATTGCAGTCATCGGGACAGACGTTGATTCCCGGGACTGGAACATACAGATTATCAAGGCCAGTGCACCCGCCGTCATAGCAATGCTTATCCTCGTATTCCTCCTGCTGGTTTTCTTTTATATCCTGGAACGGAACGAACGGGAGAAGAAGATCCTTTTAGCCTCTGAAGCGAGTATACGGGAAAGCGAAAACCGGTACCGCACGGTTTTTGAAAGCACCGGCACGGCAATGGTTATCTTAAAAGAAGACACGACCATCGGTTTTGCCAACAAAGAGTTTTTCCGGCTGACCGGGTATTCCCAGGAGGATATTGACCAGAGGCGGTCCTGGAAAGAATTCATATTCAGAGATGACCTCGAAAAAATGATCGAACAGCACCGGCTGCGCAGGGAAGAGCCGGAAAAAGCCCTGAAACAATACGAGTTCCGGCTCATGACAAAATCGGGCGATATCCGCAGCATCCTCCTGACCATTGATATGTTACCCGGCACGAAGAGCAGCGTAGGGTCACTGATCGATATTACGGATCAAAAAACAACGGAAGCAATCATCGATCGCTATGCTTCAGAGATAACCCACTATGCAGAAGCCCTTACCCGCAGCACTGACCGGCTGAACCTCTTAAACAGTATCACCCGGCACGATATTCTCAACCAGCTTATGGCGATCCTCGGGTACCTTGAACTGACAAAGATGAAATATCCTGATCCCTCCCTCCAGGAATATATTGATAAGGAAATCCAGGCTGCCCGGAACATCAGGACCCAGATCATGTTCACCAAAGAGTACCAGGACATCGGGGGGCAGTCCCCGCAATGGTTTGATCTTGCAAAAGGTATTGTATCTGCTGCATCAGGTCTCCCGTTAGCGAAGGTGAAGCTTATGGTACAGGTCGATAAGCTTGAACTCTTTGCAGACCCGATGTTCGAAAAGGTCATGTATACCCTCCTTGAAAACACCCTTCGTCACGGTAAAAAGGTCACCACCATTGAATTCTCCTGCCGGGTGGTGGCAGACGGCCTTGTCGTAACATACCAGGATGACGGGGAGGGTGTACCTGATGAGTATAAGGAGGCAATATTCCAGCGCCAGTATTTCCAGAATACGGGCTTTGGCTTGTTCCTTTCGCGTACTATCCTTGGCATTACCGGGATGACAATCCGTGAGACCGGCACACCGGGAAAAGGTGCTGTGTTTGAGATTTTGGTTCCCCCGGGAGCATACCGTTTTGCCCGGGAAGACTAAAAAACCGGATGAATCTTCACTGAGGGATCAAAACCTCCCGACAGGACTATTCCATAAGAGGCTCTTTACCTCACCAGTATACACCTGTCCGTTCCTTCTCCCAAATTTTTATTACCACCCTGCGTGATAGGGTTCACACATGACACTCTATGTGATGCTCGGGAACCTGAAGAGATCTGCATTTGAAAAATTCGACGGGCTTGAAGACCGGGACATGAAAGCAAAAAAGGTCATCGAATCGCTCGGGGGAAAAACGATCTCCCTGTTTTACACGTTCGGGCGGTATGACTTTGTGGCGATCATCGATATGCCCACAAAGGAGAGCCTGGTGAAGTTCCTTGCGATTGTCGGCAAGTTCGGGACGGTCAGGACAGAGACCCTGGAGACTATTCCTCCGGACATGCTCTATAACATAGCAAAAGAGATCTGAAAAGTACTGGTCAGACCGAACAAAACATCGCGGGGAAAGGAAAAAGTGCGCGACAGAAGATTTGTTGCCAAACACCGGGGCGGACCGTTAAAGAAGGAACAGCACTGCCAGTTGATCCAGTGGGCCGTTGAATGTGCGGAGCATGTGCTGCCTCTCTCCGGTGAACTACCCGATGAACGACTGAAAAATGCACTCTTTGTGGCTAAAGAGTGGAAAGCAGGAAATGCTCCAACCGGTGATGCGATGAAAGCTTCAGTAGCAGCACACGCTTTGGCACGGGAATCTTCTTCCCCGATTTCAACAGCGGTAGCCCGTTCAGTCGGGCAGGCCGTGGCAACGGCTCATATGGCTGACCATTCCCTGGGAGCCGCATGGTATGCGCTGAAAGCCGTGAAAAGTGCAGGTCAGTCAACAGACGCAGAAAGAAGGTGGCAGGATGAACAATTGCCCCCGGAGATCAGGGACCTTGTCCTGACTGCACGAAAAAGCAGGAAGATTTGAGCATACACGAAACCGGGCCGGGTAAAAAATCGCGGTAGAATGAAAGGACCTGACGTTATTTTTATGAAAAGACCGATGATACCGGTGATCCTTCGCTTGACAATGTGAACCGGAGGTAATGAGATACTGGTGTATCGTTCCCCCTGGTCTGCTGAAATACCGTAATTGATAAAAAACCCGGAATTTTACCCTGTTATCCCCTAATCTCCGATACCTTCGAAATTTTTCGCAGTTAACGCCAGATTGATGACCTCACCACTCCATAATCTCGTTACCGATTATGTCACGTAAAAAGTACCTCCTCATCGCAGGCTCCCTGCTCATCCTTGCTGCAATCCTTGTAACGGGCTGCATGAGCACTCCTGCGGCTACCCCGTCTGTGCCGTCAGATTTGAAGAAGTTCAACTCGACTGCCGAGATCGAACAGTATCTTACGGATTCAATGGCAATCGACCAGCAGAGCGGATACTACCGGACCATGGTCCCCACGATCGGGACCGGTGTGACTGTCCCGCAGCGGGCAGAAGAGGCAAAGGGCAATATCGCCATCCCGTCTGCCCTGCCCGCCGGCCTCTCAGGAACGGCTGACCATTCGACGACAAACGTGCAGGTTGCCGGGGTCGATGAACCGGATATCATAAAAAACGATGGTAAGTATATCTACACGATTTCCGGTTCAACACTCGCCATCATCGACGCCTATCCGGCGGCTGGTGCATCGGTCATCTCAAAAACCGAAATTTCCGATACGCCACAAGACCTCTTTGTGATCGGGGACCGCCTTGTCCTTTTCACTACCGGAACGGGAACCCCCGAAACCAGTGCACAACCGGCAACCGGTGACTGAACCGGCAATCGCCCGGGAAATGCCGATGCCCCCGTACCGCTATTATTCCCCGTCTACCCACGCAATCGTGTACGATATCAGTGACCGGAAAAATCCCAAAGTGATGAAGGATTACTCGATTGACGGCGATTATATCGATGCCCGGATGATTGGCTCAACCGTGTACATGGTCACCCGGGAACAGATCTCCTCCTACTACGGTGACCATGTGGTCGTGCCTGTCCTCCGCGAAGGGACAACAACCGTCGTTCAGCCGGATGTCTGGTATTTCGACAACCACGAGTCCCAGTACACGTTCACCACCATCACGTCCTTTGATGCAACCAGCGGGAACCGGAAAGATGCCCAGACCTACCTGCTCGGCAGCGGGAACATCCTCTATGTCTCGACAAACGCGATGTACGTGAGTTACCAGAGATACCACCCGGTGGTCTATCCCGTGAGGGGTGGAATGGAAATTGCCCCGCCGCAGCCGGTTGGAGCCGGTATGGGCATGGGCACCGGCGGGTCTGCCGGGGTATCAACCGCTATTGACGTGGCTGTACCCTCAGCGGGAGGAGTGTCACCGGCAAAGATTGCCGTCCCGCCCGCGGTTATCCCTTCGGATTTCAACACCCTGACCGAAGCCCAGAGGCAGGCAGTCCTCGATAGTCTCCGGGCCTCCGAACAGGACGCGGTCCGGCGGCAGGAAGCCGACCAGACCACGACGGTTATCCATAAGATCGCGATACATGACGGCACCATCACCTATGTCGGAAAAGGCGAGGTGCCGGGGACGCTCGACAACCAGTTCTCGATGGATGAATATAACAACAATCTCCGCCTCGCGACCACCTCCAGTGTCTACACCCAGTCCGGGCAATACACCTACAACAATGTCTGGGTGCTGGACGGCACGATGACCACGATCGGTTCTTTGACCCATATAGCCGAACAGGAAACAATCTATTCGACGCGGTTCATCGGCGACCGGCTCTATATGGTGACCTTCAAGCGGATCGACCCCTTCTTTGTGATCGACCTCTCAACCCCGACAACCCCAAAGGTCCTCGGGAAACTGAAGATACCCGGGTACTCCGATTACCTGCACCCGTATGACGCAACCCATATCATCGGCATCGGCAAGGAGACAACAACAACCGAGTGGGGCGGTGTCTCCACGAGCGGGATCAAGATTTCCCTCTTCGATGTCACTGACGTGGCTAACCCAAAACAACTCGACAAGGTGCAGATCGGCGACGCAGGCTCTGACTCTGCAGCCCTCACCGACCACCACGCGTTCCTCTTTGACAAGGCAAAGAACCTCCTGGTGATCCCGGTCATGGCAGTAACCGCACACCCGGTCACAAAAGGTGAATTATACACCCAGCCACAGGTCTGGTACGGGGCGTACGTATTCGGACTCACCCCGCAGACCGGCTTTACCCTCAGGGGAACTGTCCAGCACGGGACTGGCACCAACGGTTACTATTACTACGGCAGCTCGACGGCAGATGTGAAGCGTTCCCTCTATATCGGCAATGTCCTTTACACAATGTCGGCAAAACAGATCAAGGCAAACCCGCTTGACGATATCAATACAACGATTGCCACGATACCCCTGCCCGGTGTCGGGGATGTCTATTACCCGCCGATGAAGTAACGTCACGGTCGGCTGGACCCCTGTCCTTTTTTTAAAACTCCCACTTACACCAGTGTTATTTTATTAACGTCGGATTTACCCAGAAGGCACATTTTCAAAACCTAAAATGTTGCCTTTTTTGAAAGTAGGAGCATGTTATTTTATCAAAAATAAAGGCCGGCAAGATATCCGTACCAGGGGATTTCTTCCTTGCATAGTTTCCAACTTTTCAAAAAAAATGATGCACGATCTTTGAGTAAAAACCGATAAAAAAAATTAGATCTTCTTCGTTGCATCCTCTTTCATCATAAATTTGACGATGAGGAATACAACAAGAGCGATTATAACAAAATCAATGATTGCCCCTATAAAATCACCAATCGCCAATTTTACCGGACCTAACTGAAGAACCTGGGTCCTCCAATCTCCTCCAGGGATGAGTACCGCAATAATCGGCATAACGATATCAGTTACACATGCAGTCACCATTTTTGTTGCAGCTGCACCAATAATAAACGCTACTGCGAGGCCGATGACCTGGTATTTCATGAGGAAATCCATGAATTCCCCTACCATTCCCTTCTTCTCCGCTTTCTTTTCTTCAGCCATGAGTAAATTCCTCCGAACAGAGAACGAATACTTCGCTTCTGATTACAAAACGATGAATCTTGCAAACGATAATGATTTCGAAATAAAGTTAAATTGCTATATTCGCGGTTGTAGGCAGTCGAAGATCTATTTTTTAATTCACAACGAGGTCATTTACCATTTTTGTTCAAGTTAAAGAATGGCTCTTCACTTTCTGCTTCGGAAATTTGCAAAAAAAATAACAGACTACAAACGATGATTATTTTTCTGTAGGTTTCCCATCAAAATGCTCTTCCTTGGCAATGGCTTCCTGCTTTGTCTTCCGGACAACCTTATCCTGATGCTCCGGCGGGGAGTAAATCGTATACAATTTGAGAGTTTTGGTTTTTGATGTGTTGATTACGTTATGTTTCGCGCCTGAGGGAACTATCACACCGCTACCATCTTTCACTACGTGTTTGGTGCCGTCAATCACGACAACTCCTTCCCCCTCTTCAAAGCGGAAGAACTGGTCAACATCATCATGAGTTTCCATCGCCAATATCCTCATTTGGCTTGAGGCACATCAGGACGAGCTGGCTGTATTTTCCCGTATACAATACCCTGCGGAAATCCGTGTTCTTTCTTGTTTCTTCTTCGAGATTCGCTGCAAAACCTTTCTTCCATTTCTTCACCTCTTAATTGTCTTGATAAATCTCCTGCTCTTGAGTAGAATGCTCTCACATAAGGCCGATTTGCCGCATCATGGAAATCTTGTCATAGAAGAGCTTCTCCTCGACAATTTCCCTGTTCTTCCAATGAG
>CAVYJJ010000007.1:0-6008 GCA_963768845.1 uncultured Methanoregulaceae archaeon | reverse complement strand
TCAATTCACCGGGTTCCGGCGTTCACCGACCTGCTGCCGCCACATTGCGTAATACAAACCCTTTTGATCCAGAAGACCTGCGTGGGAACCGGTCTCAATAATCCTGCCCTGCTCCAGCACATAGATCACGTCAGCGTGCATGATCGTGGACAACCGGTGAGCGATCAAAAGGGAGATCTGGTCCCTGCTCGTGGAAATATCCCGGATAGTATTCGTTATTTCCTTTTCGGTCAGCGAATCGAGAGCAGAAGTCGCTTCATCAAAGATCAGCAGGCGGGGATGACGCAGCAACGCCCTGGCAATGGAAATACGCTGCTTCTCTCCTCCGGACAGATTCATACCGCTCTCGCCAATAACCGTATCGATACCATGTGGAGAACTGCTCACCAGGTTATCACAGGCAGCTTTGTGCAGTGCATCCATGATCTGATCGTCTGTTGCATCCGGCTGGACAAACAGGAGATTTTCTTTTATGGTTCCTGCGAACAACTGGGCATCCTGCGAAACAAAACCGATCTGCCTCCGTAAGGGATTATACCGGATCTGTGAAGACGGGTGACCATTGAACCAGATCTCGCCGCTCACCGGATGATATAACCCCAGCAGGAGCTTTACCAGCGTTGACTTGCCGGCACCCGAAGGACCAACAAAAGCGATCGTTTCACCGGTCTTCACCTCAAAAGAAATTTCGTCGACCGCATCATAATTCGCATTCTTATGGCGAAATACTACCTTCTCAAAACGGATATCACTCAGCTCATCGATCTCTATCGGATTTTCCACATTTTGTTCTACCGGTTTCTGCATCAGTTGATCGAAATTACTGACAGAAGATTCAACCTCATGATAACTGATAATGATACCGCCAAGGTCCTGCAAAGGTCCGAAAATGATAGTCGAAATAAACTGCATGGAGATCAATTCCCCGGTGGTAAGGAGGTTTCGGAAAATTAACCAGAGCAGGATGAACAATATCGACTGCTTGAGGATGCTGAGCGTTGTTCCCTGGAGGAACGTCAACAGGCGGATCCTTTTTACTTTCGTCATCTCCAGGTTGAAGATCTTCAGGTTCTGGTCCTGCAGTCTTCGTATTTCGGGAAATGTCAGCCCAAGACTTTTTACCAGCTCGATATTCCGGAGGGCTTCGGTAATCACGCCCGATATTTTATACGTTTCACGGTTGATCGACCGTTGCGTTACCTTGATCTGTCTGCTTAATAATCCGGTGAGAGAACCAAGCACGACAATACCGATCACAAAAACCGGTATCAGCAGCCAGTTCTTTGTAATCGAATACCCGATGAGAAAACTCATCCCGACAACAGAAGAGAAGACAACATTGATGAACGAATTAATGAATACCTGGGTATCCTCTTTGACTTTCAGCAATACCGATAGCGTCTCACCACTCCGTTGTTCCTCGAACTCATCATAGGACAACCGAAGAGTCTGCTGCAGTCCGTCATTGAAGATCTGCATGCCGAACTTTTTTACCGCCAGCCGGGTGAAATAATCCTGGAACGCTTTTGTGGCCTGGGCAAGCACTGCAACAGAGATCGCCACACCGAGCCAGAACAGCACTCCTTTGAGCAGTACCTCTTCTGGACTATGAGATGGATTTAAGGCATAATCATCGATGATCTTTCCAAAAATAAGCGGGTCGACAAGGCTCAGCAGACTGACTGATACCTGCCAGTACGAGAGCGATGGCAATCAGCCCTTTCTGTGGCTTTAAATATTTCCAGAGGACACTCATTTTTTTAGGATACAGGCGGTTATCGTTTTTGTTCGCCGCGGTATGATCTGCAGATTCATCACTATTCTCTGAATAAAGTTATCGCCCCCACATCAGATAAATATCGTCCTCTTATACCCGTGACGACCCCCTGTGTTTCGCTCACACCAGTAATTCACTGAACTGGCCCCCATTCTGCCATCATCAGCCCTCATGAGACCATGACCAGAACAGACTATAAGCCCACAATGAAGGATCAAAGAGACCAGAGAACGTACTCTTTTTTTTAAAAAATCCCTGATGAAAAACCCCTCGGGATTACTTTACACCCGTGAGAAATATGCAATTCGAGATAATCCTTATTATATCTCCCTCTCATACAACTCATAAAAAGGATTGATGCTGTGATGGAACCTGTAAAAATCCCCAAAATGCCCAAAGCAGAATATGACTCACTGATAAGGCGCCAGTACATTTCGAGAATTGCATTTGGGGGCGAGCATCCCTATATCGCTCCCTTCATGTATGTATTCGATGGAAAGTCCATCTACTTCCTCTCTACAAAATATGGCAGAAAGATACAATATTTCAAGAGCAGCCCGAATGTCTCTGTTGAAATAGAAGAGTATGCACCGGACCTTTCATCATTTATCTTCGTAAGCCTGCAGGGAATGATTGAAGAGGTGCAGGATCCTTCCCAAAAAAAGGATGTGCGGATGCAGTTTATTGCAATGATGGCGAAAAACCGGCTTTCACCCCACGTGCTTTCAGCATTTGGTCACAGCCCGGAATGATCGCCCGGATGTGATTCTCAGTGAAGAACGGTCAATGGTCTGGAAACTGGTAGGTGTCAGGGATATTGTTGCCCTGAAAAACGGGTGAGGACGTTTTTTGGTGATGCCCGTTCAATGGTTTTTTCATCCTCTTTTTTTTGTATTTCCCCCCATATCGGCATGCACAGCCATAGCGGATACCGATGACTTAAATCCCCTCACAGGAACAACTCAAATTATATTGTGCCGGATATGATAAGGCAGAATTTATTGCAGGTATTCCGAAATAGTACCGGAAGAATACCCTGAGGTTATCGGAATGGCAGTTTTATTATGGTGTGAGAAATGACTCACTATCTGATAGATATCCGCCTTATGGGTTCAGTAAAGCACCAGATTAGCACGTTAAGCAGGCATCTGGCTGAAAAATTTAACCTTGGGGATAAACTCGTTATCCCGCATATCACCCTGGCCGGGCCTTTTTCAACCCTCAATGAAAAAAAACTCGTACAGGATTTCACCAGGATATGTTCAGACCAGAAGGAGATTCCAAAATATGAGGTCGGGGGTTACGGGTTTTTTGACGATACGAGGGTTGTTTTTGTTTCTATCACTCCCGATGAGACCTTAAAAAAATTCCGCCACCATCTGTCCAGTGCAATTTCACCGTACTGCTCATTACGGGACTATGACCTCGATTCTGCCGAAGAATTTACGTTCCACTCCACGCTTGCCATGAAACTTGACTGGCTCACGTACCAGAGAATAAAATGGTATTTCAGGAAACAGGAAAGTGTCATCTACCGGCACCACCCGATCCGGGCAACACTGCTCCGGAATTCCAGGATTCTCTGCGAATATGATTTTGTCCAGAACAGGATGCTGAGCCGGGCACAGGCAATGAGCAGGGCGACAATGATGCGTGATTTTGATATTCTTAAGTCATGGGTTGAGGGAAATGGGAAGTGATACAATGATAGTCCTGGGATTTCATGAGAGACTGATAATTCCTAAGTGGGATTATTCCAAAAAAATTAAAAAAAGGTCGGTTGCGTCAGCATATCCTAAATAGTACGGTAAAATCACCGGTTAATCATCACGGGAGTCTGCCGATCGGCACACAGGGGATGATGACGGTTTTACCCTCCCGGTAGCTTCATCCGGGAATAATGACGATGAATGCCCTGACTTAATTGTCCTCGGGAAGAGGTCTGAACCGGGTACTGGACTGAAAATGCCGGCTACGCAAAGAGATACAGGCGCCAGGGGTATATGCAGGAAAATAAAGGGGTTTGCCGTATCAGGTCTTGGACAAAGTTTGTTTTTTCTTGTTTTTTACAAATATTATTTTTGAAGGAGAATCTTCCTTTTGACGCTCCTGGATTTCAAAAAGATCAATGGCCCTGATTAATTCGTAAAATTTTTTGTATCCGTACGAGCGGGAATCGAAATCACTCTGTTTCTTCAGGAGCGTGTCTCCCACCAGCGCGAGATTCGCCCACCCGGAGTCATCTGCAGAGTCTTCAACAGCCTTCCGGAGAAACTCTACCAGCCTCGTATCGCCTTTCAACTGGTTCGTGCTCTTTTGCTTTGCGATTTGTTGCAGGGTATCGGCAGGTCTCTCATCAGAGATATCTTCCTGGATCGGTCGCAGGTTTTCGGTGAGAATGAACAGATCACACGCACGGCGAAATGGTTCAGGGGTCTTATTTTCGCCAAAACCATAGACTGCAAGACCGGCCTCGCGGATCCTTGTTGCCAGCCGGGTAAAATCGCTATCGCTTGATACCAGGCAAAAACCATCAAACTTTCCGGTATGCAGGAGATCCATAGCATCGATAATCAACGCAGAATCGGTCGCATTTTTGCCGGTTGTGTACGGGAATTGCTGGATGGGCTGGATTGAATAAGTCAGGAGTTTTTCTTTCCAGCTGTTCATTGACTGCGAGGTCCAGTCCCCGTAGATTCTTTTAACGCTGGCAATTCCATATTTGGCGATTTCATCCAAGAGGCCCTGAATTACTGCGGGCTGGGCATTATCCGCATCAATGAGAACGGCAAGTTTCATGTGCCGGTCTGCTGGTCTGACAACGTATTCCATAGCATATCAGTTATGAACATGAAGTATGCCATGATAATTCCTTTGTCAGGAATTTTGACTATTCCAAAATTGGTCAACCCAGCCGGTAATGCACAGTCCACTGGGTCTTTCTGAGAAATTCAATATGCTTAAAAAGTCTGAGCCACCCCAGTTTCTCTTCATCAGCATCAAAGTAACTCCATTCGTCAAGCAACTGTATCCCGCTATGCCATTTTTCCATCTCCCGGCCACTGCTGATACCGGACCGGAACGTGGCATCCTTTCCAAGGTGCAACTCCCGCTGCATCTTGAAATCCAGCAATTTTTTTAACCACGGCCTGAGCCAGAATGAATGTACCACTTCGCAGACCAGTTCGGAGCCCGGGAACTTTTTTTGGATCTTCAGCACGAGCGAACGCACATCGTTCCCGTCAAGATACATAAAAACCCCTTCTGCCATGAACAGGAATGGCCCTTTGTTTTGGCAGACAACCTCCATCCATCCGGTATCCAGCACCGAAGAGGCAACAAAATGATATCGCCCGGTCTCTAAAAAAAAGTCTTTTTTGATCTCAATAATTTCAGGCAGATCAAGATCATAAAAGACCACGCGTCCGTTATCGATCCGCAGGAAGCGGGAATCGAGCCCGCACCCGATATTGACAACAACACCTTCCGGAAACCTCTGTAAGAAATCCCTTACATAGTCATCGTATTTTTTTGCACGGATCGCAATATGGACAACCAGCCTCCTGTCCAGCGTGCCGTTGACAAGGGCCATGTCCAGCGTATTGTCCGAAAGAGAGAGCGTTTTATTCAGTTCTGTAGTGATCTCAACAGATTTCGGGTCAGATAACAGGGGTTTTTTTGACCGGGTCTCAATGGCATGGCAATAGAGGGTAACAAATGAAGTTGCTGCGACATCTGCAATTCCCTTCGGCATTTTCGTTCACAACCGGTTATCTTTGAGATGATGAGTTCATTGGTACCGGATACCTGAAATCTTTTTTTGTAAGAACAAAGAGAGGTATCTGGGGTATCTCTTTCAATTGCGGGAATTACCGGTAACGGGAGCAACAGTTCTTTTTTTAATGACCTGAATCGGGCCCCTTTAAGGCAATCCTCTGAATCCAGCCCTGTTCAGCCGGTACCAGCCCGGGCGGGAGGCCATCCTTGGCATTGGCCCCTGATTGAACGGCCGCACAGGGGTAAAAACTATCGTGGAGTACTACCAGTCAGAACGTTCATCAAAACCATTAACCCTTGAGCGCCCTTGTAAGAAACCGGAGATATTCATGGAAAGAAAGTCCGTTAAGTCCCGTATCCTTCGTTCAGTGGGATATGATGACAGTACAAAAATTCTGGAGATAGAATTTACCACAGGACTTGTGTACCAGTATGCTGGTGTCCCGGTAAAAGT
>CAVYJJ010000006.1:0-5537 GCA_963768845.1 uncultured Methanoregulaceae archaeon | reverse complement strand
CCCAACGGTTCATCCGCGAACTCAGGAACATACCGGGTGTCACTATCTATAACGAAAACCCTGACCTCCCGGTCGTATCGTTCGACATTGCCGGCATCGACAACCATGACGCGGGATTCATCCTGGCCCGGGCCTACAACGTGATCACGAGGACCGGCCTCCACTGCGCCCCGCTCGTCCATGAACGTATTGACGGCGGGAAAGGGTGTATCCGGGCAAGTTTCTCGTATTTCACTACCCGCGATGACTGCAGCGCAGCAGTAGAGGCGATCCGTGAGGTGGCAGAGAGTGCGGATACTCAAGTCCGTCCAGACTAAAGTCTGTGTCGACGGCTCGCTGATGAAAGAGTACGTGCTTGACGAACCGCTGACCGAAGGCTTCCTTAAGTTTTTAGAGAACTTCGGCACGGTCCGGTTCCTTGAGCAGCTCAAGAAACCCTACTTCTCCTTTGAAAAAGAGTCTGTTCATCTCCATCAAGGGTTTCGTCGGGGACAGTAATGTCGAGGTCAGGTACAAAAAAGACTTCCAGGACCTGGTGGGGGACTATTTCCATCTCCTGCTCTACTATTATGACCAGGGAGAACGCGGGATTCTGGCACTGAAAGGGCAGGAGGACTCCATCATGGACAGAATGAAGATCCGGTTACGACCACAGCCGGGAGATGGTCCATGAACCCCTCACGCCGTGTTTTTGAGGACCATGCCGGAGATTATGACCAGTGGTTCAATGAACACGGCGATGTGTACCAGGCACAGGTAAGGATGCTCCGTGGTGCGGTCCCTGATCATGGGCGCGGGCTTGAGCTGGGGGTCGGTTCGGGACGGTTTGCAGTACCTCTCGGCATCCACTGCGGGATCGACCCGTCCCGCGAACTCCTGCTGATGGCAAAGCAACGGGGAATTGAGGTTGTGCGTGGCGAAGGTGAGCACCTGCCGTACCGTGCAGGTTCCTTTGATTACGTCCTGATGATGACGGTCATCTGTTTTCTTGATGATGTCCTAACGGTATTCCGTGAGACGCATCGTGTTCTCACACCTGGCGGGACACTCATTGTCGGGTTCATTGAAGAGGGTGGGGAAATCCAGCGGAAATATCATGATGAGCCAGCCAAAGGGAGGTTTTTGCAGTTTGCGGAATTCCGGACTGTTGCCGGGGTGGACAGGTTTTTTAAGCATGCAGGATTTGCCCCGGTGATTGTTATAAAGAGAAGCCGCGGGTTCTGCGTCATGAACGGGCGAAAACAGGGCGGGATACCGTGAACAAAGAAGGAGGACCTGGAGGGGGCAGGGGGTTGGGGTTTGATGAGTATTTTGGTTCTGCACCGGTCTGATTTTTGGACTTTAAGGAAATTCTTTCTTCGAATGGATTATCTGCTACGTTACCATCCCGTTCAATAGGTCCAAAGAGAAGATCTTCCATGACAAAACACCCCTGGTGGTGCAGATTGGGTTGAGGTAAGTTTGCTCTAAATAGAATTTGACGAATCCAGAATCCGTCACTGTTCCGTCTGTCAATGAGTTATCCAGGAAAAATTAACCGGCCTTCCATGGTATACGTCCGGAATTTTTCTCAATTTGCTCAATAGTGTAGCGAGCCGGCAGTATTTTTTCGATCGGTGATATCCCTCGAAATCCCAAGAACTGATCGGATGTTGTCGTCAGGGTCCTTTAAAGGGATGAGGTAATGATCATACCAGTGCGTCCGCCCGGAGATGGTGAGAGATCCCTCATTCCTGACGGGAGTCCCCGTTTCAAAGACTTTTTGTAATGCTTTTTTCTGGTTAACAGATACTTCCAGGGGGAACAGGGAGGCCCGGGGTTGACCGATAACCTTGTCAACCGGTTTATTGATGAATGCCGATGCACACGTATTGACATATTCCACTATGTCATCCCTGCCGATGACAAATATCAGGTCATTGGACGTTTCAGCAATAGTGCGGTACAGTTCTTCGCTCATCCGCAATGCATCCTCAGCCCGTTTACGGTCATTAATATCCCGGATAATTACCAGGTCTGCCGGCCTTCCTTCATAGGAGATGATGCCGGCATTCAGTTCGACACAGGACCTGCTGCCATCCTTATGCTTAAGCATTGTCTGATATATTGCAGGGATACATTCACCAGCCATCCTCCGGTTATAACGGTCGGTAATTTTGTCAAGTGAATCCGGGTGGACAAGATCGATAAACCGCCTTCCCATAATCTCATTGAGAGACCCGCCCCAGAATTCTTCCAGACGGGGATTGCACATTTTAATTACGCCATCCTGTATTACACAGATTACATCATTTGCCCGGTTAATGAGGGTCCGGTATTTCTCTTCACTTTCCCGTGAAGCTATTTCAGCAAGTTTTCTTTCGGTGATATTATGTGAAATTGTCGCAACACCTATAATGGTGCCATTGGTATCCCTGACCGGGGATAAGCTGTCAATAAACCAGAGTGTCTGGCCTTTCCAGACAAACGATGTTTCCTCTCTGATCGTCTGTCCGGTGTGTACCACTTTTTTCACCCGTTCTACGATCCTGTCGGCTGCCACTGTGTCAAGTAGTTCATACGGTGTCAGACCGACCATATGTTTCCCGGATACCCCATACTTATCGGTGGCATTAAAATACGTGTATCGTCCTTCAGGGTCCTGCATGAAGATTAAATCTTCCGTACTGTCAAGGAGGAGCTGGAGCCGCTGCTCATTTTCACGTAATTCCCATTCACAACGTTTACGCTCTGTTATATCCCGCAATGCAACCTGTATCGCAGGTTTCCCGTTGATGGTTGTCTTTACTCCCCGGCCCTCAACAATGATCGAAGTCCCGTCAACCCGGAGCATGCGCAGTTCAATCGCCGGGGTTGTTTTCCCGTCAAGGTCTGTTTTGATATTTTTCAGGACCGCATCGCGGTAGTCCGTGTGAACCGTCTCAAGAACATTTTTACCGAGTATTTCATGGGCATTCTTTGCGCCAAACAGGGTAAGAGCAGCAGGGTTCAGGTACGTGATTTTTCCTTCCTGGTGAATGATAATTGCATCAGGAGATATTTCCACCAGCTGGCGGTATCGTTCTTCGCTTTCCCGTAAATTATCTTCCGACTTCTTCCGGTCGGTAATGTCACGGGCAATCATTGCGATGCGGGTAACTTCTCCATCGACAATAATAGGATAGGCAACCGTGTCGTACCACCTGCCATCGCGTTCATCTTCATACCGTACCAGCTGTTTTGTTTCGATCACCCGGTGTGTAAGCGATCGGCGGGACTGTGCGACTCCAGGGGCGAGAAGGGTGTCTGCCAGGGTACCGATCAGGTCATCTCCATATTCTTTAAACTTAAGGGCGGCGGTTTCGTTCAAGTCCAGGATTACACCGCGGGTATCCATTAAAATAACGGTGTCTGTCGGTGAATTCATGAGAGCACGGGCTGTGGCCTCACTTTCCCGCAATGCCCACTCTCCCTGTTTTCGCAGTGTCACATCTTCGAGAATGATGGATACACCCTTACGCCCGTCCTCAAAAACGGTAGGGGCGATCCGGCAGAATGCAATCATACCTCTCGACCTGAACACGATCTCATCGGACCATTCCTGACCGGCAATGCCTTCCCTGATCCTTTCCTTAAACTCGACGAATAATTCATCGAACATGAGGGGGACCGGGGTAAATTCAATATTTTTTCCGATCAGGTTTTTACTGTCTGTCCCGGCAAGTGCACAGAACGGTTCATTCACAAAGATGATCCGCAGGAAACTATCCAGCTGGATAACAAATTCTGAAGATATCGAAAGGACTGCAGAAAGCGGGACTCTTTGGGATATTTTATAGATTTTCGCCATTCCCAGGCGGCGCATCTCCACCTGTCCGGATACCAGCAGGTTCTCGAGGTATCGCCCGGCGGTATTCCGGTTGATCCTGACATCCTTGACGATATCGGTTATTTTCAGGCCCTGGGGATTTTTATACAACAGATCCTTGATCTGGTCAGAGACCTCTTTTTTCAGAACCATTCGTAAGAGTCCTATTGGAATGTACGGATATATTTATTTAGATAATATACTGCGGGTTAGTTTCAAAACCACCATTTGAGAATGCTTTTCTGCCATCCATGAAAAAGGGGCTTGTGACGGGTCATCCGTCATCCCGTGCGGGGAATGGCTGGTCTGCCGGGATGCGTGTACCGCTATGGGCAGGCATGAACCAGAGACCCGCACATCCCGCACCAGGAGAAGAACCGTCCGGTTTGTTGCTTACACCCCCATCCCCGTCATAGCCAGCACAACCTGGCGGGCGGTCCCCGGGTCGATGATCCGTGCCAGGACCAGCCCGGCGATGACGGTGAACAAAGTCCAGAACACTTTCTTCACCTGCTCGTTCTTCCCAAACGCATCGATGACAGCATCCGCATCCGCCTTCATCCCCCTCTGTATCAGCTTTGGCATGAACACAAAGAGCGGCAGGAACAGGACTGCCGTACCAATAAATGCCAGCGTGATCTCGGTCCGGCCTGCAAACCAGATCCCGGCAGGGACTGCGAAACTCCCCGACAGAATACCAGCCATTCCCACTTCACCAAACCAGAAGTAATGTTTTTTCTGTACATAATTCACGTTCTCCGCATCGGACAGTGAAGAAATGTCAAAGATGCCGAGCGTATTCAGCACCCCATACCACACTGCATGGGTCTCTTTTGGGTCTGCAACGATGCCGAGGAAGACCACCGCAACCGGCAGGATGAGAAAAAGAGAGGGAAGATGTGCCAGCACACCGATGAGCCCGAGCACAACCCCCGTCCCGCTGATTGCGCACCGTGTCAGCATCTCGTTCTCAAACACCGTAGTTCCCTCCGATCCATATCTCAAACACCGGGCTGGTATACCCGCCATTCTCCGGGCTGAAGTCCCGGACCCGCCCCATCTGCGCAAACTTCCGCCGGCGGTCCGGACCTGCACCGTGTGGAGACCCGGTGCCCGGGGATACACCAGACGGCCATCAATGTCGTGCATCTCCTCATAAGGGGGAATATCGAACCAGTCCGGCCAGAACCGGTCCCCGTGGGGGATATCGGTCCCCCGCCGCAGGTCCTGCAACCGCAGGGGTGAGAGGTTATCGTAGATCACATCGATGATCAGGTTCTCGCTGCTGGTGTCACTATTCAGGTCAAGAATATAGAAGACCGGGTTACGGCAGACCTCATCAGCCGTAAGCGGTGTATCGGGACCCAGCGGTTCAAACCCGCCGGATTTTCCCCGGAATACTCCGATAACCTGCGCAACTGCGGGGGATATGATTCAGTTTCCATGAAAATTCTCCCGGTGGGTATCGTGTTCAGCCCGGAGTTTTTTGAACTCCTCAACAACTTCATCATACCTGCCAATCTTCTGGTAGATAACAAACAACATCGGGTAGATGGGCAACACGGCCCCAAGGATGATTCCCAGTACTTCGGTTTCCATAACGGTCCTCTCCAGGGTCCCACGAGAGGACCACAAAAGAGAGGGGACCATATGGGTCTCCTCTCCTCCGGGTCTTGTCGTCTTTGGTACT
>CAVYJJ010000005.1:0-6605 GCA_963768845.1 uncultured Methanoregulaceae archaeon | reverse complement strand
AGGAGGGGATCCCCAGTGTAATGCCCGGATTATCCGTGATATCCTGGAGGGTGAACGTGGTGCACCCGGGATATCGTACCCTATGGATCCCGGGGCTGCGCTCTGTGTAGGAAATCTGGCACGGGACCTCCATGAAGGGATCCGGCTTGCTGCCGCTTCCATCGATTCAGGCAATGCATCTGACCGGCTTAATGCGCTGGTAGAAGCAACACGGGGTGCGGCATGATCCTCGATGAAATAATCCGTCGTACCGAAAAAGGGTTGACCTGCTGCCCTCAGGGTTTCCCCGAGAACAACCCCCGGAATAAGGTGAGCATGATCTGATGCAATACAACACCGTAAAAGCAAAAACGCGGTAATTGCCGAGATTAAAAGTGCATCGCCAAGCCGGGGATCATTCGGCGGAACATTGATATGACGTTAATGGCAGGAACGCTTGCAGCAAGGGGGTGTGTGGCGCTCTCGGGTCCTGACTGAACCGTATTACTTCGGGGGAACAGGTAAGGACATAGCAATCGTGAAATCTGCGGTGAATATTCCGGTTCTGCGCAAGGACTTTGTCATAGATGAACGGCAGATTGCGGAATCTTTAAGCTCTCGGTGCTGATGCTGTGCTCCTTATCGCGGGAGTGTTGAAAGAGCGACTGCCCGTATTTGTCGATCTCGCCCGGACCTATGGTCTTGAACCGCTTGTCGAAGTTCATACCAGAAGCGAGGTCGAAACAGCCCTGTCTACGAATGCAGAACTGATCGGCATCAACAACCGTAATCTGACAACCCTCAGGATAGACCGTTCTACGACCCGGCTTCTTTCGGAGAGTGTCCGGTCCGCAGGGAGAACGATCGTATCCGAAAGTGGTATGCGGTCAGCCGATGATATCCGGGAGATGAAACCTTACTGCGATGCATTCCTGATCGGTTCATCGATCATGATGCACGAGCACCCGGAGAAGAAACTTGAGGAGTTCGTGTGCGCATAAAGTGCTGCGGGATTACCCGCCCGGAAGATGCCCGGTACGCAGAGAGGGCAGGGGCACACGCTATCGGCGTAGTAGTTTTTTCCGGGGGGGTTTCACGCCGCATTGTGACAGCTGAACGGGCACGGGAGATTTTCGATGCGGTAGGTCCATTCACGGCAACCATCGCAGTTTCTCACACAAAATCTGAAGAAGATCTCCAGGAAATGCTCGCACTCAAACCCTCTGCCATCCAGATATCACATCCATTCGTGTTCGATGAGGATCCGGGCGCTGCGGTAATTCGGGTTATCGGGCGGGGTGACCCGCTACCGGATGATTGCGATGCCGTAATCGTGGATGATAGCCACGGGCATGGAAAAATATTCGATCTTTCTTACGCACGGGATGTAGTCCAACATTCCAAAATCGCCGGTAATCCTCGCTGGCGGACTCACGCCGGAAAATGTGGGGGATGCCATTTCGCAGGTACACCCGTATGCCGTTGATGTTGCAACCGGTATCGAGTCCTCACCGGGCATCAAAGACCCTAAGAAAATCGCCGCATTCATTGCAGTGCCTGCACGGGGCAGGTAATATGACAAAAAAAGGAAGATATGGAAAATACGGCGGACAGTATGTCTCCGAGACACTGATGAGTGCACTTATCGAGCTGGAACAGGCTTATACCACGGTGGACAAAGATCCACAGTTCGCCGCCGAGCTTGCATCATTACAGGCTGAATATGCCCGGCCGCGAGACACCGCTTACCTTCTGTGCGAATGCCTCCCGGGAACTTGGGTGTAAGATATACCTCAAGCGAGAGGATCTCGTTCATGGGGGTTCGCATAGTCTGAATAATACCCTTGGACAGGCACTGCTCGCCAAAAAGATGGGCAAGAAACGACTTATCGCCGAAACCGGTGCCGGCCAGCATGGAGTGGCGACAGCGATAGTTGGAGCGGTACTCGGGTTACCTGTTGAAGTATACATGGGCGAGGTGGACACGCGGCGACAGGCGCTTAACGTCTTCCGTATGGAGCTCGATGGGGCAAAAGTTATCCCGTTCAAATCCGGGACACGAACACTCAAGGACGCCATTAATGAAGCCCTCCGGGACTGGGTGGCAAACGTACGTGACACCTACTACCTGATTGGCTCGGTTGTCGGTCCGCACCCCTATCCGTTTATGGTCAGGAATTTCCAGTCAGTAATCGGCAGGGAGACCCGCGAGCAGGTAAGGCGAAAGGAAGGGCGGCTTCCCGATACGGTTGTTGCGTGTGTAGGGGGTGGATCGAATGCGATCGGGATCTTTTACCCGTTCCTGTCCGATGATGTGGAATTGATTGGTGTTGAGGCCGGAGGTGAAGGGATCACCACAGGCAAACATTCTGCCACTCTTTGTACGGGTGATGCCGGTGTGTTGCACGGCACACTCTCGTATCTGCTGCAGGACGAACATGGCCAGGTACTTCCTACCCACAGTATCTCAGCTGGTCTTGATTATCCAGGCGTTGGTCCCGAGCACGCGATGCTCAGGGACAACAAGCGTGTCGTCTACACGGCGGTAAATGACCCTGAAGTTCTGGACGCATTCAGGTTTCTTTCAAAAAATGAGGGTATTATACCTGCGCTGGAATCCGCACATGCTGTGGCGTACGTAATGCAGAATGCGGGGCGGTTTGATAAGGACGACATTGTGGTTATCAACCTCTCCGGGCGTGGTGACAAGGATGTAGTCCGAAGTGGCCGCGATGGGGGGGAATATCTGATGGGACGGATAGAACGAGCTTTTGCCGCTGAAAAAAACCCGTTATTCATCGGGTTTACAGTCGCAGGAGATCCGGACAAAACCACGTGTATCCGTATTGCCCGGGCACTGATTGAAGGAGGGGCAGACATCCTCGAACTGGGTATACCCTTCTCCGATCCGGTTGCAGATGGTCTGACGATCCAGAAAGCCGATGAGAGGTCACTTGACGCCGGAACAAAACCGTCGACTGGTTTTGAGATTGTCAGAGAAATTCGTAAAAAATCCGATATACCGATTGTTTTCCTTACCCATTACAACATCGTCTACCGCCGGGGGATAGAAAAGTTCTATCAGGAAGCGCAGGAATCCGGTGTTGATGGTATCCTTATCGCCGATATGCCTGTCGAGGAGTCAGACGAAGTATGCGAAGCGGCATTCCGCTATAATGTGGATCCGATCTTCCTCATCACTCAGACAACTTCTGATGAGAGGATCCGGAGGATTACAGAGCGGGCGAGAGGTTTTCTTTACCTTGTCACGGTTCTGGGTGTAACCGGGGTGAGGGCGGGCGTCTCAGCTGGCGCAATCGATCTGCTGGACAGGGTCAGGAAACAAACAGATCTCCCTCTCGCACTCGGATTTGGGATCTCCACACCTGAACAAGCAAAAACCTGTGCTGATGCCGGTGCCGATGGAATTATTGTCGGGAGTGCAATTGTGGATATTATTGAAAGAGGTCTTGGCGAGCCGGAAACGCTGGAACGGGACCTGAAAGCGTATGTCATAAAAATGAAGAGTGCTCTCTGATATTGCTTTATTCAACAACATCGGCCCGGTATCCGCATTCCGCGAGAACGGCGCTGACTTTCTCATTCCATACTGTTGAATTGGCATACGGAACTGAAGATAGCCGGTCTCGCCAGAGACCTTCAAGCACCGCGTCTTCCGTGACAAGCGTATTTTTCCCGATCACCCGGCCACACACTTTTCCGTCAGGATCAGAGATGAGCATCCGGTAGCAGCGGAAATCCCGGGAGACTTTCGGCAGCGTTGAATATATCGCACAGCAGTTTTCTCCACTGGTCCGTTTCTTTCGCAGGAATATGCACGGTTTTTTTCCCTGGCCGGAGTGCACAGTATCTTCTTCCAGGAATTCATCGGCAATCTCTTCAGAATAGGCCGGATCCACATGGGCAAGAAAGATCGCGTTGTCAATTTTACTGCGACAGTAATAATCCCGTTCATTCAGCTGGCGCTCTACCGTTATGAGCGTCCCTAAACCCAGGCAGCATTTCCCGCACATGTCGCATTCGAATTTTACCATATTCTATAAAAGTATCGTCCACAAAGGGAAAAAGGGATTGTGCTTTGTCGGATGTAAAGGAATATAGCCCGATAGTGTAAAAAATTTGATTTTTCTGATTTTTCTGAAAAATATAAATATTTAGAAGATCCACACTGGTATGAGAACTGGTATGGCAAAGAAAAAAAGTAATGGCTGCTGTAGCCCACAGGATGGCAACTTTGAAGGTGCACCAGGTTCCGGATGCAGGGTTGAAGCTGTCCTGAGTGTGGATGAACGGGGACAGATGGTCCTCCCCAAGGATATACGCGAGAAAGCAGGGATCAAAACCGGAGACAAGCTCGCCCTGATCAGCTGGGAAAAGAATGGCAGCATATGTTGTCTTGCTCTCATGAAGGTCGAGAACCTGAGCGGAATGGTAAAAGAAGTGCTCGGGCCGCTCATGCACGATACAGAACCTGAGGAGTGCAGGATTTTATGACATCTTCCCAACCTTCCAGCTGCTCGTGCTCATCGATGGCGAATGCATCTCCCTGCAGCTGTAGTTCAGGTACTCCGCAGCGACAGAAATCCGCAAAACTGACAGCACCATCACGTTTGCCAACCGGCTCGACCATTTCCTTGCCCGCTGGGGTATAAACCGCATCGGGCACCGGGTTGAACCGGGCCTCTACCGGCTCGGCAACCCGACTGCGAAATCCCCGGTCTTTGCCTCGGCGAATTATACACTGAGCTTCGATGCCCTGCGTTCTGCCCTTGCGGGATTCGATGCGTACATCCTTGTGCTGGATACCAAAGGGATCAATGTCTGGTGCGCTGCCGGAAAAGGCACGTTCGGTACCGATGAACTGGTCAGCCGAATCGAAACAACCGGGCTTGCCAGTATCGTCACCCACCGGAAGATCATCGTCCCGCAACTGGGAGCACCGGGAATTTCTGCACATGACGTGCAGCGCCGGTCCGGCTTCAAGGTTGAATATGGCCCGGTCCGGGCAAGAGACCTTCCCGAATATCTCAGGACAGGAAAAGCAACCCCGGAAATGCGCAGGGTGCAATTCCCGATCCGCGACCGGATCGTTCTGTCACCCGTTGAACTGGTTCACGTTGCACTGCCAACGATTGTTATCGCAGCCGTACTCTGGTTCCTTGCCGGCCCGGTTGCTGCACTTGCAGCCATTGCTGCAGTGATTGCAGGAACCGTACTCTTTCCCGGTCCTGCTGCCGTTCATCCCGACAAAGGACTTCTCCACAAAAGGCCTCCTTCTCGGGGGCGTCGTGGCAATCCCGTTTGCCGCTGCATTCGCTTCAGCCCCGGCCCTGCCCGGCTGGGCCAGCTTCAGCGCCCTATACACCCCTCTCCTCATTATGCCGGCAGTCACCGCATACCTTGCCCTGAATTTCACCGGTTCAACAACCTTCACGTCACGAACCGGGGTCAGAAAAGAGATCTTCCGGTACGTTCCCGTAATGACATTCATGGCAGTCTCCGGGATCATTCTTGGTATTGTGCTTGGCGTGAGCCGTCTCATGGGAGTGATCTGATGTTTGATTCCTACGAGGAGAACACCCTTCAGTATTACAGGATCGGTGCATCAACTGCAAACGCTGCACCCAGGTCTGCCCCCACGGAGTATTTGCGGAAGGAGCTGATCATGCGGAACTTGCCCGCCCGGCTGCCTGCATGGAATGCGGCGCCTGTGCCCTGAACTGCCCGGTGCAGGCGATCGAGGTCCAGAGCGGGGTCGGGTGTGCATGGGCAATGATCAGTGCCGCCCTGCAGGGGAAAGGACATGGACAGCGGGGAATGCAGATGCGGCGGGGATGAAGGATCCTGCTGTGGCGTTCAGGAAGAGAAGTCCTCCTGCTGTGATCAAAAATGACGACAAAAACCCGGGTCATCTTTGTCTGCACGGCAAATGCCGCCCGTTCCCAGATGGCAGAGGGGCTGCTGCGGGCAAAATACGGCGACCGGTACGAAGTGTTCTCTGCCGGCACCGGCAGTCGAAGGTGAGCACACGGCGATAACGGTGATGCAGGAGATCGGGATCGACATCTCGCACCACCGTTCAAAAACCCTCGATGAGTTCCGGGGGCTATCTTTGATCTGGCAGTCACGCTCTGCGACAATGCCCATGCAATCTGCCCTATTATCCGGGGCAAAAAAGACCATCCACCACGGGTTTTCCTGATCCCCACCTGATACCCGGCACCGATGAGACGATCCTTGACGGGTACCGCAGGGTAAGGGACGAAATTGCCCGATTGGATCGATGGGGAGTTCGGGAGAGGCCCCCAAAAATAATCTTCCCTTTTCTGCGCAACCGTATTGTTACCTTGTAACAATTTTCTCTCCAATAAAACAATCAGTCAGGATGAGGTGCCCTGAGTTTACTTGCAAATCTTCTCCATGAGTGCATAGTGCCGAATAAGATGGTCGACGAATGCACCGCTCTGACCTTCGGCGGTGATTGGAATCCATGCAATCCCGCAGTCGGTATCCCAAAGGACGAGCCCTTCTGCAGAGCCGCTGGAGGGGTCTTTTGGCTTCTTCTTCCAGTAACCTCGCAATCAAACCCTCGTCCTCTTTTTCCT
>CAVYJJ010000004.1:0-47099 GCA_963768845.1 uncultured Methanoregulaceae archaeon | reverse complement strand
TGTTGTAACAGGCGATTATTTTGAAATTCAACGAAAACACCCGGCTTGGGCGACAAACCCGGCAACTAATATCGTTGGCGGATATGTAGCAATTAATTCCACTGCTGCCGGGTATGTCCTCCCTGTACAGGCATTAACAAACACTCCGGAGACGACAGATGGAACTATTATGGGATGTTACCTTCCGCACCATCAACAACATCCGGAGTAGACAAGGTATACCTGCCCGCACCGGGGATTATTACGAAGGTTATGATTAACGATTATTCCGGTACTGCAGGAACGGCTGAACCTGTCAATACTTCTATCCAGAGAAACGGTGGGGATACAGCACTGGTAGAAGAATTGAGTGTGTCGCAAAACCAGCGCATTTTTGATAATACCAATTTAGGGTTACCAGTGAGTAGGGGCGATTATATCCAGATAAGAAGGGGACATCCGAACTGGATAACAAACCCGGCAACCAACAGACCGGCTGGAACACTTTTTGTTAATATGTCAACCGTAACAAACGCAGATCCCGGATATCCTTTGTTCGTTGAGGCAATTTCATCGTCAATAGCGGATAGTACAACAACGTATTTTGGGAATCTTCCAAAAATACCTCAACCTACTGGGGGGATGAGTAAAGTGTATATCCCAAAGAGCGGGAATATCACCCGTGTTGAACTTTACCAGTACAGTGGGACAGCAGGATCCCAGGAACCGTGGAGTTATTATGTCAGAAAAAACGATGCAGAGGACTATCTTATAGCTACACAGGAAAATGCCAACAAGGAGAGGTTCTTTAAAAACCTGTCAATGAATATCCCGGTGTCTGCCGGGGATTATATCGAGGTAAAAAGTGTACAACCCGATTTTGCAACAAATCCTGCAACAACCGTAACAGCTGGTTATTTGTGGATTGTTACGGGGAATCTGGAAACAGGAGATATCATCTTACCTCCTGTTGCAGATTTCTCAGCAAACCTTACAACAGCAAATAAACCGGCAGTCGTCCAGTTCTTTGACCAGTCAAACAATACCGTTCCGGGAATTACCCAGTATTTCTGGAATTTCACAAATGGTGGCACAACTGTAGATTCAACAGATATTAACCCGGTATTTACTTACACCACAAATGGTACATTCACCATTAACCACACGATAAGCAGCGGAGGAGTTGTAAGTACAAAAACAAAAGACATGACAATATTAGGAGGTATCGGGAGTGAAGCCCCGATTGCTTCGTTCGATATTGTATTGACTGATACATCAACGCAATACCCGTTTTCATGGATATGGAATGTCACCAATCTTCTTGGGAACAATACAGAAGTTACCTACAGCACATTACAGAACCCGGTATCGAATCCGGGAACCGGTAACTGGCGTATTAACTTAACGGCAACAAACTCTGTGGGTTCAAACACAACAAGCAAAATTATCGGATGGAATCTGTCAAGTCCTGTAGCGTACTTCTGGAAGAGGACATCGTAAAATGGATACACATCTGCCAATTTGGGAGATAGTAATACTTGTTCTATTACTCATCTCCCTCGTTGGTATAGCACAGGCTGACAAGTTCAACCCGCCAGGTGGCATTACAATCTGCGGATATGTCACGTATGCAAACGAGATAGGGATCTGGTGGTTTAATCCCTATGATCCCGATTTTGGCGGTGTCCAGATGTGGCTGGATGACCAGTATCTCGGGACTACCGGGGCAAGTGGCCATTTTTATAATGCGTATTCGGCTGTCACTGGCACGCATACATTCTCGACACATACCTTTGATAATTCGAGTAATGTGAATACTACCTGGGTAAACCTCACATTTCTTACAAAAGAATATCCGGGATGTACAGAAAACTGGACGTGTGATACGTGCAGTCGTCCGATTTCCCCGGTTGCAGACTTCTCAGCGAACCAGACCTCAGGTATAGTTCCTTTAGCAGTGCTGTTCACCGATAATTCAACGAATGCGCCAACAGCATGGAACTGGAGTTTCGGAGGATGGCAATTATTCAATAATACAGAACCCAGAGTATACGTTCACCCATCCGGGATTGTATACCATCACCTTGAATGCATCGAATATTGCCGGTTATAACAGTACCACAAAAGTGGATTATATAAATGTCATATCCCAATCCCCGGTTGCCAGCTTTACCTCAAATATAACGGAGGGGCTTGCTCCGCTGAGTATCCGGTTCAATGATACTTCTGCAAATTCTCCGACAATGTGGAACTGGAGCTTCGGGGATTCGTCATGGTTCAACACAACCGATTCATCGCTGAGTAACACAACAAAGGATTACCCGTCTGGCGGGAACTATACAATTACCCTGTATGTCAGCAATTCCGGAGGTTCAGATAATGTTACCCATTATATTGATGTGTGGAACCGGACCACCAACGATTTTACTGCAAATGTAACATCGGGGAATATAACTTTACCGGTTCTGTTCAATGACACAAGTTATAATGCAACAAGCTGGTTCTGGATATTTGACGGAACCAATACTTCAACCTCACAGAACCCGGTCTTTGAATACTCGGTGCCGGGCATTTACTCGGTGAATCACAGTTCAGGCAACGCCCACAACACATTCTGGACGAACAAGAGCAATTACATAATTGCATACCCACCGGGTGCAACAACACCATTGGCTGACTTCACGGGAACTCCAACCTCCGGCACAACCCCCCTCACAGTCCAGTTTACCGATAATTCAACCGGTTTTCCGACGATCTGGAACTGGTCGTTTGGTGACGGAAATTATAGTACCCTCCAGAGTCCCGCACACACGTATGCATTTACCGGGACATTTACAGTCAGTTTCAATGTAACCAATGCTGCCGGAAGCAACCGAATAACCCGGAGCAATTACATCAACGTTACCGGCAGTACCAATTCCTCCCACAGCTTCCTTCATCGGCACTCCCACAACGGGTACAGTCCCACTTACCGTTCGGTTCACTGACACTTCCAACGGTTCACCGACGAACTGGAACTGGTCGTTCGGTGACGGGAATTACAGTACCTCCCGGAACCCGTCGCATATCTATTCGGTTACCGGCAACTACTCCGTTTCACTGAACGCGACTAATCCTGCGGGAAGCAACACAGCCACACGGGTAAACTACATAACAGTATCAACAACCCCGCCGTTAACTCCAACCCCGCTATCTGAAGGTAGCGACACCCCCCGCTTTGTCCCGTCCACCGGGGCAGCATCAGAAACCGGTGCAAAGGCCGGGGAGAGAATAACGCTCCCATTCACCGGGAACCTGGAAGCCGATGATTCAGTTCCTGTCGTGGTGGTAGCGATTTCTATCGTTCCTTCAATGAACATTCAGGGGCTTATGGTGTCAGCAGAAAAGGCCGCCTCTGGATTTACGACGAAGATCCCAGGGAACCCTCCGGCTTACTATCTGTATATCACGATAAACTGGGTCCGGGAAGATGCAGTTAAATCAGGGGATATCGGGTTCTCTATCGATAAAGGATGGTTGAACGACCAGGGAATTACCCCCGCAGATCTCGTTATGATGCGGTACCATGACAATACCTGGAGTGAACTCCCCACCCGGTTGGAGAAGTATAACAACGGAAGGTACTATTATAGTGCAACGACTTCCGGGTTTTCGTACTTTGCGGTGACGCGGAAAGGTGCTGGTGCACCCACAATAACACCCACTCTGACTTCTACCACAACTATCCTTCAGCAGATAAAATCTGAATTCACGACCAGCGCTACCCCCCGTCCTGTCACCACGGTCCAGGCTCCCAGGAAAGCAATGACTTCCATCACACTTGTAACTCCACTTCCCTACGCAGAATCTCCGGATTTTCCCCTAACCTGGATCATTTTCGGCGCTGCAGGGTTCATCGTTTTTATCGTTGGTATTGTATTTGTCCGGCGCTGGTGGATCCGCAGGCAGAACCCGGCTCTCTTCCGGAAATATGATTAAACATGATAGAAATAATTCATCACCAATCATTTCCCAAGGTGCCAATTATTTTTGTTTAAGCGACCGATCATGTCGTTTTACGTTATCACCACAACCCGGGACTTCACGTATTTATCCCTGAGGCAATGATACACTTTGTATGGTTCGCAGATGGTTATTCCCGGTTTTATTCATTCTTATCTTATCAATTGTCTTCCCATCAGGAGCCCATGTTCCCATTAATGCTGCTGATAATGGTGCTGTCAGTACAGCCTTTTCGATTGAAAAACCTACAAAATCTTATGTGATATACGGGCACCTCCACACTGCCGGGGAGGTGGGGTATTACCGGTTGACTATGGGTTCGGGGGATCGCCTTATGGTTTCCCTCATGACTCCCGGGTTTGATTCACCAGTCCCGGATATGATCGTTATGAGCCCGGATATTCACGGGGTCATAAGAAATGTTCCGGCATCGGTATCTGTCCCATCCGGGTACAGTGCCGAATTGATCAGCGGGAAACGACCCGTGAAGGCGGAGTATGAGCCCTTCTCGCCAGCAGCAATTTTTGAAGTTGCAACGTACTCACAGGAGATCAAAGAACCCGGTGATTATTATATCGCGATTATCGGTCCTTCCGATGAAACCCGGTACAGTATTGCTACAGGGTACCTGGAAGAATTCAGTATCCAGGAATGGTTATTTGTCCCTATCAGCGTTATAACTGCCCACCTGTGGGGAGGGCAGTCGATCATCGGAGTCTTCGCACCGTTCCTTGGCATGGTTGTCCTTGGGTTCTTTCTCATAATCAGGCGTGAGAGAAAGACGGGAAGTATCAAGGCGCCCTGGTTCTGGTTTGCATCATTTGCGGCGCTGTTCTATCTTGGTGGCGCATCCATTGTGCTCGTCCAGATGATCAGGGCGCTTATGATTACCGGGTTTTCCGGATCTGCAGTACTGACCCTCGTGTTCGTCATTATACCCGTTGTCCTCGCGGTCTGGTTATTGCGCATTGCCCGTTGTGCAACATCACGATCACCCGTAGATCGGATATCAATGGGGGGTATTGGGCTGCTCGGGCTGCTGTTCTGGGCTGGTTTCATTTTAGGTCCGGTTCTGGCTTTTCTTGCGGCTGTGATCCCCGACCAGATTTAGCCAGAAGAACACCGCATTTTTTCAATTTTTCGTTTCTCAGGGTACTGTAAAATGGGAATGATTAATACCCCTGCTCACTAAAATTGTAAAGCATCATTGCATCGATGGTCTAGTGGTATGACTTAGGCCTTCCAAGCCTATAGCCCGGGTTCAATTCCCGGTCGATGCATACGGGCTCGTGGTCTAGTTGGCTATGACGTCGCCTTCACACGGCGAAGATCTCGTGTTCGAATCACGACGGGCCCACTTGTTTTATACAGTTTTTTAACAAATATAATTCATTTATTTTTAAAAAAAACGATATTATAGTTACTATCAGGGACCTGCGTGGATCAGGACTTCAGAAAGCGCCCGTTTTGGGACGTGGTGAACCCCTTCAGAATCCCGCCAGTAGGTGGTTCTCCCGTCATTGCCGATTTCTTCCAGAACCACCTGTTCTGCGGGGTACCCAAAAGCCAGGACGAGCTGGATCTCGTACCGTTCTGGCAGTGAGAGCACGGACATAAGCTCTTTTTTTTTGATTGATCCAAACATGCACCCATTAAATCCGTGTTCAGCGGCTGCAAGCAACAGGGTCTGGGCAGTTATACCGATATCATGGCCGGTAAACGGGGTGCATTTGTCCACGGTAACAATGGTGATATAGGCAACCGGTCGTTCTCCTTTAACCGGTCCTCCCCAGTCAGGCAAATCCAGGGCAAATAAAAGGCAGTCTCGTATCCTGGCCGTTTTTTCGGGGTCGGTAGATACAACATATCGTAGCGGCTGAAGATTTCTTGCCGATGGACAAAACCTTGCGATGTCTACAAGTTCAACAAGACTTTCCCAGCCGATGGTCCTTTGTTCATCAAACCTCCGGTAACTCCGGCTTTTTTTCACCAGCTCCCCTATGCTCTCATTCATGATCTTAATTTGGCGTACGCTTCAAAAAGATGCCCTGCGGTCACTGCAGTCGTTGATTCTCAGGTCCTGATCGTCGCTCTTTGTTTAAGGTTAACTTTTGTAAACCCTTACCGGTCTATCAAGGTGAAGGCACACCCTGAATACTGAACTGCCCCTCAACAATATACCCTTCCCCGCCTAATATTCCCGTACAAACGGAGATCCCATGCAGATCACCCCTTCCATTCATGCGATCCGGCATTCGTTCAGGATCCCGATCGCACCCGGCATCATTCTCGACCGTTTTGTGTACTCATACCTCATCTATGGAGACACAATTACTCTTATCGATACAGGTGTAGCGGGCTGCGAAAAATATATTTTTGAATACATCAGGTCTACCGGCCGTGACCCGTCAGAGATTGCTCTTATTATCCTGACCCACGCCCACCCGGACCACATCGGGGCTGCACAGGCAATCCAGCAGATGACCAAGTGCAGCATCGCGGCACACCCGGCCGAGCGGGCATGGATCGAGGACGTGGATCTCCAGAACCGCGAGCGACCCGTTCCGGGATTCTGTACACTCGTGGGGGGACCAGTTACGGTCGACCACGAACTGATGGACGGGGACACGATAGAACCAGATGATACACGGGCTGTTGATATGCTGGTTTTCCACACACCGGGCCATTCGAAGGGTTCAATCTCGCTCTTACTGCATAGCGATGGTGCACTCTTCTGCGGGGATGCAGTCCCGGTTGCGGGAGACATTCCGGTCTATGATGATGCTGTCGCATCAGTGCAGTCGGTGAAAAGACTCCGGCGATTAAATGGCATCCGCGTCCTTCTCTCATCATGGGACGAGCCCCGGAACGGGGATGCTGCTTACCAGCAGATGGACCTGGCGCTTGACTATCTCCAGAAAATCCATAAAATCGTTCTGACCTTAGGGGGGGACGGTTCTTGCGACCTGAGGGAACTTACACAAAAGGCTGCTGAAGCTCTCGGGCTTCCTCCCCGGGCCGTCTCTCCTTTGCTTGCAAGGACCTTTGCTGCAAACCTCCAGCGAAGAGATTAAAAAGATCCTGTTATCGGATTTTTAAGGAAAGGAACAGTCGTAAAACTTTTTGGTCATTTTTCAGATCCCGTATTCCTCTTTTTGCACCTCGACCAGCCACAAGTCAAAGTCCCGGTGAAACTGCGTTATCAGCCTCGCATCATCCGGTGAGCGGGCAGCAGCCTTTTCACGATAATACTGCGCCCGGTCCCCCGCTTCCCAGTGATTTTTTCACTACCCCCTCAATTCGTCTGTCCAACACTCAGACAAAATCACCGTAGGTATTCTCAATGATTGTTTTCATTATCACCAAAAAAATTTGGATGTTTTCATAGATCGATGAAAACGGTAATGCCTGCAACCAGAGATTGAATGATGAAGTCGCTCCAGCTAGAGGAGAGAGTTTACCAGGAGGGATATGAACAACTGTTTTTATTTTGTCCCATTACCCGCACGTATGAACGGGAGGAAAGCGAGGCACAATGCTTTTCAGAGAAAGATATATGCAGTCCGTTGGTGCCGGATTTCCGGCATACAGACGGACTGCGTGCAATAGTGAAAAGTGAAGTTATGCGTTTTTCATCTTGGCTTTTGCGACGAAACCGTCTTTGCCAATGTAGTACATGAAGCCTTTTTCTTTGGCAATCTTTTCAGTACCGACTTTCTTCTTCTTGCCGGTCTTGTTGTGCTTCATCGGGGCAGCCCAAACGTAGCCGTCCTTGCCGATAAAGTAAAGGTAGCCCTTTTCACGCTGAATTTTTTCTTTTCCGATTTTGGTTCCCATTTAAACACCTCAAAACCACAATTGGGTTTTGATAATGAGAGTTAACGTCTGATAATATAAAAGGTTTCCGTCGAAAGCACGTCGAAGTCTGAATTTTTATCCAAATATTGGGGGTATTTTTGATATTGTGACACATTATTACGGCCGATTAGAGAACGGTTTTAATCGCTCCGTTTTGGTTATTTCGGGCAAATTTCGGGTTTAATCACCAGTTACGTCGTTAATTTTACGGGAAGGAAAAGCGCATTTATCCCGGGTCCGACTGGACTGGTGCCCATGGGGCACGGCAGACAATCATTGAAGCGAGGGAATCTGGAGAACAGGTGTCTCCCTTCATCACTGTTGTCACACTATTGAGAGATCGCGTGATCTTTTTTTCACTCTCTGAGGTCAATGAGGCGTTTGGGTCGCCCTTTCTTTTTATAAAAATCAAGTCCACGGATCCCGGTAAAATTGAATTCAATATGGAATGACTGGTCATGATAATGCTCTGCAATCAATGGTTTGTATTTGAGGAACCGTGACACAAACGTGTCTTCTATTACGTGCCGGTCACAACGATCCGGATCAAAACACTCGAGATTAACCTGTAACACCGTTTTGCCCGGAATATCGGTGTCATGAACAAATGCTTCGTACTTCTCCGGTAAGATATACCATGTTCTGGTCCTGGAATACCGATGCCTCAATATCAGACCCGGTTGAATGGATTCCCGTATAACCAGATTGTCTCTGCTTCGCGTTGGGGGTTGATAATACGCATATGTGTCCTGCCACAACCACACCGCTCGCGGGAAAGAACTACGCTGGTATCCTCAGTGTCATAATTAATCAGCAGCATTCCGCACTTTCCACCAACGGGTAACAGTGTTGTGAGGACTCCTCTCCCGCACTCACCGTCTTTCACGAATGATTTGGCCTGCGGATCATAGATATCGAGGTGAACCAGGTCCTCAGGTACATGCAGCCCGGAAATCTGTGTGCATTCACCACACATCGTCCCCTCTGTGCTGCCATAGGTGTTGTAGACCGGCACACCCCACAATTCAGCAAGATAGTTCCGGGATTCGTCAGCAAAAGACTCCCCGCCAACAACCAGTTTGTTGATAGAGGTATCAGAAGGCTTTACCCCCTCTGCAGACAGTCGACGGGCAAGGCGGAGGAGTTTGAACACACTGCCCACAATTGCCGTAGGTTTGTAACTTTTCAGAATGCGTGATTCAAAGGTACATTTGCCGATAGGAATGATTCCCATGCCAATATTCCGGGCAGCGATGGTCATCGTATTCGCACCAATATTCATACCATACGAAGCGCAGACAACGATCCGGTCCTTGTCAGAAAATCCCTGCGAAACAAAACTTCGGGCATATTTCTCCGCGTAACGTTTCCAGTCCTCCCATGTCAGAAAAAAACCTTTGGGTGTGCCGCTTGTCCCACTGGTTTCCTGGATGGAAAATACCTTGTTCCATTCCGTAGAAAGGAATTCAAATTTTTTGGTGGCAGGGGGCTGATGTTTCCGTATTGTTTTTCCGGAAATGGTGGGGAGGTGGAGCAGATCCTCATGCTCGCGTATATCATCGGGATTTATTCGATTCTCGCGGAACCAGTTCCGGTAAAACGGAGAATGCTCAGCGGCATATTGCACGGTGTAATGTACCCGTTCATCGATCAGCGCATCGAGATCGCTGCGCTCTAAAGTCTCGACTTCTGGAGAATAGTACGATCCTTTGAGCATGAGAAGAGAATGATTGGATGGATCGTTTATAGGTTACGGAGTGTGCCGGGCTGTTTTTTGCTCTTTTCTGCCACTACCTCCAGCCGCACCATCCTGATGTGGATTGAACCATCAGGATCGGCCGGATACATCCTGAGATATTCATCGATACATGCATTGATAAAAGCCGGTTTTTCCCGCTCCGGCAACTGCGACATCCAGGGAAGCCACGTGGTGCGGATCCACCCTGCAAAGTCCTCCCGTTTCCGGTATGACATATCCTTTGGGATCAACTCCACCCGGACCGGGTCAAGACCCGCGTCTTCAAGCCACGGCCTGTACTCTTCCGGCCCAAAAAAACCATAGGTGAACGAAAATTCCTCAAAATATCCCCGCCAGCGTTGTTTATCCGACAGGACCTCCAGTACACAGAAAACCTGATCTGCATTACCTTTTCCGCCCATCTGGATCAACACCCTTCCTCCAGGACGCAGAGCGTGAGCAATTCCTGAGAGTACTGGCCGATGATCCACGATCCAGTGAAGCGTGGCACTTGAAAATGCAACATCGAATTCTTCTGAAAAGGTAAGATTTCGGGCATCCATACAGATAAACGAGAGGTTCGGATGAAAACGGGCGGGAAACTGTTTCTTTGCAAACCGGATCATCTCATTCGAATTGTCAATACCAGTCACGGCGCCCTGAGGCACTCTTGATGCAATTGCGGCAGTCACGCTCCCGTCACCACATCCGATATCAATCACCCGTTCATTGCCGGAAAATTCGAGTTTTTCGATCAGTTCCCGTGCCCATAACTGCTGGGAGGGGGAGTTCTTAGAGTAATCGGCGGCATTCCAGGTAAATGAGGTTGAGGGTTCTGGTGAAACCATGGAAGTGTTCTCACCAATATGTGGGGATATCAAGTTTAAATAAAACGGTACGGAAAAAGTGCCCTGCCGGATTACCTAAATTTATCGTCTGGGAAATCCCATGATGATGAGATTTTCTTGTACTTTCACCTCATCCTCACCGATGACTGCAATCTCTGTTGCAGGTACTGCCGGGCCAGAGTATTTGAGAACCCCGAGGTGAGCGAAGATACCGGCACCCCACAGATCAAAATCGATCCCCATCTTCCCCCGGAACTGAACGTTAATCTGGATCTGGTCTATGGTTTCCTCAGCAAGGATCCAACACCCCTCCCTCACATTCTATGGCGGGGAACCACTATTGCGGGCGGACCTGATCGAAAGGATTATGAGAGAGGCACCTGTGCCGCGGTTTATGATCCAGACCAACGGAATCCTTCTTGACCAGATTAATCCGGAACTAGTCAACCGGTTTTCTACAATCCTTGTTTCTATTGACGGAGAAGAAGACCTCACCGACTCAAACCGCGGTGCTGGAACATACCACAAGGTAATTGAGAACATCAATAAAATCTGCCGGAACGGGTATAACCATGAAATAATTGCCCGCATGACCGTCACCGAGAGCACGGATATCGTTGAAGCAGTCCACTGGCTTTCAGATAACCCGGATTATTCGTTTTCTTCCATTCACTGGCAGCTGGATGCAAATTTTTCCCATGATTTTTCCCATCGCCGTTTTGCACGCTGGGTGGATGACGAGCTACAATCCCGGTATCCGCAGGCTTGTCTCCGACTGGGTTGATCATATGGAAAACACGGGTGAAGTGCTGCACTGGTACCCATTCCTTGATCCCATGGAAGACCTCCTTTTTGAACGACCGAGCGGGCTCAGGTGCGGGTCGGGTTATGCCAACTACAGTATTATGACTGACGGGAATATTGCACCCTGCCCGGTTATGCTTGGGATGTCAGAATATTATGTTGGACATGTGAGAGACGCTGACCCTCAAAATCTCAAAATTATGAGAGTAAATGGGGAATGTGCGGACTGCCGGATACTTGATTTCTGCGGAGGGAGATGCCTCTATTCAAATATCATGAAACCATGGGGAGAAACCGAACACCGGTTGGTATGCAGTACCGTTGAAAATCTTCATAATAGCCTGACCAGTCTGCTTCCCCGTGTGAAAAATCTTCTTTTGCAGGGGAGGATAGATCTTGCAGATTTTTCCCATGAAAAATACAATGGATGCGAGATCATTCCTTAAGTGGATTGAGTATATGGTGTCCTCTCTCGCTCTGTGCAGATGTATTTATAATCTTGACAGAAAATATTTATTTGCAGATCTAAAACTGCATGAGTAATACAATGGAAAGAAAGAGTTTTGGTGGTCCGAGAAACTTCGGTCCCAGAGAAATGACAAAGACAGTCTGCTCAGACTGTGGAAAAGAGTGCGAAGTCCCCTTCAAGCCAACTGAAGGCAGGCCAGTCTATTGCAGAGACTGCCTCCCGAAACACCGGAAACCCCGGTTCTGAATTCATTACATTTTTTCTTTTTTTAAGACTCTTATCCGGGAGTAAAAGCCGTCTAAAAATTTTGTGCGAAGCGAAAGAATCTTTGTATATCCTGCACTATACTGCCAACTATGGCTATCTCATGGAAAGAGGCAAAGGAATGTGCCGTACGAGAAGGGCTCCCCCATGTATATCATGACTGCGATGCCCGGATTTATGGAGCATGCCGGGAAGGAGAGAAACAGGGAACTTTTAAAGACGGTATCTTTTTTGAACACCGCTGTATCTGCATGCCAGCACACCTGAGTCACGATGAACTCGAAGCAAAAGAAAAGAAGTTTATTTCGGAAAACCCGGACTGGTAATTTACCTTACTGATCGTTTTATTTCGTTTTCCGGATATCTTCACGGAACCGGTGGATGATATCATATATCATCATGCGGAATTCCTCACCTATTTCATCCCACGATTTTGCATCCGTTACGGGATTTTCAGCCGAATCGTGATATTCACTATACCCGATATAAGTATCACTGCCAAAATCACTTTCCATTTCGGGTTGCCAGGACAGGTCCCGCAGGATATGGTAATAGCCACTGGCAAGTACAATGACAAAAACAAATGGTACAATTATTACTGAGATTAACGAAAATGGATTAAAGAAATTCGTACCCGTTATCGTGTCCCCCCATTGGACTACCCTGAGTAAGAAAACGATAAAAAAGACACTCCCAATCGCTCTGATTATGGGCGATGGCAGGTTGAGAGGGAAGGTAAGCACCCCAAAGATATCGGCAACCAGCAATACGACGGCAATAATCACCAGCAGCCAGATATTATCGTTCAGGAGCGCAACGCCGGAATTATAAAACGAATTGGTTACATAATGGGTTAGTAGATTTGCCAGGACGACGATGATTAAAAATATGATAATCCCTATCATACGTGATAAAAATATCCAGCTCAGTGGTTTTTTCCGGTATTGTCCCATGTGGCTGCCTCAAAAACGCATAACAAAATTTGTACAGGCTGATATATAGATTGCCGTATATGATTTTCTGGTATCACAAAACCTATTTATCCGGTTCGTGTATCTTCTGGTATGCAGGTCAATTATAAACGGTATGGTCTCTACCTTCTTCGGTGGCAGGCAAGCACACCAATTCTTGCCGGGGTCGGGATTCTTTTAGTACATATGGGTCAGCTCATCGCAGCAATCGTGGCAAACCTGATAGGCGGACTGATCTTTTTCTGGGTGGACCAGTTCATCTTTACATCCCAGTCACTCGCCTCCCAGTGGGAAGTCAGGGATAATATATCCTGTGTGGACTGTGGAAAGATTGCAAGAGGTTACCGGCTTGTCAGATCCGGAGATTACGACAGGACTCATGACAATGCACCAGAATTCCGTTGCGAGGACTGTTCAAAAAAGAAAGCTGAAGAATTAAAAGGTCGGGGAGTTAAAATCGATTAATCGTGAAAAAAGGTGAATCGCGGTCATTTGCGAAGTGGCTGCACCTGAATAGTACTATTTTACTACCATAATTCAAAAAAATATGTCCTTCAAGCGCATTTTCAGCGGTAAGTGCAACAAAATACACTAATGGTCACAAAAATACAACAATGTATAAATATGTACAAAATTGAATGTTGTACAAGAAATAAAACCGCTGTTTCAGGTATGCACATTTTTTACCTGCATGAAAGGCGGTAGTGTATCGCAGGAAAAAAAACAGGCTTTGTAAAGACAGGAACGCCGAAGATTGGAATTTTGCAGCTATGAAACAACCTCTTGTTTTAAACCTTGGACTCCAGGAATTCCTGACTACAGTAAAAGATCAGCCAAAACCATTGATCATCCCGCTTTGTGCCGAGATGCCTTTACCGGATATCTCACCACTCGGGGTATATACAAGCATAAGGAAAGGTTGTGGTTTTCTTCTCGAATCAATGGAAGGCAGTGAAAAAATTGCACGATACTCATTTATCGGAACCGATCCGGAGTTCATCATCACGTTAGGAAAAACTATAGAAATTGAGGGAAATGACCCGTTTACTGCAATTGCTAAAGATCCGTTGGGAAACACCGCGGTCGATCAGATTAAAACAATTCTTTCCCGGTTCTGTTACCTGAATGTGAAAGCTCCCCGGTTTTTCGGGGGGATGGTTGGTTATTTCGCATACGACTGCGTGTTTTCCCTTTTTGAAAAAGTTCGCACCAGCCATGACAACATGAGGGATTCGATCAGGAAAAACAGCCCGGGGGAAAATTCCGCCCGTTTCATGTTCACCAAGGACTGTATCGTCTTTGATCATGCTGAGCGGAAACTTTACATTTTCTCAAGCCCGTTCCTGACATACGAGTCCGACCCTGAATCCGAATATAATAAGTGCTGTTCAAAAATTCTGGCACTTCGGGATTATATAGCGGCCCTTGGGTCAGACAAACCTGAGGGAACGCAGAAGATCGAGGATCGAATTAAAAAAACCGTGGAATATTTCACTACCGTATCAAAGGAGAATTTTGAGGAGTCCGTAAGAAGGATCAAAGATCACATTGTCGAGGGAGATATCTTTCAGGCAGTGCTTTCACGCGGGATAGAGTGCACGGTGAATGGTGATCCGTTTACCATCTATGCAGCTCTCCGGGCGATCAACCCCAGCCCGTATATGTATTATATCGATTTTGGGGATGAACAGGTGATAGGGGCAAGCCCGGAGATGCTCGTCCGGGTGGAGAAGCGGCAGGTAACAACAGTGCCCATCGCAGGCACACGCCCGCGGGGGCAGAATCCTGAGAAGGATATGGAATTTGCCCGGGAACTTCTGGCAGATCCTAAAGAGCGAGCTGAGCATACGATGCTCGTCGATCTGGCAAGAAACGATCTGGGGCGGGTATGCCGTTTCGGGACGGTTGAAGTTGAAGAATTCATGGGCATCGAGAAATTTTCCCACGTGCAGCATATCGTATCGACGGTCAGGGGTATGCTCCAGGATAACCTTGACTGTTATGATGCATTCAAATCCTGCTTTCCTGCGGGCACTGTATCAGGTGCACCAAAAATAAGAGCGATGCAGATTATCGATGAGGAGGAATCGCGGAACCGGGGGATCTATGCCGGAGGCTGTCGGCTATATTGGTTTTGACCGGAACCTTGAATTCGCTATTGCAATCCGGACGGTGATTGTCCGCAATGGCCGGGCACACGTGCAGGTGGGGGCAGGAATTGTCGCAGATTCGGTCCCGGAAAATGAGTGGAAAGAAACTGAGAACAAGGCATCGGCAATGCTCCGGGCGATTGAGCTGGCGGGGGTGCCTTCATGAAAGTCCTGATCGTGGACTGCTACGACAGCTTCACTTTCAACCTGTACCAGCAGGTCGGCAAACTTGGAGGCCACCCGGTTGTTATGACCTGCGACACCTCGCTGGGACAACTAAAAAAGACCGGGTGCAGCCGGATAATCCTCTCACCTGGACCGGGAACACCAGAAGATTCCGGGGTCTGTCCGGAAGTTCTGGAAACGATGAGCCTGACAATTCCCACGCTGGGGGTCTGCCTCGGACACCAGGCGATCTGTACTACATTTGGCGGCAAAGTCGCCAGGGCAGAACACCTGATGCACGGTAAGACCTCGGTAATCCAGCATGACGGACGGGGAATTTTTACCGGTATACCCTCACCGTTTACTGCAACAAGATACCATTCACTTGTCGCGAATGCTGACTTCCTTCCTCCTGATCTTCAGGTCTCTGCAACCAGTATCGATGATCATTATGTGATGGGGGTTCGTCATAACCGTTACCCGATTGAGGGTGTACAGTTCCACCCCGAGAGTATTCTGTCCCAGGAAGGCGATCAGGTTATCAGAAATTTCCTGTATGGAGAGCGTGTGGCACAATGAGGCTCAAAGAAATTCTCATAAAACTTGCAGGACACGAGGATCTCGATGCTGCTGAAGCTGCCGGGGTAATGAGAATAATTATGGAGGGTAAAGCGTCGCAGGCACAGATCGGTGCATTCCTTCTTGCGCTGCACATGAAGGGTGAAACAGCCGAGGAGATAACTGCATTTGCCCGGGTGATGCGGGATACTTCAGTAACGATAAAACCGGTGACTTCACGGATACTTGTCGATACCTGTGGTACCGGAGGAGACGGAGCGCAGACGTTCAACATCAGCACGGCATCAGCCATTGTCGCGGCTGGAGCCGGTTGTCCCATCGTCAAACATGGTAACAGGAGTATAAGCAGCAGGTGCGGATCGGCCGATGTTCTCACGGCACTGGGAGTAAAGGTTGGTATTGATCCGGAAGTACAGGCAGATATTGTAAAACGGGTCGGCATCGCATTTTTCTTTGCCCCGAAATACCACCCGGCGGTGAAACACGTCATGACAGCACGCCAGGAGATTGGGTGCCGGACGGTTTTTAATATTCTCGGTCCGCTTGTAAACCCGGCGGGAGCTCAGGCACAGGTCCTTGGAGTCTATCGTCCTGACATAACCGGAACTCTCGCCGAGGTACTCAGGAGGTTGGGGCTGTCCCGGGCAATGGTCGTCCATGGATCAGGACTTGATGAGATCACAACTACCGGTGAGACAATAATTTCTGAACTTGGTTGCGGATCTGTCCGGACTTACACAATCCGGCACGAGACATTCGGTATTGCTCCTGCTCAGATACAGGATCTTGCAGGAGGGGATCCCCAGTGTAATGCCCGGATTATCCGTGATATCCTGGAGGGTGAACGTGGTGCACCCCGGGATATTGTACTTATGAATGCCGGGGCTGCACTCTGTGTAGGAAATCTGGCACGGGACCTCCATGAAGGGATCCGGCTTGCTGCCGCTTCCATCGATTCAGGCAATGCATCTGACCGGCTTGATGCGCTGGTAGAAGCAACACGGGGTGCGGCATGATCCTCGATGAAATAATCCGTCGCACCCAAAAAAGGGTTGACCTGCTGCCTCAGGTCTTTCCCGAGAACGGCACCCGGAATAAGGTAAGCCTGATTGATGCAATACAAAACCGGAACGGCAAGAATGCAGTAATTGCCGAGATCAAATGTGCATCGCCCAGCCGGGGCATCATCCGGAGGAACGTTGATATGACAATAATGGCAGGAACGCTTGCAGCAAGGGGGTGTGTTGCGCTCTCGGTACTGACTGAACCGTATTACTTCGGGGGAACAGGGCAGGACATTGCTAAGGTGAAATCTGCAGTGAGTATTCCGGTCCTGCGCAAGGACTTCGTCATAGATGAACGGCAGATTGCGGAATCTTTGGGCTCTCGGTGCTGATGCGGTACTCCTGATCGCGGGAGTGCTTGAAAGAGCGACTGCCCGTATTTGTCGATCTCGCCCGGACCTATGGTCTTGAACCGCTTGTCGAAGTTCATACCAGAAGCGAGGTCGAAACAGCCCTGTCTACGAATGCAGAACTGATCGGCATCAACAACCGTAATCTTTCAACCCTTAGGATAGACCGTTCTACAACCCGGCTTCTCTCGGAGAGTGTCCGGTCCGCAGGGAGAACGATCGTATCCGAAAGTGGTATGCGGTCAGCCGATGATATCCGGGAGATGAAACCTTACTGCGATGCATTCCTGATCGGTTCATCGATCATGGTGCACGAACGCCCGGAAAAGAAACTTGAGGAGTTCGTATGCGCATAAAGTGCTGCGGGATTACCCGCCCGGAAGATGCACGGTACGCAGAGAGGGCGGGGCACACGCTATTGGAGTAGTAGTTTTTTCAGGGGGGGTCTCCCGCCGCATGGTGTCCCCTGAACGGGCACGGGAGATTTTCGATGCGGTTGGTCCATTCACGGCAACCAGTCGCAGTTTCTCACACAAAATCTGAAGAAGATCTCCAGGAAATGCTCGCACTCAAACCCTCTGCCATCCAGATATCACATCCATTCGTGTTCGATGAGGATCCGGGCGCTGCGGTAATTCGGGTTATCGGGCGGGGTGACCCGCTACCGGATGATTGCGATGCCGTAATCGTGGATGATAGCCACGGGCATGGAAAAATATTCGATCTTTCTTACGCACGGGATGTAGTCCAACATTCCAAAATCCCGGTAATCCTCGCTGGCGGACTCACCCCGGAAAATGTGGCGGATGCCATTTCGCAGGTACACCCGTATGCCGTTGATGTTGCAACCGGTATCGAGTCCTCACCGGGCATCAAAGACCATAAGAAAATCGCCGCATTCATTGCAGCAGCACGGGGCAGGTAATATGACAAAAAAAGGAAGATATGGAAAATACGGCGGACAGTATGTCTCCGAGACACTGATGAGTGCACTTATCGAGCTGGAACAGGCTTATACCACGGTGGACAAAGATCCACAGTTCGCCGCCGATCTTGCATCATTACAGGCTGAATATGCCGGCCGCGAGACACCGCTTACCTTCTGTGCGAATGCCTCCCGGGAACTTGGGTGTAAGATATACCTCAAGCGAGAGGACCTCGTTCATGGGGGTTCGCATAAACTGAATAATACCCTTGGACAGGCACTGCTCGCCAAA
Source organism: uncultured Methanoregulaceae archaeon (assembly GCA_963768845.1). Classification (GTDB taxonomy): domain Archaea; phylum Halobacteriota; class Methanomicrobia; order Methanomicrobiales; family Methanospirillaceae; genus Methanoregula. The sequence continues at coordinate 28,641 of CAVYJJ010000004.1, read as the reverse complement.
AAGATGGGCAAGAAACGACTTATCGCCGAAACCGGTGCCGGCCAGCATGGAGTGGCGACAGCGATAGTTGGAGCGGTACTCGGGTTACCTGTTGAAGTATACATGGGCGAGGTGGACACGCGGCGACAGGCGCTTAACGTCTTCCGTATGGAGCTGATGGGGGCAAAAGTTATCCCGGTCAAATCCGGGACACGAACACTCAAGGACGCCATCAATGAAGCCCTCCGGGACTGGGTGGCAAACGTACGTGACACCTACTACCTGATTGGCTCGGTTGTCGGTCCGCACCCCTACCCGTTTATGGTCAGGAATTTCCAGTCAGTAATCGGCAGGGAGACCCGCGAGCAGGTAATGCGAAAGGAAGGGCGGCTTCCCGATACGGTTGTTGCGTGTGTAGGGGGTGGATTGAATGCGATCGGGATCTTTTACCCGTTCCTGTCCGATGATGTGGAATTGATTGGTGTTGAGGCCGGGGGTGAAGGGATCACCACAGGCAAACATTCTGCCACTCTTTGTACGGGTGATGCCGGTGTGTTGCACGGCACACTCTCGTATCTGCTGCAGGACGAACATGGCCAGGTACTTCCTACCCACAGTATCTCAGCTGGTCTTGATTATCCCGGCGTTGGTCCCGAGCACGCGATGCTCAGGGACAACAAGCGTGTCGTCTACACGGCGGTAAATGACCCTGAAGTTCTGGACGCATTCAGGTTTCTTTCAAAAAATGAGGGTATTATACCTGCGCTGGAGTCCGCACATGCTGTGGCGTACGTAATGCAGAACGCGGAGCGGTTTGATAAGGACGACATTGTGGTTATCAACCTCTCCGGGCGTGGTGACAAGGATGTGGCTGAAGTGGCCGCGATGGGGGGAATACCTGATGGGACGGATAGAACGGGCTTTTGCCGCTGAAAAAAACCCGTTATTCATCGGGTTTACCGTCGCAGGAGATCCGGACAAAACCACATGTATCCGTATTGCCCGGGCACTGATTGCAGGAGGGAGCAGACATCCTCGAACTGGGTATACCCTTCTCCGATCCGGTTGCAGATGGTCTGACGATCCAGAAAGCCGATGAGAGGTCGCTTGACAGCCGGAACAACACCGTCGACTGGTTTTGAGATTGTCAGGGAGATTCGCAAAAAATCCGATATACCGATTGTTTTCCTTACCTATTACAACATCGTCTACCGCCGGGGGATAGAGAAGTTCTATCAGGAAGCACAGGAATCCGGGTGTTGACGGTATCCTGATCGCCGATATGCCGGTCGAGGAGTCAGACGAAGTATGCGAAGCGGCATTCCGCTATAATATGGATCCGATCTTCCTCATCACCCAGACAACTTCTGATGAGAGGATCCGGAAGGATTACAGAACGGGCGAGAGGTTTTCTTTACCTTGTCACGGTTCTCGGGTGTAACCGGGGTGAGGGACAGGTGTCTCAGCTGGTGCAATCGATCTGCTGGACAGGGTCAGGAAACAAACAGATCTCCCTCTTGCACTCGGGTTTGGGATCTCCACACCTGAACAAGCAAAAACCTGTGCTGCATGCCGGTGCCGATGGAATTATTGTCGGGCAGTGCAATTGTGGATATTATTGAAAGAGGTCTTGGCGAGCCGGAAACGCTGGAACGGGACCTGAAAGCGTATGTCATAAAAATGAAGAGTGCTCTCTGATATTGCTTTATTCAACAACATCGGCCCGGTATCCGCATTCCGCGAGAACGGCGCTGACTTTCTCATTCCATACTGCTGAATTGGCATACGGAACTGAAGATATCCGGTCTCTCCAGAGACCTTCAAGCACCGCGTCTTCCGTGACAAGCGTATTTTTCCCAATCACCCGGCCACACACTTTTCCGTCAGGATCAGAGATGAGCATCCGGTAGCAGCGGAAATCCCGGCAGACTTTCGGCAGCGTTGAATATATCGCACAGCAGTTTTCTCCACTGGTCCGGTTCTTTCGCAGGAATATGCACGGTTTTTTTCCCGGACCGGAAGTGCATATTATCTTCTTCCAGGAATTCATCGGCAATCTCTTCAGAATAGGCCGGATCCACATGGGCAAGAAAGATCGCGTTGTCAATTTTACTGCGACAGTAATAATCCCGTTCATTCAGCTGGCGCTCTACCGTTATGAGCGTCCCTAAACCCAGGCAGCATTTCCCGCACATGTCGCATTCGAATTTTACCATATTCTATAAAAGTATCGTCCACCAAGGGAAAAAGGGATTGTGCTTTGTCGGATGTACAGGAATATAGCCCGATAGTGTGAAAAATTTGATTTTTCTGATTTTTCTGAAAAATATAAATATTTAGAAATCCACACTGGTATGAGAACTGGTATGGCAAAGAAAAAAAGTAATGGCTGCTGTAGCCCACAGGATGGCAACTTTGAAGGTGCACCAGGTTCCGGATGCAGGGTTGAAGCTGTCCTGAGTGTGGATGAACGGGGACAGATGGTCCTCCCCAAGGATATACGCGAGAAAGCAGGGATTAAAACCGGGGACAAGCTCGCTCTGATAAGCTGGGAAAAGAACGGCAGCATATGTTGTCTTGCTCTCATGAAAGTTGAAAATCTGAGTGGAATGGTAAAAGAAGTGCTGGGTCCGCTCATGCACGATACAAATTCCTGAGGAGTGCAGGATTTTATGACATCTCCCCAATCTTCAAACTGCTCGTGTTCATCGATGGCGAATGCATCTCCCTGCAGCTGCAGCAGTACTCCGCATGACTGACAGCACGATCACGTTTGCCAACCGGCTCGACCATTTCCTTGCCCGCTGGGGTATAAACCGCTCGGGACACCGCGTTGAACCGGGCCTCTACCGGATGGGCAACCCGACGGAGAAATCCCCGGTTTTTGCCTCGGCGAATTATACACTGAGCTTCGATGCCCTCCGTTCTGCCCTTGCCGGATTCGATGCGTACATCCTTGTGCTGGACACCAAAGGGATCAATGTCTGGTGTGCTGCCGGAAAAGGCACGTTCGGTACCGATGAACTGGTCAACCGAATCGGAACAACCGGACTTGGCAGTATCGTCACCCACCGGAAAATTATTGTCCCGCAACTTGGAGCCCCGGGAATTTCTGCACATGATGTGCAGCGCCGGTCGGACTTCCGGGTTGAATATGGGCCGGTCCGGGCAAGAGACCTCCCCGAATACCTCAAAACAGGCACAACAACCCCCGAAATGCGCAGGGTGCAATTCCCGATCAACGACCGTATCATCCTGTCACCCGTTGAACTGGTTCACGTCGCTCTACCAGCGATCGTTGTTACTGCCGGGCTCTGGTTCCTCGCAGGTCCGGTTGCTGCACTTGCAGCCGTCGTTGCAGTGATTGCAGGAACCGTACTTTTCCCGGTCCTGCTGCCATTCATCCCGACAAAGGACTTCTCCACAAAAGGTCTCCTTCTCGGGGGAATCGTGGCAATCCCGTTTGCCGCTGCATTTGTTTCAGATACGTCCCTTCCCGGCTGGGCCAGGCTCATTGCCGCTATAACCCCGCTCCTCATTATACCCGCAGTTACCGCATACCTTGCCCTGAATTTTACCGGTTCAACGACCTTTACTTCGCGGACAGGAGTCAGAAAGGAGATCTTCCGGTACGTACCCGTCATGACATTCATGGCAGTCTCCGGGGTAATCCTTGGTATCGTATTAGGCTTGACCCGTCTTCATGGGAGTGATCTGATGTTCGATTCCTATCACGGAGAACACCCTTCAGTACCATAAGGACCAGTGCATCAACTGCAAGCGCTGTACCCAGGTCTGTCCCCACGGAGTATTTTCGGAAGGGGCGGAACATGCGGAGCTTGTCCGGCCATCTGCCTGCATGGAATGCGGCGCCTGTGCCCTGAACTGTCCCGGTCCAGGCGATCGAGGTCCAGAGCGGCGTTGGGTGTGCATGGGCGATGATCAGTGCCGCCATCAGGGGAAAGGATATGGACAGCGGGGAATGCAGTTGCGGTGGGGATGAGGGGTCCTGCTGTGGTGACCATGAAGAGAAGTCCTCCTGCTGCGGAGAGAAATGACCACAAAAACACGGGTCCTGTTTGTCTGCACGGCAAATGCCGCCCGTTCCCAGATGGCCGAAGGGCTGATCCGGGAAAAATATCCCGACAGGTACGAAGTGTTCTCCGCCGGCACACGTAAGGCAAAAGTGAGTACCCGTGCAATAACAGTGATGCAGGAAATCGGGATCGATATTTCACACCACCGTTCAAAAACCCTCGCAGAGTATGAGGGGGCATATTTTGATCTTGCAGTAACTCTTTGCGACAACGCCCATGCCATCTGCCCCGTGGTATCCGGTGCAAAAAAGACCATCCACCACAGTTTTACTGATCCCCACCTGACTCCGGGCACGATGAAACCATCCTTGACGGGTATCGCAGGGTGAGAGATGAAATTGCCCAATGGATCGATGACGAGTTCGGGGATTTCCCCCAAAAATAATCTTCCCGTTTCTGCGCAACCGTATTGTTACCTTTTAACAATTTTCTTTCCGGGAAAACAATCAGTCAGGATGAGGTGCCCTGAGTACCCGGCAGATCTTCTCCATGAGTGCATAGTGCCGAACAAGATGGTCGACGAATGCACCGCTCTGACCTTCGGCGGTGATTGGAATCCATGCAATCCCGCAGTCGGTATCCCAGAGGACGAGCCCTTCTGCAGGAGCCGGCTGGAGGGGTCTTTTGGCTTCTTCTTCCAGTAACCTGGCGATCGAACCCTCGTCCGCTTTTTCCTCCCCGACAAGAATTAATGCTGATGCCATACACCGCACCTGGTGCCACAGGAAGCTTTCAGCCTGTACTTCGAGAAATACAAATCCTCCCTCATCTCCCACACGGATAGCAAGAATGTTCCGGTAAGGGTTCTTATCCTTCACCCGTGCAAAGTTCGAAAAATTATGGATGCCAAGAAAATGCTTTGCAGCCCGGTTCATCGCTTCGGGATTTTCAGGTTTTTTCGAAAAATAATACCTGTACGTCCGGGACTTCGCATCAAACCGGGGATGAAATTCCGGAGCCACTTCTGCTGACGCGGTACACCAGAGATCGGGGGGTAACTGGGTATTGATTACCGCCCGGGCACGTTCCGGCTCAGCTGTGGTGAATGCTGCAACCTGTCCACAGGCATGAACACCGCGATCGGTCCTTCCCGCAAACTGGAAGCCTGCTTCGCGCCAGTCGGTAAAAAGACTGAGTCGCTGGCAGGCAGCGACAAACTCTCCTTCAACGGTCCGGTCGGAAGCCTGCATCTGAGAGCCATAAAACCTGCTGCCCAGATACGATAGCCTGAACGCCAGCCTCATCGAAGCCGAACGCGCCGAGTGAACCGTTTGATTTTTCTCCATGTATTATTCAGTGACTGGTGTGTATACGTGCGCAACGGGGTCTGTTTGCCACCACAGGTTACTTTGCCGGCCCGGATCGCAGCAAGAATTGAGGGAATATCCCTTTCAGCATCTATAAACGTCCTGCCGTAACCGACGAATCTCGCATGATGTGCATCACTTCCCGCAACACAGGGTTTTCCCAACTTCTTGGCAATACGTGCAGCTTTCCTGTTCGCTGACCCGACGATATACCTGCTGTTGAACGTTTCGATTGCGTCTACTACGTTCATTCCGGCTTTCTTACGGCGCGCAACACCATGCCGCCAGACGTGATACGGGTGGGGGAGAATTAAAAGACCCCCCAGTTTCCGTGCGATCTCAACCGTGTCGACAACATCAAGCCCTGACGGGATTATCTCTGTTACTCCCAGAACAATCAGGTGCCCCTGTTTTGTGGAGACTTCGATGCCGGGAATAACAAGGACAGAGGTAGTGCAGGAAAGTGCCTTTTTTGCCCCGTCAATCGAATCATGGTCAGTGATAGCAATTACATCAAGGCCGACCTCTTCGGCCTTTTTTAGAATATCTTCAACACTGCTCTCACCATCTTTTGAAAAATTGGTGTGCACATGCAAATCGCAGATTAGCATCTGATCATAGTGTTTTTATCTATCTGGTATTAAGGGAACTTATGCGCATCCTCCTTACCACTGGTGCTGCCACAGAAGATGTAGTCAAATCGCGGCGGCATCTGTTCGATGCGGATGTAGTGGTGACCGGGGAGATTGCTTCGTTTCTTACTCCCCACATGCTCCACGGGCTGATTAAAAAGGGATCATACGATATGGTGATTGTCCCGGGCATGTGTACCGCCTCCTTTGAACAGGTTGAACAGGAGACCGGTGTCCCGGTTTACCGCGGTCCCCGGCATGCAGCAGATCTTGCATTCATCCTCCCCCTGCTCGGCACGGTCACCCTTTCCCGGACTATTCCGGCCGATGATTTTCTTGCAGCGAATAAAGCAGGTGACGCTAGAAAGCTGCTGGATGAACGGGAAAAATCTGCGGAGTGTGATTTCATTATCCGCGGAACAAAGATAGGGGGCACATCCCGGATGAAGGTGCTCGCAGAAGTGATGGATGCTCATCTCCGCGAAGATATCCGTGAAATCGTGGAGCAATACTTTGCTGCGGGTGCTGATATCGTTGACCTCGGTTTCGGGTTTGATGCTGTACCAGCAGATGTTACGCGGGTTTTTTCACAGGTCGAAGACATCGATCGTATCCTTGCAGTGGATACCCAGGAACCGGACCTGATACGGGCAGCACTTGTCAGGGCTGATCTCGTACTCAGTCCTTCAGGAGCAAAATATTCCGGAGGTGGGAGAAGAGATAGCAAAAGCAGGTGTAGCGGCGGTTGTAGTTCCCGGGGAAAGTTCTCTCAAAAAGAATCTCGCCCTGGCAAAAAAGAGCGGTATCACCTGTATAATTGCCGATCCTCTCCTCCAGCCTGTCGGATCCGGTCTTGTTGCATCTCTGAAAAATTTCAAAAAATCCGGTTTTCCGCTTTTCTTTGGTGCAGGTAATGTCACAGAATTGATCGATGCAGATTCAATCGGGATAAATGCGCTGCTTGCGGGTATGGCAATGGAGGTGGGTGCAGCCGTGATCTTCACCAGCGAGCATTCCGACAAGACATCAGGGTCAGTCAGCGAGATGCGGAAGGCAACCGAGATGATGGTGCTTGCCAGAGACCGTCCTTATCCCAAGGATCTCGGCATCGATCTGCTCGTGCTGAAGGAGAAACGCCGCCGGCGCGAACCACCGCTTGAATACGAGACCATCCGTTCCTGCAATAACGATGCCGGACCAGATCGAATACGATCCGAAAGGTAACTTCAGGATAGGAATTGAAGGTGACCAGATCGTGGCGGTGATCAATGGCAGAGCAATGCGGGGGAAACGCTGGCAGGATGTCCTGTACACTATCCTGTCCCAGGGAGATGTCTCCCTTCTCGACCATGCCGGGTATCTCGGGCGGGAATTATACAAGGCAGAGCTCGCGATACGGTATGGGCGGAGTTTTGAGCAGGACGGGGAGTTCTGAGAAAACGCTTGGTCAAAAACTCAGATTTTTCTCTGATCGGAGAGGATTCGGGCAGAAAAATACGGGCTCTGAAGACAACCTGATCTATGTTCGGAGGCTTTATCGTTGACTTACAATCGATACGAAGGTGCCATCCATAATCGAAGATTCACCTTTGATCGGAGACTGCCTGAAGCGATGTATCCCGCTTCGACCCACGATATTTCAATCTGGATGACCTTATGAGAGGTAGTGGTAATGTCGAGCAGGATGCCCGAAGCATGCGGGAGCGTCGTGAGCATGAAACCAAAAGCCCTCCAGGAGCGTCATGACTTTAATATTTCTGAACGGTTCTATAGAGATGAAACAGATGTAATTTTTAAAAAATTACAAGAAAATGTTTTCCTCTTCATCAACTCTTTTATCCCATAACTCTTCATTTCTATAGTATGGCACCACAGGCACGTGCATCCCATATCCTTGTAAAGACCGAAGACGAAGCAAACAAGATCATGAAACGACTTGCTGACGGCGAAGATTTCGCTGCAGTTGCAAAGCGGTTCTCATCCTGCCCCTCAGGAAAGAACGGGGGAGACCTCGGCTGGTTCGGCAAGGGCATGATGGTTCCCGAGTTTGAGACAGATCGCTTTTACCGAAGAAGTCGGCAAGGTTGTCGGCCCGGTCAAGACCCAGTTCGGCTTCCACGTCATCAAAGTGACCGGCAAGAAATAATTTTTCTGGCATACGGTCATGGACACAAAATTTTTTCTTGGCATTGGTCTTGCAATAGTACTCGTCTTCTGCGGTGCAGCGGTCTATACCAGTTTTACCAAGATTCCGACCGCTTCAGCAGTACCTGAAGATCGCGAAACCCTCTACCAGGTATCCACCATTGACGCCCTGATGCAGGGAGTGTATGATGGCGTCCAGCCGGTCGGGGAACTGAAAAAACACGGGGACTTTGGTATCGGTACGTTCGATGCACTTGATGGCGAGATGATCGTGCTTGACGGCAAGGTGTACCAGGCAAAAGCTGACGGCAGGGTGTATACGGTCACGGACACCGCCACCACACCCTTTGCCACGGTCACCTACTTCGAACGCGACTTCACTGCAACCACTGGACAGGCCGATGAACTTTTCCGTATTTTCCACCGAGATGAGCAGCCGTTTACCCTCGCAGAACATGATCTACGCGGTACGGATGCACGGCACATTTCCCCAATGAAAGTGCGGGCGATACCTGCGCAGCAGAAGCCCTATCCCACGCTCACGGATGCGGCAAAGAACCAGTCGGTTTACACGTACGCTGATACCACCGGTACCGTTGTCGGGTTCTACACCCCGGTCTTTTTCAAAGGACTCAATGTCGCAGGCTATCATCTCCATTTCATCAGCGATGACCGCCAAACCGGGGGTCACATCCTCGATTTCACGGTACCGGCAAACACAACGGTGGAGTATGACATCACACCGGCATTTGCACATGCCGCTTCCGACCAGCGGTGCATTTACCGGAGTCGATCTCTCACAGGACCTGAGTAAGGAACTCGCAAAAGTTGAATCAGTAAGTCCGGTTTTTCCTTCATTTTTTCCGAGCATTTTTTGACAAGCAGCACGCATATAATCGGTACAACGCCCGTGCAGCGTGCCAGGCACTCAACCATGAACATCCGCGGAATCAAACAAGAACTTCTCAAGCTGCTCCTTGAACTGGGGCGGGACGTCACACCCCAACGAGTTCGTGGCTCTTCTCCGGGAAAAAAACGGGGTGATCGAGGAGCTGAACATGGTTCCCGGTACCATCACCGGAGAAAACTCCGCATCGGTCTTCTTTGATATGATGCCGCTGGACACCCACCTTGCCGGGCAGCGCCCACAGCCACCCGAACGGTGTGCTGCGGCCATCTGATGCGGATGTGCATTTCTTCCCCCGGGCCGGGCGGTTCCACCTCATCATCGGCTACCCGTACCGCACGGGCGACTGGCAATGCTTCAGTGCCGATGGGGAGCCATGCAAGCTCGAGGTGATCGCGTGAGCATCCGCAGGGTTGTTGCCACCGGCACATTTGACCTCCTGCACCCGGGGCATATCTACTATCTTGAAGAGTCAAAAAAACTCGGGGATGAACTCTGGGTGATCGTTGCCCGCGATATGAACGTGAAACACAAACCCCGCCCGATCATTCCGGAAGAACAGAGGCTTGCAGATGATCGCATCACTCCGCCCGGTAGACCACGCAATTCTCGGCGATAAAACCGATATGTTCCGCCCGATTCAGGAGATCCACCCGGCTGTGATCACCATCGGATTCAACCAGCATTTCGATGAAGAAAAACTCCGCCAGCAACTGAGCGAACGCGGGATGACACCGGAGATTGTGCGCATAGGAAAATACACTGACGACGATCTCTGCAGTTCACGGTTTGTCGTGCAGGAGATCGTTGCAAAGTGAGGGGGAAAAAGGATGATTCCTGATATTCACGGTAAAATCTAAAAATTGCAGATCATCGAACACTATGGAGGCAGCAGGCATGGACGTATTTGCAACAGCAAAAAATGTCGTTTGGGACCTTGAGTCGGCAAGATCCTGCACTCCGAGATCCATTCGATAGGGCTTGTACTGCTCGAATAACCATCAACGTCCTGGATGCACCCTGTGTGAGGGGGTTTTTTTCCTTCCCAGGTGCATTATTCCTCTTCTTAACGCGATGCTGTATTTTGCGGTAAAGGATCCAATTATCGATGTTACAATAACCATCGCTGCAATCGTTGTTCCCACAAGAGGAGAACCATAAAGAACTGCGATGGCAATAGAAAATTCTCCCCGTCCGATGGTATTTGCCCAGATTTCCAGACCCGATAATGCTGAGCCATGAATAGCTAACCCGGTAAGAATGCCGGATATTAATTTACTGATGATGGCGAGGACGCAGATTACCGTGATCATGAACCAGTTCACACCTCCTGAAAAATCCATAGTAACGCCAAAAAAAACGAAAAAAACGACGAGAAAAACGTCTTTGAACGGGCGTGCGTGCTGCTCGAAGGCATCAGGATCAGTAGTTGCAAATGCAACACCCAGTGCAATCACCATCATGGACTCCGGTATCCCCAGATACATCGAGAATGATGCAGTGGTGAGAACCGCAGCAAATGTGAAAAGAATAGGAAGCTCATCATCACGGTCAAGAATCGATATCAGGAATTCTTTCCCGTAATGAGCGAGTGCATAGAGAACTGCGAGGACTCCGAGGATCTTCACCATGAAGATAACCAGATTCTGATTTCCCGCGGTAATGAGGGCTAAAAAGATGATAAGAACGAGATCTTCAAATACCATCAGCCAGATGACCGTTTCGGATTCACGGAGCATCAGCTTCCGGTTCTCTATGAGAGAGGTGATTGCCATCGCAGTGCTCGAAATATAAAATGCGGTTGCAACAATGAGCGACTCAATAAGAGAAAATCCCAGCATATACGCTGCGATAAAACCAATGATCATGTTGACATTCAGGTCAATTACCCCGCTTGTAAGGACCGCTGACCGGTTCGCAGCTATCCTCTCGGGTTTCAATCCCAGGCCCATGAAGAACAGTAAAAAAATCAGTCCCATCTCTGAGAAGAAGCGACTGATCTCATCGGAAGCGACAAGCCCGAGCCCGGCTTTTCCCAGCACTATGCCTGCAAGGATGTAGAAGGGTATCACCGGAACTGACAGGTACTTGGTGATGAGCGCCAGTACCAGGCAGAGAAAAAGCGCGAGAACTATCCCTTCCATTAATCCACCATTATTTCCCGCTCAAACATTTTTATCTGGTCGCTCTCACCAATCACCAGTGCTGCATCTCCGGTTCTCAAAGACAAACGACGGTGCCGGATTGACAATGTTCATATCATGACGGCAGACGGCAATTACCGTTGCCCCGGTCTTTGCCCGGATCTGAAGGTCTTCAATCGTCTTTCCGGCAATCGCTTTTGGGATGAGAAACGAGTGGATAGTGACCCGAAGATCGGCAAGCGCCGAAAACGCTATTTCAACACTTTCCTGGTCTGCCTCAATGATCGCACCAGTGAGGATATTTCCCAACCTTCGTGCTTCGACAGGTGTCATCTCGGCCGCGCTTGGTGTATGGCAGCCTTTCTGGAGGGTATACATCTGGATACTGCCGGTTTTCGTGAAAAAAATTGCGACCGTATCGCCTTTTTCGGTCTGAAATTCATATTTTGTTCCAACCCCGGGGAGATTGAGCGAGCGAAGAGACATAGCAGACATTAGAGAAATGATCCTAAAATATATTATGATATGTGACAGGAGATGCCGACGGAGTCGTGTACGGAAAAAAACCAAAAGAAAAGAGGAATTGTTTTGGTTTCTTCAAGGTTTTGAGAGGTCGGGAGGATAGCAGGGGGTACTGCACCTGATTTTTTGAGGGTTTTCTTCCTCCCCACATACTTTGTTTCAATAATGTTCTTTTTAAACTCCTGCCGGGCAGGGTGAAAGTGTTGCATTTACCATTGGCGATGAGATAAAAACACAATGCATAATTCATTTGTCGCGGGATCTTGTGATTATGCACACGCAGAAATTCACGATTCTGCATTCGAATGATATGCATGGCGACTTCCTGGCTGAAGCTCGTGGGGAGGCGGGGGGTTTAATCGGGGGGCTTGCACTCCTGTCGGGATATGTAAATAAGGTCAGGGGGGAGGAGGAGAACGTCCTCTATGTGATCGCCGGCGATATGGTGCAGGGTTCGCTTATCGATACTGAATACAAGGGCATCTCCACGATAGAGATTATGAACTACCTTGCGCCGGATGTCGTGTCACTGGGCAATCATGAACTTGATTACGGACTTGAGCACCTGCTGTTTCTCGAAAAGATGGCGAATTTTCCTATCGTAAATGCAAACCTGTACATAAAAAAATACTTTAAACGATTGATGATGCCGCATCTCGTGATAAAAAAAGCCGGCCTTGATATTCTCTTTATTGGCATCATTACCGAGAAAGTCATGGACACGATTTCCCGTGATTCAATGATCGGGAGTTTCATCTCGATTGAAGAGGCAAGCCGTGAAGTCGGGCGTATCTGTGATGCTTACCGGAATGATGACATCGATCTGACTGTCCTCCTCACTCATATCGGATTTGACTCAGACCGCGAACTGGCAAAAATACTTGATCCGTCCTGGGGGGTGGATATGATCATCGGTGGGCATTCCCACACCATTCTTGACCATCCCGCAATAGAAAACAACATCCTGATCGCGCAGGCCGGGGTTGGCACGGATCAGATTGGCAGATTTGATATTATCGTGGACGATGACACAAACAAAATCGTGGACTTTTCCTGGCACCTTATAGAAATTTCAGAAAAATCTGCAAAACCAGATCTGAAATTACTGGAATACATCAATTCATACAAACAGGATGTCGACCGGAAATACAACGCACTGATAACAAAATTTACCTTACCGCTTACCCATCCATGCCGCGAACAGGAAACATCACTGGGAAACCTTGTTTCTGATATCCTCCGGGAAGTGGCTCAATGCGACATTATGCTTATGGGATCGGGAGCGATCAGGTCGGCAGAGCTCGGGCCGGCGGTCACGCTTGGCACTTTGCGGGAGTGTTTTCCCTTTGAAGATTCCCTGAAACGTTTCACCGTCAACGGTTACCGGATAAAGCGGATCTTTGCCCATATTATGCGCCCGGAAAACCGGACGGGCGAAGGGGAATGCTACCAGGTAAGTGCGGGTGTCCGTGCGGTCTACAATGATCGTACAAAAACTCTTGAATCAATTGCTTTGAATGGAGAACCTGTTGACGATGCCGCTCAATACACTATCGGGTTGATTGGTTACCATGTCGACAACTGTCAAAAGAACCTGGATATAACTCATGCGGAGCTCGTTGCAGGTGGGCCTTCAAAAACGGTAGCCACATCAACAACTGCGGTGCTGGAAGAGTATCTCCGCATCCATCCGAATCTTTCCCGGAAAGTTGAGGGACGTATCGTGTACATTTCATGAAGTAAGGTGCCAAGGTCTTCTGCATCCTTTATGGTGCATGAAACCTTTTTGTCTTTTCATGAAGATATATAAAGATAGTTCCGCGATCTCTTTAGAGCGTTTACCTATCTGTTTCATATTACCGCAGGAGTTGGATACCATCGCAGAAATTCCCAAAGAAGAATTCGTGCTCAAATGCACCTCCGCATGTGCAGGGTGCAGCGATTCGCTCGCTCTCCGTTATGTTCTTAAAGCAGCAGGACCGGACACCGTTCTCGTTGTGCCGGCTTGTTGTACCAGCGTTATACAGGGCATCTACCCGAACACCGCTTTCAACATACCCGTCTACAACATTGCATTCGGTGCTGCAGCAGCCTGTGCCTCAGGAATGTCCCATGCGTTTCGGTCCGCCGGGAAAAAGACAAATGTGATTGTATATGCCGGCGATGGTGGGACACTTGATATCGGCATCCAGGCAATGTCTGGCGCGTTTGAGCGGGGAACCGATTTCCTGTATATCTGCTACGATAATGAAGCATACGGTAATACCGGAATGCAGCGGTCAGGGGGGACACCGATGGGAGCCAAAACAACCACGACTCCCGCCGGTAAGACCGATGCGAAGAAAGATATCGATGCAATAATCGCTGCTCACAGCCCTCCCTATATGGCTACTGCCTGTGCAGCGTACCCCCAGGATCTTTTCAAGAAAGTGCAGAAAGCGCTCACCTTCCGCGGACCTTCCTTTATCCACGTGCTTGCACCCTGTCCCTCCGGGATGGCGGTTCTCAACAGAAAAAACAGTCGAGATGGGCAAGCTTGCAGTAAAATCCGGTATGTGGGTACTCTACGAGCGCGAATACGGAAAAATTACCATCAACCCGCAGTCAAAGGCAGCAATTAAAAAACCCATCCCTCTCGAAGAGTATCTTGCACCACAGGGGCGGTTCAAGGGCATTGATGCAAAGACTGTTGAAATGCTCCGGCAGCATCTTGCAAAGAACATAAAGAAACTGTTAGCCGAGGAGGCGGAAGCATGAAAAAGATTGCAACCGGCAACAAGGCCGTCGCTGAGGCAGTAAAACAGGTACAGCCGGCAGTTGTCGCCGCCTATCCGATTACCCCGCAGACAGAGATTGTCGAACAGATCGCAGAATTCGTTTCCACAGGTGAACTGAAAAGCCGGTACATCCCGGTGGAAAGCGAACACTCCGCAATGGCAGCATGTATCGGGGCAAGCATAACAGGAGTCCGGACATTCACCGCGACCAGCTCCCACGGGCTTTTGTATATGCATGAAATGACGAACTGGGCTGCCGGGGCACGCCTCCCGATAGTGATGGCAAATGTCAACCGGTCCCTTGGTCCCGGCTGGAATATATGGGCTGAACACACCGATGCGATGCAGGAGCGTGACACGGGTTGGCTCCAGGTGTACGTGAGTACAGTTCAGGAAGCGTACGATGCAACACTGATGGCATTCCGTATAGCCGAACACAACGATGTGCTGCTTCCGGTGATGGTGAACCTTGACGGCTTTTCGTTGAGCCACATCATGCAGCCGCTTGATACCGTTGAACTCAGTGATTTTATCCCGCCGATGCACCTTCCCCATGCAATTGATCCGAAACATCCCATGGGCTATGGAGGGCTTACCGGCCCTGACCAGCATTTTAAATTCCGCTGGGACATCGAGCGCTCGATGCGTGATTCGGTGAAGGTAATCGAGGCAACCGAAAAGGACTTCGCAAAGCGCTTTGGCAGAACGTACGGATTCACCGAGGACTATCAGTGTGATGATGCAGATGTTATCGTTGTATCAATGGGCACCCTTGGCAAGGAGGCTGAAGTCGCTATCGATATCCTCAGGAAGGAGGGCATAAAGGCAGGTTCGATGCGGCTCCGGTGGTTACGCCCGTTCCCGAAACTCAACCTCAAAGGAAAGGATATTGTCGTAATCGACCGTGACTATTCATTTGGCTTCGGGGGCATACTCGCAAGGTCCATTGAGGCTCAGCAGAAGACTGAGGTATACAGCGTGATTGCCGGTCTCGGTGGCCAGGAAGTCACGTACGAAGATATCGCGAATTTCATCCGTAACCGTCGTATCGGGGAAGAGTTCTGGTTCGGGGTGAATGACCATGTATGAGATCCGCATCCATTCCCGGGGCGGGCAGGGCGGCGTTACTGCAGCACGGCTCCTGGCACTCTCAGCAATTCATGATGGAAAATACGCAACCGCCTGCCCATTTTACGGGGCAGAACGCAGGGGTGCACCGATTGTATCGTTCGTCCGGATCGATGATCACCCGATTAAGATATACAGCCAGATAAAAAAACCGGATATGGTCATTGTGCTCGATGCGAGTGTAATGGATGTCGTTGATGTGCTCCAGGGATTAAAAAAAGGCGGTAAGGTTCTGGTTAACAGTTCCCAGAATAAAGAGTTTGCCGGATTTACATCAAGCCATGTGGACCTGACTGGCATCGCACTCAGGGAAAAACTTGTGGTTGCGGGAAGCCCGATCCTGAACACCCCGGTACTCGGTGCGCTGGCAAAAATGGGAATTATTTCAGTTGATTCGGCAAAAAAATCGATCCGTGAGATGTTTACTGATGAGCGCAATGTCAAGGCAGCTGAAGCGGCGTACATGGAGATGAGCGCATGAGTAAGGTTCGTGAACGCCTCGCAATGAGCAGGCCAACCGAAGGTGCAGCGGGAAAGACCGGAACATGGCGCGTCTTTAAACCTGTCGTGGATAAAGAAAAGTGCAACCAGTGCGGGCTTTGCGAAATGTATTGTCCGGACTCTGCAATTGATGCTGATCTCAATGTTGACCTTGACTTTTGCAAGGGGTGCGGTATCTGCGCCAATGAATGTCCGAAAAAAGCAATTACCATGATACGGGAAGAAAAATAGGCATTTCCTTCACCCGCAACCTTTTTTTATCCACCATAGAAATATCCCCGTATGAGGGATTCGGATGAATGCTAAATTTTTTGGGGACTCCAAAGACCTGTTCAAATACGATCTCATAACCGATGTAATCAAAAATTTTCATGGAAAAATTGACCGGCTGGTCATCGTTCCGATGCTGACCGCTTATTATCCCCGGTTCAAGGGAAATACGGGATGCCGGAATAAAAACCTGATCGAGTGTTTCCGCCGCTTTCGGACAAAAGAGGATGTGGATAATTATTACGCCACCCTCAAACAGTATTTCAAGGACCTCAGGGAGAGCATCGGGGTAAAAAAAGTGCGAGTGCGTATCGAGAAAGATGAGACTTTTTCCCAGCAGACCCGGTCTGAGTATTTTTCCGGTATTTTTGAACAGTTCCCACAAGCCTGTATTCTCTTTATCGATCCGGATATCGGTGTCAAGGAACACAATTACACTGCAAAGCATCTCTCGTTTGCCGAGCTGAAAGAATTCTGGGATCGGCTCGATAACGAATCTATTCTGATGATCTATCAGCATTTCCAGCGAAACCGTGTTGTAGGGGGCAGTGATCCCAACTCAAAAGCAGCAGCCATAACCCGGTTCATCGGTATATCCCCGCTGATCATCGCAGACACCACGGTGATGTTCATTTTTCTGATTAAAAATCCTGACCTCCGGGCTGAGCTGAGGGAGATATTAAAAAAGTACCAGAAAAGGATACACGACTCCATAAAAGATCCCAGAAAGCGTCGTTCCCTTACCATAACTGGATAGGGCACGACATTAGTTCACAATATTTTTTTCCCCATAGGGGACCACTGCATGAGCAGGGGGACCAGAAAAAATTGAATATACACTTGCTATACCTTGAGTTCGTCTTTTGCCATATACTCAAGATCGAACTTGTAGAAATGTGTGAACCCGCAGTTCCGGCACCTGACGGTAAAATGACGGCAGCCTATGATTACATCGTGTGGACCATATACGTGGCAGTTTCTGCACCCTGCCTGTTCAAGAAGGTTCCACATGTCATAACAACCTATCCTGGTGAAAGTCCCTGCCTTGGTGATGTCTTCAATACGGGGAATGAAAATCCGGGTGGCACCACAGTTATCGCAGGCAACTTCAGCTTTGTAGGGTACTGCTTTGATGATCTGATCTGCAACCTGATGGCAATGGTAACAGTCAGTGCGAAATTTTGTGAAAATGAATTGTTCGCTCATGAAAATTACTGGATATGTCCGGGTTCATTAATCTGTTGCATATAATCCATAAAACCGAAAAAATCCATAACAGGAATAAAAGGTATCCAGTCAAAAAACCGGAAATACCGGTATTACCAGAAAGAGAAAAGATCTGCAGAAGTTCAGATACTCACACCTTTGAGGTATTTTAAATGTTGGCAATATTTTTGATTTTATGATGCCCCGAATCACAAAACAGTAAGTAAACTTAATTAAAGGTGAATTCAATTTACATTCATGAAGAAAGCTATTGGTTTTATAATTCTTCTGATCGCCTTTGTTGCATTCGCAGCATGTACCCAGCAGGCAGCACCAGAACCCGTCACTACAATGCCAACCACCATTCCTACCCCTGTTCCGACTGCTGAAATAACCGCTGTGCCGACGATATTACCAACAACGGTGGTAACAACAGTGGTAACGACAGTACTCCCGACGGCAACAAGGACCGAATCACCACAAACAAAACTCCTTACAACAATTCATATGCAAAATAATGCGTTTGTTCCCCCGGAACTGGTCGCTCTTCCAGGATCCGGCATCACGTGGATTAATGATGATACCACAGCCCATTCCCTGAAGATGAGTTACCCCGACGGCGGGTTTACTACCGGCGATATTTTGCCAGGGTCACAATGGAGTTATACTTTTGGCAAGCGGGAGGGCACTTATAACGTAAGTGACATATACCACCCGGATATGAAGGGTACTATTGTCATCAAGACAACTGCATCAATCGTAGGTAATCCACAGAAATAGACTATTTTTTTATTTATCCCGGTTCGTTTTCACTCTTATCCCGGTTAGATTTTTTGTTGGTCTGCCAATCATTCTGCAAATGCTGACCATGAAAAGATTCTCAAACTGTAGAGTACCCTAGAAAAATAGTAAAAAAATTGAGTAATATTAGTAGTCGCCCATGCCGGGGGGCATGCCGCCCATTCCTCCCATGCCGCCCATGCCACCAGGAGGCATACCGCCTTCGGGTGCATGGCTCTTGGACGATGCAATGACATCATCAATGCGCAGGATCATGATAGCTGCTTCTGCTGCAGATGAGATTGCCTGTGTCTTGACACGGAGGGGTTCGACAACACCGGCTGCCTTCATATCGACTGCCTTGCCTTCGAAAACGTTCAGGCCGTGTGATTTCTTGCCCTTTTCGTGGGCTGCACGGATCTCGACAAGCATATCGATGGGGTCAAGTCCTGCATTCTCCGCAAGGGTGCGCGGGATGACCTCAAGTGCAGATGCGAACGCTTCAATGGCGAGCTGTGCCCTGCCACCTACCGTTGCGCCGTATTCACGGAGACGGAGCGAGAGCTCAGTCTCGACTGCGCCGCCACCGGCAACAACCTTCTTGTCCTCAACAACGACACCGACAACGCGGAGTGCATCGTGGATTGCACGTTCGAGTTCGTCGACAACGTGTTCGGTTCCACCCTTGATAATGATGGAAACCGCCTTGGGGTTCTTGCACTGCTCGACAAAGGTCATCTCTTCACCGGAGACCTTGCGTTCCTCAACGAGTCCGGCTTTTCCGACTCTTCCTTGCTGATCGCGTCGATCGAGGAAACGAGGCTGGCACCGGTTGCACGGGCGAGCTTCTCCATGTCGCTCTTCTTGACACGGCGGGTTGCAAAGAGTCCTGCCTTTGCAAGATAATGCTGGGCAATATCGTCAATACCCTTCTGACAGAAAAGAACGTTTGCACCGCTTGCAACGATCTTGTCAACGATACCTCTGACCATACGCTCTTCCTCATCAAGGAATGCCTGGAGCTGGTCGGGGCTGGTGATGTTGATCTCTGCGTCAACTTCTGTTTTCTTGAACTCGACTGCTGCGTTCAGTAACAGGATCTTTGCATTGATGACTTTCTTTGGCATGGAGGGGTGAACCCGTTCCTTGTCGATGAGTACACCCTCAACAATCTCTGAGTCCTCAATGCTTCCACCGGTCTTCTTCTCGACTTTGATGTTCTCGACGTCAACGGTACCATCATTATCGGTAACCATCGTAATTGCTTTGACAACAAGGTCGCAGAGTTTGTCCTTGGAAGCCTCGGCACCCTTGCCAGTCATTGCAGTACCGGCGATATTTTTCAGCATAACCTTATCGGTGGCCTTCACATCGAATGCCATTTCCTTTAAGAGTGCCTGTGCCTTCTCGGCAGCCTGGCGGTATCCTGCGGCAATGATGGTCGGGTGAACGTCCTGCTCAAGGAGATCCTCTGCCTTCTTGAGAAGCTCGCCCGCAATAACTACTGCAGTGGTTGTCCCGTCGCCTACTTCATCGTCCTGAGTCTTGGCGACCTCGACCATCATTTTTGCGGCCGGGTGCTCGATGTCCATTTCCTTGAGGATGGTTACACCATCGTTCGTGATCACGACATCGCCGATTGTGTCGACGAGCATCTTGTCCATTCCCTTGGGACCGAGAGTGGTCCTGACTGCACTTGCCACTGCCTTTGCGGCGGTGATGTTCATACCCTGAGCGTCGCGGCCCCGGGTGCGGGTGCTGCCTTCTTTAAGAATAAGTATCTGCTGTCCACCTAGTTGCTGTGACATTAAAAATCACCACTTTTAGCACTAAAATTGGTTTGTGGTTCTATATAAAGGTTATCTAAAACAGTTCTGATAAGTTAACGGTTGATCTGGATCACTCGCGGTTGGTGATAAGTGGCGGTTGGTCGCGTATCCTAATTAAGAATTAAGTCTGGGGATTTATTGATAATACGTTTGTTCTGTCGGTTGGCTTCCAGATTTTATTCCATCTTCGTAAACCTTTACATTTTTATTCATCCATTCTGCAAAGGATTTATAATTTTCAGAACTCGTCATATTTTCAATTCGTGGAATGTACCTCATGAATCCGCTGATTATCACATTTGCATTAAAATAAATCCAGTACTCTAAAATTTTCAGGAATTAAAATATGGTTACACGGTTGCTGAAATTTCAATAACCCCATATGCTGCAGAGGTACTTCCCGCGGTTAACTCATCACCATTTTTCAAAATCTGGACCTTTAATTTTTCCGTGGTACCATCTCTCTTCTGGATTGATGTCGAAACATTGCTGCCTGGATTATTAACCGTGATAATTGTTGAACCAGTCCCGTTTACCGGTACCGGAGTTCCATCATTATAATATGCTCCGGACCAGGCCCCATAATATGATATAAGTATTTGAACCCTGGAAAGATGTCCTGATGGAAATGGAGGAGGGGTCTCCATTGAACCTGGTTGTACAATTGTTGTAATTGTTGTGGGTTTTTTTGCGATATTTGTTGTAGTTTTTTCAAAGGGTTCCCTGAATTTGTTTATATCAATTGTCGGAGAAAGAGTGATCTCGGTATTAGCAGCTGGTGTTTCATCAATACAGCCAACAGAAAATGTCGTATACACAAGAAAACATGCAATAACAAAACAGGATTTTGAGTACACTCGCACTCCCCATTAGTCCCTATGTTGTATTCCTTCTCTCTGCCACCTGCTTTCTTGAATGCCGAACACTGATTGCATACATCCATTCTCGGATCAGGCACACAATAAAAGATACACTTATCAAAACCATTACTGCCAGCCATCCGATAAAAACAAAGTGCGGAGTCATGCTCAAATACTGATGCAGAAGATCTATACAAATTCATACCTCGCTGTTAGTTAGATCATCAAACCAGGTCTTTAGAGGATTGTATTTCCTGCCCTACAATCCGGGCCAATAACGGGTTTAGATTGCCCTGTTTTGACGATATTCAGGATCATTATGTGCAGAAATGACTGATTTCCGGCACGTTTTTCTAAGACACGCCGTTTACGTGAGTATTCAGGGCAAACGGAGCGATCTTTTTCAATCTGTTAAACGTCTTTGTAGAGGCAAAACTCAGCAACACCAGGATACAGCAGGGTCAATCTGAAAAAAAGGCCTGTTTTAAAAGAGACAGAAATGATACAATCCGGATCGGACAGGATTTTTTTTATGTCCGGCTTGTGCAGTCAGCTTCTTTATAAAACTCAATAATTTTTTTTCAAACGCCAGCATTTTTCAATCAAAGCGAACCTGCCAGAACCTCTAAAATTACTCCCCGATCATATCGAGAAGCTCAAAACCATCAGTAATCCGGTGAAGGCGATCTTCCCCGATGACAAGCGTTTTTCCAATCTTTTTCTGCTTGTAATGATCGGTAATCACACACATCGCGTGCTTTTTTGCAATCTGGGAAATATTTCCAATCAGAGCTGCGCGTTTGATTACTTTATCCGCAGGTCCGATTCCGGTGAGGATCGTATGTTTTTCAAACGTGAGGAGTGCCTGGAATGGAGCTCCGTGAAGCGTGTGCAGACTGCATTCCTATCTGCCTGAAAAACTCCACCGGAGTCTGCTTATCTGTTGTTGGATCCCGCGGCTCCGGTTCCATCGCTTTTGGCGGTTCATGGAGGATCAGGTTGATGGATTTCACGACACCGGTGTTAAAAAATTCCTCGATCCGGATCGCCACATCAAGGGTAGTACCCATACCGCTCTCATATTTGCTGATGGTACGTCGTGATACGCCTAACACCTGCCCGAGGTCCCCGAGGGACATGCTCCGTTTCTCCCTGAGATCGCGGAGCACCTCGCCATCAATATTCACGTACAGCCCCCCGGGAGAAGCATAGACAAGTGGCGGTGTCATCTCTACAAAATAATCGTAGAGTGTTGAGGGGCTGATCGCATAAATGCCATACCGGACATACACCGCACCGCGTTCCAGCTCTGCGTCACGGGCGCGTTCTCCAACAATAAGGGGAACCCCCCCCAGGTGGCGGGAGATCACTTCAAGGTCGAATGCCACATCTTCGCTGACGCTGTCGATGTGGGCTACGACTTTAATGATGAGCAGCGTCCCGTTCTTTCGGGCCATGAGGTCAAAGCTCCGCGGGCGGATAGAGAATCTCTCGGAAACTTCGAACCCGGCGGTGATCATTACACTGGTGACCAGCTGGAGCTGGCGGTCCTGAGACATTGCCGTAAAGAATGGATATAGCCTTTGGATATATTAATATAGGCATGTTCATCGGAATTGATGACACGGACTCACCTCAGGGGATGTGCACCACGTACCTCGGGGCAGTCCTTGTCCGCAGGCTTATCCGCGAACGTATGAGAGTTCACGAAGCGCGACTCGTCCGGCTGAACCCGAATGTCACATGGAAGACCCGGGGTAACGCCGCAGTTTCACTGCATGTCGAGGGAGATGAGAAAAACGCATTCGATATTGCATGTATCGCAGTGGAAGAGCTTGCTGATTTCTCCTGCGAAAATACCAATCCGGGCGTAGTTGTTTCTGATTGTCAGCCGGACCCTGCATTTTATAGAAAGGCGGTGACAGATTTCTGCCAGATTGACGAGGCAATCGAAGTCCTCGATGCTGCCGGGGCCCGATACCGGGGATATAAAAACAAGCGTGGCCTGATAGGTGCAACTGCAGCTGTCGCGAGTGAACTTAAGGATACTACTTCAGAAATTCTTGTGTACCGCCAACCGGAACACTGGGGTATTCCCCGTAAAGTGGATCGAGCAAGTTTGTTTGCAGCAGAAGAAGCAACATTCCCCCATACGTGGGACACGGTCGACAGAGCAAATGATGTTGTGGTATGCGTGCCGCACACACCGGATCCGGTGTTATTTGGCATCAGGGGTGAAAGTCCCTCGTGGGTGATGATTGCCCGCCAGATGATCCAATCCGAGAAAACAGGAATTGAACAGATCTGGGTTACAAACCAGGGAACGGATGCACATATCCTTGCGGGGAAAATCGGGGAACTCAGGGAAGGACTCTCCTACCGGGTCCGGGGCAGTGTAAAGGAGGCTCCCATAACAATGACCGGAGGACACGTCTCGTTCACTATCGAAGAGCAGAGTCATTCCGTACGGTGCATGGCTTACGAGCCAACAAAAAATTTCCGGCTGATCGTACGGCAGCTCGATTCAGGGAGATGAGATAACTGCATTCGGGAGTTACAAAAAAGAGAGCATCAATCTTGAGAAAATCGGCATCCGGAAACTGGCTGAACAAATAGTCTCACGTCCACCTTTATGCACGGCCTGCAATAAAAGGATGACGAGTGACGGTACAGGAAAAGGCTACAAATGTAAAAAGTGCGGGATCCATGAAAAAGACCCGGATCTTCAGAAAATTTCCCGCACGCTGAAACCGGGATGGTATGAGGTGCCACCCACTGCCCGGCGGCATCTGGCAAAACCGCTGTGCCGGGGCAAGCCGGATTTTTAGTGCATTCATGGGCAACTGAATAGTCGACCCGGTTACGAAGAAGGAGCCTTTAACTATCAATCTTTCGGAGGAATTAACTAATCCGTTGCTCCAGGGTGAACCGTAGTATTGGAACAACCACTGGCGACCGAATTGTCGCCCCTGTTGCGAAGGCAGAGCCTTCGGACGACAAAGCGTATCTTCTTGCCCTGCATCTCTTTTGAGAAGTATCGTTCTGGTATCAATCCGGGAAAGATAATGGTGCTATAAAGATGCGGGGTGTACGTCCGTTTGTTACAATAGAATCAGCAAAAAAATTTGCGAAACGGCAGGGATACCGCTGGGTGCCCAATCCGGATCCGGATCTGCCCTACGATGCGATTGCTTACCGTGACCACGATGCGATTGCGATCCGGGTGCGGACGAGCCGTAATTCTCCGGGCGAGTTCGACATGTGGGAGGACTTTTTTCGCGAGGATTTTATGATCCTTAACCAACTCCCGATGCCGGACGGGATCGGCCGTGAGCTATGGGTACGATATGTCTGGAGCCGGGTCTTCCAGCGGTACCGGGTATTTGAAGAGCGATTGAGTGAGATCAGCATGATTGACCGTGAAAAGCCGGTTTTCCCGAGAGGTGTCAAATTGAGGAGCGACCCTCCAAACATCCGGTCAATCCGGAAAGATGAGAGTGAATAAGCCCAATTTAAGCCCCGTTTGCCAATCAGACGAGGGTCATTTCCGGTTCCAGTGGAAGTGCGTCAACACTTGTGGAAAATATCGATATAATTCCTTATTTTTCGAAAACGGCTGTTTAAATCAAAATAAAACCTGTTAAAATAGCGGTCTTCCAGCAGCCCCTTTTTTGGGGGGATATATTATTAGATGGAGGAGATTTAACGACTCCCGGCGACCGCTGGTAGTGTCATATATTTATAATTTTATAATAGTCTCATACGAAAAGTGATCCTCAAGGCCGTTGAAGTGCTTATCGCCCGTTAGAACTTTTAGATTGTTTGCATGTGCGGATGTAAATATCACGCAGTCCGCGGCAGACTTCCTTTTTTGTTCATATTTTAACAGAATCTCTGAGAAAACGGGTGAAATTAATACAATTCATTTCCTAACAGTCTCTTCCACCACCGCAATCTCATCTGCGGTCAGCCCGTAGAGTCCATACACCAGCGAATCGATCTGTTTGTCGGTAGACGCAATCTCCAGCAGGATAAGGCGTTTCTCCCGTTCGGATTTTGCTGAGATGAGGTGCCTGTACAGGTCACACATTTCTGAGCTGAGCGCAACCATGCGGTCGTGCCCGGTTTTATCATCCGGATTATCGAAGTCCGGGGTATAGATGGGGAGCATCCTGATATCATCCCAGGAAAATACTGGCAGGTCTGCTGATCGAAGCTGAACAGACTTTTCAAACACAAACGAAAGCAGCCGGCTGTTCAGGAGACCCAGCAGGTACAGGCTTGACGAATCAATCGTACACACAGTAACATCAACAATTGCCAATCCTTCATCAAAGGCAAAAACCGGTTTTTTAAAATGGTGCCGGAATAAAATCTTGGGTTTTTTTACCTGCCAGAAATCATTGTTACCGGCAATCTCCCACCAGAGATCTCTATCTCTCGGGATTCCCATGTGCTCTGATAATTTTTTCAGGTGCTTCGCAACGAGGGGATACTTTTGCCTGAACCATTGCCAGGGATTTTTCTCAGCGCCCGTATGCATTTTCGTCCAGCCCGCCGGGATAAAAATGAGGTAATCCCCCTCACTTCCCGCATCGTACCTGCTGATGTCACGGGCATTTACCAACTTTCGTATAAGTTTTTTATTCCGCGAATCTTTTTTGACCAGGTTTTTCCGGTCGTCTGCTCCAATAACGAATCCTTCGCAGGATCCGGTTTCAATACCCGCATGTACCTGACCCATAACAAAATCGGAAAGAGGCAGACAGTCCCTGTTTACTTTTTTTATGAGATTCTCTACCCTCGTATCAGTAAGGCTCCAGCCACCATCGTCCAGGAGGATCTGAAGCACGGGAAATCTGTATGCACAGCCGAAATCATCTGGTTTTGAGGAGAACTGGACATCAGCGAGTGTGACACATAATGGATGTGTCGGGGAACAGTTGCTTAACCTGAGAATACAGGGAGCGATGCCGGCTTTCTTTGTGCCCATAAGAGAAGAATCCACAATTTCTTCGATCTGCTTTGTTTTCAGGAACATACGGAATGGCGATCCCTGCAATCCCCGAAACCAGCGATTGCTTATGATGCAGGAGAGAACCCCTCCAGTCCTGAGGAGCGAAATTCCCTTTTCAATAAAATATACTGATCGGTCCGCAAGGGGATGGAAAACCTGGTAATGCCGCTGAAAATACTGCTGTATCCATTCACGGTCATCTAGTACACCTTCCGGGGGGTTGCTGATCACCGCGTCGAACCCTCCGGTCGCAAAAATCTCGGGAAAACTATTGTGCCATATGAATGTATTGAGTGCATAACGCTCGCGCGGAGGACAAAACATCCAGGACTCATCTTGAGAGATCTCTGGGCTGATCAGGGCATTGCCGCATTGTATCGTATGTGCAAGATCCCCAAAAACCTCCTCCGAAAGCGCAAAGAAATCATAAGACTGCGGCTCTGAATTTTTCTCCAGGAGCCGGAACAACAGGAGCATGCGTGTCACTGCAACCGCATGACGACTTATGTCAAGTCCATGAATGGAACCGGTAAGGACCTCCCTGCACTCTTCAATCGTCGGAATACTGCCATAGGTTTTCTCAAGAAGCCAGCGGTATGAAAAGAGCAGGATGACACCTGACCCGCAGGCAGGATCGAGAAGGCGGATCGGGAAGATCTCCCGGGCAGATCGACATTCCTGTACAGCCATAAGGGAACTGATTGCCATATATTCTATCGCAGGGAGTGGGTAAACTTGAATTCCATCGGACTGTATCGTTTCGGTATCAACAATGTCAACATGGTGAGTGGCTGATCTACGGATAGTCTTTTTCAGATACCGGGAAAAGACCTGTGAGAGGATCTCAAGAGGGATTGCTGCGAGGTTGTATCGTCTGTTTTCTGATGTGAGCGCAGAAAAAATTTCCATGAGCACACGACCCTCTACTACAAGATCACCAAAATCGTCTTCTGACTTCAGACCATTGTTGGGATTACCAAGGTATAGTCCGAGTGAAGGCCGAAGTATCGGCTCAAGTTCATGATTATCCTGATACGAGTTCTGGATATTCTGGAGCAATCCTTTACTGATAATGCCTCGGTCTTCAGCAATCCGCAGAAACATCAGGGAGAGGATGATCCGGTTCACCGCGGTTGCGATCATCTCGCTATGCATGCTGAGGTTGTTCCTCGCGATGCTCCGCGCCAGCTGTTCACGCCAGGAGTGGAGATCGGAAAAAAGAGCTGCATCAGCGTGATTCCGGGGAAGGGGTGTGTTTTTATCATCGGGAAATGTTGGCTGGTGCACCATTGTTGTAGTACTCCGTTCCCCCTGAAAATAACCGTATTGATGAATAAGTGAGAGGCTTTGTACTTTTTTAAGCAATTCTGCCCTGTCCTGAAACACAGTTATCATCATGGCAAACCAATACCCTTGCAATAACCGCCAACGCGGCATACCTCGTCAACGTGGTGAACCAGGAGATCGTCAAGCAATCCTACCTTGAGGCCGGGAAGCCCGATGCCTACAACCAGGATGACGTGAGGTTCATCGCCGGCTCCCAGTTCGCCTGGGCCATGGGCGTGGCCGGATTCATCGCCCGCGAGAAGCCCGCAGCCCAGTTCCTGGTCGGGTTCTTCTACGCTGAGTCGCTGATCCTGGCTGAGGCGGGGAACCTTGTCGGAGCCATACAGGTGGCCGCAGCCAGCTCGCCGCCAAGATCCCCTTCTTCGTCGCGGCGTGCAACTACACCATGATCGGTGAGGAGCTCTACGCGGGCGCCGCATACGTATCCAGGGATCCCGTGATCTACGGGACCGTCGTTTCCCAGGACATCCTCAGGTTCGCTCTGTACGTGATAATCCTCGCCGGCGGCATCGTGGAGATATTCTCGCCGAAGAACAACTTCGTCAGGACCATCCTGAAGTTCTTAAGGTCCTTTTCCACCGGAGAAATCCTGGAAGGAGGTGTACTCAGTGAGAAAGGAAGTACCGTTCATAATCACGCTCGTGTTTGCCGCCATGAGGTTACCTCCTGAGAGCATTAACGCGGCGTACAACTACAAACTGCCGTCAGGCGACAAACTCGTGAACGCCATAGCCTACGCCATGTCGTTCATGATCGCCGCCGCCATGTTCCTCGGGGCCTTGAACCTCTTCCGGATCCACGGGAACAATATCCGAAGGAAGCGTCCTAACTGGGGGTTCAGCGCGTACCTCCTGGTTCTTCTGGTCTGGCAGCTCGGCATAGGACTGTGGCAGACCCACAACGGCGCGATCTACTTGTGGCCGTACAACGCTGCGTACCTGCCTATAGACGCGACGATGTTCTCCCTCCTGGCCTTCTTCATCGCCTCGGCCGCCTACCGGGCTTTCCGCGTCCGAAACGTGGATGCGGCGGTCATGTTGGTCACGGCGTTCATTGTTATGCTGGGCAACGTGCCCGTCGGCGATGTGGTCTGGGGTCCCCAGGCGTGGCTCGGAGGCTTTGCGGGCATCAAGAACTGGATACTCCGGGTTCCCAACGCGGCGGGCAACAGGGCACTGACGTTGGGCATATTC
>CAVYJJ010000003.1:0-92944 GCA_963768845.1 uncultured Methanoregulaceae archaeon | reverse complement strand
TATGTCCAGTTCAGCAGCGTATTGCTGGAGCTGCACTGGCAGCAAGACTGGTAACAAAAGCCGCAGGTACGGATACCATTGTTGTTTCTTCTACCGGGTGCATGGAAGTATTCTCCACACCCTACCCGGAGACTGCATGGAAGGTGCCGTGGATTCACTCGCTCTTCGAAAACGCCGCGGCAGTTGCGTCCGGGATTGAAGCATCGCTCAAAAAACAAGGAAGGAGTGAGAAAGTAGTGATCATGGCAGGTGACGGGGCAACCTTCGATATCGGTATGATCTGTATCAGCGGTGCGTTTGAAAGGGGTCATGACTTCACCTACATATGCTACGACAATGAGGCCTACATGAACACCGGCATCCAGCGTTCCGGGGCAACACCGTATGATGCCAGTACCACAACCAGCCCCGGCAGGTAAATGCTCGTTTGGCAACAAACGTCCGAAAAAAGACATGCCACAGATTCTGGCAGCGCATGGTGCACCCTATGTGGCAACCGCATCAATCGCATATCCCGCTGATCTCATACAGAAAGTTGAGAAGGCGATCAACACCAAAGGTCCCTGCTATATCCAGGTTCATGCACCCTGCTGTACCGGTTGGGGCTTTGAGGGAGAACAGACAATAGCGGTTGCAAAACTGGCAATCGAGACAGGGCTCTGGGTCAATTTTGAAATGGTCGATGGAAAGGTAGTGAAAGCAAAAAAGGTCGTCCGAAAACCGGTTGAAGAGTATCTCAGGACCCAGAAGCGGTTCCGCCACCTGTTCAAGCCAAAACGCCAGGATGCAGAGATCGCTGCAATCCAGGCAATTGCTGACAGGAATGCAGAAAAATATGCCATCGATATCAAGTGAAGAAAGAATAAACAAATTTCATTTTTGTCGCCATTTTTCATCCCACCGGGAATATCTGCTCTTATAATCATTTCTACAAAGAACGATTATAAGAGCACGGGGGACATCAACAATGTTAATAGGGTGCAGGGAAACATTAATAGGAGACCGGGCTCGTGGTCTAGTTGGTTATGACGTCGCCCTTACACGGCGGAGGTCGCCGGTTCGAATCCGGCTGGGCCCATCGTTTTTTTTGAGAAAATCTGTTTTAATACGAATAGTTTTTAAAAAATGACTCTCTTTATGGCTATCAGAATACAATCTTTCAGTTCCTTTTCCGGTAGACTAAAAACAGGAATGTTTATCGGTGCTAAAAAAATAGTGAAACAGTATGCCAAAATTTTGTCCGAACTGCGGGGCAAATTTGCCAAATCCTGACATAAAATTTTGTAATGAGTGCGGTGCTCAAATAAATTACCCGCCACCGGTTGATAATAAAAAACCAGATCTGGTTCACAATGAAGAGAAAAGCCCGTGGGTTGGAACCTTATGTTCATTTTTTATTCCGGGATTAGGCCAGGTGTAAAATGGTGATACGGCAAAAGGCATCGCTGTATTTTTCGGGACGCTCGTTGGATCGTTTCTTCTCTTTATCCCGGGATTACTTGTCTGGCTGTTCGGTCTCTATGATGCTTACACAACAGCAAAAAAAATGAATGCCGAAGAAATTCCCTTCAAACCGACCAAAACTGCTCATATGATCATATTCTTCATTCTGGCGATTATCATATCGGCTGTTGTTGTATTTTTTGTTTTTATCATGGTATTGGCAGGTTTTTTCGCTCAGATGGCGGCGTATCCGGTCAGGTAGCCAATTTTTATTATGTCATAAAAGTCCGGCGGCTATAGTAGCGTTTTGGATGGGGAGGAGGGGGGTAAATTCATCAAGGATATTCAATCGCTCCCCGGATATATCTACCTGAATCGATCCCAAAAATCCGGATCTCCAAAACAGCCCTTCCTTTCACTTTCCACCTGCTATCAGCCTTCCGGTTAACGATCGGCTATCCAAAAGCGCCTGTTAGCGTACAATTTGGAGCCCTCTTTATTCCGAATCCCGCCGAACTGAGCGTATTCTGAATTTTCCCAAAATATGTGTGCTGGAATTTCGGCGGATTTGTGCCGGAATGGGGACCCTGACCCTTTCGTGAAGAAGTGGTCTCCGAAGGAGAAGTGTAGTATGCGGAGTGCAGGTCACCCGGGGTGTTCCTTTCATAGTGACCGTCCCACCTATCCAGCCCCCCTGACTTTTGCCTCCTAAAAGCGTCCATTTGCGTACATTTTCCCGCCAGAATATTGAGTATTTTGACTTAAAACCTATGAATTACGCTCTGTTTGAAAACATGTTCCGGAATCCAGTGTATTTGCGCTATAAATGGGACCATGACCCTTTCGTAAAGAGGAGGTCTACGACGGAGAAGTGTTGTGAGCGGGTGCAGATCACCTCATGTCCTCCTGGAATGTTCGATCCCGAAAAATGGTGTTCTGTTCCCCTTGACCGTGCTACCTATCCAGCGAAAAAAAGAGGCTGCTGTACGACCGCTAAATTGACAGGTCAAAATCCTTTAAAATCAGTCAAATAAGGAAAATAATCGTTTTAATCCGTATTTTTTGTCAATGTTGACATTGTATTTACTGAACCAAAAACACATTCGTCCGTTTGCCAAAAGGAGCATTTTACGGGCTTATTTGAGATACAGTCCTGCCTTCAGCCGTAGTGCCAGGGCGTATATAAAGGGATTGTTGGAAAAGGAGGCACACCACTGTCGGAGAGAAATTACTGGTGAGCGTTCAGATTTTTGTTCCTTGTCTCTCCCAGAACCAAAAAAAATTATTTATTTCGGATTTATTTCCGCCAGCCTGATCGAGAATGTCAGGTTTTGTCCCGCCAGCGCGTGGTTCGCATCCAGAGTAATCGAAGAAGCCTGTCACGTTGATCACTTTTACCGAACTTTCTGAACCATCAATGGTGCTCTGGACTGAATAGTATTGTCCGACCGCTGGTGTCAGGTTTGAGGGAAATGCCGAGCGGTTTACGACATGGATAAGAGAGGTGTTATACAATCCATACGCTTTTTCCGGAGAAATTTTCACGGTTTTTTCACTGTTTGCGGCCATTCCGATAACCGCTTCTTCAAAACCCGGAATTACCATACCTTTTCCAACCGTAAATGTCAATGGAGTGCCATTTACATTTGAATCAAAAATGGTGCCATCGTCCAGTGTCCCGGTGTAAAATACCTTGACCGTGTCTCCGGCCTTGACGACAAACGGGTTGAAAAACACCAGTACAATGATAGCAACAATTACCACTCCGGCTCCCGCCAGCAGTCCGTACCGGAACTGCTTTTTTTTCTGTAAGGCAACCGCTTGTTTACCCTTTATTTTTTCGGATTTCTTCATAATACTCGTATTAAGAATAATCCTGTCAGCCATATACAATTGACTCAAGGCAACTAAAAAAAACCAAAAAAACAAGGAGTTATATCATTGAAATCAGAGATTTTTGAAACAATATGTTTTCAGTCAGGATAAATGATCCTCTGCAGGTTTATCATTTAATTCGCATATGAAAGATGAAGATTTGACCACCTCTATCACGATTGCACTTTATTTATACATTCAGAACGCAAGTAGTGGTGTTGAATATGTCTGACGAGGTAAGAGTTGCCGAAGTGGCTGGTAAGAAAGTCCAGTGGGACCCGGCACAGATGCGCAAAATCCAGGAGCACCCCTGTTTTTCTGAAAAAGCATGCCATACATTCGGGCGGTGTCACATTCCGGTTGCACCGAAATGCAATATCCAGTGTAACTACTGTATTCGTGATTTTGACTGTGTCAACGAGAGCCGCCCCGGAGTCACAACGAGGGTGCTGAATCCTGATGAATCCATGGACATGGTCAAAAAAGTTGTAGATAAGTATGATTATATCAAGGTCGTCGGGATTGCCGGGCCGGGCGAACCACTGGCAAATGAAGAAACCTTTGAAACACTCCGCCGCCTTCATGAGCAGTACCCCAATGTCATCAAGTGCATCAGTACAAATGGATTATTACTGCCGGAAAAGATCGATCTGCTCGAGAAATACGATGTAGGGAATATCACAGTAACCCTTAACGCCATTGATCCGGAGATCGGTGCAAAAATTTATCAGTTCATTGATTACCAGGGTAAGCGTTATACCGGGATTGAAGGCGCAAAAATTCTCCTCTCTCAGCAGATGAAAGGAATCGAAGAGGCAGTGAAGCGGCACATGATTGTGAAGATCAACACGGTCTATATTCCGGGTATCAATGAAGAACATATCCCGGAGATTGCGAAAAAGGTGGGCGAAATGGGAGTGTATACATTCAACGTGATCCCGCTGATTGCACAATACAAGTTTGCCGATATTACACCGCCGACTTCGGAAATGAAGCGCAAAATGCAGGATGAATGTGGGAAATATGTCAAACAGATGCGTCACTGCCAACGGTGCCGGGCAGATGCTATCGGAAAACTCGGGCATGATATCCAGTCATGCCTCTATGAAAAAAAATAATACTTTTTTTATAAAAACACCGTAAAAATGTCCCGTTCCAGACCATTATTGCCTGACCGTAAGATCTGACACTACCTTACCCGAAGAATCTCTTCAGCCGCTTCAATAATTAAACCTGTATAAAGATATTAAAAAAATTCTGATGTTCAGCGCTGGAAATTTGCCCCAAGACTGGTCGTTGGTCCTACCCGGCACTTGTAGCAAGAACCGGTTCAACTCATCGATAACGGATTGCAATGCGGGCGGGATTGCAGTATCCTCAGTGGTTACCGTCTTTCCATGGTAACTGATAGTATACTTTATCAAATCGACACTTCCATGTCGGGCAGAATAATTCCCTTCAAGCATTGAAAACTGTGATTTATTGAAGATTTGGGAAATTCTGTCAATATCCGACTGGTTCAGATCAATCTCGTAATTAACGTTCTTCGCCGATATTACCGCAACACCGTTATCAAATACGACTAAACGATCATTAAAACCGGCAAACCCACCGGTCCGGTAATAATCAACCAGGATGGCAGGTGCCGGAGGGCGTGATACGGGAGGTGTTTTCGAACCAAGGCAACCCGATACCATCATCAGGGCAACAATAAAAAGTCCGATCACAGCCAGCCATTTCTTCATAAAATCCCTCTTTTTTTGTTTAAGCCAGAATTTATTCCGTTATATCTGGACAACATCGATTTTTGAAGATTTTGCAGCGGTCTTTCGTTCCGGAAGTACCTCTTCGAGTGCTTTGATGAGACTGTCAACTTTTTCATTCGCGAAAATCGCTTTGAATGCCGCCAGTTCAGCCGCGTTCATGATCATAATACCCTTTTTTCTTCATGGGAAGACCGTGTTCACCTATCGGGTTGATATCAATCGCAAGAGATGCAGCTCTGTTTTTCGTTGCCGGAAGTCTGATGATAGAAACACCTTTTACTGAAGTGTTCTTTCGCTCCCAGTCCTGTCCCTCTTCAATAAATGTTTTGAGTGTATGCGTTAATTCCATGAAAAGAACTATTGATTTATATATTAAAAGGCTATTCGTTGTGGTTTGAAAGTATCATCAACATTCGTGTTGTAGCCGTTTATAAAAAC
This sequence comes from uncultured Methanoregulaceae archaeon, assembly GCA_963768845.1. Classification (GTDB taxonomy): domain Archaea; phylum Halobacteriota; class Methanomicrobia; order Methanomicrobiales; family Methanospirillaceae; genus Methanoregula. The sequence goes on along the minus strand of CAVYJJ010000003.1, from coordinate 87,422 downwards.
ATCTTACTGTTCCACCTGACTAACTGCATTGATATCAACTATGCTATACATGCATGAACAACAGATATTTACTACAACTACCAGGGAATCATGCCGGAAATAATCCTATCCCCCGACCAGCCGTTTTCGCTCGATCAGACGCTTAATTGCGGACAGGTTTTCCGATGGGACAGAGCCGGGGATGGATGGTGGTATGGTATCGTAGGGAACAGGGTTATCAGGATACGGCAGGAAGGTCAAACGGCTTACGTTTAAGGGCGCGCCATCATCATTCATCAAAAATTATTTTTCCCTTGACCTTGATCTATCACCCATCCTGAAATCCATCGACCGCGATCCCTTCATCCATACCGCGATTAACCGATGTACAGGACTCCGTTTGATCCGGCAGCCGAAATGGGAATGCCTTATCTCATACATCTGCTCGACCAATTCCAACATTCCCATGATCCGCCGCCGGATAGCAGGTATTGCACAACTCTTCGGCAAAGAGATCGACTTTTGAAGATAAGACCTATTTCTCCTTTCCCGATCCCTCCACTATCTCATGTTCAGGCGAGCATGTGATCACTGAATGCAAACTCGGTTATCGTGCTCCTTATGTTCTTGACACGGCATGCAAAATTGCTGATTTCAGGCACTGGGAGGATAGTGTCACCGCTCTGCCATATGAGGATGCACGTCGCCAACTGATGAAACTCTCCGGTGTAGGACCCAAGGCCGCCGACTGCATTCTTCTCTTTGCATTCCAAAAATATGAGGCATTCCCGGTTGATGTCTGGATTCGCCGGATAATGCACCACAATTATATAAAAAAACTCAACACCTCATCTCCGCTCACGACAGGAGAATACGATGAGATTCGCCGCTTTGCAAAAAAACACTTTGGGGAATATTGCGGATATGCACAGGAATACCTGTATGCCGCACGTGAAGGCTAAAAAAGGTATGGATGTTTAAGAGTTATGTTCCGATATCCCAGCTGCAGAGATATGTTTTTTGCTCGTCGGTCATCTTATCTATCGAAAGTCCAAGCGAGGAGAGTTTAAGGTTAGCAACCCGTTCATCAATCTCCGGGGTACATCATAAACCCCGCCCTTCATTTTCCTGCCATTCTTTGCGATATGAAGCGTGCAGAGAGCCTGCAGGGCGAAGCTCAGGTCCATGACCTCAATCGGGTGGCCCATTCCTTTGGGAGTCGCGAGATTGACCAGGCGGCCTTCAGCAAGCACATGGACCGCTTTGCCTTTGAGTATGAACGTCTCAATACCGTCGCGCTGAATGACCTTATCGGCATTCTTATGCAACCATTCAATGTCGATCTCGACATTGAAATGGCCGGCATTCGCGAGGATGGCACCATTTTTCAGTTTCTTAAAGTGCCGGGCAGCGACCACGGCAACGTTACCGGTAGTAGTAACGAAGATGTCACCAATGGACGAGGCCTCGTCCATGGACATAACCATAAAGCCATCCATATGAGCCTCAAGTGCACGCCGTGGATCAATCTCTGTAACCACAACTTTTGCGCCGAGCCCGTGGGCTTTCTTCGCAAGCCCCCTCCCGCAAAAACCGTAACCGGCGACAACGAAATATTTCCCTGCGATCAGGGTATTGGTCGTGATCATGATAGATGACAGGGCACTCTCTCCGGTACCATGGACGTTATCGAAGAACCGCTTCATCGGGGTATCATTTACCGCTATTACCGGGAATTCAAGTTTCCCGTCAGCAGCCATGGACCGCAGGCGGTGAATACCGGTTGTTGTCTCTTCACATCCACCAATAACATTCCTGATAAGGTCACGGCGTTTTGTATGGATGTAATGGATAAGGTCCATACCGTCATCTATCGTTATAACCGGTTTTGCATCGAGTACCTGATCGATGGCGCCATAGTATTCATCGACCGAGCATGCACGTTTCGCATAGCAGTGGACATTCTCAAAGTCATTGAGGGCTCCAGCCACATCGTCCTGGGTAGAGAGCGGGTTGCAGCCGGTGATATGGACATTGGCACCACCAGCGGCGAGCGTTAAGACAAGGTTTGCGGTCTTGGCTTCGACATGCAACGCCATTCCGATCGTCATACCGGCGAACGGTTTTTCTTTGAGAAACTGGTTTTTTATGGCGGCGAGTACCGGCATGTACTGCGCTGCCCATTCGATTTTCAGCTTTCCTGAACTCATGAACATCCTCGTATATTGGGGAGCTGAAAACCAGCCGCCCGGATACTGCATTACCCTATGAATAGGCACGGCAAGTTACATAAAAACTCTGTCCGTCACAGCGATGGGAAATATAGATAGTGTCTGCCACCAGATTTGTATCCAATGGTGCTGACGCGAAGGATTATACCGTGTCTCGACCTCAAAGACGGCAGGGTAGTGAAGGGGACTAACTTCCTCGGGCTCCGTGATGCCGGGGATCCTGTCGAGCTTGCCGAGAGGTACAACGAGCAGGGTGCAGATGAAGTTGTATTCCTTGACATCACCGCTTCCAAGGAGAAACGGGGGATCATCGTTGAACTTATCAAACGAGCCGCTGACCAGCTTTTCCTGCCGTTGACTGTTGGCGGGGGTCTCAGGTCGCTTGATGATATCCAGCAAATCCTTCGGGCAGGCGCCGATAAGGTGAGCTTAAACACCAGTGCCGTTCATGATCCTGCACTCATCACCCGGGAGCTGAAGCATTTGGCACTCAATGCATCGTAGTCGCGATGGACGTGCGCCGGAATTTCACTCAGAACGAGAAAGCCATCCAGGTATTCCTTGAAGATGGGCGGAAGTGCTGGTACGAGGTGGTTATTTACGGGGGGAGTAAACCGACGGGTATTGATGCCATTGCATGGGCAAAGGACGCAGAAGAGCGGGGCGCAGGCGAGATCCTCCTCACCAGCATGGAAACTGACGGCACGAAGAACGGGTTTGATATCGCGATAACCTCCGCCATCTCTGATGCAGCGGGCATCCCGGTCATTGCAAGCGGAGGTGTAGGGACTCTCGGACATTTCTATGACGGATTTACCAAAGGAAAAGCAGATGCCTGCCTTGCGGCAAGCGTCTTCCACTACGGGGAGTTTACCGTACAGGGATGTAAAAGAATACCTCAGAGAGAGGGGTATCCCGGTACGGCCCTGATATCGAACTCAAACGCAGCTACTGAATGCTCCAGCTCAAATGCGTTCAGCACGAAAGGATGGATCTCACCAAAGACCCCCACGGTTTTTCCCGCTACGACAATATCCCCACGGCGCCCGTCAATGAACGCCGGGTCTGCCGATTCCCTCACAATATAATCTATGGAGAGTTCGTGGAGCACTGCATCGGCTGATGCATATGCTTCTGAGAAGTCCGCGTCCGGATGGGTGCTTACTCCCGCTGCCTGCTGGTGGGTACAGCAGTCCAGCACCACGTCACCGACAGAAAAGAGGCGCTGGGGGAGTTCGCGGTGCCGGTTCAGGGCCAGGAATTCGAGAAGGAGGGGAAGGAGATCTGTCCTTACCACTGTGTTTTCGATACTGATTGGGTGCATGACGTGGAGGACGCCTTTCTTCTCCTCCCGCTGCATGTTCTTGTAAAGCACGCCTTCGTTGGTCAGGGTAAACGGCATAACCTCCAGATACCCAAGCCCACAGAAGGCCTCGCGGGCAAGGGCGGCGTTGACCTGCACCGGGTGGGGTTTTCCAACCGTGAATGTAGCGGGTGGAGCGGCAATGATACGATCGTACCCGAAAGCGATCGCAATATCCTCGAAGATGTCCCAGTCATGCATAATGTCAGCCCGGTAGCAGGGCACCTGCACCTTCACGTTATCTGCGCCCACCGGTTCTGCACCAAAACGCATCTTCCGGAGGAGTTCTGCCATCGATGATGCAGTCAGCTCGACGCCTATAAGCCGGGAGCATTCTTTTACGCTGACCGTCCGTTCCCCCGGGGCAAGTGTCGGGGTCTGCACACCGCCGATCCCGACGCTCTCAATCTTTGCCCCTGCTTCGGCCATGGCCGTGCAGATGATGTTGACCGCAACGCCAACAGCCCGCTTGTCTGTCCCGGTCGTGTCGAGGAGGATATTCTTCGTGTCGATAGTTACCCGGGTCCGTTCTCCATTGATAATCGGGGGAAATGAGAGGACGTGGTCGTCCTTATCCACGATTAACGGGAAGAGCGGGAAGTCCCTGACGATCTTCGCGTAATCCTTGCCCTTCGGATGCTTTTCGAGGATCTCATCCATCGTCATCATATCGGTAAAGTCGAGAGGGATAAACTTCCTGTTTCGAGGTGAGGCGATGTAGTGAAATGGCGGTCTGACCGTATCGAGATCGTGGATGCCAATTGCTACCTTACTTCTTCCCCTGCCAACAGCCCAGTGGAGCGACTCCTGCAGGGACATGATGCTCTGGATCGATTCGTCATCGAACGAGACCCCGCGGATCACGGCAGCCCCGAGTACAGGGCGGATATCCGCAAGCTTCGGGTCTACCGTGAACGAGATGCCAGATGGTTTCACCGGGTACGAGGGAAGGCCGGTCTCGATCCCGAGATAGCCCCGCATGGCACGGGCAACCCCCTCCGGACTGAAGAGGTCAGGCCGGTCCGGGAAGAACTCAACATCCGCATGGTCCTCTTCGGTCCGCTCAACATCCGAACCGATGAGCGCAATCTTATCGAGGATCGTCTTCCTGTCGGTGCGGGTGAGCCGTTCGAGGTACTTGTAGGGGAGGGTGATGACGGCCATGTCAGATTCCCCCCTTCGTATGCCGCAGAGAAGGCGTCTCGCGGAGGAACGCCACGTCGCTCTTATGCAGGTAACGGAGGTCTTTGAGACCGAGACGGAGCATCGCGATCCGGCTCACGCCAAGACCCCAGGCAAGGACCGGATAATTTATCCCAAGCGGAGCAGTGACCTCCTCGCGGAAAACCCCTGCACCACCCATCTCGATCCAACCGATACCCTCGACGTATACTTCTGCATCAAGACTCGGTTCGGTATACGGGTAATATGAGGGCTTGAATCGCACACCCTCAAAGCCCATGCGGTGGTAGAACTCACGCAGGATCCCGAGCAGATTGCCAAAAGTTACCCCATCGTCCATAACGATTCCTTCGAGCTGTTCGAATTCTGCAAGATGGGTCGTGTCGATCGTCTCGCGCCGGTAGACCCTGCCGATACAGAATGCCTTGACCGGAGGGTTCGGGTTGCTGGCAAGGTGCTGAATGGATACACTCGTCGTGTGAGTGCGGAGCACGCATTGCTCGGCCTTCTCTTCCTTCCAGACCCCGCCCCACCCGGTTGATGATGTTTCCCCACCGGATATGTGCATTGCTTTCACTTTCTCGTAACCCGGCGGAAGGGGGAGTGTCTCTTTGAGGTAGAAGGTATCCTGCATCTCGCGGGCCGGGTGGTCCTGGGGCTGGAAGAGTGCGTCGAAGTTCCAGAACGACTGCTGGACAATGCCACCATAGAGTTCCTCAAAACCCATCTCAAGGAGGATCTCACGCATCTCGGAGATAATCCGTTGATAAGGATGAATCTTACCGGGGTATACCTTCCTGGGAGGTTTGGTTATATCATACCTGCGGAGGACAGCTGTCGTCCATCCACCGGAGAGGATCTGCTCGCGGGTGAGCGTCCCGGTCTCCTCGCGGAGATCAAGTCCTTTGCCTGCAAGCGTAAGCCCTACAGAAGTGATGGCAATGATGTACCTGACGGTTTCAGATTCCTGCAGGATCCCGCGCCGGATGAGTTCAATGGTTTTTGGGTCACCGGCAGATGGAGTTTTGAGGGCAGTTTCGTCCTCATCCGTTGATGCTCCCTGCATTTTTATTACTGAGGTCCCATCGACTTTCACGAGCCCCTTCTTCCGCAACTGGCCGAATCCGATCCTGAACGCATCGTGCTTCTGAAGGTCAGACAGTGTTGTACCGGGCAGGATGTGACGGAGGAGCTGTGTCTCGGGGAGGCCGTTCTTTGCGTAGGCTTTTCCCTCATCAGTATACCCGAACTCTTTTACCACAATCCGATCAACAATGGCAAATCCCTTGTCCTGGGCAAGGTGCGCCCATTGCACTACTGCTTCGGGAGTGGCTTCCAGCAGCCCGGCAGAGATGCGTGGCATCTGCCTTCTTCTCTTTTGCAAGGGCTGCAAGCAACCGTTTCTCGTTCTGCGTCAGTTCCACCATATTACACCTCGATCCTATCCGATGCTGCGTCCATCTTCTCTCTGAAGACCTTTAAGAATGTCACGACCCGCTCGGCCGTGTCCTTCTTGCACTGCCCACACGTGACCTCTCCTGCCTTGCACCTGCGCCTGATCTCATCAAGGTCCGCATCGTCAGTCACCATGTGGAAGAGATTCAGGAGGTAGAGCGAACATTTTTCCGGTTCCCCGCCAAGGCGCTTCTGCTCCTCTAAGGTCATCCTGCCACCGGTAATTCCGCTCATCACCTTCTTTCTCACCGTTGCCTCCGGTTCGAAAAAGGATATGATACTCTCCGGGATGCTGCTTGACATCTTACCGCCCGTGAGACCCGGCATAAATATGTGGTATGTGGAGGAGGGGGTAAAGAATGCAAACCCGCCGTGCGCCAGCTCGATCTGCCGGACCTTGGCGGCAACATCAGCACACTGCGCCTCACGGATATCGACGTGTCCCTCGTATTTCTTCGCGTGCGGGAACGCTTTTTTAACCGCCTCGAGTGCCATCTCCGGCGCATTCTTGGACCGTACGCTGATGTACCCGTCCCGTTCCTCTACGGTAAACATACGCATCTTGTGGGCAATCCCACGAGTGAGCCGTATGTGCGGATCCTGATCAACCCCGACCGGTACCACAGTTGGTACCGGCTCGCGATCGATCTGCGGGAAGAGGATGTCGGCCACCTGGGTAATGACACTGTCTGCATGAGCAAGTTCTGTGTCAGCACCGAAGCCATAGATTGCCGTGAGCTCCGAGAAGTTAACCTTGGTCGCTGCCTCAAATGCAAGGTCCTTGAGCCGGTTGTTTTTACTCTGGAAGTAGGTCTGTCCTTCAAACCCGAGGGCATAGAGACAGGAGAGGTACTCCTTCCCGAACTCATTGCATTTCTCCCACGAAAGACCACGGACCGCGTGGGCTTCCCGGTCAGCAATAGTAATGTATCCATTGCCACCCTGCTGCACGTGCCAGACAACTTCCTTCATCACCATCAGGTGACCGAGGTGAGGATGACCGCTCGGCATGAACCCTGTCAGGATATGGAAGGGCGTTTTGTTCCTGATGGCCTGTGCGATCGGGCGGTAGTCCCGGTGCCCGACTACAATGCCACGGCGCATAAAGTAGGGAATCTCCGGCAATTCCGACATAACCGGTGCGATGGGGTCGATACCGAAATCGGAAAACGTCTTGTCGATATCAAGGGACGGCGTGCTTGACCAGGGATTTATCTGCGTTTCCTGCATGGTAAGTGCTCATAGTTTGATTCGTGCAAATTCGACGAACTGAATTCCTTTAGTATGTACAGCGCCAAACAACATCTTCTTTTTGACACTGTGCGCCATCCGGACGGATCGCGAAATCGCGCTCATCGGAAGAGACGTCTCTTTTTCGACAGCATGCACCAGCATATCCGAATGAACGTTCCTGCCACAGTAAACCCTGAAATGGTGGCCGAACTTATATCCCGTTCGCGGGGTGAAATTGTGCCCCTGAGTTCGGAATATACCTTGTCCTTCTCGGCAAGTTCGCTGTCTGCGTCCCTGGCAAGCGTAAAATATTCTTCTTTGCCTACGGGAATACCATCTTTTCTGAGTTCAATAATTCCGTTTCCCATGAGATATAACAGTTCAACAGGAGCCAGCATCAGACGTTCATCATCCAGCCGTTTACCAAATCCCGAGTGTTCAAGATCTGATTGCGGTGCCGCCAGCACCATGGCTGATTTTCCTACCAGGATGGCTTCATGCATCTTTACCTCAGGAGTATGATTACCGTTATCGGCCAGTTTCTGAAGTTTAATTTCATAATAGGTCAGTTCTTCCTCGTCATCGACCACGGCGAGAATATACTGTTTTCGCATGTTTCTTGAAGAGATAACCTCCTCTATGAGCTTAACAAACCTGATGGGGTCGCGTTCTGACAGAACCCTGACAAGGTAGAGCGACTCACCGGTACCGGGCTTTTCACCGCGTTTGAAGACCCGGAAATCATGCGGCCCTGCCTGGACAACATATCCCCGTTCACGCAAATCCCGGTATACCAGAAAACTGCGAAGGAAACCCGGTTGTCTGGCAAACTCTGAAAAAAGTGAGTTGAAGGTGTACCCGGTAACCTCGATTTTATGACGGTGAAGAAGATACAGGGCCTCCTGATCGGAAAGTTTCACGCCCTCCTGTTCCAACCGCCCGTACCCACTCTGATCATACAGTACCCGCCCCTCTTTTCCTACACGCACCACAGTGCCATCAAATGAGGCTTTCACTGCCGGATATATTGTTGCTGGGGGATTATAATGGCGCGGGGAAGGTATGGATACTGGCATGATGAGCCGGGATCGTCCGTGTTGTAATTCATAAGGAATACAAAAGAATTACCTGCAAAATCGTGACCAATTTGTTTTAAAAGGGGAAAAACCGAACCTGAGTAATCAGATCGTATCTCATAAGTATGCTTATCCTCAAGATCGCCACGGATACATTTTATTCCGGGAATTTTCGGATACTCCTTAAGGTATATCGATCACCCGCCACCCCAGCCATGTATCAGCCAGTTCAGCGGTGGAAAAAATGATGGTACATCATATAAAAGACCCGGGATGCAGGCGTAAGAACACGATTAACCTCGCAGGTTTTGTCGCAAGATCCACCGTTAATGGTCCCGGAACGAGGGCGGTCATCTGGGTCCAGGGTTGCCCGATACGGTGTGAGGGCTGCTTCAATAAGGATTTCTGGTCTTTTACTCCAAAAATTCTGACCCCGGTCAGTCAGACTGGCAGAACGTATTGCCGCTCTCAAAGATATTGATGGAGTAACATTTTCCGGAGGGGAACCCTTTGCCCAGGCTGATAGCCTCGCCAGACTCGGGGAACTTGTTCAGAACGCCGGGCTCTCTGTTATTACCTACACGGGTTTTTCCTATGACCAGATTTTACGAGAAAAACACCCTGCGTGGCAACACCTGTTATCGGTCACCGATCTCCTGGTATCCGGCCCCTATATTCCCTCACTTGACTGCAGGGAAACCCTGACAGGTTCGTCAAATCAGAAGATTATCTCCCTTACCAGCCGCATTTCCTTTGGTTCCTCAAAAAGCAGGAACAATTCAGAGGACGTTGAACTCATTATTTCACGACAAGGCAATGTTACGGCAACGGGATTTCCCGGTGATTCGTTTCGTCAGGGAACTTGCTTATCGCTGCAACGGGGTGTGATTTTAAAGATGTCACACTTCAGTCGTATTACGACAAAATTCCGGCATAAACTGGCACTCGTGCAGTGCCTTCAGGAAATGGGCTACGCTGTGGAGACAGATACAACAATCAAAGGCTATCATGGACTGCATAACGTCGACATCGCGGTAAATAAAATCCAGGGATATGGTATCGGTTTTGTGAAAAACAATAATGGTACCTACGATATGGTGGCAGACTGGTGGGGGATCGCAGGTGCAGGACAGAAAAAAATTTCAGACGAACTGACGCATCGGGCTGAACTGATCCAGAAAGAGTATGCGAAAAAAATAGTGCTGGAACAAGCAAAAAATGACGGATTTGACGTTATCTCCCAGACGGAAGATGCCGATGGATCCATAAGAATTGTGGTAAGGAGGTGGGCTTGACGTGATTCAGACTGAACCGGATTTTGCACGACGTCTCAATATTTCATTGAGGGCAAGGGTTACCCTTATTGTCGTAATTACTCCCGAAGAAGAACGGGTTATAACCCAGATCAAGGAAGTTTGTGATACATGGGACCCTCAACGCCAGTGCCTTGCATGGGATAGTGTTGATGGATTTTCTGTTGTGTGTGGAAACAAAAATGTACTCACCCAGTCGCGCGATCCGCTTACCGCACTTGATGACCTGCTCAAATCTGATGACAACGCTGTTATTGTGCTCAAGGATTTCCACGAATACTGGAACAACCCCATGGTGAAACGTAAGATAAGGAATTTTTCCCAGAAGTTCCGGTACAACCGTCGGACAATGGTTATTATCACTCCACTCCAAAAAATTCCTGAAGAGATCCGTGATGAAGCAGTGATCGTTCATTACCCCCCACCGGGTGCAGCCGAACTATCCCGCGACCTCGATGTCCTTCTTGCTACCAGTGGTATTTCGTCCATGCTTACAAAGCCGGGAAGGGAGAAACTCATCCAGGCGGCACTTGGGATGAGCCTGAACCAGGCACGCCGATCGTTTTCCAAAGCAATAGTGACTCATGGCACCCTTGACGATCATGACATTGACGCGATTATTGCGGATAAAAAGGACATTCTGAGCCAGTCTGACGCACTGGAATTTTACAGCCTGACAGAAACTCAGGATAATGTGGGCGGACTTGCTGTCCTTAAAGAATGGCTCCGTCTTCGTGAACGTGCATTTACCCATGAGGCGCGGGAATACGGGCTGCCATCTCCGAAGGGTATTGCTCTTATCGGAATACCCGGCACCGGGCAAGAGTCTGACAGCAAAGATGATTGCTGACCTCTGGCATCTTCCGCTCCTCCGGCTTGATGTCGGCGCTCTGTTTGGCAGCCTTGTCGGGGAATCTGAGGAGAGAACACGGAGAGCTCTCTCTCTGGCAGAGACAATTGCTCCCTGCATCCTGTGGGTTGATGAAATAGAGAAAGCGTTTGCATTCGGCAGTGGCGATGCCGGCACCAGCCAGAGAGTGTTTGCCCACCTGCTCACATGGATGCAGGATAAGACTGCACCCTGCTTTGTTGTTGCAACAGCAAATAATATCTCTGCGCTGCCTCCGGAACTCCTGCGTAAAGGACGGTTCGATGAGATTTTTTTCCTTGATCTTCCCAGCCTCGAAGAACGACGGGAAATCTTTGCTGTGCATTTAAAAAAGCGCAAATGTATCCCTGCTGAGTTCGATCTCGATTCACTCGCACAAAAGACCGACGGGTATGTTGGTGCAGAAATCGAACAGACGGTAATTGATGCGATGTATCTCGCGTTTAATGAGAATATGCGCCGGGTCACAACTGCCGATATCCTGACCTGCGTAAAAACACAGGTTCCGCTTTCGGTTTCCCAACGGGAAAATGTTACTGCACTCAGGGAATGGCTTGCCGAAGGCCGGGCTATTTCAGCATCCCTTGCAGTTCCTGTTGCAGCATACAAAGGGCGTGGTCCTGCACTGGAAACATTTGATATAAGCCAGCCATGATAACCATGAAACGGCCAGGCAGGGTTCCCCTCATAGGTTCCTGGTTATATTACCGATCTGCAAGAAAGGTTGCACATGCCGCTTCTCACGGAGATCTCCTGGCTGTGCAGGAACTTATCCAGATGGTCTGTACTTCTGAATACCCGGCAGTTACGGAAATCTCGAGAAAAGTCCTCTGTTCACTAAAAACTCCGGCGTCAATTGATCTATTCTGGACCGCGGTTCTGTCCAGGGAAGATGCCTGCCTGTCCCGGATTGCACTGGATTGCGGGTATGTACCCTCTGATGTGGCGGCCCGGGCGCTTTTTTTCTTTATTACGCATCAACAGACTCATTACCATACCATCGATCCTGAAGCACATCGTCCTTACCTCGCACAGGGCTACCTGCAATCAGATCCCCTGATCAGATCCAGGGCTCGCATATGTGCCAAAAAAAACCAACAGTATGACATTCTCGCCTCTGCGCTGATGGGGACAGACCCGACAAAACACGCCACTTCATGGTCACCGGATGAATGGGACATGGTAATAGCAGGCCTGATCCAGACTTCCCGCTGGGACATATTATGGACCCTGGTCTTTTCTGCCCCCCTGTCAAAAACAGTGGATGCACTCCATGCGATAAACAATTCCGGTTGGCGCCCGGACGGAGATGAAACGTATGCATGGGACGAAATTATTGCACTATTACCAGATGCATGGAAATTTCCTGCGCCAAAGGACCTGCTGCAAAAGGCAATCGGAAGCCAGGACAGCCAGTCATTCCGGTCTCGTTTTCTCACCTGATGGATCCCTTGTTTGTGCAGGACGGTGTGATGGCACAATTATTATCTGGTCTGTTGTTTCCGGTACCCTCCTGAATACCATAACCACCGGGTCGAAATCTTTCAGATTCCTGGCTTTCACCCAAAATAATGACCATCTTCTGTCACTTGATGATGAGGGTACGTTCCAGTGCCGGGATATTCATGGTGCTGCCAGGGCCTGGTCTCACCAGGCAAAAAAAGAGAGCCGGGTATGCATTGGTATGACACCTTTTGGGGAGGCTGCCGTTATTTCTGATATGCCCGGAAGACTCCTGGTACTCCGATGTGATAATGGACAAAACGTGACTATCCCTCGTAGGGCATTCTTCCGCGGTCACATTTCTTTTACTTTCATCAGATCGCCAGACTCTTGCCGGAGGTTATGATGATGGCACGCTCTGTATATGGAACCTTTCGACAGGGTCTTTTTCCATCGGCCTGAAAGGAGAGGGGGATCCTGTCAGGTCACTTGTTTTCAGTAACACGGCAGAGGATGTGCTTGTCTTTTTTGATCGTGCTTTCCCTGTACTCTGGAATATTATGGCAAAAAACCGGGTCCGGACATTTTCCGGTCTCAGCGGTCCTGTAACCTGTTTTTGTGCAGCACCAGACGGGAGAACCTTTGCCCTGGGAACCGATGATAATGTTCTGCGGCTGTGGCAGAATACAGAAAATTCACCCTGCGCAGTAATTCCGTTCTATAGACGTACTATTACCAGTTGTTCCACCAGTCCGGATGGCAGATGCCTTGTAACGGGAGACTGTGAAGGAACAATACGGGTCATAAGGACGCCGGATGGTACTCCTGTCAAAGATTTTAAGGGGCACACGCGATCGATCACGGCGATTACTATTTCGCCCTGTGGATCCCTGATTGCAAGTGCAGGCTGGGATGGCGCGGTAAAACTCTGGAACCTGCCTGCAGGTGAACCCTTAAGAGTCCTGCAAAGATATACCGGGCCGGTCACATCCCTTGACCTCCAGAGAGATGGTTCCCTTATTGCGGCCGGATTCGCTGACGGTACTATCAGGCTTTACGACCGGAAAACGGGGACCTGGTCCGCCAGTTTGAGACCTACACGGGCGGTGTCAGGGCTATTACCCTTACTGCGGACGGGACCCTCCTTGCATGTGCCGGCGAAGATGCAACCCTGCGGCTCTGGAATGTCCTGGAGGGCAGTCTTGTTGCAAACTTCACGGGAATTTTAACAAAAATCTGGTGCCTTGCGTTCATGCCGGACCAGAAAAACCTTATTTCCGGCGGCTGGGATGGCGAAATCAGGTGCTGGAACGTACCTGAAGGGTGTCTCGATACTACGATTGGACGGCACACCAGCATTGTCACGTGTTGTGCAGTTTCACCGGATGGGCGCATACTTGCAACCGGAAGCAATGATCTGACTGTCCGTCTCTGGACATTTCCCCCATCGAAAACGGAACTCGCCTTACCAGAGGCACGAAGCGAGGTTCGTGCGCTGGCGTTCTCCGCTGATGGCACTCTTCTTGCAACAGCAGGGGCTGATACATTCATCCGCATCTACCGGTCACCTTCCGGGCAGCAGTGAAAAAATGATTCCGGGCCTATCCGGCACTGTCACGGCACTTGCCTTTACCCATGATGGTCTGATGCTGGCTGCAGGTTACGAGAATGGCAGCCTGATTCTCATAAGCCTTGAAAAATGCCAGGTGATCCGGACAATTCATGCGCATACTGCAGCGGTAAGTGGGATTGTAACCGTACCAGGTTGCCAGGAAATGGTCACCTGTGGATACGATGGGATAATACGCATCTGGCGACTTCCTTGGGCAAAAACCCTCTCACAAACAACACCGGAGGATATTCCTGATGTCCTCGCGTCGGTTAAGTCCAGGTACTGATGACAGCACGAGAAATCAATGGGAGTTTCTTCACCTGCTGCTTTCCCTGAAGTTTCAAAACGAAATCCAGTTGTGCACACTTCTGCAGGATGTGGGCGCTTTTGATATACAGATAGCAGGATGATACTGATGGGGTCTCTTGATGAACAGGGATATGTAATAAAACGCCTTGGGATAGACTTTGGGATGAACAGCACGGTCATCGCAGTATCCAACAGTGAAGGAGAAACGATCAGCACCGTGGAATTTCCTGGCTGTTCACGGCGGTTTCCTCCAGGAAAGGAGAATGCTGCAGTTGAAATCACACCTTCGCTGATTCATTATACCAGCACCGGTCTGATCATCATTGGTGAGCAGGTTAATCAAAAAAAATATTACGATGATCCTTCGACGGCACGGTGGATGAAGCAATATATCAGCCAGAACAGCCCGGCACAGTTTATTACCGGTAAAGATCAGGTAACCGGATATCGCCAGGCGGCAACAGATTTTCTCGTGGCCCTCCTTTCCTCTCCACCATTACTACATAATACGTCCGGAATCAATGAATCGGTATTCACGTTCCCTGTCGAGTCGCCCCCATGCTATATCAGCCTGGCTTGAAGAAGTTGCAATCCTGGCCGGATTCGGAACAACTTTCCTGATTGATGAGGCTCATGCTGCTGTCCTGGGATACGGTATAAATCCCAGGTCTGGATGCAAAGTCCTGATCATTGAATTCGGGCAGGATGGCCTTGAGGTGAGAATCGTAGCGATTGGTGAGGAAAACCCGAATCCGGCCGATACCACGTTCACGGGTTTTGGGCAGGGCCGGGAATAGTTACGGGGGACTGGCAATTGACCGGTGTATTTTCCAGGATATGCTTGCGAGGGATTTATCAAAGGAGAGCGATGCGACAGTGAAAAGGGTGCAATCTGAAATGCTCCATGAGATCAGCCGGACGAGAGAGAAACTACCGTTGACAAGGGAAACTCCGGTGCAGGTAACAGATCCTGTTTCAGGAAGAGAAATAACGGGATATATCAGATGTTCAGACCTTGATCGCATTTTTGATGAGCAGGGGATTATAACGGTCCTGAACAGGACACTTGACAGGGCACTTGCCGCTGCCAGGAAAACAGGGTTTGAAGAAGACCAGATTACTGCAGTCCTGATGATTGGAGAATGCAGCACATTACCACCGGTAAGGAAGGCAGTGATCCAGAGATTTTCCCATCAACAGGTTTTTTATGACCACCCGGTTGATGCTGTCGCAAGGGGGGCTTTGCTCTATTCATCTCCCGTTACGCACCCGGACCGTATCAGAAACGACTATGCCCTCAGGTACTGGGATCCAGGCACCAATGAGCACCGTTACCGTTTTCTCGTTCGTAACGGTGCCCGAGTATCCAAGTGCCGGCCAGGTTGCCCGTATCGTTATCAGTGCGTCATATGATTCCCAGTCCCGGATGGGAATTCCGGTCTATGAGATACGCTGCGGGGATGACGGTGCAAACCAGTGCACTATAGAACTGATATCCGATTCCGGTGGAGGGATGCGGGTAGCCGGGCCAGCGCAGGATGCTGATGCAGGAAGAAAGCCAGTGTGGGTAAATGAACATGCACCCGCGGTTCTTGTCGCATCGCCTCCCGCACAGAAAGGTGAACCGCGTTTCGAACTCACGTTCACTATTGACAAAAGAAGAAATCTTTGTGTCACGGCACGCGATATTATTACGGGTATGCTTATGAAAAACGAAGAGCCGTTATTCAGGATGAATTAATTCAGGAGTACAACCATGGATATGCAGGAACTGGAAATCACCATTGATATTGAAGGAAAAGTAGAGGTAAAAGTCAGAGGCATGCATGGACAGGAATGCCTGAAAACAACAGAAAACATAGAGAATGCACTTGGTGAAGTTAAAGAACGGGCCTTTTTACCGGAATATTACGAACACGTGGTCGCAAGTATCTGTGAGAAGGTCAATCAGGGATAGATTAACGGGAAGTCTCCCGCACTTTTTTTATATTTCCGATATCATCACGCCTGTCATCCACGGGAGTCTCACAGATAAGCGGAAGGGCAGAAAAAACCGGATGATGAAGGATGAGCCTGAACCCGTTTTCGCCTATATATCCCATACCGATATGTTCATGACGGTCGAGGCCGCTCCCAAGATCTCCCTTTGTATCGTTCAGATGGATCATTTTGAGATATTTTATTCCAACAGCGTTATCAAATTGCGTTATTGTTTCCTCAATACCTGCTTTAGTGCGAAGTTCATAACCCGCAGCAAATGCATGGCACGTGTCAAAACAGATCCCGATTCGGTCTGGATATTCAATCCCGTCCATTATGCCTCGGATATGTTCAAAGGTGCTTCCCACACTGTTCTTTTCACCAGCGGTATTTTCCAATAGCAGCATCACAGATTTATCAGATTCCGCCAGAGAGGTATTTATTGCCCAGATAACCCGGGCCCTTCCTCCGGCAATCCCGTCTCCGAGGTGATGGCCGAGATGGGTTACAAGATAGGGGATGCCAAGCAGCCTGCACCGGTCAAGTTCGGTGGTAAGGGCTGTTACCGATTTATCGTAAATATCCGGTTTTGGTGAGGCAAGATTAGGGAGATAAGGCATATGATCAACGGGAAGGAGGTTACCTGACCGGATTTTTGATCTGAATGTATCGCAGGCTTCTTTGGAAAGTGGTAAAAATCCCCATCCCCGTGGATTACGTGAGAACATCTGGAATACATCGCAACCGGCGTTTTTTGCCCGGTCAACTGCAAGGTCAACCGATCCGGCAATAGAGACGTGGACTCCGACACGAACCATAGAACACCTTTTTCTTAGGTATTCTGGTTCGGGGGGAATCTATGATAAGATTGTGATCATGGAAGAAAAAGGATGAAAAAGACCATAAAAGAGAGAGACGGTGTGTGGAGCTGCAGTTCCTGCCCCTGGATCACCTTAGGATTTTCTTTGCAGCTAACCCTGCTGCAAGAATTGCAGCAAGCGGTAATGACCCGGATTTTTTTGGCAGAGATGTTGCAGCTCTACGATAATCTCACCAATGCCTCCTTTCAGCTGCGGTAAACTGAAGGTATAGGTAAACGATGAGCGATCCGGCTGGCTTGTGTAGTAGGTATCAGCAAGTACCGTGGTTCCCTGCCTGACCGTCACCTGTTTCACATAATGCGTACCTGGATTTCCCACCGGGTGAATAATAGTGACTGCAAGTTCACCTGACAGTTCATTGTACTTCACCTGAACATCACCAGGTGAGTGGGCAACCGCAAACCCGCACAGCACGGCAAACCCCACGAGGAGTGTTGCAACACACCGTATCTGCCTCCTCCTTGTGCACGACTCCATTTTAAAAACAGCCCGCCAGTAAAAAAAGATTTTTTACCAAGGATCTTATCTTCTCTTCTTTGCCAGAACAATCCCTGCAAGTCCGATCGCGCCGATCCCCGCGAGCGGTAACATTCCTGCCCTGGGGGTTGTCGGTATCATGGTAGTTGTCAGGACAATCGGCGGAAAGGTCGTTGGAAATTTCGGAGGAAACGTCGTCAGTGCCTCATCAGGACGGGTGGTCGTTGCCGTCCGGATGTTTGTCTGTGCTGAACTTATGGGTGGCACTACTTTAACGATATAAACAGAGACTGCCTGAGGTCCGGTTGCACCGGATGTCCCCACGCATGTTGTTGATGGTGCCTGTCCCCTGACAAACCTCACGTAAATACTCGATCCATCGTTCCTTCCATTATAGCTGAGTGACTCCCCGGGACTAAGAGTCCTTTCCAGGACTCCGCTTCCCTCACTCGTTACCTTCACCGTTGCTGAGGTGGCTGCGCATGTGGAGCCTGAACATGCTGAACAGTCAGGTGCAGTCGAAGTTTCCAGAGCGTAATCTCCGATGAACGGGAGCGGGATCGTTCCGATATCCCCAACAACATCGGTTACCAGCTCTTCATTGGGCCGTGAACCGTACAACTTTGCAAGGGAAATCCACGTCTCACCCTGACCGCCAATGCTGGTCGCAATAACCTGGTCACCGATAGTAAAAACCGTGAATGCGGCCGCATCCGGCACTGTTCCGGTGAGCCCAGACCTGTTGATAGGGATATAGGAGCATGCCGGAATTCCGGTTGCCGGGTAGCTGCAACCATACTGCAGCGGATTTTTAATTGTCAGGGTATTCCTGGTCGGGCTGATCGTGTCTACCGGCCCTTTGACAGTCACTTCAAGCAGCGCAGTCTCCCGCGGGCATACAGAGGGTGAAGATAATCAGGATCACCGTAAAAGAAAAGAACCATCTTTTTTTCATAATCGGATATTCTCAGGAGTATATAATAAATTGTGCAGGAAAGAACAGGTATCAGAAAAATAACTCTACCTTTTTGGTCTGCAAAATATAATCCTGTACCCATGCAGGTTACCTTCCTTGGAACAAATGGCTGGTATGATACACAAACCGGAAATACCTGTTCGGTTTTGATACAGGCAGAAGAATATGATATCATATTTGACGCAGGAAATGGTTTTGCAAAAGCGGACCGCTATATCACCCAGGATAAACCCGCTTATCTTTTCATCAGCCATTTTCACCTTGACCACATTGCAGGGCTGCATACTCTTGTCAAATTCAGGTTTTTACAAGGCCTGAAAATTTTCGGGCAGGCCGGGACAAAAGCCATCCTCAATACATTTGTGGCTGAACCGTTCACTGTACCGGTTGCACAACTTCCTTTCAAGGTTGAAATAACAGAGCTTGCACCGGGAGACCACACCATACCGTTCCCGCTTACCTGCCTGCCCCTTGTACATCCGGTACCCTGTTTTGGGTTCCGGATGATCATTGATGAGAAGGTTATTGCCTATTGCACGGACACCGGTGCTCTGCAATAACGCAATCACACTTGGCCGGAATGCGGATCTTCTTATTACAGAATGCGGACTAAAACCCGGGCAGGAGAGTCCGGGCTGGCCGCATCTCAATCCCGAAAATGCCGTCCATATTGCAAAAGAAGCCCATGCGAAGCGACTTGCACTCATGCATTTTGGTGCAGAGGTGTACCGCACTCTTGAGGACCGGGAGGAAATTTACCGTCACTATGAAAAGAAATGCCCGGGTCTGGTTGTTGCAACCGATGACCTGACAATTGAGATCTAAAAAGAAAAATTATTCCTGAATTTTTTTTATCAGCCATGCCATGTTTGCGCCCAGCGTCATCATGGTTGAAATTCCTTCATCGTCACCATTCACATCGCCGGGAGCAAGGCCGATACCAACATTCCAGTAAGAAGAACCCGGACAATCATCTGGTTTATGAAAAAGAAGTGGTTGATGGTATCAAATGCATGAATTCCACCACATCTTCGCACCGCTATAACCCCGGCACCCACTTTCCGTTTGAACATATCCTGGTTTGCCTTTGCAACAAACCCTGATCTGTCGATCAATGCCTTTATTTCCGGTGAAGACATCCGCAAAATATGTTGGTGATGCAAGGATGATTCCATCCGCTTCCAGCATCTTGTCAATACAGTCATTGGCAACATCTCCTTTGACCGCGCATTGCTTATCCTGGTTCTCAAAGCATTTTCCGCAGGCGGTACATCCCCGGATCTTTTTCCGGCTAATTGCACAAGCTCGGTTTTTATGCCCGCTTTTTTGAGCTCCTTAAACACCACATTCACAAGGATCGCAGTATTCCCATCCTTGCGCGCACTGCCGTTAAATGCAACAACTTTCATTTCGCACCTTTACTAACCCATTCTCACCATGGTAGATAAAAAAATCGCAGGACATCTCTGTTTATATATAAAAAATGCTTTCCCCATAGCGCCATCTTATGAACCAGTACACCAAATGGTGTTGCGATATGAATACTCGTATGCAATTTTCCGACTTTCACCTCTCTCGTGAAATCGGTAAAGCAATAGAAGATATGGGCTTTGAAGAGCCCACACCCATCCAGGCACTCGCTATACCCCTAATCCAGGCCGGGCATGACGTGACTGCTCAGGCACAAACTGGTACAGGCAAAACAGCCGCATTCGGCATTCCGATTATAGGGAAGATTGATGCAACACACAGAACTGTACAGGCAATTGTACTCTGCCCGACACGTGAACTCGCGATCCAGATAGCAGAAGAGTTCTCTGAACTTCTTTCGCACCTCCCGCGCATTACGGTGCTTCCGGTGTACGGAGGGCAACCGATAGACCGCCAGTTGCGGGCACTTCATTCCGGTGTCAATATCGTAATTGGTACGCCGGGGCGGGTAATGGACCATCTCAGGCGCCGCACACTCTCACTTGATGAGGTAGCAACGGTGGTACTTGATGAGGCTGACCAGATGCTTGATATGGGATTCCGTGATGATATCGAACTGATTCTCAAAAAAATCCCCCAGAAACGCCAGACACTTCTCTTCTCTGCAACACTTCCGCAACCGATCATCGATATCTCCAAACGATTCATGAACAAACCCGAGTTTGTCAAAGTTGAGTACGCTGATCTGATCGTCCCACAGATCGAACAATCATATATTGAGGTTAAAGAACGCGAAAAACTTGATGTACTGTGCCGGCTGATCGACATCGCCGACCCACACCTGTCGATTATCTTCTGCAACACCAAACGCAGGGCAGAGGAACTCGCCGGGAAGATCAAGGCGCGGGGTTACCGTGCCGAGGAACTCCATGGCGACATGAAGCAGTCACAGCGCGACAGGGTGATGGGCGGGTTCCGGAAGGGTTCGATCGAGATCCTGGTTGCAACCGATGTCGCTGCCCGGGGTATTGACGTCGAGGATGTTGATATGATCATCAACTTCGATGTGCCTCAGGATGTAGAATATTATGTCCACCGTATCGGAAGAACAGGCAGGGCGGGCAAGAGCGGCAAGGCTGTAACCTTTGTCTCACCAAAGGATTTCACGAAAATGCGGGAAATCCAGCATTACGCAAAAATCCAGATCCCCCGTATGCCTGTCCCGACTCTCAGTGATGTCGCCGAGACCCGCACTCGCAGTGTGCTGGAAAAAGTACGTGATACGATTAAAGCGGGAGGAATGGACACCTACGTCCGCATCATTGAGCAGGAAACTGAAAGTGACCTCAGTACGATAGATATTGCTGCTGCACTCCTCAAGCTTCAGATGGAGCAGGGAAGTGAACCTGAGGTGGAAAAGCGCGATGCGATGGATTTTGGCGATACCGGGGCGGAAACAGGTATGGTCAGGTTCTTCCTCTCAGTAGGCAGGATGCATAACGTTGCACCAAAAGACATTGTCGGAGCCATTGCCGGGGAGACAGGAATTCCCGGAAAGGCTATAGGTGCGATCCGGATCCTTGACAGTTATTCCTTTGTCGAAATACCCAGTGAGCACGCACACGAAGTGTATACAATCATGAAAGAACGGACGATCCGGAACCAGCCAACCGGTATAGAGCCGGCATCAGGAAAGCGGGCTTAAAAACATTCCTTTCAATTTTTTTTGTAATTCACATTCAAAAACCCCGCCCGTTATAAAATACATTTACAAGGGGTGTTTCTGATAATTCAACCAGATCCTCATGACGCAATGCTCATATACCCTCCCGGGCAAAACTCCCGTATGAAAAAGATCCTGATGACTACCGCAGCTCTCATGCTCTGTACAGTACTTATCCTGACTGCCGGCTGCACACAGACTGCAACTCCCCCTGCAACAGCGACTCCTACACCACCTGCCGCAACCACAACAGCGGCTGGCACACCGACAGCAGCATCGACAGTTGATTCTTCAACCCCGGGACCCACACAGACTCTGCCCGAAAACTGGAATATCGAAGTTGAAGTAAAAAGTAATGGTGAATCGATAAATCCCCTCATCATCACGACAGTTCGTGGAGGCAAGGGACTTATCTTTATCCAGCAGGTGGATGTGAAAGTAACCCGCTCTGACGGTGTTGTGGAGACGGGATCGATAACCAAACCGCTCACTGTCGGAAAAACCCTAGAATTAACCAGCACAACGGCACCCGGTTACCGGGACCGTGCAGAAGTCTGGGCAACCACCCCCCAGGGGGACAAAGTAAAGATCTTTGATTCATACGTCCCGTTCCGGACGTATAATTAGGTCATTTTTTTTTATTTTGCCGTCAAACATCCCTTTACCGCGGGAAAATAAATTATCTCAGGAAAAGAATTTCCACATTGAAAACATGTGTGCGTTTTTGAGTTTTTTTTAAAATTACCCATTGAAACTGCGTTTATCTCACGTTAGCATCAGATCGCCAGATTACCTGTCACCGATTCTGAGTGTCTCCCAGCTGACAGCCTTCTCCTCAATTGCCTTTTTAATTATCCGTTGGGTCCGCGAGAGGCTGGCTGCTCCTTTTTTCACATCCATAAATACAATCCGGATTGATGTTTTCTTATCATCTGATACCTCAGTCAGACCATCAAAGATAATGTAATCCACGGGTGAACCGATAAACCGGGCGTCAGCGGGATTAAATAAGAACTCGGGAAGCACAGGAGCAATTTGTTCTGCTATCTTTCCTTTGAGCGTCGAGCGTGAGCGGTTTACCGCATCTTTTCGGATCTCTTCGGTTGCCTCTGATTTCCAGCACTCCAGTTCAGCACGGTACATATTTTCAATTGCGGTGATTTGCCCCCTGACGTAAAAAAAACCAAGAATAAAACCAATTACAATAGAGATGACGATGATCAGGAGCAGGTCCTCGTAAGGCATGCTGAAGCGTTGGGCGTTGTCATATATCTTGTTTGAGCTTACTCCCCGTTGATTTTTTTAAAACCAGGCCCTGATTCACTTTTTCCCGTACGGCCTGTTCCAACCCGGGTATTGTACGGATGTCCCTGACTGCATCCACATGGTCTACCAGGATTTCCCCGACAGGAGTAATTCCGAGATTTAGCAAAAAGGATGAAATAACCCGGGTAACGCAGGTAAAATTCACCTCCCCTTTTCTTCCTGCTACAGAAAAAATCAACCCGTGTTGGCCGGTCCTCCCGCCAGACAGGTACTCTTTCTGCATGATATGCCTGGCACCGGTCGATTACCAGTTTGAGACCCGCGGGGACGGTATTGGTGTACACCGGGGAACATACTACAAGAAGCGAAGCACTCCTGATATCATCGATGATGCTTCCCATATCATCATCAAAGACGCAGGAGCCCGTATTATAGCACTGGTAACACCCAATACAGCACCGTATGTCAAGGTCATGAGGATAAATAACCCGTACCCGCCTGCCAAGGTCATGAGCTGCTTCAACCGCCCACCCGGCAAGGATACTGCAGTTGCCACTTGCCCGCGGGCTTCCCTGGATAACAACAAGATCTATATCTGAAGGTGTTGCACGCTCCAACAACTCCGGGCGATGGTTCAGGATAAAATCCCCGGGATTGTTCCGGATTTCATGTTCCCATTCATCGGCTGTGCGCTTTGCTACATCCTCCGCCGTAAAAGGGACAAGTGGGGAATATTCATACGTGTTCGTACGGAAAACAGAAATCGTCTTCTCCCCATCCTTAATGGTAAGTGTGTACCTGACCATTCCAGGATAGAGCACAGAAAAATCTTCGGAATCCAGTGTCAGGACGTACCGGTCCTTTCCGGAAGTAATCTCAATATTCCGAACAATTTCCGTAACCGGTTCCATCACTGTACCTATCAATCACGATGACAATAATGCTGTGGTAATGGCAACGTGCCAAAAAGAAAATAAAAAACCTTGCACGGGGGGACTTCATCCTGTCATGCTCGCAAAAGCAGATAAGGCGTGCCATCACATTTTCAGGTAAATCTGAAAGGTGATCCCCGTTTCCCTGACACCCATCCCGTTACGAATCGCAGCGCTGATCCAGGAACGCAACAGTCTTTTGGAATATCCCCTAGAACGTCTTGCTTCTGTAATTCGGGAGATAGGATTTCAGTGTTCTTCATGCGCAAAGTGTTGTACCAGGGCATTCAATGGACATGTGTTCCTGCTCGACCGTGATGTAACGGCAGTAAAAGCATTTGATCCGGCTGCTATCGAACCTGCGCCTGCACCCGAATTTTGTGACCAGAACGGTATATTCTATGTCTCAGGGTATGCACTGCGGACACAGGATGATGACAAAGGATCCTGCTGGTTTCTGGAAGAAGGAAAGTGCCGGATTTACGATCGCCGTTTTACCATCTGTCGTATTTATCCCTATATGCTCCACCGCGAAGCTGACGAAAAGGGGTGCGTTGACTGGCGGCAATTCTCGGGACTTGACCAGCACGGGGAGTATAATACAACCATTTCTGATGAGGAGTGCCTGGATCGCGCCCGTGAAACCAAAGAGTACGAAAATGCCTTTCTTACCCAGGAGATCCGGTTTCTGGAATTTATGCAGGATTATTTTTCCCGTCACCGGCTCCGTCACGTCCAGAAAGTCTATGATGACAGGATGCGGCAGTTTAACCGAGGCGATGAAATAACCGTTATGGTATATTATGACGGTCTCCTGGAGCAGCACCGCATAACAAACAGAAAAGAACCTTGACTCTTAAAGAAATCCCTGAAGCTCCCGGAGTGTCGCTTACACATTCGACCTTGTGCGTCACCGATACGGTGATTCCCGGGGTAAATTACCGGACCCGGTTCCAGAAGGAGGTTAACACAGTCCAGACCGTCTCGTTAAATCCCTTACTCCCCCTGGGGGGAGGCAGCCCACCGGAGATCCCCTTGACCCCGTTTCGAATATTTTCATAAACAGTAGGAGGTTTTCGCATGTGGGGGATGCCTAAGAGGCGGGGGCGGAAGCACGATGGCTGGAGCCCCCAGGAGCGATCACAGGATAAATTGTTTAATGTCATTCATAAAATTAGTCGCCAGAATGTGATTATCCCTTTTTGTTTCCTGGACTGAACTGATTTCCAGCCTGCGAATTTTCTAAAGTAATGACGGAGTTATTGTATATAGATAATTAATTCACCATTATCGGTAATTGCATACCGTTTCATGAGCATCTGGTCGTTCATTGAACAATCACAGTCAAAAATTTCTTTAATTTTCTGCCGTATCCGGTCAATTTTCTGGTTTTCGTTCGCCATTGGGTTTTCCATGAAGTGCATTGATGATATCATACCAGAGAAAGACAGCCTGGCGAATATCAAATCGTGGTGAACGGGGGGTGAAAGTATTGGATGCATGTGTGCATGATACCCCACAGGCATTTCATAAATCCGTGAAAGAAAAAATTTGCCGGTTCTTTCCCTGTCGCCGGGTCCCTGGTTTCACACACCGGTAAAACGGCAAAAAGTATGCCGGAACAGCAGCATTGAAGAGCTGGTGTGTCAATCCTTGTGCTGATAGACATGGCTCAGTCACATGATGATCCATTTATTGGAAAAATGGCTCCCGGGTTTTGCCTGCCGGATGCCGGAGGTGCACGTATCTGCCTGAATTCCTTCCAGGGAAAATGGGTGGTGCTCTATTTTTATCCGAGGGATAACACACCAGGCTGTACTCTTGAAGCGATGCAGTTCAACGCCGCGCTCGAAAAGTTTGCAGATCTCGGAGCACAGGTAATCGGCGTGAGTGCTGATTCAATTGAAAGCCACCAGAAATTTGCAGTGAAACACAACCTTTCCATCCTGCTCCTGTCAGATACCGATCATGGAGTTCTCAAAGCCTATGATTCCTGGAAACCAAAAACGATGTTTGGCAAAGAGTTCTTAGGTACCCGGCGCGATACGTTCCTGATCGATCCTGAAGGAAAAATTATTTCGGTCTGGCGCAAAGTCAGCCCAAAAGGGCATGCGGAGGAAGTGAAGGCAGTACTGCTTGAAAACCGAAAGTGAGAATTGAGAAATCACCGGTTAATCTGATGGGGAATTCTCCTTTGTTTTTAACGATAATTAGTAATAATCAACTCATTGATTTTCCCACGATGAGAACCATTACAATTAATAATGCGCCTTGCAGGAACACGCTCAACAGTATAATCCGAGTACAACTCTTCAAAGTATGAATCAGAAGGATTCTCATTCCTGGGATCGGAATTGCTGAGCATAATTTTTGCCCCTTTTTTATCGAGTTCCCTGAATAATGCAGCGAGTCTCTTCTGATCCGTGTCAGAAAAACCATCTTTTGAGTACGAAGTGAACGATGAGGTGGCATTGAGCGGGCGGTAGGGAGGATCAAAGTATACAAAGGTCTTATTATCAACAAATTTTTTGCATAAGGAGAAATCTCCAGGGATTATATGTGTCTCCTTCAACAGACCAGCAACATCCTTGAGATTTTGTTTATCCAGAATCTGGGGATCGTCATACCTCCCGAACGGAACATTGAATTCACCTTTCCGGTTCATACGGAAGAGACCGTTATAGCAGGTGCGGTTGAGAAAAATGCTGTAGGCAGCTCTGGTTACCCACTGGGGATCATATTTCTGGAAATTAATTTCTGGTTTTTTCTGATTGTAAAGCGTTCGTATAGCATAAAAAAGACGTTCCCTCTCTTCATTACTTCCTGAAACATACTCTGATCCCAGGAGATCCAGTTCATGAACAAGTTTATTCGGGGATTTTTTTATTACCTGGTATAATAAAATGATTTCTTCGTTCAGGTCAAAAATATAGCGGGATAAGAATGGGTATTTTTGAGTAATATATAAGAATAAAGCTCCAGCACCAACAAACGGTTCAACATAGCGGTTAATTTCTCCACTTTTAATTTCAGGGGGAAGCCGTTGGCTCAACTGCATGAGGAGTTGTGTCTTGCCTCCTGCCCATTTCAGGACGGGGTGTGCAAAAGGGATTTGTTTTTCTGGTTTTGTCATGGGATGAAATTTCTTTATGTACATTTCTTTTGGTTATTGGTATCTTATACCATCGTTTCAGTCCAGTCATTTCAGAGAACCGTGGCAATTCTTATCAATGGAAAAATTCCCGCAATAGATGCTGTCATCGATACTGGTTTCTGATTTTCCCTTACGTGCACCAGAAAATGAAGGTATACTGTCAATACGCTCAAGACCTATATACAACCCCTTATTTTCCACTGGAAATATTCCTAAAATGTTCACAATTGTAATTTCAGACTTGTTTTACGATTTTTTAAAATAATTGATTCGACGAGATACATACGGTTTCCCATCCACACCAAAAATCCATAATCCGCGCAAAGTCACAATGTTAATTATTGCAGTTGCGGGCACTTTCAGAGATTTGGCGCTTTATATATAGTCCGCTCCAGTGGAAGAAAAGGGGTATAAAAGCATGATCAAATTGCCGGATTTACTAAAATACACAAAAAAATGCCACAATCCGAAAAGGAAAACAATTAACGGAGAATTTATCTCGCCAATTCGTTCTCCGTTTTTATAAAAAAAAGTATCATGGGATCAGGAATCCGGATGTGCATACAGGCAACCAGAGCTCCTGGATCGTGCAAGACTGCGGGCAACCCTATGGGCATGAGACTTTTTTCTGTGCCAAACTAAAAAAACAGGAAATAGCAACGTCAAGAGGCCATTTCCATGTACCGGTTGACGACACCAGAGGACAAAAAAGGGCACTGAAAGATCGATATAAACTCCCGGTAGGTTTATTCAATCCCGTAATTTTGCCCGGATACTGGGATCAGAACGATTCGAGTGAGAAGTACGGTTAAACAATTCATCCGGGGTATCATTTTAGGTCCTTGTTTTTTTAGGAAAATGGTTATTTCCACAGGCTTGTGACCTCCAGGAGTGAAGAAACGATGAAAAAAAGCAGGGTCCCATTAGATCCGTTTGAAAATATCCAAGAGATAGGTATAATGATGAACGAATCTCATTCGAAATAGTATGAAAAAACACCGCCTCGTGGATCTGAAAGCCATCGCAGGGGATGCAATGAGGAAGTACGGCTTCGAACCTCAGTTCCCTCCTTCTGTCATCCAGGAAGTAAATGCTATCAATATCCAATCATTCCCAAAAATCCAGAACGATACTAAAGACCTCAGAATACTCCTCTGGTCATCGATCGACAATTTCGATTCAATGGATCTCGACCAGATGGAATACTGCGAAAATAAAAAAAACGGGGAAGTGCAGGTAATGATCGCGATCGCAGACGTTGATGCCTACGTCCCGAAACATTCAAAAACCGACGATTATGCAGCCCATAACGGGACATCTGTCTATACCGGGATCGAAACCTTTCCCATGCTGCCGGACAGGCTTTCAAAAGGCATAACCTCTCTTTTGCCAGGCCAGGACCATATAGCAACGGTGATTGAATATTCAGTACGCCCGGATGGGACATTTATTCCGGGGGATATTTACCGGGCCATCGTAACCAATAAAGCAAAGCTCATTTATGAAGAAGTGGGAGACTGGCTGGAGGACAAAATACCTGAACCCCTATCAGTGAGCCAGGTTGTGGGACTAAAAGAACAGCTTCTCCTTCAGGCTGATACCATGAAACGCCTGAAAAAAAACCGGAGGGAACAGGGAGCGCTTGAATTAAACACTATTGAAGCCGAAGCCGTTGTTGAGGACGGCTTAGTAAGGGACCTTGTCATCCAGAGACAGAACATGGCACGATGCCTGATAGAAGAGTTCATGGTCGCTGCCAATGGGACAATGGTCAGTTACCTCGGAGATGCTGGTATCCCCATGATACAGCGGGTTGTTCGCATACCCAAGAATTGGGAAGGCATCGTTATGGTAGTCTGCGATGTTACATGAGACCCTGCCTGCCAAACCGGATGCTAAAGCACTTGCGAAATTTCTCATCCGCCAGAAAGCCGCTGACCCTGAACGCTTCCCTGACCTGTCACTAACCGTAATTAAACTCCTTGGGCCGGGCGAGTATATGATGCTGGAACCGGGCACCGAACCCTACGGCCATTTTAGTCTTGCAGTCACCGATTACACCCATGCAACAGCGCCGAACCGGCGCTATGTAGACCTGATCAATCAACGACTGTTAAAATCGGTACTCGATAAAGTTCCCAGCCCGTATGCAGCAGAGGAGCTCGTTGATCTGTCAGCATGGCTGACAAGCCGGGAGAAAGGATCCAAAAAAGTCGAACGTTTTATGCGAAAAGCCGCAGCTGCAGTTCTTCTCCAGGACAGGACAGGTGACTCCTTCTCTGCACTGGTTACCGGGGCTTCTGAGAAAGGAACCTATGTCAGGCTCATTACTCCCCCGGCTGAAGGCCGGATTATGCGGGGTGAACACGGTCTCCGGGTTGGCCAGAAAGTTCGTGTACGCCTGTTAAAGACAGATCCGTATAACGGTTTTATCGATTTCGAATGTATCAGCAGAGAGGCGGCCTGATACAGTGCCATTTGGAATATTTAGGAGGACCGAGTAATAATGGTTCAAAAACATTATGCCTTCATTGTAGTCCTGTTAATCACTACACTTATGAGTGTAGTCGTTTCCGCTTATGCAGCTGGTGAACCGTCTGACAATGCACTAACGCGGGGCAGTCGGTTCACCGTGAATATTACCGGGTTGCCAAGTACTCCTTACTATATCTGGTTTACCAGGACATCCACAATGACCGGATTGCCCGGTGACCAGCCTCCGGTTATTGTTCCCTTCCAGAGCGGTATTCAGCAGGATCCACCTGAAGGTCCGTTCATGATCGGAACATATGGGATCAACAATGGCAATGGACGCACGATTCGCGATGATGTTGCGCCTTCAACACCGGAGTTATCAAACACCAATTATTATGCTCTTGTCACTACGGACACGGACGGACGCGCAGTAGTGGCATTCCAGACGTCATCTGCCACTTCAACAAAGACATTCTCGATCAAGGTCGAGAATTCCCGTTCTGCTGCCAATAGTGACATTCTTCTTGAAAGGGGTCTCCCTACAAGAATCCCGACAACTGCCATACAGAAAAGCCCAGTAATCACGCCGGTTCTTGCGATAACAACAGCCTCAGAACGGGCTGATAACGTCACGGATACAAAAATTGTTCTGACAATGATTCCGCAACAAACCCCGACACCTCCACAACGAGCCGGAACGGGAACCGTATATCCTGTTATTGTGATGATCGCCGGACTGATTATACGGAGCAGTAAGGATCTTTTACCGTAACCATTTTTTAAAGAATAATGAATAATTCCCTGATTTGGGTTTCTACTCTCATTCATTGAGGTAAGAGTACGTTTTAAGGGGATTAACCGGGTAAAAATCTTCTCAAAGGTAATTCAGGTCAATTCAGGCATGGACAGATGTAATTATTATTTTTTAACCCGGATAACAAAAACTCTTCAGATGTTCCTCATTACATACAGATAAGATAAACAATCGTCCAGTACTGGTGATGAAATATACGCCACGACACATACTAAAATTCCAAAGTGAGGGGAAAATTGATCCTGAGCTGTGGACAGCACATTTTCCCGGAGTGCTGCTTTCCCACGTGCCATCCTGTAAGGATTGCGTGGATAATCAGACAAGGGTATGCGAAGGAGGCAAAAATCCGGTAGACTGTTTCCTTGCCATACAATCCTCTGAATCCCGGCAACCTTACATCTATGCTGGTAAGACACCAACAGAAACAAATAAAAAGTATTACCGGAGCAGCAGGGGCATTAGTAAGTCAAACCCGACAGGAATACAAAAAGGGTACGACCAGTCAAAAATATAAACCGGATTCCTGTCAGAAATAAAATTCTTTTGTTATGTGGAAAATAAGACAGGGCCTATACCTGTGCTTCTTCTCGTAATGCTTCCATTAAGAACAGCTATGAACTGCAGGTTTTGGCATTCCTGGTAAGCAATAAAAGGATGCAGTATCCACAAGGTCCTGGACGAAATTTCTTAAAAAAAGATTATGCGAAGATTGAAAAATCGTTCTTGATTGCGATTGCCTCAATAATCGGGGTAAGTTTTGCCTCCGGGACACCAAACTTGTCCATATACATCTGGAGGATCTGCTTTTCCTGACCGGCCAGCACACCATCTGACATGGCTAAATCACACAGGATAGCGAGCGTGGCGATCTTCTGTTTCTCATCAAGGATATTTGCCACCAGATCAATAACGGCGGGAAACGGGTTTGCCTTCATGACCTGCATCGCCGTATCAATGGATTTTTTGTCACCACGGACAATTTTGGCAAGGTCATTGAGCTCTGCTTCGTCGATTACACCATCAGCCGCGATTACCGTGATGGCAGAGAGTACCAGCGCTGACTTTGGAGTGAGCGTTGCTGGTTTTCCGGTCAGTTTGTCAAAAATTCCCATATTTTTTCACCTTTTAAAAAGAATTTCTCTAGTATTTTCTGCTTCATGGTAATTGGTTCTTTCGACAAATTTTTTTTATATGGCTACAGAAAATCCCATGTTCTTAATCCTGACAGCATCACTATACATTAATTAAAAAAAAGCGATTCCTTTAGTAAAAGACCATGTCACCAGAAGCCAGCGATACCAGGAAGTGTACATTCGATAAAGAAAGCGATGCCATCCAGAAAATCTTTCAACGTCCGTTTTTCTTAAGTTTTACCATCGGTATCCCATTTTGTTTTTTTAAACTGCTTTTTGGGATAACCGCAATCCGGATAGGAGCCGGGCACAATCTTTTTCTCAGCACCTTTGGATATCTGATAGTTTTCTGGGCAACGGCTGATCTTCTGATGAACACCAGCCGATCAACACTTGACCTCATGCACCGCACTGCACCGTTTGAATACTGCACCATCGCGCAGGCCGGGCGGTATTTCCATAAACCAATGGTATTTCTTGCAGTCGACACCCTCCTTACATTCACTATTATCTGTGCTATGCTCTGGTCAGGCTGGATCACCCGACTCACGCTCTTTGAATCATACCTGTGGTATTCCGCGACCACCATGAACCTGATCAGTTTGTCCCTTGCAGGTATCTACAATGAAATAAAAAATGCCTGAACAAAAAAGGGATCACCACCTGCATAGCCAGGTATGTCGTATCATGAGCGCTGCGGGACTGCTGAACATGACACCCATTGGGTATACCACCCGGATCGGGCTGCAGTATCTGATGATCGGTCAGAGATAGTCAAATCATGGCGATGGCTGAGGATAACCGGAGGACTGTATTGGCAAGCTACCGCGCGGGAACAGGGTGTGATGGTAATTTTCAGGAAGAGCGTGATTTGCAGTCTGAAGATCTGCAAATAAAAATCAATACAGGATTATCTTGTGAAAAAAGATTAAAAAAATCCAATGACCTTTCAATGCAAGGATTACGGATAACGAGTACGAACCAGTACGCTTAGAATTTGATAACCTAAAAAAGCGGTA
Organism: uncultured Methanoregulaceae archaeon; assembly: GCA_963768845.1. Lineage (GTDB taxonomy): Archaea > Halobacteriota > Methanomicrobia > Methanomicrobiales > Methanospirillaceae > Methanoregula. Next base: position 55,076 of record CAVYJJ010000003.1, on the reverse strand, counting down.
AATCTGCGAGCATTCAGGCAATGGCTGATGTATAACCATTGGATACTCTGCAGGACATACTATAGCTACAATAGAGAGGTTCTTATGCTCGAGCGGCGTATATAGTTGCACAGTTTTATACTGTATGAGTAATACTATGTTTGGATCAAACAATTTTGGCGGCTCCAGAAACTTTGGCGGCCCAAGGGACTCCGGTCCACGAGAAATGACGAAAGTAACCTGTTCAGACTGCGGCAAAGAATGCGAAGTGCCATTCAAGCCAACCGAGGGCAGGCCAGTATATTGCAGGGATTGCCTGCCGAAACACCGGAAACCCCGGTTCTAATTTCAAAAATTTATCAATTTTTCTCATTTTCCTTAAAAAAGGGTTCTTTTATTATCCTGTGTTGTTAATGCCAGCCCAGGCGCTTTAAACCATTATACTTCGATGATAACTGCTCTGCCTTCCGTGAAAGATATTCAAAGCCCTGTACCTACCTGCTGACAGAGATTGCCGTAATTCGTTCCTGCAGGTATCTTCATCGTAGTGATAAAACAAGAAAAAAATTTACCTCTTCACTTCACATCGTCCCCAAGCGCTTCCCTGCTCCGCATCTGGTAAAGAACCATCGGGTCCATTTCCCTGTACTCATCTTTTGCAGTCCGCATGATAACATTGGTTATGCCACTGTTGACAATCATTTTCGAACAGAGAAAACAAGGCCAGATCTGGGTCAGACTCATCAGTCTCGACATCAAATCCCGCAAGGTACAGGGTGCATCCCCGGGAATTCTTACCCGCCTGGAGAAGTGCATTCATCTCTGCATGGACACTCCTGCACCGCTCATAGTTCGAACCTGATGGAATATTATGGTCCTTTCGCCAGCAGGTATTGAGTTCAGTGCAATCCATCTGTTTTCTTGGTGCACCGGTATATCCGGTGGAAACGATCGTATTGTACTCATCAACGATAATCGCGCCGAAATTACGCCGCAGGCAGGTGCCCTGATGTGCACACCGTATTGCCAGATCCAGAAAATATTGGTGCCTGTTGGTTCGCATTAAAGAGTGTATGGAAAAGACCGGTATTAAAGAAGCATGGTTTGATCTAAGGTACTGGTTACTTTCACCTTGCGCAAGAGATACGCCAATACATTACATCGGTAATCATGGTATGGTGAAAACTATGGAACATATTACCATTGTTGAAGTCGCAGCCCAACAGGCCCTGGGATAAAAAAGACCGGAACATACCAGTTGATCCCAAAACTCCTGATGAAGGTCTATGAGTTTATTGTTGAAAAGAACATCACGATCAACGGTGCTCCGATTTTTCTTTGCCACGAAACTACCATGGGAGCGGTGATGGAGGCAAACGAGAAGGAAACCGCTACTGTCGAAGTTGGATGGCCGGTATCCGGGATCGTGAAAGGTAAAGGGGAAATCAAGGTCTCTGTACTTCCTGGGGGGAAAATGGTACATACAGTTCATCATGGCCATACGAGTCCTGCGGGCCAACATATCTCATGCTCTTTGCCTGGATGGACTCACAGGGACTTCAGATATCCGGTCCGATCCGTGAAGTGTATCCCAATGATCCCCGCCAAGTTAAACCTGAGGAGATTATCACTGAGATTTTGTTCCCATCCGGTGAAACATCAGCAAACGATCCCTTCATGTTATTTTTGAAGCAGAAGCCAGATCCCTGATGCCAAATGAAGTAGAATAAAGACCGGAACCAGATAGAACTTCCATTTCCGTGTCTTATGCCGTAATACCCGCATTGCAGCATATGCCCCAAAAGGCCCGATAAGGGCAACACAAAGAAGCAGGTTTTCCGGTGTTCTCCATGTTTTTTTTCGTGCCGCACTTTTATCCATGGCATAGAAGAGAAAAGCCACCCCGTTGAGGATTATATATACGGTAAACAATATAAGAAAATCCGGAATTTTTACCCTCCTTTTTAACCTGTTTTTCTTCCTGATAAGTAGGGTATTATTCGCCAGAATTCAATAAAGCCGGCGATTTGGATCATATCTTAAAAACAATGACCAGGGATCTATGACCTCAGGTAAAACCGCCATTTACAGGACATGTCTTTTGGGTGTGGATCAGGGGGGGCAAAGATACATTCAACAACAATCCGGGGATCTATCTCGCGGGCGAAACCGGTAAACTCAGCCCGGTGCATTTCACGACATACATATTCACCTAATCCTCGTTTTAACCTGGCTTCCTGTGTCGGGCAGGAGTGTACCGAAAGGATCACCTCTTCATCCCGTTCTTCAATAGTATACCCGACAATGATCGCCCAGGGGAAATGACGTAATGCACGTATAAATCCGGCCAGGCCCTTTTCGGTGATATTAAACCTGCGGACAAGATCCTTTGCTGCCATGCCGGCAACACGCCCCCATACCAGCTCATTTATTTTCTCTGCCTCCGGCTGACCGTACTTTTCTGTGACGTTGATGAACCAGAATGCATCTACAACACGATAATGCCAGAGAAGAAATTCCAGGTACTGTTGTTTGTCCCCATCACTCATCTGGTTAAAGATATCGAGATTCATACTGATCATCCTCACATCACCTGAGTAACGAATGAATGAACATATTAACAGAATCTCTTATGAATCTGATGTTATTTGCCGACCCGGGCCTAAGATTTTATTGCATATTGTGAGCAGACAAACCTTTATTAAGAATTTTATTCTATTAACTATCCATATAAATTGTCAATAATACATTACTCCACAATTGCCTGATACGAAAAACCTGACGTGATATTCAGATGATGCAGGATTATGAACACGAACTCTCCCAGATAAAAGATCTTCTCAAGCAGAATCCGGGTGGGATGAGTGTTACGGATATTTCAAAAGCGCTCAATAAAAACAAGAACACTATCGGAAGATATCTGGATATTCTTTTGATCTCCGGACAAGTGGATATGCGATCCTACGGCATGGCAAAAGTATTCACGCTTTCGCAGCGCGTCCCCCTTTCTGCAATGCTCAGCTACTCAAAAGAATGTATCATGGTTTTAGATAATGAGTCCCGCATAATAGACCTGAATGACAATTTCTTAAAACTCCTGAACCTTACGCGGGAAGATACACTCGGGAAAAATATCGAATTTCTCAACCCACCGGATGTTGACGTCCATGAATTACTGGATACCATTTCAAGCGGGTCGGGAGAAAAAGAGGATACGGTTACATTCCAGGTCAGAGATCAAGGGGAGAGGGTCTTTAAACAGAAGACTGTGCCAACGGTTTTTGAAAATGGTTCAAAAGGTTTTACCCTTATTCTTGAGGATATCACACAACAGGTTCTTGCAGAGCGGAAAATCCGGGAAAATGAACAGCGGTTCCGGATGATGGCTGAGAATATTCATGACGGCCTGATCATCATGGAAAATGATATTGTTGTCTTTGCGAACCGGCGGATAGCGGAAATCACCGGTTATTCCTTTGAAGAATTATGGAAGATGAACCCTCTTTCGATTATTGATGGTGATGACCAGGAAGCAGCAGCCAGCCAGATTAAAAATATGGACCGGAAGGATCAGCAACTTACCGAACTCAGGATATGGATCCGGCGAAAAGACGGAGAACGCAGGTTTACATCCGCCCGTATCTCTTCGGTACTGCATCAGGATACCCGCTATGTTTTTATCGTCCTGACAGATATCACGGAAATAAAAACCCATGAAGCCGCACTTAAAGAGAGCGAACAGCGGTTCCGATTGATGGCTGAGAATATCCAGGATGGGCTCATCATTGTGGAAGACGGAAATTTTGTCTTTGCCAATCACCGTATCGCAGATATCACCGGATATTCAAACAAGGAGCTCATACGGATGAAATCGGCTGATCTGGTATCTCCGGAGGATCACGAAAAGATCGAAGAGATGGTAAAAAATACCCAACCGGATTCAGAAAAACCCGGAGAGTTTACTCTTTGGATTACCCGTAAAGATGGCACCCGTCGCTGTATCCTTGCCAGGGTCACTGCTGCCCGGCATCACAAGACGGTATCCACCTATTGTACCATGACGGACATTACCGAGTCAATAGAACGGGAGCAGGCACTCAGAGATCGTATTGCAGCACTCCAGAAATTTATTGGCTGATCCATTCACTTCACCGGATTCACGATCTTTTTTTGCTCTCTTTTTGTAATAGTATCCATTCCAAGGATATCCTCACGCCGGAATTAGTTTATTATCATTATGTATAATCTATAAACAATAAGTTTATATAATATTGATTTAAACATGTATAAACCATTCCTAATCAAGAGGACATTCATGACTAACATTCAGCAAAAATCTGTCAGCAGAAACATGAATTCTGCATTATCTACGAAATTTGCCTTCCTGCACAACAGCCGGTTCTTATTCACCTGTCTCGTTGTCATCACCCTGGCTGCCCTGGTCATATTCCCGGTGCAGGCAGCAACTGCTGCAACAGGTACAAAATACATGTCAGGAAGCCCTGAACTGTCAGCCTATATATCCGGTTCGAATGAGGTAAGCCCGGGAGAAACGGTCCAGCTCAAAGTGGTGATTCAAAACAAAGGGGTCAACGAGTTCAAGTTTGTCCAGTCCGGGATTATTGATCGTGAGGACCTCCCAAACACGGCAAAATTCCTGACGGTTTCACTGGCATCCGGAGGCGCACCGGTCACGATCAAATCAGATCCGCAGATGCTTGGGGATTTGAAGGGTAGCAGCACGACAAATTGTGTGATAACCATGAAAATTGATCCCAATGCAGCTGCAGGATCTTTCAATCTTCCGTTGGTTATGAATTACTCATACCTGTACGAAGCTGACCAATATGGTGTTGACACAATCCAGTATTACTACAAAGAAAAAAATGATACTTTCAGCCTTCCTTTAAAAATTAAAGCTGAAGGTGAAACTCAGCATACTTTCGGCAGAGGCTGAACACCTGAACGCTGGTACCGAAGGTTTTGTCAATCTGACCGTAAAAAACATAGGTCACGAGAACGGGAAAAATGCCATCATCAAGATTGTCCGTAATGACATGAGCCCCGTTATACCGGTCTCCGGAAGCACATTTATCGGGGACTTTTCAGTCAATCAGGTCGTCAGCAGCCGGTTTAAAGTATCCATCTCCAGCAACGCAGAAGCGCAGACCTATCCGCTTGATGTTCTGGTAAGTTATGAGAATAGTGAAGGGGATACGATCACATCAGACGCAGAAACTATCGGCCTTCAGGTAGGTAAAAAAATTGATTTTAATATCATATCTGAACCGGACACAGTCTCTCCAGGCCAGAAGAAAGTAATCAACGTCAAGTATATCAATACCGGCGGTGCTCCCGCGTACAATGTCCAGGCCCGGATCAGTGCTGTTGATCCATTCACCAGTAATGATGATACGGCATTTCTTGGAACGCTCGCACCCGGCGAAACACGGGAGGCTGTCTTTGAGATCACAGTAGACAAGACTGCAACGCTGAAGGAATACGCTCTTGACTCTGAGGTCCGGTACCGTGATGCACTGGACAATTCGCTGATATCAGATCCGATGAAAGTCCGGATTGTTGTAGAGAAAGAAAACTCCCTGCTGAGTAACCCGTTTGTGCTGGCTGGCGGAATTGCTGCTGTCATCCTGATTGGTTACCTGGTCTATCGCCAGAGAACGAACAAACACTAACTGGTGTGTTCATGTCAGTACCACCTGGCAGGTGCTCACACGACTGCACATTTCCGCATCAGGAGGGCAAACCCTTCCTTTACACCCATTTCCTGCTCCAGTCAACAAAGAGAAAGGAGAAAACATGATCGAACGGATATTTGAAGCACTTGCGCACGTCATCAACCGCCATCCAAAGCGCGTTGCAGCCGTTATCGGGATAATCCTTATCATTGCCTTATTCGGGATGACGCTCATCACCATGGAGACCGGTAATGATACCTATCTGGAAAAAGACTCAAGTGCAGGAATTCTCAACAAACACTATACTGATACTTTCTCCTCAAATGTGCTCATCCTTATTGTGGAAACAAGTGATCCACTCAGCCCACAGGTCCTCAGCTATATCGACGGGCTCGAACATGATATCAACCAGCAGGAGAATGTCTTGGGATCTGCAAGTATTGCAGACCTTCTGAAAAGTTCAAACGGTGGCATTCTCCCCCAGTCGAAAGGAGAGATTGACCGTATTGTAGCCCTGATTCCTCCTGAAGTAAAAACGACAGCAGTCCCCTCAAATGTCCTGACCCTGGTGCAAATCACCCTTTCACAGGGAATATCTGATGATGCAAAAACCGCAACACTGAAAAATGTTGAGACCCTCGTAGCAAATAACAATCCCCCACCCGGCGTAAAGATCTCCGTTTCAGGGAGCGCCGCATTTTCCGAACAGATGAAGACCGAGATGGGGTCGTCAATGGGTGTGCTCATCGGTAGTGCAATGGTACTGATGGTTATTGTCATGGGCATCTTGTTTGCCTATGCCAGCCACCGTTTCCTCCCGGTACTCTTTGTGGGGATAGGTCTTACAACTGCAATGGGTTTCATGGGGCTGGCCGGGATTAAGCTCAATATGGCGGTACTTGGTGCTTTCCCGGTTATGATCGGGCTCGGCATCGATTACGGTATCCAGTTCCATGCAAGGCTTGATGAAGAAGCACGGAAAGGATCGCTTGACAAAGCCGTATCGGTCATGATAACCCGTACCGGCCCGGCCGTCATGTATGCGATGCTTGCCACCTGTATGGGATTTATCGCGATGTTCATTTCGACAGTTCCCATGATCCGTTCATTCGGGCTTGTTGCTATGATTGGTGTCATGAGCTGTTTTGTCATTTCACTTATTGGAATCCCGACAATCGCTCATCTCGTCAACTACACACCAAAAAAACAAAAAACTGAACTTTGTTATGCAGTTGGCGAAGGAGCCTGCGATTATGTCCCCTCTCAAACACGGGGTACTTCGGCTGGCAATGGTCAAAAAAAGAATTCGTGGTCATACGGCCGGTTCCTTACAGATATTTCGGTAAAAATTGCGAAAAATCCTATCCCCATCCTCCTTATCGCGGGTGTGATCGCCCTGATCGGATTCCAGATCGATCCCCAGATCCCGATAGAGACAAGCGAGAACGCTTTTGTTCCCAGTGACATGCCGGCTAAAGTCCAGATGGATAAAGTGACCGGTATTCTGGGCTCGACAAGCACCGCTGATTTTATTATACAGGGGAGTCGTGTCACTGACCTCGATACCGTGCGGTGGATAAAGGACTTCCAGGACTATGAGCTCGCCCATCACACAGAACTCACCCGTGCGACAAGCATTGTCACGTATATCCTTGCATATAACGGGGGAGTGATGCCTGAAGACCAGACCCAGCTCGATGCGGTGATCGAAAAGATCCCGGCCGATGTTAAAAAGCCATACCTGAGCGGCTCAATGGAAGGTGTCATACGCTTCAATACTGTCAAACTCGAGATGTCGTCCCTGAACAGCCTAAAAATCCAGATGGAAAAGGATATTAAATTTCTCGAACCGCCCACAGGGATTACTCTTACTCCGGTAGGATCGTTTTACCTCTTCACAACGCTCATCAACGGGCTCGTGTCATCAAAAGAAGCGATGACCCTGCTCGGGTTCGTGCTCGTCTTTGTGTTCCTCGCACTGGTATACCGTCATGTCCATGCAGTTACCCCGCTCGTCCCGATTATTTTTATTGTAGGGTGGAACGCGGTTGCAATGTACATGCTGGGCATCGCATACACACCCCTCACGGCAACTTTGGGATCTATGACCATCGGGGTTGCTGCTGAATATACCATCCTGGTCATGGAGAGATATGCGGAAGAGGAAGAGCGCCTGCACGATCACATTGCTGCCATCCAGGAAAGTGTTAACAAGATAGGTACCGCAATAACCATATCGGGGCTCGCGACTTTCTTTGGATTTTCTGCACTCTGCCTGGCAAGTTTCCCGATCATCAGCAACTTCGGGATAACGACCCTGATAGCAGTAGGGTTCTCATTAATAGGTGCCATTTTCATAATGCCTGCAATTCTTTCTGTAATGGGGGACCTGACAAAACGTCTGGAAAAGAGGAAGAAGCAATCTGAGTAGAATTGAGATCCTCATCGGTTTTTTTTAGGACCGGAAAACCAAGAGGTATTTACCCAAAGAGATCCGCACTTTAGAATAACAGTCAGGAGCACGGAAATGCCAGTTGTAATTGAGGCAAAAAATCTTACCAAGAGGTACAGGGACGTAGTCGCCGTTGACAACATCTCGCTTGTTGTTGAGAGGGGAGCACTGTTCGGGTTGCTTGGCCCAAACGGGTCAGGGAAAACCACCATGATCAAAATGCTGACCGGGCAGACCCGACCAACCAGCGGTTCGGCAACTGTGCTTGGAGTCGATGTAACCAAAGACCCGGTTGGTGTCCGCGGGATGGTGGGGATCATCCCAGAACAGGAGACCCCTCCCAGTTTTCTCACCGCAAAGGAGTACCTCGAGTTTGTCGGGGCAGTCCGGAAAATCCCTGACATTGAAAAAAAAGCGGACTGGTGGTTCGATTTCCTCGATTTTGATGACAAAAAGAATGTTCTCTGCAAGGACCTCTCGCGGGGTACCCGTCAGAAACTGATGTTCACGCAGGCGTTCATCCATGAGCCTGCACTTGCGTTGATTGATGAACCCCTGATCAACTTCGACCCCATCATGCAGGATGTCGTCAAAGATTACCTCGCCGGATATGTTAAAAATGGCAGGACAATCTTCATCTCGACCCACATACTCGAGGTGGCTGAGGAGATCTGCTCGGCGTTTGCAATCCTCCACAAGGGCACTCTGCTCCACACCGGCCCTGTTACCGGATTAACAAGCAGGAATGAGCACCTGCCTTCCTTCTTCCTCTCGCTTGTCCGGAAGGATCGCCATGTTTGAACTGTTCATAAATATGGTAAAAGAGGAGTGGCGGGTCCATTCCACAATGTTTGGCAGCCTCTCCTTTGCCCTCTTCCCGGTCATGATCTTCGGGATCGCATTTATGGGGTCATTCCTCATCCCCCTCATGCGGACAACTCTCCCGGCAGGCAACCTCACGCTCATCATCCACGCGAACTACCTGATGCTCGGGATCATGGTCGGCGGGTTCGGGCTGCTGGGCAACGAGGTGATGAACCGACGGTTCGGCCAGGCAAGCTTGCTTGCCTACTCAGCCCGGAGCCTCCCCCTGTCAGAGAAGTTCATCTTCACAAACTTTGTAATCAAAGACACGGTTTATTACTTCTTCCTCTGGGTCCTGCCCTTTGGTTTTGGGTATATCCTGGCATCGCCGTTTACCGGTGTCCCTCTTGCAGCGGCATTGCTTCTGCTCCTCACCCTGACCCTTTCGTTCCTCTTTGGTCTCTGCGGTGTTTTCTTCCTCTCGGCAGTCTATGCCCGCTCACGACCGGTTCTCTGGCTCATCCTGCTGGCATCTGGTGCAGGAGTGGGCGGCCTTGCGGCCATGGCTGGCACGAATCCGGTGCTCTTTTTCCCACCGCTGCTACTCAACAGCGCGTTCACATGGATGAACTTCCTGATCTCCTGCACCATTCTCACACTCCTGTTCGGCGTAGCGATCATCCTGTTCAATCCTGAATCGGTAGGATCGGAGAAGATGTACCGGGACTCCTTTGCGCCCTTGATGCAGCGATTTTCGTTCCTGCCGAACCCCCCGCTTGCTGCCAAAGATACCCTTGACCTGTACCGGAGCGGGAGCCTGGTCGGCCAGACAATCTTCTCGTTCATCCTCCCTCTCGCGGTGATCTGGTTCTTTTTATCGCTGCTTGGTCCGTTTTTCCCGCTTCATGGCCTGCTCTTTATATTCGCCATCACTACCGGAGTGATAGCATCAACTATGTACACCTGGGTCACCATGTTTGACACCTTCGGGCCGTATGCCTGCCTGCCGGTCGCAGTCAGCACGCTTATCTCGAGCAAACTCACCACGTTTGCAGTTCTCCAGGTGATCCCGGCTATTTTCATCGTGGTTGTTGCACTCCTCTCCGGGGAAGCCGCGTATCTCGCCCCAGCTGTCGTGCTCGGGATCTCGGTCTCATTTTACGCTGTGAGTGTCATGGCCTGGCTCTGCGGGTTGTCACCTAGCGTGCTGGTGTATGATGTGAAGGTGCTCTTTGTGTATCTCGTTCTTGTGGGCATTGTCCTGGCGGTCTTCACCTCAGTTGCCTTTGCAGACCCGTACTTTGCCTTTTTTGCAGTCATCCTTGCCATACCCACGTGGCTGCTAATCCAGAAGGCGAAGAGCCGATGGGACGCTGTGGACCCGGAAGGGTTCTGATTTTTTTAAAAAATACCCGGGCTGATGAAACTACAGGAATTTTGATACAGACGGGGCCTTAAAAAACCGATTTTTTGGCACCATCATCGCTCGACATGATTGCCGTCACAGAACGGTTTATTATATGATTTTCCGCATCGGCATAATGTCACACGGTTCCGGATTTCATAGACATGCCCCTCGGATGATTCAACCGGAATACCCCCCCGCACCCACAGCGGACCATGTTCACTCCGCGGGGGATACTCAATGATCACGATGGATTTTTCAAATTCGGGTTCAATCGCCTCTCCGGTTTTTTTGTCCCAGACAACCAGACGCCCTGACGGACAGTTTCCTGCCTCTTCTATCGCAATGTCCCTGGCCTCAGGATTTCCTGATTGCCGCGTAAGGTTCCAGATCCCACCTGCCCGCAGACAGAACCTTGCGTGGACACACATATTATCAGCATCAGTCAGGGACAGTGCAGGCCCGGTAATTTTTTCTGCCCGTTCAATATAGGGTGTATCATCAGCCGTCTCGGTTCCGTCAAAGTGGATTTTTGCGTGGGTGCCATCACAGTAGGGTTTGTTTTTCGATTGTCCGCACCGGCACAGGGAATATTGTTCCTGCGGGGGATATGTCTCAACTTCATGCCAGGTACTGCAGTACCCCTCGGGATCGTTGCGGATCTCTTTTTTAATGAGGGGGATATTTCCTGAAACAATATAGGGACCATTTTTACTCACCCGGATTTTCTTCCTTTCGTCATCCGGAGAGGTGAGGTTTTCTTTTTTTTGGGACATGATACACCTTGCATCCTTTTTTACGCATTGTGTCTTAAACTGTTATTAATCTATAAAATCCAATCTTAACCAGCATCGTAAAAAGGTTACCAAGAATGGTTTAAAGCAAATCAGCTCTCTTCTGTCTGGTGAGCCGGGCAGAAATTGCAGATAGAATAGGCGACATCTTTTTCCTTATCCCGTATAAGGCAATAATATTCCCTGCCTCGCTGTTCTACAGAAAATCCCCCGGGAAACGGCATACCCACCGGATGACCTGGCTCATCAAGCACAAACATAGTGAAGGCGGAAATAAGGTAGTAGAAGAGTCGGTTCTTCGGATTCCGGAAGTAAGGGTTGCGTTCGCTCGAATCTTTCCATGAAAAAACGCCTCCAGGAAGCATCTCGCAGAATTTTTTGAAGGTTTCGGGATCCCTTATTGAACCGGTCATACCGGCAAATGCCTTGTGGTGATGCATTGATATGAGCTGGTGGTGCTTTCCGAACAGTTGTTCGCGGAAATAGGGACGTATCCTCTCCCGGTAGGGAGAGGGTAATTTATCGATCTCGTTGTTCAGCCTGCCACCGATGATCTGGAGATCGAATATCGTGTAGCCATGCATTTCATGGATGAGAATTAAACCGAGTTCCCCTTTTGTCCTTGCAGTACTCAGTCTCCCTGCAGTTTCCGCTATCATACTATGAGAATACATGTGTTGGTCAGAAAGTCGAAGTAATGGTTCCTTTTCCATTGATATCGAACCTTCGTTCTCAGTATTGTATCTCTCCAGTTCATAAGAAATAGGTGCATACCACGTCTGGTTCGATAACGGACAGATAATATGAGAATGACAATCGGATATTTGACTTGTTTTTTTAGGCTTTTCCCCAGAGGTATTGAATACTATTCGCACTGTGTAAGGGTATTTTTCGGCACGATCAATCTCAAAAAAAATTATTGATAATCAGGGATAGAACAGATATTCCCCCTCAATTCTCACTCGGGCATTTCCCCCGAAAAATACACTTCGCTGGACTTTTGAAGCATCGCTGACAAGCCGGATGATATTGGGACGCTCCCTGTTTCTACCCTGCTCAATTTTTAACATCTGCCCGTCCCATAGTCCCGCGTTCAACAGATAATACCCTAATGCAGCATTACCAGAACCCGTAGCGGGGTCTTCAAGATACCCGAAAATAGGGGCAAACACCCGGGTACGGTAATTATTCGCTTGTATGGAGACCTCCTCAGAAAAGACCAGGATAATTTCGATCCCGTTTGTAAGACAGAACTCCCGCAGGTGCTTCTGATCCGGGCGGAGTGAGAGAAGGACCTCAAGGGAGGTAAGGGGAATGATCAGGCTTGCCAGACCGGCATCGACAAGCATAATCTGGTTCTTTTCCGCTAATTCTCCGGGCGGAATTTTGAGGGCCGCCGCAATATCGTCGCGGGTCAGGTCAGTATCCAGAAACCTGGGCAGGGGAGCACTTATGAACACCGCATCTGCTGAAGCAATCTCATTTCGTACGAGTAGTTCACGTCCCTGCACGTGTATCCGGACAATGGGGTCTCGTGCGAGGGCTTCATCATTTTTTATGAGGTCGTACATCACGGCAATTGTGGCGTGACCGCAAAAAGATACTTCACGCTCTGATGAGAAATACCGGAGACCGGTGTGCCCTTCATCCGGGTATACATAGACAACTTCGCTGACAAAACCTGCAAGTTCGCGGGCTATCTGCTGCATCCCCTCAACAGAGAGATCGTGCTGATCCTGCAGGTATACGCAGCCTGCCGGATTCCCGGTCGATTGTCCCTCGACAAACGCATCGATTTTTTTAAAACGGAAGCGCTGAATAAAATCACATCCAGGACAGGAGCGGAAATTGCGCCGAAGTCAATAAACCGTTCAAGTCCGATATCGGCAGATAAATTGTTCTATGCTGAATCTATGAGGCAGAAAAAATTTATAACTTCCGGATCGGTGCTCATAAAACATTCCATTGAATTATCTATTCCTCTGACGGTGTGTTTCTCATTCCTGTCAAGAAACAAATCTGCAACGGGAGTAAAAAAGTTTTTTGAAATACCTGTGGTTGTTGTATCACTTTTATCAATCATAAAATAAAAAGATGAACGATATTTTTTCCGGATAGAAATTTTATCAAATTTTTATGTATCTGGCTGAAAATCAGAATGAAAATAATTTTAAAATTAAGATTACGGCAGATTCATTAAAAATAATGTTTAAATATTATAAGAAATAATTAAGATTAACTACAATTTACTAAAGGGGGTTAGACGTTACCGGACCGGGTCCATTTCAGAATCATTGAATTCGCTAAAAATACACAACTCTGAACCAGCTTTCAGATAAGACCAGCTGGTAGTTTCCTCCTAACAGATACCAATAATGAATAACGCTCTTTTTTGTATTTCCCTGATATTCATGTTCCCGGCACAGCAGGGATACCAGGAACACGTTGAAGTTTATCACTCGGTACCATCTGGTTCATAACCCTGTTTTTCAGAAACGACCATTAAACAATGATCATCTACACCCCAAGGGTCGTCTGGCAGGCATCATGCGTATCGAATGATGAAAGCCGGATACCGAGCAGACGGATCTTCCCGCCGTCAAAAATGTCACGGATCAGGGAATACGCACATCTGCGTACCGTTACCGGATTCCCGGTATAATGCGGGAGTGTCCGGGCTTTCGTCTTGGTGATAAAACCCTGGTAACGTACTTTTACCGTAACTGTCTTGCAGTGCAGGCATTCATCAGAGAGATTCCGACAGACTTCTTCAGTAAGAGCATCAATCGTTGCGCTAATCAGTTGCATATCACTGGTGTCATCAGCAAACGTGGTTTCACGGGACACAGATTTTACACAGTCCCGTTCTTTTACCTCACTTGAATCAATACCCGCAGCAATGTCTTGCAAAGCAATCGCACAACGCCCGAACCGTGCGATGAGAACCTGGATATCGGCTGCTGCAAGATCCTGAATAGTCCTGATACCTAATTCAAAAAGATCAGCCTCAGCCTTTTTTCCGATGCCCGGAATTTTCCGGACCGGCATTGGAGCAAGGAATGAGAAGATGTTCTCTGGCGCAACAATGGTAAGTCCACCAGGTTTCTTAACATCTGAAGCGATTTTTGCGACCACTTTTGTTGGTCCAATACCGATCGAACAGGTGAGTCCGAGTTGTTGTAGAATGGTATCCTTAATCCTGACAGCAAGATCGGTTGCAGCAGTGAATGACCCAAGTCGGCTCACATCCATGAACGCCTCATCTATACTCACCTGCTGGAGCGGGAAATCAAGGGCTTTGAGAACCGACATAATGTCAGCTGAAGCTTTCGCATAGCGGGAAAAGTCCGGGGGAAGAAATACTGCGTGCGGGCAGAGAACGAATGCCTGCGATATGGGCATTGCTGATCGTATTCCAAATGCCCTTGCCTCGTACGAGCAGGTCGCAACAACTCCCCGACCTTTACCGTTCTTAGGATCAGCCCCGATTATAACAGGTTTTCCATTGAGTCCCGGCTGGTCCCTTACCTCAACCGAAGCGTAAAAACTGTCCATATCCAGGTGCAGGATGATCCTGGGGGTTGTCCCTGGAGGGGTTCCTGACTGCATTATTCAACTTCTCCGTTGCTCACATTCCGGGGTTCATGTCACAATATGTGCTATTGCTTAAAAAATCGCGAAGCGTGCACTGTCGCTCGCGAAGTGTGCTCTTCAACAGGTTTCCCTCTTCAATAAAACGTTGCATGGGCAGGGTAAATTTTTCGGATATATGGGAAAGAACAGAACGGATATCTTCAAACTCCCTTCCCTGCTCCCGCATCGCACTTCTCACATTCTCACGCACATTGAATACCCCCATAGGTACATACCCGTGGAGTGCTTCCCTAAGGATAATAGCACCTGCCTGTTTCTGCTGCTGTGCAAGGGCTTCCAGTACTGCCATCTTACAGGAGTAATAACATCCGCCCAGAGGTGAATATTCTGTTTTCTTTTTGATCCCCTCATGATCCGAGAACACCAGCTCCTCATTGCCCAGTACGTGGAGGAATGCTTCGGACCATTCGTACTGCCAGCCTGTTGGCATAAGAATCACCGCGTAATTGTTGTTGAGACTGGAGTATTCATGCACACGCCACGTATCGATGACCGGGCACCGTTTCACCTCCTTAAGAAGCGTGTCACCTATCATCGTGTCGCAGGCCGTGATCGACCACCGTGTCGGAACAAGGTGCCGCCCATGGTCCCTCCCCATAGTCCCAACTGAAAATGCCTTCTGAATGCTGGAAAATGGTACACCCTTTTTGTGCAGGTCAATGACAGCATCAGTGGATTTCAGGTCGGTATCATAGTAAACTTTCTCCAGGTTCCTGTCCCACCTGCCACATTCAATCTCAAACCGCTCGATCGGAGCGCTGGGCCCAAAGGGTGTGTGTTCCTCGGAAAATGAGGTTCCGGCAGGGATATTTTTAAACGAGACATCGCTCTCAACAGATGTGTCCGAAAGGGAGATCTCCTGGAGTTTTTCCACGAACCGGTTATCAAGATCAACCGCGTTAACCATGTGCTTACCCCTTACCAGGTTGAGCCGGTAACCAATGATCTCTTCCTGTGTCCTGTGCCCCGAGATCCATGATTCCGGCATATCCATGAATGCCGTGTCACCATGGAGAGGGGCGATCATGGGACCGGCATACACATCAGGGTAATTCCAGCTCCCTATAAACACAGATGGAGGTGAGCTGCCCTCCAGATCTTTTCCGACAGTAACCGATTTCATCTGCATGGTAGCTGCGGTCAGCTGTTTGAGATAAGCACCCTTTCCAATCATCTCTATGAAAAGAGAATTGACAGGTTCTCTATAAAGGAGAGAGGTGTGCAGGGAGAAAGTGAACCGGTGGGAGACCCTGTTTATCAGGAACGGGGAGATCTTTTCATTGGAGAGACATTGGCACCTTCCATCTCTCCCTGTGCCCATGCATACCGCTCCCGGATTGTTGGGGGAAGTTCACTCTCTGCAATGGTGATAAAACCAAAACGACTGTAGAAGTCTGTGAGGTTCGTCACTGAGTGCATAAAGAGGGTATCGTTCCCGCAAGCCTCAACCAGACCCCACATTACGGCATGTGCATACCCATGACCCCGTTGAGAGGGTGGAGTGAAAACAGCATCCACCTCGAACCCGTCAGGATGCTTCCGGCACCGCGCCGCAGAGACGGGTTCATCCCGGGAAAATCCCACAAATATCCGGTCGGTCTTCATATCTCCCTTTGTCTGGTGATAATCTGTCCACAGGGTTTCTGCAACGGGAAACTCCACTGCACAAAGTTCCTTAACAATAATACCTGAGGTATGCCGCGAACCACGGAGACCTGTTACCTCACTTTCCGGAAAAATACGCAGGGGTGAATCTTCACCGGTTCCTTCTATCCGGTAAGCCTCGGGAGAAACATGGATAACGAAACGTGCCCCTTTTCCTTCTGTCCCATTCTCTGAAATAGTCATACCGGTTACTCCGAGAATCTCCCGGCATATGAATAACCCTATCCCTTCACCCCCCTTTTCATCATACTCAAATATCTGATGCTTTTTATCTGCCGGGATCCCTATACCATCATCTTCCAGAATGAGATCGAGTCCTTCAATGGTCTCATGATAGGTGACGATGAGGTTTTGAATTTTGATCCCGTGACTGATCGCGTTTTCCGCAATATGAGTAAGAACGTCCTGAAAGAGAGGATCGGCATAAATTTCAAGTCTTTCCGTCCAGAAACGGACAGAAATGGATCCGAGGGTAAAGGCAGGATATGCAGATTTGAGAATCTGCTGGACACTGAGCCATACCGGGGGGGAGATCCCGAGATTTTTATATGACTCGGTAAGACTCAGCTGCCGTTTTAAATTTATAGCAAGCACCCGCATCTGGGTAAAAAAACCCTTTGCCAGCGTATCATTGCAGTGTGCATCCGCATTTTTTACCGTCTGGACCATCTGGTCAACAGTACGATGAAGGTGATCGTGGGAAATGCGTGAAAGGAATTTAAGTTTGTCATTAGCAGCCTTCAGTGCTTTCTCAGCATAAACACGTCTGGTGATTTCTGCAAATGTGATAGTTACCCGCTTGTCCGGAAGTAATGCTGCCGAGACAAGAACCGTTTCAGACCTTCCATCCGGTAACGTAAATATGGTCTCCGCCGCATGGACCGCGCCTTCCCTCAGGATCTGTGAGAACAACTTCTGTTCAAAGTCCTCACTCCAGAATGACGTAAGGGGTGCCCCGGTAAGATCGGGTCCGGCCCTGTGCAGGAGTTCGGAGGCTTTGTCATTCACTTCCTCAATTACTCTCCCATGATCCGTTTCCCGGACAAGAATACTTCCGGCCTCTGAATGGTAAAAGAGGCCCTGATACAGGTCCTCGCGTTCACGGAGCCTGAAGGAAAGCACTGCAATGAGCCACCCAATCCCGATAATGACAAGTGTCCTGGCAAGTGCCTCGATGAGGGTACTGATTGAGCTTCCTGCAATCAGGAACACCATAAGAAAATATATCCCGCCGATGCATCCTGCGATAAACAGGCCCCACTTTGGATAACGATATGCTGCAATTACCACCGGGATATAAAGGAAGTGGGGAAGTGCTACCGTTACACCCTTAAAAAGTCCAATGAGATTTACAGACAGGGTCAAAAATATTGTGACACCGATCAGCACATCCCAGATGATATCGCGCTTTGACAGAAATTGAGGGAGGTTCATAGGAAGATTCTCTCCTGTTTCATACCAGGGACTGGCTGGTGACAAACGGACAACTTCTCATCAATCCTGTTCAATGCCGGCCATTAAAACGTCTGCCACCAATGCAGACCACTAGTGAAAAGGGTCGCCGGTCGAATTTATTATGATTCCGTTTCTCTTTTGCAGTATCTGTTGCGTAGCACCCGCAATACATATGTTAATCGTCCATGACACCATTCATATACCTCACGGAGTTGTGTGAATTAGAAATAATAACAATGGAAATAATGACGCTGTCGATCCGAATGCAGTAAATGAAGACGGGACTCCTGTTGTCCGGGTTCGGTTACCAAAGAAATGGGCCAACGAACAATTCGCTTTTGCAGATCTGATGATGGGCGCAAATCATATACGAGTCCGGTGTTATGATGGTGTAACCCGAATGGGCCGGATTAAGGGGAAAATAAAAAAACGGGTCTGGATTCGCGAAGGAGATATCCTCATTGTCACACCATGGTCATTCCAGGATGAGAAGTGTGATATCATTTATCGCTACCTTCCCCCACAGGCAGACTGGTTACGAAAGAACCGGTATCTCTGAAAACTACTTCTTTTAAAAATTCTCTGCATGTCATATACGTTTGTTTGAGTGTATACAGGGTTTCACGTCAAAGGGATAGATTAAATTCACCTTTTGATTTTTTTTAAAAATGAGAAAATGCCGTATTTTTAAAAAACATCTCTTTATCGTGTCATAAAAGAAATAGACTATACCGTTATGCAACCCACTGAAAAGAATATCAGAATAATTCGTGACAAGTTGAGCAGGATTGGGATTGGCGAGAAAAAGATGGATGACGAGACAATCCTGGCATCCTATGGTATCAACAAATTCGGCCAGTTATGTGCCATTCCAAAAGTGATCCCGCCCGTTCAATAAAACGGGTATCCTCTTTTATTCCCGTACAGTGTATCCTGCGCTCGTGAGAATCACCCGCATCTTCGTTTCCCATCTTGTATCATCCGGTTCGTTTATCGGATCGATACGTGCCTTCCAGAGCAGGGTCAGGTTTTCATTGTCGGAAAAGAATGTTCGCTGGAACATAATCCGGCCGGCTCTTGAACCCTGAGCGTCGAGGATTAAAAGGCGCCAGCACCCGTAATCCCTGCAAATCTCCGGGCGTGTGGTGTGGACCGTGCAATATGCCTTTTTCCCACCTGCACGATACCGCAGGAAGGGGCAAGCCTCAGGGTGTTCAAGAAAAATGCTTTTATCTTCAAAAAGCCTGTGCTTGTCCTGATCAACAAAAACCCTCGTTTTCTCCCCGGTATATTGATTATTGACCAGGAACTCATATTCACCGCGGGTTTCCTTTATGGCGTGGACCTGCCCCATATGATGGCAGCACTCACCACATTGCTGGCATTCAAAAACCATAAACGTTATACACCCGTATCACCGGATACTCTCCCAGATTGCGAGCCCGAATTCAAGGGCGATCAAGATAATGATAACCCACTCGAGAAAGTTTGAATGCTGGATACGGACTTCATCAGAAAGCATGGAATAGTTTTCCCGGATAACATCGATCTTACGGGTCACGCTCTCACTCCACTGGTTGCTCCGGAGAACTTTCAGGGCGGTTGCATACACCCTTGCATAATAGATATCTTCGGTGACTTTGATCAGGTTGTCTACCTTTTCGATTACTTCAGATACCTCGGCATAGGTCTCCATCTGTTTTGCCATGATCGCGTGGTACTGACGACTCCGCCGTAATGCCGATAACCTGTCTGCATGTTCGATATCATCATACATCTTCTCCATTTCACGGGTTAATTCCCGGTCATAGTACCGCAGTTCAAGCACCTGCACATTGGCAAATTCGATGAGGTCAATCAGATCCGTAGGAGTTTCAGGATTGCACAGGAGAGCTGAGTCCCATGAGAGTATCGCGAGGTCATCGGTTGAATAGCTGAGCGAATTTTTAATGATCTCATTCCGCATCTGAGTCGAGGTATGTATCTTTTCTCCCAGCAGGAGCGGGACCGGATCAATCGAATCGTCCCTCCGGTCTGTCACGTAAACAGTATAGTCCTCAAAGAAGTCCGGGTTGATTGCAAAATTTTTGATATGCGGCCTGATGATCTCTCCCAGTGTCTTGAGGTACTGGACATAGAATTCCGATAATCCTTCCTGACCGGCAAACAGGAATGCTATCTCCTCAAGCGTTGAATAATGTGAATCCGGGTTTTCATAGACAAAACAAAAACTGATTGCACCGA
The DNA here is from genome assembly GCA_963768845.1 of uncultured Methanoregulaceae archaeon. Taxonomy (GTDB): domain Archaea; phylum Halobacteriota; class Methanomicrobia; order Methanomicrobiales; family Methanospirillaceae; genus Methanoregula. Next base: position 34,928 of record CAVYJJ010000003.1, on the reverse strand, counting down.
TATCATAGACACGGGCAACCACTGAGAATTCAAAGGGCTTCCCTTGTCGCTCCACCCGGATGGGATGCATCTGGATCATGAGAGGGGGATCCTCGATCATGATAGATTTCTGCTTGACCCTGACAAAACTGGTTCTTATCGTGAAGTAATTCTGGGCGAGGGCCCGCTCCAGCCAGTCAAGATCTATCTCCCTGCCTATATCATAAATCCGGTAAAACCGGAGTGTAATCACGGTGCTCTCCCTCCATCCAAAGAATCCTTTTGTGGAGCAGGATTGTCATTGATGAGAGATAATTATTTTCTACGATTTTATAATAAGCTTAAAAGAAGCAGGAATTAAGTACCTACCACACCGAACCATCAGATAAATAATGAGTACACCTGAATTACATAAAACGGGAGCTCCCTTGAGTCTGGCAAATCCCATAATCAGCTGCACTCGAATCCCGACGATACCAGTATTATCAGGATCAACCATCTTTCCAAAATTTTTAAAGAAAAGAACCGCAGCGTCACTGCCGTCGACGATGTCACGTTTGATGTGAGGAGGGGAGAGATCTTTGGTCTTTTAGGCCCTAACGGGGCGGGAAAAAGTACTCTGATACGGGTGCTGACTACACTCCTCCACCCGACCTCCGGTACTGCATGCGTTGATATATATGATATTATCCGCGACCCTGAAAAGATCCGGGGCATAATCGGGGTCTGCCCGCAGAATAGTACGCTTGACGTCGAACTTTCTGCATATGACAACCTCGAATTTTATGGAAAATTAGTGAACGTTAGCGACCACGACCTGGACAAAAGAATATGGGAACTCCTCGAGATGACAGAACTGACAGACCGGGCCCATATGAAGGTCCAGACATTCTCCGGGGGCATGAGACGAAAACTTGAGATAGTTAGGGCTTTTATTCATCATCCCCTCATCCTGTTTCTCGATGAACCAACCATCGGGCTTGACCCCGAAGCGCGTCACGAGGTATGGCAACAGATTACAAGGCTGAATAAAGAAAAAACAACCATCATTCTGACAACGCATTACATGGATGAAGCAGAAAAACTCTGTGACCGCATAGCATTTGTGGATAAAGGTCGGCTTATTGCGCTGGATATACTGGAAAACCTCAAGCAGTTAATTCCAGCAGGAGACCTTATCGAAATCGGGGTTGACGGGATAGATGACCGGATTATTCAGGCACTACGCACAACTGCGCTGATCAATTCAGTTGAAGTCAAGGACACGAGGGTCATCATCTCTGCAAAGAATGGAAGTAAAGTATTACCGGAAATTGTTGCAGTCTTTGAAAAATTTTCAGTCCCGATGACATCCATCTCAATACGGTCACCCTCACTTGAGGATGTTTTCATCCACCTTACCGGGAAAAAACTGGATGATCCCGGAAATCAGGAGACCAGACCTGCACGCGGAGGGCGCTCGGCATGATCAGGGGAGCAGTTGCGATCTTCAAGCGGGATTTCAAAAAATTCCTGAGTAACCCGTTTGTGGTCATCATGACCCTGATGATGCCCATCATGTACCTGGTAATTTTTGGCAATGCATTTGGGGGGACTATCAGTCACGTGCCAATAGGCGTCGTCCAGGAAGCACCACCCTATAATAATACCCCGCTCTTCACTGATGCAGCAATAGCACTCAATCATATCCCTCAGAAAGACAGTCCCAAACTGTTGGATGTCACGGTATATTCGGATGAAACTTCGGCCAAACGGGACCTGGCGAAAGGATTGATATCTGCCGTGGTTGTTTTTCCATCGGAAATATCCAATGACCATGCAGTTCGTCTGTATGTCGATAGTTCGAATTCCATAATTCCATCCCTGGTAGAATCAGCAGTACGCAGTGTTCTTGCAGCACTCGGGGCACATAATCCAGTGGCCGTCAATAAAATTTACGGTGATATCAAATATATTCAGTTTTTCGGTGTCGGCGTCATCATGATGGCAATTTTCACTTCTACGATGTTTGGCGGGGGGATTGCCCTGATACGGGATCGTGAAGCGGGGATCCACGAAGGCTACCTTGTGACACCTGTGCAGCGTACAAGTATCATTGCCGGAATCATTTCCAGCGGCACTGTCCGGGCATTTATCGCGGGTTTCACTATCTTTCTTATCGACATTTTTATTACCGGAATTATAATCCAGAGTTTCGAAGACTTCCTGTTAGTCATGATTGTCATCCTGATCGCATGTATCGGTGTCACCAGCCTTGTCGTATCCTTTGCGTCACGGTTCTCAGCCCAGCAGGAATATGCTTCTGTGGTAGCATTCCTGAACCTCATCCTGTTCATGACTTCGGGTGCGTTCTATCCTGTGCTGGGAATGCCTGACTGGTTGCGCTGGATTACCATTATAAATCCTGAATATTATGGCGTGGATGCACTCAGGGGTATTATTCTCAGGGGCCAGGGGCTCGATGTTATTGGAATGGATCTTATTGCATTGCTGATATTTTCCGGTGCTATGTTTATTCTGGGAATAGCTACATACCGGCGCACCCTGGAGTGAGAAATCACAAGAAGTCGATCTCTGACCGAAGCGCTTGAACGCATATGGAAAAAGTTTATCAGGACAAAAAAATGCATTCATCTTTTTCAGAATGTTTGTCGTAATCATCCAATATCCGGGAGAGCACATCATCGAATGACTCCCCCTCACGCATTGCAGCCGCCAGCCGGTTTTCGTTCTTTTTTGAAATTTTAAAACCGTTGTTTCCTTTCTTTTCATCGCCAAACGCTCTTTTTCGCCCCAATGCTATTTCATACGTTGCATTCAAATCAACTACACGTTTAACCATAATGTATCCTCATAGTTATAACGCAGTCCTGGTGCTGTACAAAATCTCTATGTTTCTTCTTCCGATTGAATTTATCGCCTTTGGGACAAATCTGAAAATAACCGGATACATAAAATTGATGCAAACAGATTGCAATGCATCAGCGCCAAGCCAGATTTTATTAGTATACTGAAGTATGTAACGATTCAGGAAGATCCCGACAGACATTACCCAGAAAGCCCAATTTTATCGGGTCTTCCGTTTTCTTCTTTTTATTTTTTTAACTGGTTGAGTAAAATCCCGTCTGCCGGGTATACCAGAAAAATAATTATTTTAAAAATATCAGTATCAGAAAAATTAAGTACATCCCTGAAGGTCTCTAAAAAAATTATCCTCGTTTTCTTGCATATGAAACAGCACTTAATCCACAAATGAACAAGGCCAGACCGGTAATCTCCAGAGGGAGCGGGGATTTTGTCGTTGTGGCTGCCGAATCAGGTACACCGGAGAGTTGTCCACTTCAACCGTAGTTACGTATGGGGACACCAGCTGGAAAGGTGAGTTTGGTATACGCATCATCAACACCCTGACTGTTGATTGCATCGGAGAGAGCCTGCGAGGCAGCCGCATCCTGAACACTCCCTGTTCCGGTAAAATTGAAGATCAACGCATGATTTCTGGTGTTGATTACCTGACCCGAATAGATACCAGCATCTTCCAAATCAATATTGAACATCCCGTTTTCACCCGGGCTCTGGATATAGACATAATATGTTGCCAGTGGCAATCCGGTTGTAGGGTATGTGCGGGAGAATGTCCCATCGGCATTTACCGGGACATTCGACACATTCACATAGTTACCGGCAAATACCCAGATCTGGACGCCCTCCGAAAGCACGCCCCCGGTTACTCTCCCGCTGACAGTGACCGGTTCACCAACTGGCGGACTACCCGATGAGACCGTTGCACTCACAAAATTTTTTACAGCCATCGTAGCAATAACATCCGTGGTATTTTGTATCGGGTTGTCCGCTGATATCGAAGGAGTCGTAGGAGGCGGATATGCAATTCCAAAGACAGGGAAAACCACAAGTGCTGCCAAAACCACCAGTGCAATGACCACGGTTCTATACGGTAAATAGTTCTTCATGGGAGAGTTTTTAGGCTGAATAACTATTAGTGTATTTAGGTTTTTACTTACGCGATTATCAGTACTCTTATACCAGATCACTACCAATCCCGGTAACATTAATGGTGCATGAGAGTATGAACCGGTTTCTCACTCCGGATCGCCGGATAATGTATTATCTGTTCCTCCTCGGTTTCTTTGCGATATTTTCTACGACTCTTTCAAAAAACCCGGTTCTCCCCCTTTTTTCGCAGGCTATTGGCGCAAATGATTCGGTGATTGGGCTTGTAGCTGCTGTTTCACCGTTAGCCGGGATTCTTTTCTCGTTTCCGGTTGGCGTCCTCTCGGACTATCTGGGACGGAAAAGACTGCTCGTAATATCCGGGGTTGTTTTTTTTCTGCTCCGCTCATGTATCTGTTCATTACTGATCCGTTCTGGCTGATCCCGGTCAGGTTCTTCCATGGAACTGCGACTGCCATCCTTGGCCCGGTAATCTCTGCGGTTATTGCAGAACGGTTCCCGGAAACAAGAGGTGCAATGCTGGGCCAGTACTCGTCAGCAACCCTCATAGGGCGGACGATAGCCCCCCTTGCCGGGGGTATAATACTCTCCTCTTTCCTGATGTACCCGGGGCTGGTTCCCTATCAGATGGTATACGCAGCTGCCGCTCTTGCAGCTTTTCCCGTCCTAATTATAACACTTCAGTACCGCGAGACCAGTCAAATACCTCATGGTCTTATTCCGGTCTCCCGCTTCCGCTCAAGTTTTGTAACCTTTTTTTCTCACGCCGGGCTCCGTGCTACTGCCCTTGTCGATATGGCTACGTACTTTTCATTTGGTGCTTTTGAGACGTTTCTTCCTCTTTTTCTGGCATCGCAGGGAATTGACCCATACCATACAGGCATTATTTTTGCCGTCCAGGTTCTGATAATCGCCGGGACAAAGCCGTTCTTCGGTACCATTGCTGACCGTATCGATAAACGCATCCAGATCATCGCGGGGCTCGTCATACTTGGCAGTTCAGTAGCCCTCATCCCATTTACTACGGATTTTTTCACCATTCTTCTCGTCAGTGCCGTTTTTGGTCTTGGAATGTCACTGTCTACGGTCGCAACCAGTGCGTACGTAGCGGATATTGCTCAAAGAGAACAGATCGGGGCATCAATGGGGGCACTTTCCTCCACTATGGATATCGGGCACTCGGCCGGACCACTGGTAACCGGAATCGTTATTACCAGCATCGGCTACTCATCCGGTTTTTTTGCGAGTTTCCTTCTGGCTGGAGTGGTCGCCGTGTTTTTTGCAATTTCAGTATGGGATAAAAAATAAAATACGGTTAATCATCGATTAACTATCGTTGAAAACTCCGTCTTTTCCAGGGTATGTCCGTTCAGTGCCCAATCAATAGAGTCACGGTCTGCAGTTGGCTGGGTAATATCCATATCAACTGCATACAACCTGAATATGTACCGGTGTGTTGACCCTGGCGGGGGGCAGGGGGGATAATAACCTCTTGACCCTGTACTGGTTTTGCCCTGCTGAGCACCGTTGGCCAATACTTTTGTGTTCGGTTGTGCTTGTGTAAGTTCTCGGGATTCTGGGGGGATGTTAAAGACGATCCAGTGCGTGAACCTGCCGTTGGGTGCGTCGGGATCGTCAAAAATAAGGACAAGACTTTTTGTTCCGGAAGGGATACCCTCCCAGGATACTGCAGGTGACTCTCCTGAACCTTTACAGGTATAGATATCAGGAAGAACTGAACCCTTATTTAGGGAATCTACCCTGATCGCCAACGCGCCTGGAGGGGTAAGGGATGGGGCAGGGACTTCTGTGGCCGGTAGGGTTGCAGGAGATTGTGGGGACACTGGAGTAATTGAAGTGCATCCCCCAGATACCATAAGCATACAGAGGGAGACCGCAGAGAGTACGAACCATCGTTTATCCATACCTTGAACAGGTGCATATCTCATATTAAGCATTCCGGGTATCGGCTGGAAAACGTTCTACTAACAGCCATTTATTTACATTCCCGCTATCAATAACTCGTATACCACCACCCGGCACAGTATTTCCGTCGCAGAATTGGAGGAGTCGTTATGAAAATGCAAAGTACACCGCAAAAATCCACGGTCAACGGGCCTATACCTTTGAGTTTCTGCATAATTCTCTATAAGGATGGCAGGATTGACAGGCTTATTGACTGTCCTCTTGAAGAATATCTCATTGCCATCCGCGATGCAAGTATAGCATGGATTGACTGCAGTACCAAAGACGACGCCAAAGAGATTGAACAAATCGCCACGGTCACCGGATTTTCCAAGATCCCGATCCCGAAACTTACTACAGGTTTTTATTCGGCATACGAAGATTACGACACCGAGCTGGGTATCATGCTCCCTTCTGCAACAGTGCAGGCAGAGAAGATGACGGTTCACCCGCTTTTTATCCTTATCCGCGACAATTTAGTCCTCACAGTCCATTGTCAGGAGATAAACCGGTTCCTGAGATTTTCCCGGTATGCCCCGCCATTTTTCAAAAAGGTTGCAGAAGAACCGCTGGTGGACAAAGTCACTATGGTACTGGAGAGGATTATCGATGAGAACAATGACCGCAATTTTGAGTACCTGCGCGAGATAGAGATGCATGGCGACGCGATCAGCAAATCTTTGATCGAAGAGAACCTTGCCAAGAGAAAGATAGCCCATGATATCTACCATATGAAACACGTGCTGATCGATTATTTAAACGTGCTCTGGTCGACAAAAGATGTTGTCGATTCGCTGCGCTACGGGGATGCTGATCTCATCACGAACAATGAAAAACTTCTTGGGCGGATTGGAATATTATCAGACAACATCGATCGGCATATCGAACTTTCAGAACAAATGTCCAACGTGCTTTCATCTGGTCTCGAAGTGATGCAAAGCATTTACAATAACCAGCTTCAGAACATGAATAACCGCTTTGCCCTCGTCACTGCTTACCTGACGGTTCTGGGAACCGCATTTTTAGTTCCGAACACGATTGCAACCGTCGCAGGAAGTGGTGTTATGGATGGGACAATGGGGGCTCAGTGGTGGTACATACCCCTGCTCATACTCTCAACCGTAGTCGCGACTCTGGCTTCTTTCTTCTGGGTGCTTCATGTCTGGAAGATGAAAGAGAAAGAGTGACAGAAGTGACGTATGAAATGAAAGAACTTTTTTATCCCTTTTGTTCTTTTTCGGATAAGAAGAGACTCATGATCCTCGAAAGGAGGCAAAACCAATGTACTTATATAGGGTAATTGGTAATAATTTACTTAACGGAGGAGTCGTGAAATGAAGACAGACGATGCAAAGAAAATTATTTCAACTGCCATTGACAGGGAAGTCGAAGCATACACATTTTACCGGTCCATCGCAGACAAGGTAAAAGACCCGGCACTCAAAAAACTCTTTACTGAACTTGCTGGAGAAGAAAAACAGCACCGGGAATTTTTACAGGGAATGCTTTCAAAGGATGTTTCGAAGATGCACTTTGATGCAAAGGTGGACTACAAAGTGGTAAACGCGATGCCGACCCCGCCACTATCCATGGATATGAAACCGCTCGATGGCCTTGTTGTTTCAATCAAGAAGGAACTGGAAGCTATGCAGATGTACACCCAGCTTGCAAATCTCTCAACTGATACAGAGCAGAAGTTGCTCTTTTCCCAGCTTGCAAACATGGAGAGCGGCCACAAAGCCCGGCTCGAAGACCTGTACACCAACATGGCCTTCCCCGAAGTCTGGTAATTAACCTGACAGAAATAAGAATACCATGGATGCACCATGCATCCACTTTTTTCCTAACTACACGTTCAGAAGTCCGGGTTTTTGATCGGCAGTCTGCAAGATAAAATTTACCGTACCTGTGCTGTCAGCCAATCATATGCTCATAGAGAATTTTTATGCCGATTATGATCAGAATAATCCCCCCTAAAATCTCCATTTTATTACCAAGCAAGGCTTCCAACCGCTCACCAAGCATAACCCCGGCAAAGGAAATCCCGGAACAGACAATCCCGATAATACATGCAGGTATCAGGATCGCAACCTGGAGCACTCCGAAGCTTACACCCGCAGCAAGCGCATCAATGCTCGTTGCAACCGATGGTACGATCAACGGAAAGAATCGAAGGCTTTCGAGGGGATCTTTCTGATCCACTCCGGATATTCCCTCCCACACCATTTTTCCGCCGACAATCGCAAGCAGTATGAATGCAATCCAGTGATCATACACGGAGATCAGCAGGATGAACGATACACCAGTCCCCCATCCGATCAGTGTCATTCCGGCCTGGAATGCACCAAAGCAAAACGCAACCAGGACTGCTGCGAATAAAAGCCGCGTTTTTATTGTAGAACCGATAGCTAGCGAAACGGCAAAACAATCCATTGAAAGAGCTATACCAACAAGTGACGGTGTCAGGAAATCCATGATTCCCTGATGTTTAGGAGAGGACCTGTGATAAAATCATCCTTTGCCTGTACCGACGACCAGCCTTGAATCATCACACGCAAGAGCGAGGGCCAGAAGGGCACTTTTTTCCTTATCTTTTATTTCAAGCATGATATCCATATCAAAGGGAACCGTTGATTTCAGGAAAACCGTGAAATCTTCTGGATCGATACTTTCTGAATGTGCCCCCGCCCTCTTACCTGGTTGTTGGGAGCTATAATCTGCCATGGGGATACCGTCATGTTTTTTCCAGGTCGTCCTGATAGGTGCGAGAAGATCTCTGGTTTTTTCACCATTGTTGTTGAGAGAATGATGAAAAACATCAAAAAGCAACGGGATTCCGGTCCGCTCATGCAAAGCCATGCAATCTGAAATTGTATAGAGTCGTTCATCATTCTCTACAACGAGACGGCTTTTTACTGAATCGTCGAGTCGTTGATAGGTTGAGACAAACCTCTCCAGGCTTGCCGTTTTATCACCATACAGTCCTCCGGCATGGATCTGGAGCTTAGCGGTAGAATCGAGCTGCATCAGGTCGAGAATTTCGGTCTGGCAGGCAAGATCGGTAATACTCCGTTCAAGGACTCCCTGATCAGGTGCATTCAGGAGGACAAACTGGTCCGGGTGCATTGAGATCCGAAACCTCTGCTTCTGAATGTATTCCCCGATAGCTGAAAACTCGTCTGCAAAGTGTTTTTGCCAGGGAAATGTGCAGACCGGATGAGATGCAAAGGGGATCAAATCAGAAGTGATCCGGAAAAAGAGCAGCCCATTGTCCGCATTATATGAAAGAATTTTCTTAAGACAGGTAAGGTTTCGTTCAATGGTTTCCCTGAGCCTATTATCAGAGTATGAAGCAAGGCGAAATGTACTGGAGGGAGTACATCCGATCGAACGGTTGATACAGGGATATCCGATGCGCATATAACTATTGGTATTACCGTAATGTTATCTCTTTTTCAGGTCCTTTCCAATGCTCCATGCATCACCGGCATATTCCCCGACAGTCCAGTAACGGTTGTCCGGCATGGTCAGCAGGAGCGGGTTGATTTTCCGGATATCCAGTTTACAATCGGTGAGATACTTCTCTTCTGTGTAGGATGCGATAATTTCACCAATATAAAAATTATTGGTCGGATTTTCAACAACAGATTGTAGCTGGCATTCCAGTGAAAGCGGACATTCGCGTATCATCGGAGCTGTATTAAGTTCGCCGTAATACACGTCAAAGATGGAAGCCTTGTCAACATCCTTGCCGGAGACCAGGCCGCAATAATCCGTTTTCTGCATCATTTCCACCGACGGGAAGTTAATGCTGAAGGTCTGGTTTTCTTCAATCCCGCGAACCGAGTGGTGATGTCGTCCGACACCACAACCAACAGTTGGAGGATTGGCATTAACACGGGTTACCCACCCAAGCGCCATGAAATCTGGTTTTTTATCCACCAATGTACCAAGCAATGTAACCGGCATCGGATACATGAATACATTCCTTCCCGCGGATATTTTTCCCATAGATCCATTCACCAGTTCTGCTATGGGCAGGGCATCTTAAAAAAGGATTGTGACCAGGCATTCCACAATACTATCAGGGGGTTTTAATGAAATCCAGTGCTGCCGAATTCATGCAATAGCGTTCGCCGGTCGGCGGAGGACCGTCATCAAAAACATGACCAAGGTGTGCCCCGCATCGTGCACAGAGCACTTCTGTGCGTACCATCCCGCCCGGAGGTATCAGAATGGGTACGGATATTAAGTCTTGAAACCGGGGCGTAGAAACTGGGCCAGCCTGTTCCTGAATCAAACTTGGTCTCTGATAAAAAGAGATCGGTGCCACAGCAGACACAGGTATAGATCCCGTGTTCTTTTGAGGCATGATATTTACCCGTGAATGCATACTCGGTGCCCTGTTTTCGTGCCACACTGAACTGTTCTGCCGTGAGTTGCGCTTTCCATTCAGCGTCGCTCTTATTCACTGGAGTGACTTCCTCTGATTTTCCGGTTCTGGCATTGAAAATGGAAATTTTCGGTACTTGTTTTCCTGGAGTATCCATGATCTGATTGATAGGATGGCAGAAACATAGAACTTTTGATCAGCGCATATGCGATATTGTTGCTTCGGGAGAGCTATAAACCAAAAAAGCCCAGTATCCTGCTTTTAGTATCCTTATGAAAAATCTTTGCCCCTTCCTTTAGGTTGCGCACATCTTCCACGGTGTAAAGAATATCCGGATGTTTTGTTGAAAGGACCATCAGCAAACGTCCAAGTTCCTTACGGGGAACGATCATAAAGATGATTGTGACGGTATTGGAAAAACTTCCTGAACCTTCGATCCTTGTCATACCATACCCGAGGGCAGAGAGCTCGGTGATTAACGACTGAGGATCATCCGGGGTGATGAGTCTCACGATCACATGCCCCAGAGAAATCATTGTCTCTATATGCATGCCAACCAGGGTTCCGATGCCGTAACCTGCAAGATAGGCAAACAGGTTCCAGTAATCCCCGAGATTGGTGATAACAATACCCGTTGAGAGCAACCAGATACCGGTTTTAGCGATCCCTATCCAGCCGGCAAGGTTTGCGTGTCCGCGATTGATATAGATTGTCCGGACTGTTTCAAGGCTGGTCTCAACGATACGGGCGATGAGGATAATGATGGGTAATGCTGCTGCCCCGAGAATTACTGCTCCGATTCCTCACCACACTCCTGATTATACTTGTCTTTCGGTACAACTTGAATACCTTGCGGATTGAAACGATACCTGATAGCAATTCAGGCAATACGGACTATCATACGTACTACCGATAAATATTTTTGTACGCGAGAAAATGCCAGTTGTATTATGTAATTCTCCTGCCCGGACATGCGCCTGACACCAGAAGTCATCTGGATGAAAGGATATTTCTACGAATATGCTGCCTGTCTGCATGGCATCATCGCCTTGCATTTATTTAATATTCAAAGCGGATAATGTTGCAATCCGTAAGAGGGGATTGAAATACAGGTCTTTTGTTGTAAGGATTGCGGGTTGGACTGTTCGTTCCAGGCTTCCGGAATGAACGAGCGTGAAGTTGCAAAAAAGATCATCCAGCACATGGACTCTGACCATAACATGAAGGTCATCCCGGCTGATTTCATGATCAAAATCAAATACGCTATTAAAAACAAAAGTGCAGTCAAAACTGTTCATCTCGGCCCGGAAAATAACCCTCTCATTGTGTCAATGAGATAACCGCTTATCTCTTTTCATTTTTTTAATCTTTTGTGTGCAGGAAACTTCGTAAGATAAAACGGGAATCCTATCATTTCAGAAATATTTTTTTTTATCATTTTGAATTGGAGAAGAACAACGTATTTTTAGCTCAATCGCATTCCGGATCCAGATACTCAATGAATAAAGGAGATATACTTATTGTTAAATCCATGGAATTACTATTCATCGAAATTTGGCAGGAGAGATGAGAGAGATGGTAGGATTTTGTCCGGAATGTGGAAAAACGGTTGCAGACGAAACTGCTAAATTTTGTTCGAACTGCGGATTGAAGTTCCCTGATTCATCGCCGACAGAAAAAGAGCCATCCGGATCTGCTTCGGTACAGGAAATATCGCCGCAGACAGAACCACCGGTACATGGTAAAGGAATAAAAAAGCGATCGACTCTTGAATGGATTATACTGGTGTGCGTTGGAGCGGTTCTAGTATTTGGAGCATTGATACTTCTCTCAATCGTATTTTTAACACCTGTATCAACTATTACAACCAATGTATCGGAAAAGAACGTCGAACAGGTATTTAATCCTTCGTTTACTACGACTGTAACCACGGTTCTTCCCACTCCGTACAGCGATCCTTTCCCAACCGCACTGCCAATGAATTCTGCGTATCATATTGAGAATACGCTCAGCAATCTTCGGTACCCGCCGGAACAATATCCAAATCAGCCATCTCCAACAAAAAATGATGTTTCAGTACAGATAAAAAAGGTTTCATTATGGGATTCATACACGATCCAGACACCAAAAAAATATCAAATCGTTGGTCCAAAAGCCGGGAAAAAATTCGTGATTGTAATTGTTGAAATAACGAATTATGCAGGGAATGAAGGAATTATTTCACCCTATCCGTCGAATTTTGAATTGCTGTACGATGGTTCAAATTATGTTCCGACAGAAATTGAATATCCGGTTCAGGCTGCAAGTATCAGCTATCAATCCGAACGTATTGGCAGAAATGAACAGACCGGGGGGGCATTGGTGTATGAAGTACCATCATCCCTGACTCTTAATCGATCGTATATTCGTTTGATTTACCGTGATGACCAAGAGAAAAACCCGGTTTGGCATCTGTAGTAATATTTTTCCTTTTCTGATTTATCAATTAATAATTTTATTTTGCCCATGGGGTTCATAGATATGAGACAGGGAAAATAACTGGTGAGATAAACGGTCTGATAGAGCAGCATTACTATTCTCAAAACCAGCACCTGCAACGATAAAAAACATTAATCTTCTCTTATATTTTTCAAAAACCTTATTTATCACCCCTGATCTTTTCCAGGATCCTGTTCTTATGTATCTCTGCTTCAGCATGTGACGGATGAATCCTGAGAACCTTATCAAATTTTGATGCCGCTTCCTGCAACCGCCCCATCTTCTCGTAACAGTACCCCATTTCACAGATCGCCGTTGTGAAGTTCGGTGCAATAATTACCGCATTGCTGAGGTATTTTAATGCCTCTTCATGATTTCCGCGTCCCGACATTTCTAATGCCCGCCGGTAGAGTGTGATAGATTCGAGGGGAATATGGCTGAAGGAGTTCATTTTTTCATCCAACTTTTTTTAAAAACGCTTCTGTGCTAACAGCATTAATATAATATTCTTAAAATTTTAAAAATGCATCGGGATGTATTTCATCCCAGAATCGTGGATAAACCGATCTGAATTTTTTTTTGAAAATTATCTTTATGGTTACTCTTACTGATTGGATTTTTCACATTTGTATACAGAAAAACATCAGTTTATCCCTAAAACTTTCTTTGCAATTAAGACGCTTATCCACGTCTTACCGGGATTACTCCCAAAGGATTTATTGGATAATTTTTTTATTCCGATTCTTTTGTGGAATTAAGATCCCTATAAAAATCACTCTGTTTTTTCTTTTGTGAACCTGTATGCACCTTCTGGAACAAATATCTCAAAACGGGTTCCTTTGCCAAAGGTTCCTGTTTCCTGTATCGTGATCCCAGTAATCCTGAGTAATCTCACGCACGAGGAATAATTCCATAACTTTCTGCGTTCCATACCCCCGTTCAAAGATTTTTTCTTTTACGGCATCCGGTATACCATTCCCATTATCTTCGAAGAAGAGCAGCAGACCATCATTTACAATATTGTAACCACGGATAAATTCCTGAGTATCTTCATCTCCGGGCTGCAGCCGTGCGAAGGAATCCCCGTCAATCTCATTTGCTGCGATACCTGCCACGGTTATCAATTTTTCCTGAACCGCTCCTTTCAGGGCGACCTTTGTCTCAAAAGACAGAGAATATACCGTTGCTCCGGTGATAAGAAAAAGGAGCAGCACAAGAAGGATTGAAACTGTGCGAGGGGGTTTTGGAAAACATGAGATGAACCTGATGCGGGTATTGGATAATTTATTGTAAGATTCCTGGTAAATTTTATAGATTATTTACATTACCACATATATAATATATTGTACCTGAATTAGTAAATTATTAAGCCACATTTTATTTTTAAAATAGATTAAATACCCAATTTGACTTAAAAATGAAAAGAATCAAGTGTTCAGAAAACTTGTGTTTCAGAAAATTTTCTTTCCAGATGCGATGAGAGGGATACCGTTTACGATACTATACCCTTAATTCGTATACTTTGAAAATTCCGCCATCCATTACACTTTTGTTAAAAGTGCCTGGATTACGGCATTACCGAACTCCCGGGTTCCCGAAGATCCCCCGAGATCCCGTGTCCGAATACCTTGTGTAAGGACGCTCTGGATGGCTGCTTCTATCCGGTCCGATCCAAGAGGATCGCCACAATAGGTCAGGAGCAACCCGGCACTCCTCAGAGCTGCAATCGGGTTGGCGATATTTTTCCCGGCAATATCCGGCGCACTCCCGTGCACCGGCTCAAACAACGCATAGCGATCACCGATATTGGCACTTGGCACAAGTCCCAGACCCCCGACAAGATAGGATGCCACATCCGACAAAATATCTCCGAAGATATTTGTTGTGACAACGACATCATAGGATGCCGGGTGCTGAAGGATATCGAGGGACAGTGCATCAATGAACTTGTCATTCCATGATATCCCGGCAGATGCTGCTTCGGCACTACAAATATCACGGAAAAGTACATCGGATTTAAGCACATTTGCCTTGTGCCCAATCGTAAGACGGCCGTTCCGTTTTTTTGCCAGCCGGATTGCTGTCCGGACGATCCTCTCGGTCCCAATCCGTGTCACTACCCGGAGTGTTGTTGCCCGGTCAGCAGATATCTCTTCGATGCCGGAATAGAGTCCTTCGGTATTCTCACGAACGATCAGGATATCAAAACCGTTGCCTTTTACCGGTCGAAGGTTCGCGTAAAGATCGAGTGATTTTCTCAGTCTCAGCACTACGCTCTGGTAATCTTTCATAGGGGGAGTTGTGATTGCCCCGAACAGGATCGCATCTGCGGTCTTCAGTTCTGCAATATCCCGATCAGCGCAGGGGCAGCCGGTCTGTTCCCAGCGGTGGTACCCTACGTCTACAGAAAAATACTCGTATTCCGGGTGCAGCAAGTCAAGGACTTTTTTTGCAACCGGGATCACTTCGTGACCGATGCCATCTCCCTTCACAATTGCAATCCGGGTCATTTCGAACGCCATTGTGTGACCAGTTCATTCACCGCACGTGCTATATCGGAAGGTGTGGCACCCCAGTGTACCACTGCACCAGACTTTCCCTTGAATATCCCCGTTCCCACGCGTTCAGAACGACAACAGCGGGCAATGAAAGGCTCTTCCTGAACGTTTTCCACCGGACAGATATTCTCGAGCACAAAGTCCTTACCGTAACATTCAGTGATAAACTGCGAAGCAGTCAGGCACCCTGCCACACGCTCACCTCCCTGCATCGGATCCGCGTCGAGGGTTTTTACGTCAGCCGGCAGCACGACATGGATACATGTCCGCCCGGACCAACGAGATATCACGAGTATGATGACAGAACGAGACAAAAAGATCTCCAAAGAGCCCGGCTGATTCCAGCTCCCGGATACAGGCAGAAAGGCTTGGGCGGGGTGGTGCAACATCATAAACATGGATTTTGAGCAGTCCGGATAAATCGGGATCCAGTACAAATGTCATGTGCTCATCAAGACCGGTAAATATTGTGCAGCGGTATCCCGTATCAAGCGCAATTTCAATGAGTCGTGTCCGGTTATGAATCTGGACCTTATCCGGGTAGCGATAAGTCTCCCTTGCTGTCGCAATCACCTTTGATGCCACAATACCCCGCATCATACCTCCTTTTGCAGGATCAGGAGTGATTTCAAGCACTTCATATCCGTTTCCCGTATCACGCACAAGGAAACGGCTCAGGAAATACACCAGGTCTCCACACGGTTTTGTGGATGCATACCCTACCTCCTTGCACTGCTCAGGAAATATCATCCGTGGGCCCTCCAGTAATTAACAAGACCACCTGCTGTAAGGATATCCTGCATTCTCCGGGAAAGCGGGCGGGCGGGATATTTCTTACCCTCGTTCTCCACCCATCCTTCTGTGAGATCGAACATCACGGGGCTTCCTTCAATACATGAAATGTCACTTTCGATGAGAGGGAGTCCGATATTGATCGCATTGCGGAAAAAGATCCTGGCGAACGACGGGGCCACCACTGCAACCACTCCTGCTTCCCTGATCGCAATCGCTGCCTGCTCACGAGATGACCCGCAGCCAAAATTTTTTCCTGCCACAATCACGGCACCTTTGAGTCGACTTGCAAGGGAAGAGTCGAGATCTTCGAACACATGCGCAACCCATATACTATGGTCCTTTGTCCGAAGATAGCGCCCTGCAATCACAAGGTCGGTATCAATGTCCGCACCCATACAGACTGCAAGCCCAACCCCCTGCATCAGGCCACCTCCGGCTCGGTTATTTCTCCTTCAAGTGCACTGGCTGCAGCGGTAGCAACCGAAGACAGGTAAATCTCTCCTCCAACGCCCATACGGTTTTTGAAATTCCGGTTTGCTGTTGACAGGCAGACTTCACCTTCACCCAGGACACCCATATGTGCTCCAAGACAGGGACCACACCCCGGAGTTCCAATAGTACATCCAGATTCGACGAGAGAGGAAAGTATCCCGCTCCGGATTGCTTCCTCTAACACTCCCCGTGAAGCAGGAACAATGATTGTGCGGATCGCGACCTTCTTTCCTTTCACGATCTCTGCGAACCGGGCGAGATCGGTAAAACGCCCGTTCGTGCAGGTACCCACAAAAACCTGATCAAGTGGAAGCCCGGCGAGATTATGTACCGGTTTTATCGTATCTACCCGGTGAGGTATCGCAATAACCGGTTCAATATCCGAAAGATCGAAATCGAGCTCCTGAATATACCTGCAGGGTTCCGGTTCCTGGCAATCGACAGTGTGCCCGCACCTTGTAAGATACTGCACAGTTACCTCATCTGCGTAGAACATACCGGTCTTTGCTCCGGTTTCGACAGCAAGGTTGCAGAGTGTCAACCTGTCATCCAATGGGATGGATGCAACCCCATCACCAATAAATTCCAGTGCCCGGTAGGTTGCACCGTCCATCCCGAGCCGGTTCACGTAGGTAAGTGCGAGGTCTTTTGCCTCGAGCTGCACCAGTAAACGTTCCAGACAGGTGTATGCCAATCGATTCCGGGACCCTGAACCAGGTCTCACCGGTCATCCAGATCGCCGCCATATCGGTCGCACCGACACCTGTTGCAAAAGCCCCGAATGCTCCGGGCGTGCAGCTGTGTGAATCAGCACCAACCACGATCTCATCAGGAAGGACAACTCCTTCACTCATCAGCTGGTGACAGATGCCCCCACCGATATCGGAAAACTGGAAAAAAGACCCGCAGGCAAAATCACGGAGTTCATGCTGGAGAGTCGCCGTTGTACCGTTATTCGCCGGAACAATATGGTCAAAGAGAACATAGAGATGTGACGCACCTTGTATCTTTTTTTCTCCCATTCTCTTCCATGCTTCAAGGGTAAGGATACCAGTACCATCATGAACATATGCCCGGTCCACCTTTCTGTCAACATATTCACCGGCAGGAGCATTGAGAATTCGTTCAGATAACGTGCTCATCGTGAGTTCTCCTTTGCTTTACTGATGAGTTTTTTCAATACTTCCGGTGTTATTGTACACTTATGCTCTGAATGATCCTTTACAAGATCGAGAACACGGCAGACTTGCTTTTCAGATAACTTGCAGCCCATGGATGCTATGACATATTCAAGAGCTTTTTTTCCGGTATGTTTTCCGAGGATGAATTTGCGTTCGCTTCCAACCAGGTCGGGGGAGAAATATTCGTACGCAGAGGGATCTTCCAGGATTGCGGCAATATGGATACCGCTCTCGTGGGAGAACGCTAGCTCACCGGTTACCGGCTTGTTCCGCGGGAGTGCGATACCAGAAAATTTTTCGACCATTCGGGAGAGCTCTGTCAGGTGTGAGAGATCGTACCGTTCAACACCACCTTTCATCCGCAGGGCAACAAGTACTTCATCGAGTGAGGCATTGCCGGCCCGTTCACCAATACCGTTCACCGTGGTATGGAGCTGGAACGCCCCGGCTTCTGCAGCGGTGATCGTATTTGCGACCGCACAGCCCATATCGTTGTGGCAATGGGCGCATAGCGGCGTGTCCACAGATGCGACGAGGTCAGTCATGATCCGATTCATTTCAGTCGGTATCAAACAGCCGACAGTATCGGCAAAGCTCACGAGAAGTGCACCGTGCTCTGATGCCCGGCGATATACCTCTTTTAAGAAAGTCAGATCTGTCCGGGATGCATCCTCAGCAGCAAAACGCACCTGCACACCATGGTCAGTGGCAAAATCGATAACTCCAAGTGCATCTTCCAGAACCTGCTCTCTTGGTTTTTTGAATTTGAGGCGGACATGCAGGCTCAGATGTTGGCATAAAGATGCTTACCATATCAACCCCGCAGTCAATGGCCGTGGCAACATCCTGTTCCCGGGCCCGTGCAAACCCGCATATTCGGGCATTGAGACCGAGACCGGCAATCGTCTTTACACACTGTTTCTCGTTTGGGGAAACTGCGGGAAACCCGGCCTCGATTACTTCAATGCCGATTGTGTCCAGCATTTGGGCAATACCAGTCTTTTCCTCGCAGGAAAACGATACTCCTGGAGTCTGTTCCCCATCCCTTAGTGTCACGTCACAGATTTCAATATTCCACGGTTTCATGAGTGCATCCTTTCGGACAGCTGCCCTGCACAACAATCGTGCGGGGCCTGCCCATAACTACAAGTTCTTTTTTAAGTGTCTTTTCTTCATCAGCACGACAGATTACCGGGTCTGAAAAAGAAATGTACCGGATCGGATCGTACACCGGCTGCATTCCGGTCAAGGCCGTGCAGTTGTTCTTCATGATAACAGTCAGGAGCGGGAGTCTCCTTTCGTACACATCAATCAATGCATTCAGCCCTGAATGGAGCAACGCATAATCCCCGATGAGCGCAACACGGGTGCTTCGTGCGGCCACAGCAACGCTTGCACCCATACCATAATTCGCCAGACCCAGTTCATAGGGGGGGTTCATCGCAAAAACCGAACAGCCCGCATCGCAGATCACGTTCAGGTTCCGGGCTTTCATGATATTCATCATCAATTTGAAAGGACAGTCCCTGCAGAATGTCCGGTAATATCCCCGTTCTTCCATTGACTGAGGTCGTTTTTGTGGTGCGGGTGGCCGGATTCCACAGTGATCGCGTACAAAAGTCCTGCCATACTCCTGAACATGGTGGATACCTGCCACCTGTTCTGGTACGGGGTGGACGGTAATAATCCGGCTTTTTCCCGGTGCTGCACCGGCTCCGGCCGGTTCTCCCGACCATGTATTCAGTGGTGAGGTGTTGACCCAGGAAAACAGGGTCCGGTATAATTCTTCTGCCGCGGTCACCCTCCCATTCATAGTCCATGTCCGTTCTGATAACCTGCCCCTACAGTCATTCCTGGGAACAGGGCCATGATCCACCTCAGCTTTCAGAAGTTGCGGTGTGAGGCGGAGGAGTGCTATACGTGAGAACATTTCCGATGCCTCCAGTGCCGTTTCTACACCGCTATAACAGCTGGTTTTATCAGGTTCTATTACGGGAATTTCTGCAAGTTCGCCATAGTACCGCGAATCCTGCGCAGTCTGGGAGCCGAGGGCTTCAGGATCATCACCGGCAACGAGAATGAGACCGGAAACCAGCCCCTGTGTAACAGCCTGGAGAAGAGGATCGGCACACGCGTTAACCCCCACATTCTTGATAATTACTGCAGCCCGCCTCCCGGACAATGAATCGCCAAGTGCATATTCGAGAGCGGTTTTCTCGTTGATTACCATTTCAGCTTTTGTCAGTTCACCAAGTCCGGTGATCGGGAACCCGGGAACGGTATACTGCCGGTCGGTATACCTGCAGAGAGCGTCTGCCAGAGCTTCGACCCCCTTCATGCATCCCTCCCGGGCACAAGATCGCAACCCGTACAGTTTGTACACATCGTTGTGGCCAAAAGGGGATCAAGTCCGGCTGCCTTAAGAGCCCGTTCATGGATCGAAAAAATTTTTTTCAACCGTTCCGCGGACGGACGGGGTTTTCCCGCAAGTCCGGCCACCGGATTGAGGGGGCGAAGAACGGGAATCACCCCGTGGGAGGTCAGATTTTTAATACAGGTTTCCATCTCCGGATCAGTCTCTCCCAGTCCAACGATAACATTGGAAAAGACATGGTTTTTCCCAAAAATCTGCACGGATCGATCAAGAACCTGCCAGAGCAGTATGTAATCCAGACCAGGACACACCTGAAAAAAGAGTTCCGGGGTTGCGGCTTCGATATTGAATTTCACCTCTGCGACACCAAGTTCCTTTAAGCGGTCAGGTGTTGTTAAGGTCGGGTAAATGGATACCCCGACAGGAAGGTTAAACGCTGACAGGTGTTTGACTACCTCGAGCACATAGGCTTCTTCTTCCTCAATGCTTGTGAGGACTCCGCTTGTTATGGAAATTGCATGAATACGATCGCGTACTGATTCGACCATCCCAATGATTTCCGGTATGGTTTTTCTTTTTCCCCCGATGTGGGGAACTGAACAGTATTTACATGAAAAAATGCAACTGCCGGTTACCGTGATAAACGCCTGGTCGGGACAGTGGAACCCCGGTTCCAAAAGCTGCCCGGAGAAACGTTGCCCTTCAAAGAACAAATCTGCGCTCCCGTTGCCCCGGTGCGTAATTTCAATACTGCTCAAAGGGTTGAGAGTAAGTTTGACCCGGCGGTTTCCTATGGCAAAAAAAACCGCACCGCCACTTCCTGCACCCGGTCCTGCCGCGGAACGGGCAATATACCCATCTGCCGGTTCTCCGGTCAGGTGTGCGTCTCCAGCAGCCAGAAGCAGGGCTTTCAGGTCTTTCCACTGCATAGTTCCAGCGCCTCCTTGTAATTTGTATAAAAGGGTAGTGCAGCAACAGCACCGACAATCCCCCGCCCATCCATGATAATTCTGAGGTCCGGATCGTGCAGGCTTTCCAGCAGATCCGGATTAATTTCACCCCTTTTCACGGTTCTCCCGAACGCAAGCAAATCCGTGGACGGGGTAAAACCACGATACACCGCCATACCGGTTTTTTCAGAAAGCGTGTATTTTTTCAAAAGCAGGTGAAACCTCTTTACCAGATCTTCAGGATCTGTTGTTGCGAATTCAGCCACAAGCCCGACACAATTCTTGGTTCTGAAAGGAACAGGATACAGCTGGACAATCGTATGTGAAAGGTAAACAGCATTCTCGTTCTCTACTGCCGTAGCAATATTGTGAACAAGTGTCCACGTGGCACCCGCATCGGGTGTGTCAGTATCATCAACACCAATCAGGAGCCGCTGCATGCGGGGGAGCCATAGAGTAGAACCGGCAACCTTTCCTCCTCCGGATTCATCGGACCTGCTCCTCAGGACACCGTGTGCGTCCGAACGACAGGCAGCCGCCCCTACACCGCCACCACCCATGCCAATATAGGTAACTGATATCTCTGAGGGGGTAATCCCACAAGAGGAGATACCGGCCGGAAATCGTGATCCTTCAAGAGCCAGATCCACTTTTCCCGGAGTTAACATATATCTCATTGTCCGACCGATACAGCGGACATTTTTTACCAGAGGGCTGTTTGCATAATGATGCTGAGACCACATGGCTCCACCTATACAATCAAAAAATTCGACCAGTTCCACCTGGCTGCCAGCATCATCAGCCATTGCTACGATTCTTGGATAGTGGATGATATAGGGTTCTGGTATGATCGACATAAGGTCCTGCTGCTTCATTTTGCTGTTGATTCCGTATCACAGTCGGTTTACGGGGGATTTTGTTATAACCGAAAATTTCGTTAACAAAAGAATCGGCAATAAAAATATAAATAATAATCGTTTTTATCAGTGAATTTTGAAAAAAAAAGAAATTTTTAAAGAACTTTATGCAGATCGATTTTAAAAGGACCAAGTGTTCCGCCAAAGTTTCCGGCTGAGATGAATTTTACACCGGGAACCATTACGGCGGCTTTGATACCAGCTGCCATCAGCTGCCGAAACACTTTTCTCATCAATACCATCGATGACAATCTCAAAAACTGCCTTGATTCCTGCCGGGATCTTTGTGTCGGGAACTTTTTCCCGCAGGGTCGGACAGTATTTTTCATTAGTTGAGGCGGGCATAAACTTGTACTTGAGACTGCCAACTTTCGAACCACTGGCAACAATGCCTCCCGGGAAACTCGTTATTGTTCCGGGGACCTTGTCAATCGCTTCAATAGCTGCCTGTGCACCGACAAGTGCAGCCATCTGGTTCTCTCCCATGACAAAGAAATTTCCTCCCGCAACACCTTTTACAATACCAAATTCCTCTTCTCCGATGTATTCACCCTGCATAATCGGGATAACCCAGCATTTTCTTCCCCCGACTTCCTTCTGATATTCATAACCGTCCCCGAAGAAGTGAAGTTTGACCGGTATTTTTTCTTCTGAAGAAGTAATCCCGTTAAAGACTGCTGTAGTTGGTGCGGTAAGAACGCATTCCGCAAGTCGTTCGACGACCTGTTCCTTGAGTTTCTTTTTGCTTGCACAAATCAGAATTGCGACACCGGGTCTTCCATCAGGTGTCTCGCTGGCAGGAATATCTCCCTCAATTCCCGCTTCGCACGGACAACCGATTGCTGATGTTGCAAACCCGGTTGCTTCCGTTGCTGCCTTCCTCGCCCAATCCTTTGTAACCGCAGTGATGATGACACGGCATACCCATGTCGGAAACGCCTCTGCGTAGGTATTATCAATAGTAACCCCGTTGATTTCCATAACTAACCTCCGGTACTACAAAGGTACAATGATGGTGATTGAATAAATTTTCTAATTGAATTCAGCTTTATCAAGCGCATAAAAAATCGCTGATAAAGTAAAATTTTTAACATTAACTTATATATATAGTTTAGATATTGGAATTAAAAATCTCCTATAAATAAGCCTTTTTCTAGCGTCTATTTCAGAACATTTATCTATATTCTTCGACCACTTTTTGATAGTCGATTTTGTAATCGATCATAACTGGTGCGTGAAAAAAAATGGCATTTGCAGTGCACATTAACATGGAGAATTGTACCGGCTGTAACAATTGTGTAGTCGCATGCCCTGTGGACGCTTTGGAGCTTCACACTGTGGATCCGTCATCAAAAGATAAGATCTACAAAGTCAAGGATGGAAAATCCATTGTGCTTGATTTTAAAGGTGAACTCTGCGCCGGTTGCGGCGTTTGTGTCCAGGCATGTCCGCATGATGTTATCAAGCTGTCAGGGCCCTGGGAGTCCAGAGCACAGGCAAAGGTACAATAAAGGAACAACGTGAGGGTTATTTCATGGCATTGTTTCCAAAGTTTTCTAAAAAGCGAGAGGGTGTAAACGTTGTGATGGAGCAGCGCCTCCTCCAGAGCGTGAACAACCTCATACTGAATTCAGAGACCTGCACAGGATGTGGTATCTGTGTCGAGTCTTGTCCCGAGGACGCGATCGTGCTCGGGCTCGTCGGTGCATCAAGGCGAGGCGCCATAAATTACGCCGCCCCGGTGGATGTTGACGAAGTCAAATGCTCGTATTGTGGCGTTTGTGTCGTCATGTGCCCGTTCAATGCATTGACACTGAAGGTGGATGGACAGGAAAAACTTCCGATCCTTGAGAAGGAAGGGTTCCCTCAATATGATATGAAAGCGGAGATAGATGACGAGAAATGCGTCAAGTGCACGATCTGCGAAGAGGTCTGCCCACGGGATGCAATTGATCGGAACGTCCCCGCATACGAAGGAACCTACAAGGGACCGGTTGCAGGAGCAAAGGACAGACAGACCGCGATCAAAACCAAGACGACCTTTAAAGTAGATATGGAAAAATGTTCGCTGTGCGGTATTTGTGGAGCACTCTGTCCGGCACTCGTGGTGAAGCATAAGGAATTCACTGCGGAGACTGGTAAAGTTGAGGGTGAAGTCATCTGGGATGAGACAAAATGCGATGCCTGCAAGGTTTGCGTGGAAGCGTGTCCCGAGGAGTGCATTACCGTCGAAAGAGAGGTTGTCAGCGATAAAATTGATGGGAAGGTCAGCATAATCCAGGATAACTGCTGCACCTGTACCTGGTGTTCGCGCAACTGCCCGACCGAGGCAATAACGGTTGAAAAGATTTTTGAAGGCGATATCGAATTCCATGCCGAGAAATGCCCCGGCGGTTGCTCAACATGTGCAGATATCTGCCCGGCGAATGCAATCTATCTCCCGTCTGCAAAACCTGCAGCTGACATGAAAGGTGAGGTGGAGAAGACCATAGCCGTGAACAAAGATTACTGTATCCTGTGTGGTGCCTGTGTTAATGCATGCCCTGGTGAGGACATCATCGTCATGCAGAGGACAGGGGTCCGCGTGAAAGGTACAGAGACTGACCTGTTCAAGAAGATTAAAGAGAAACTCTTCACCAGGAGAACGTCGAAGGTGAAAGAGGACGTGACCGGGCAGGTCAATCTCAAAGTAATGGAGAAAGCGTGAGGGAGTACTATGGTTAGAACAAAAGGTTACCCGGAAGCGTTGGAAAAGAAACTCCACGACCAAAGATACTACAGTGAGGACTCAAACCCCGAATTCACGAAAAACGTGAAATCGATCTCACGCACTATTGCCCACATGTGCTACCAGTGCGGAACCTGTACCGGATCGTGCCCGTCAGCTCCCCGCAGCACATACAGAATCCGAAAATTTATGAGAAGAGCGGTTCTCGGACTTGAGAACGAGTCCCTCACTGATCCGGATCTCTGGTTGTGTACTACGTGTTATGAGCTGTACTGACAGATGCCCCCGTGATATCGCACCAACAGATGTCATTATGGCAATGAGAAACCTCGCATTCAAGAGAGATATTATACCAGTTAACTTCCTCAAAACCGTACAGGCGATTTATAACTCCGGACACGGCGTACCAAATAATGACGTGAACAGGGCAGCCCGCGAAAAACTCGGACTCACCCGTGACCCGCCGACCACTCACATGTATCCGGAATTTATTCCAGGTATCCAGAAGATCCTTGATCACTACAAACTGAAGGCAAATGCCGACCGGATTGTCAAGGAAAGGGAGGGGTAAGATACCATGTCAGAAGCAAAGCATAAGTTCGCATTTTATCTCGGCTGTATTGCCCCCAACCGGTATCCGGGATGTGAATCTGCATCCATCAAGGCAATGAAGAAACTTGGTATTGAGCTGGTGCCCCTGAAGGGTGCAAACTGCTGTCCTGCACCCGGTGCGTTCGGTTCGATCGATCTCAATGTATTCTATGCAATGGCAGCCCGGAACCTCGTGCTCGCCGAGCAGATGAATATGGACATTGCACTGTTATGCAACGGTTGTTACAAGTCGATCTGGGAAGTCAACCACAAGCTCAAGCACAACAAGGACCTCCGTGACGGGGTTAATGAAGTGCTCAAAGAGATCGGCATGGAATACAAGGGCACTATCAATGTCTATCATACCGCAGAACTCCTCTATAATGAAAAATTCGTCGGTGTCGAGAAAGTCCGTGCCAGCGTGACCAACCCGCTCACGGGTGCACGTATCGCTGTCCACTACGGCTGTCACCTGACCAAACCCCACAAGGACAGGGAATTTGCGGATGATGTCATGGCGAACACCGAACACCCGACCTGGATGGAAAGACTGGTAGCCGCACTCGGTGCAACTCCGGTCGAATACCGGAACAAGATGCAGTGCTGCGGTGCCGGTGGCGGTGTCCGGGGTTATGATATAGTGCATGCACTCGATATCGCCAATGAGAAGCTCATCAACTTAAAAGAAGTAGGTGTTGATGCTCTTACGGATATCTGCCCGTTCTGTCAGCTCCAGTTTGACCGCGGCCAGATTGAGATCAAGGAGAAGTTCGGCGTATCGTACAATTTACCTGTATTGCATTATGCTGAACTGCTCGGACTTGCACAGGGAATGAGTCCGCAGGAACTCGGGCTGGACCTCCACGGGATCGACTGCGGAACCTTTCCTGCAGAAGGTGCTGTGAGGTGGGACTAATGGCTGAAAAGAAGAAATCAACTACAAAAAAGACGGAACCCAAGAAACAGGAAGCCCCCGCAAAACAAGTAGCCAAGAAGCAGGCATCAGTCGGCAGTACCACAAAAGAGGACGCCCGTGTCGGTGTCTTCATCTGCCACTGCGGTACAAATATTGCCGGATCGATGGATATCAACGCAGTGCAGGAATATTCAAAAACCATTCCGAATGTTGCCTATGTTGACAACTACAAGTATATGTGCTCAATGCCCGGGCAGGCTGTGATTAACAAAGCAATCAAGGATAACAAACTCACCGGAGTCGTTGTCGCTGCATGTTCACCACGTCTCCACGAACCAACGTTCAGGACAGCAACCAAGGAAGGCGGCCTGAACCCGTTCCGGTTTGAGATGGCAAACATCCGTGAGCAGAACTCATGGGTTCACATGCATGACCAGGAAGGATCAACCGAAAAGGCAAAGGACGCGATCCGTATTGCCGTTGCAAAGGCATCGCTCCTGCAGGATCTGTTCCCGAAGGCAGTACCGGTCGAGCACACAGCAATGGTTGTCGGAGCTGGTGTTGCCGGCATGCAGGCAGCGCTGGACCTTGCAAACGCAGGTATCAAGACCTACCTTATTGAGTCCCAGCCTACCATTGGCGGGCGCATGTCCCAGGCTGGACAAGACATTCCCTACCTTGGACTGCTCGCAGTGTATCTTAACACCAAAGATGGTGGACGTGGGCAGGGCTGCAAATATCGAGCTGATGACCTACTCAGAGGTTGATTCCGTCGAGGGTTACATCGGCAACTTTGATGTGACCATCCGTAAGAAGGCACGTGGTGTGCTCACCCCCGCTGAAGCAGAAGCACGCGGCATTGTCGGCGGTGGATGTAACGGTTGCGGAGATTGTGAAGCACCATGCCCGGTCATCAAACCCAATGATTTCGAAGTAGGCATGAAGCCCCGAAAGGCGATCTATATCAGCCACCCACAGGTTGTCCCGCTCATCTATACTATTGACTGGGATTCCTGTATCAAGTGCGGGCTTTGTGTCACAGCTTGTGGTCCTGAGAAGAGGGCAATTGATCTTGAGGCAAAGGATGAATTTGTCAAAGTCAAGGTCGGTACAGCAATCCTCGCAACGGGCTACGACATGTTCCCAGTAGAGAAGAAAACAGAATGGGGATACAAGAAATTTGAAAATGTCATCACCAGCCTCGAGTTCGAGCGTCTTATCTGTGCATCCGGCCCGACAAGCGGTCACCTCGTGCGACCAAGCGACGGGGAAACACCCAAGAAAGTCGCGTTCGTGCTGTGTGCCGGCTCCCGTGATAATACCGGTAACGGTAAACCGTACTGTTCACGGTTCTGCTGCATGTACTCCTTAAAACATGCACACCAGATCTACGAGAAGATACCGGGGGTACAGGCGTATCTCTTCTACATGGATATCCGTTCGTTCGGTAAAATGTACGAAGAGTTCTATTACCGTATCCAGGATGAGGGTGCCAAGTTTATCCGCGGGCGTGTTGCGAACATTCTCGAGGACCCGAAAACAAAGAACCTTCATGTCTACACTGACGATACATTGCTGAATCGCCCGGTTGACATGGAAGTTGACCTTGTAGTTCTTGCAGCAGCGGTACAACCCAAAGAAGATACCAACAGAACCAGAAAACTCTTCGGAGTTTCCTGTTCAATGGACGGCTGGCTTCTCGAAGCCCACCCGAAGCTGAATCCCTGTGGAACGACAACCGCCGGGGTGTTCCTTCCCGGTGTCTGCCAGGGCCCCAAGGATATTCCTGATACTGTCGCATCTGCCGAAGGTGCAGCATCTGCAGCAAGTATACCAATCCACAAGGGTGAAGTTGAACTTGAGCCGTACTTTGCCATGTGCATCGATGAGCGATGTGCCGGTTGTGGTATGTGCATCAGTCTCTGTCCCTACAGTGCCCTTGCACTTGTCGAGAAGAACGGTCGCACGGTTATGGAAGTAACCGAAGCTAAATGCAAGGGTTGCGGTACCTGCGGTGGTTTCTGCCCCGGTGGAGCAATCTGGATGAACCACTTTGCTACCCCGCAGATCGTGGCGCAGATCGATGCATTCCTGCTCGGAGGTGAGCAGTAAATGTCAGCACCACCTGAATTCCCTATTCCAAAACGTGAGCCAGGAGTCTGGCAGCCAAAAATCCTCGGTATTCTCTGTAACTGGTGCTCGTATGCCGGTGCAGACCTTGCCGGTGGTGGCCGTATCCAGTACCCGCCGGATGTCCGGGTAGTCCGTGTCATGTGTACCGGACGTATTGACGCATTGTTCGTACTGAAAGCCTTCGCTGACGGTGCAGATGGTGTACTCGTCTCCGGTTGCCACTTCGGTGACTGCCATTATCTTGAAGGCAACTACAAAGGTGCAAAGCGTATGTTCATGGTCAAGCGGCTCATGAAGAGCATTGGCCTTGATGACCGCCGCTTCAGGATGACCTTCGTCTCAGCATCCGAAGGTGCCAAGTGGGGTGCAGTCATCACCGATGTAGTTAAAACAATCAACGAGCTCGGACCAAGCCCCATCAAGGAGTTCCAAAAATAAGGAGGAACAGGGCGTGGAAATGTTATCCCCCCTCATCCATTTTTCCTACAGATGCACTCGTGCAACTGTCACAATAATGGAGATACGGTAAGGGAGACGGATACATCGTTTCACGGATTTATACAATTATTGGAGGAATATGTCGTGGCAACTATAAACGTGAACCTGATATCAGGTCGAAGCATCCAGCAGGGTGTTGCGATTGAAGGAGGGAAGGAGAAACCTGCCTATCGCACCGCCTCCGGGATCATCGAACTTGATTCATCAGATTTGAAAAAACTTGGGGCATGGAAAAACACCAATGTCAGGGTGACGAGCGATCACGGCACCGTTGTTGTGAAAGCTATCGAGACCACACAGGGTCCTCACCCTGGCCTTGCATTCATCCCCATGGGACCCTGGGCGAACTCTATTATCAACCCGAACACGTACTCAACGGGTATGCCAACATTCAAAGGTGTACCAGTGAAAGTCGAAATTGCAATGAATGAGCCTGTGCTCCTTGGAATAGAACTCGTGCAGAAATTATGCGGGGTGAAATGAAATGACCAAGACTATACCGGATGTCATTTGTCCTTTCTGCGGGACGCTCTGCGATGACCTGGAAGTTGTAGTTTCCGATGACGGAAAACAGACTTCTTGAAGTCTATAACGCCTGCGTCATAGGAACTGAAAAGTTCCTCCACTCCCAGTCAAAGGACCGTGTTACCCGGCCAAGGCTGCACCAGCCCGACGGGACATGGAAAGAGATCAGCGATGATGAGGCAGCCGATTATACCGCACAGATGCTGGCAAAAGCGAAAAAGCCCCTCATGTACGGCTGGAGCTCCACCAACTGCGAAGCCCAGAGTGTTGGGAACGAGATTGCCGAAATCACCCGTGCGTGTTGTGACAACACCGCCGCAGTCTGCCATGGTACAACCCTCATTGCCGTGCAGGATATCGGCCTTCCAACCTGTACACTCGGTGAGGTAAAGAACCGAGCAGACCGTATCATTTTCTGGGGCTGTAACCCTGCACACGCCCACCCCAGGCACATGTCGAGATACTCGATCTTCCCCCGCGGGTTCTTCACCGGCAAGGGACAGATGAGCAGGAAGATGATTGTTGTTGACCCCCGTGTCACGGATACGGCGAAAATGGCCGACGTCCACCTGCAGATAGAACAGGGCAAGGACTTTGAGCTGCTCAATGCACTTCGCGTTGCATTTAAGGGAGAATGGCTGCCCGATTCCGTTGCAGGGATACCAAAAGAGAAGATCCGGGAAGCCGCAGACATGATGAAGAGTGGCCGTTTCGGGATCATCTTCTTCGGTATGGGTGTGACCCAGTCACTTGGCAAGAACCATAACATCGACGAAGCGATTGCCGTTACAAAAGACCTCAACGAATACACAAAATACTCGATCATGCCAATGCGAGGCCACTATAATGTGACTGGATCAGGAGAAGTATTTGCCTGGCAGTTCGGGTTCCCGTATTCCGTTGATTTAACCAGGGGTTTTGCCCGCTATAACCCAGGTGACAGCAGCTCCATTGATCTGCTCGTCCGCGGTGAGGTTGATGCGATGTTCACCATTGGCAGCGATCCAGGTGCCCATTTCCCCATCAGTGCTGTCAAGCAATTCGCTCACCTCCCCTCGGTCTGCATTGATCCACACCTTACTCCAACCAGTGGTGTGTCAAAACTCCATGTCCCGGTAGCGTTCAACGGTGTAGAAACCGGTGGGAACTGCTATCGTATGGACAATGTGCCAATTGATTGCCGCAAGGTTGTGGAACCGCCAGAGGGTATGCTCACCGATGAGCAGTTCCTGATCATGGTCCGTGACCGTGTCAAGAAACTTAAGGGGGTTGCATAACCATGTCAGAATATATCATCAAGAACGGGAACGTGTTCGACCCGGTCCAGGGCATAAAAGGCGACAAGAAAGATGTAGCCATCAAGGATGGTAAGATTGTCGACAAGGTCAGCTCCGGTGCAAAGGTCATCGATGCGAAGGGTAAGACTGTCATGGCAGGTGCCGTGGAGATCCATGCCCATATCGCAGGACCAAAAGTCAACCTTGGCCGGATCTACCGTCCTGAAGACAAGCTCTTCACCTGCACTCCCACAAAGGGTATCGAGCGAATGGGGAGCGGAGCATCTATCCCTACAACATTCAAGACCGGCTACGAGTATGCCAAGATGGGATACACCACTGCAATGGAAGCCGCAATGCCGCCGATGTTCTCGCGCCACGTGCACGAAGAGATCCGCGACACTCCCATCATCGATGAGGGTGCATTCCCGGTCTTTGGTAACAACTGGTTCGTCCTGGAATACCTCAAAAACAAAGAGGTTGAGAACACCGCTGCCTATATCGCTTGGCTCATCCGTGTAACCAAGGGATTTGCTGTCAAGGTTGTCAACCCCGGCGGAACAGAAGCCTGGGCATGGGGACTGAATTGTCTTTCCGTGAACGACCCGGTACCGTACTTCGACATAACACCGGCCGAGATCGTCAAGGGACTGATCGAGGCAAACGAGTACCTCGGTCTCCCGCACTCCATGCACATCCACCCGAACAACCTTGGGAACCCAGGTTGTTACGAGACGACGCTCGACACACTGAAACTTGCCGAAGGCTTCAAGGCCAAAAACAAGTTCGGCCGTGAACAGGTGATGCACCTCACCCACGCACAGTTCCACTCCTATGGTGGAACCAACTGGGGAGACTTTGAGTCCAAGGCCAAGGAGATCACGGACTACGTGAACAAGAACAAGAACATCACCATCGATACCGGTCAGGTCACGCTTGACGAAACCACGACCATGACCGCAGACGGTCCGTTCGAGCATCATCTTACCGGGCTCAACAATCTTAAGTGGGCTAACTGCGATGTCGAGCTCGAAACCGCAGCCGGTGTCGTGCCCTACATCTACAGTCCAAACATCTCGGTCTGCGCCATCCAGTGGGCAATCGGCCAGGAAATTGCCCTCATGTCAAAAGACCCCATGCGCTGTTACATCACCACTGACCACCCCAACGCAGGTCCGTTTACCCGGTACCCGCGGGTTATCAAGTGGCTGATGTCAGCAAAAGCCCGCGAAGCACAAATCAACTCGTTCAAGCACAAGGATAAGGTTCTTTCACAAACCAGCATCGGTTCACTGGACCGCGAGATCTCGCTCTATGAGCTCTGCACAGATGACCCGTGCAGGCCCGGCAAAATCGCTCGGCCTTTCCAGTATGTGCGGGGGCTTAAAACCCGGCATGGATGCAGATGTTGCCGTATATAACTTCAACCCGGACACGCCGGTAGCAAACCCTGACGATATTGAAAAGGCGTTCTCGCGCTGTGCTCATGTCTTCAAGTGCGGTGTCGAGGTCGTTACCAACGGTGAGATTGTCAGTACCGGTCATAAGCGGACACTCTGGGTGAATGCAAAAGTGAATGATAACCCGCAGGTCATGCGTGACATCACCGAGAAATTCCTGAAGTATTACAGCATGACCCAGGCGAACTACGAAGCTCTCGGACACCACTTTGTCCCGAACCCGTATACCATTGAGGTAGATGCAACAAAAGTGTAGGTGTTGACCATGGAAACTGTAACTATCACCATGAAAAACCCGCCTGCACTGTATCTTGAGGCGGACACTGTATCGCCCGATACATTTGCCGGGAAAGACTGCCGCTCAGATTGCAGAGCTTCACGTTCACGAAGGAAATACAACCTCTGCCCTTGGCAAGTATTTCGAAGTGAGCGGCAATGCGGGTGCAACCGCGGCTGACACGAAGATTGTTGTCAAAGGCGATGTGAAGAAGGTCAAGTATCTCGGCATGAAGATGAGCGCCGGGGAACTTATCGTAGAAAGCAGCATGGACCAGTATGCCGGTGCCTGGATGAAAGGCGGCAAGATGCTGGTCAAAGGCAATGTTGATGCATTTGCCGCAACCGCTATGAAGGGCGGCGAACTCACCATAGAAGGGAATGCAGGCAACTACCTTGGTGCTGCATACCGCGGCGACTGGCGTGGAATGTCCGGAGGCAAAATCCTCGTGAAAGGAAATGCCGGCAGTGATATCGGCCTTGAGCTCTAAATCTTTCGCCAATTTGAGCACATGCAAGAAAGATTTCTTCGGATTGCTTGAGTATTTTTCTGTCTGAAAGTTACTTTCCCCTAGACGAGAATAGGAGATTAACCTTTGCGTAAGGAAGGTTTAAGCTCCTAGCTAATTGTAATCCATCAGTAAGATATTGGTTAGCACGATTCCAATTTCTGACCCAGCTATAAGTTGCTCCAAAGATCACTATTAACAAGCGCATCTCATTTTCGTCCTTAGTTTCTTTAAAAATTTCAAGCGATTTGATTGTAAAAGTCAATTGATTTTTCAAAAGAGGTGAGTATTTCTTTGGATCGTTAGTTTATGAAGTGAATCCTCCCACTCTTCACCGTATTTGGCAACAAATTGGTTTGTAGCTAGTCGTGAATAAGTATTCGCAATATTTTGAAGTGATTTCCTTCCTCTGCACTTGAGATTCTATTTTTCGAAATCTTTCAAGGCTCGTTGGTAGTATTCGAGAGCTTTATTGTAGTTCGCTTCATTGTCTTTAATCGCAAGGGCACTTTGCGAAAGATTTCATAGACCATTCCAATTCCATTACACGACATTGGCAATCCCTTCGTTATTACCAATTTTCTCAAAAGTTTTTAGCGCTTTTTGGAACTGTTCAAGTGCAAGTTGATAGTTACCCAAACTAGTGTGAGTTGTCCCAAAATTGTAGTACGCAATTGCTAATCCTTGAGGATCATTCATTGATTCCTTGATTTTGATGGCATTTGTATAACAATCAATAGATTTTTGGTAATCGGCCATATCGTAGTATAGTTGACCTAAGCCATTATAAGTCTCTGCAATATCGATTTGATATTCCAATTGCTTTTCGTAATTCAAGTGCTTTGCTCATTAGTACTAAGCGTTGAATCGGAATTCCCTTTTTGTCTGACAGATTAGTACCTAGTTGAAAATATGCATTGGCTTCGTGTTTTATACTATCTTTTTCGTGTGCTAAAGCTAGGAGTTGATCGCGATACCTTTTCCGATTGTTCTAGTGAATCGAGGTAGAAAGTATGATTGAGAAATCCCATTCAATCCACGAAATACTGCCTAACAGGTAATTTGGCTTTAGTGCTAATTTCAAATGATTGTCTTGAAATATGTTAATGCTTGTAATACTGATCTTGATTGTCAGTATAAACTATACCAAGATTATCCATAGCATCAGATTTTGCTTTATCGTCCAATTTTTTTGCAAGATCTACTGCATCCTTTGCGTATTCAATACCTTCAGGATCATATATTTTAATATCAGAAAGTTTAAAAAGGATATGCAAGTTTATCAACTCCTTTAGATTCCTTAAGCAGATTCTTAAGGCTATCGGCTTTGTCAACCTGAGCCCTGGCAAGCAGCGATAACAGTATTAGGCTGATTATTAGGTTGAACCGCTTTAATAGCATAATTACAACTTTTACATCTTAAGCAAATTAACTAAAGATTGAAGGATGAACCAACAATTTAACACTTTTTTTTGAAAAATATAGAATGATTGATCGGTGGCCTTGAAAAGCCGTAAATCAAAAACCGGAATTGCTGAGGAATTATTGTGGCGGAGTGAGATAGATTAGAGCAATAGTGATAGAATTATGTGTAGGAGGAATACAAGCTATAAACCTGCTATGCAAGTAAGGTTTGGCGATTTATTTTCCGGTAATCATTAAAGGTAATTTTCTAATATTTCTGCAGTTTGTTCCACAGCATTGTTGCAAACCCTTTGGAAAAGCCCCGTTTTTTTTGCCTCTAATCGTTCGTTGGGATTTGATAAATCTATTTTTAGAAGTAACTCCTTTTTAATCGCATTGATGTTTGCCTCCAAGCATTCTCTCGCATTCTCGAACGAATCTCCTACCATTAAGTTGGTCTTTTCTTTTGATCCAATATCTCCCGAGATCCCGCTTGAATGCTTTAAGCTAAGAATAATTGCCCCTGCATTTATGGCACCACAAATATGCTGCTGTTA
>CAVYJJ010000002.1:0-71543 GCA_963768845.1 uncultured Methanoregulaceae archaeon | reverse complement strand
GGAATACGAAGTGTTGAATTTGTGAATATTCGTTCATTTGCATTTACCGATAATGTGGAGATTGTATAATTGGTAGCATTATTTATCCGAATATAATACGTATAGGGTTCGGTTGACCCGGCTGTTCCGGAATAATCATAGATTTCCACCCGTTCAATTGTTCCCACAGTCGGGATATAGGTTCTAAAGAGACCCGGCGTGAGGGAGGGTGCAGTAAGTGTAGCCCCAAAATAGTTCCATACGTTGTCTGCCGGGGTGTTTGTTAATGCCTGAACTGGTATAGTATAATAGCTGTATGCATGCGCCGGGACAAGTAACACTCCAAATACAATAATAAAAAATATGAGGTAACCGGGAGTTTTCATTTACACCCCGACCATCACATACCCTGATCCAAGACCCGACCAGTTCCCCCATCCGAGTGATATTTCCGGACTGACATTGTTTGATGTAATTACCACAAAACCAACGGGATAAATGGCACTTAAATTGGTTGATGGTGAGGAATGGGTATCTACATAATTCTTCGTCGCTGCATCCTGTGGAGCAACAGGATCGAGAAGATCAGTCAGGTTAAATCCACCGAGTGACTGCCTGCCGGTAAATGGCCTGCGTTCCGGAAACGAGGATATACTGTGGATGACTGTCTGCGGATAAATTGGAAAGTAACCCGTGATCGGTGATTCCACGCGTTATATTGGAGATGTTAATGAATTCGCAAAACGAACAGGTATCGGCGGAGGCTGCCGGGATTAAAAGTGCCATGAGTATGAACATGGCTAATATTGAAGTTGTTTGTTTTATTCGCATTATATTCCCCGTTTAATCAATCAATCCGGAAGAATTGGCTGCAATTTTGAGCAATTACTTTTGTATCATCACTAGTAAGGTCCGGGAACCCGTTCCACCGACCAGATTCACTAAACAAACACCCTCTAACAATTATCCGAATCGATTAATATTATACTTGCCGATTAATGTTCTATAATAATAATTTCCTATAACGAAATAGCAAAGTGATAATGCTCCCTTAATGCCATGTATTGAAAACCAGATTTCTTTCTCAAAATAGGAACCCCGGGGGTCTTGCTGCATTTCACTGCTGCTCCGATCCGGAATAAAACAGGTACAGTAATCGGAGCCGTTGAAACAACTGGATAATATCACCGATCGTTGCCGGGCAGATCCCAGAAATCGCAATAATCACGGAAAAATCGGAATATCTGCGATTTTTAAACTGAGTTCTTAAAATCACGGTGATTGATGGTAAAAAGAGGAAAAAAGAATGATTAATATCCGCGGATTTCAGCTTCTACCATCTCGAGGTTCGCCAACCGCTTTTCGAGCGGTGGATGGGTAGAGAAGAGCTCCATAATGGTGTTCCCCGATAGCGCCGGAATAATAAAGAATGCATTTGCACCCTCAATTTTTGCTTTTGCCTCGACCGGTACAACTTCAATACGGCCACTGATTTTGTTTAATGCTGACATCAGGGCTCTTGGGTTTCTCGTGATTAAGGCACTGCCACGATCAGCAGCAAATTCACGGTACCGCGAAAGTGCGAGGATGAGCAGGGTACTCACCGCATACACAACAATGGAGACAATCCAGATAACAATCGTTCCCCCGCCATTATCCCGGCTACGTCCTCCGAACAATGCGGAAAAGAAAAAGCTCTGCATGATCATCGAAGCTATCATTGCGATAAAACTGGCCATCGTCATGGTTAGTATATCGCGGTTTTTTACATGAGATAGTTCATGTGCAAGCACCGCTTCGAGTTCATCTTTATTCAACAGGCGCATGATCGAATCCGTACACGCGACAACCGCGTGTTTGGGACTTCTGCCTGTTGCAAATGCGTTCGGCACCGGACTCTGCATTATAGCAATCTTGGGCAGGGGAAGATCTGCCTCCTTGCAAAGCCTCGCAACCATCAGGTGCAGTTCAGGATATTCATCATCTGCCAGAATTCGTGCCCCTGTTGACCAAAGCACGAGCTTGTCAGAAAAGAAGTACTGGACCAGACCCATTCCCACGGCTAATAGTACTATCAGCCAGAGACCCGCTCCGAATGCGAGGAGTATCGTCATGAACACAAGGTAGAGGATGAACAATAAGAACATCGTCAGCCAGATTCTGCCGGTCAGGCCCCAGTCACGTTTCCAAATCATAATTAGTACACTTTCGTTTGCGACGCTTTTAAAACAATCGAAAAATGCAATATATCCATCCAAATCGTTCCGATAAACTATTTTTACCACACAACCTTTCAGAAAAAACCAGGGGCTGCATTGCAGGATCAATACAAAAACTATTTTCTTGCCAACATCTGACAGGTACGCATGGACGAAGTCGATCCCGAAGCGCTGGCTGATGTGGCATATGGCATCTTCGAGCACTCCTTGAACCTGGGACTCCAGACGCAGGGTAAATACCTTTTTGCACTGGTAGAAGGTAACATTGACTTCAAAGCCGAGTTTGGCACAATTTTTGAGAGCTTCTCCCTAAAATACCCGCAGCTTGCTGAGGCATTATTGAAACGTTTCACCGATACCGATACCATTTATGGGATGCTCTGCAATGGTGAAGGTGTTGTCCCCTCAAAGACGACGCAGATGTACTGGATTGTTCAGGATGCTCCTGGTAGCGTTCCTGAAGCGATCGAAGATGAAAATGCAGGCAAATGGTTAATTTTTCAGGAGCCGGGACTTGTAGATGAGTCATGGAAGAAGGTGCGTAACGCAACGGTAGCACTCAATCTCGGTATATCTGCCAAGGTGAGCACATCAAAACCGAATCCGGAGTCCCGCGACAGCAGAAAAGTCATCTATGTATATACTAAAAACTGGGCGGATGAGACGGATGTGATGCGGGTGCGGGAATACCTCCGTACACTCGGTTTTACTGAACGAATCGGGTACAAAAGGAATATCGAGACGTTTGCCGGAGAATATGCAAAAAAAGGCAAACGGGTGACCTACTATTCAGCATGATTGTTAAAAAGTAATTAAAAAAAAGGAAAAATGAAGAATAAATTACGCTTTTCTTTCCTTATTCTTGGGGCGCAGGTTCTGGTAACCGCATTTGCGGCAACTGGTTGCGCGAATTGCATTACGGGCATTGCAATGCATACATATTTTCACATTGAGTAACCGGGATTCGGCTTCGGGAAATTTTGCCATGAAACTACACTCCTGTCTGCCCTTATTACAAAGCTGTAAGACTTATTAACTATTTGCGTCCCAGTCAAATTTTTTTGAATTCCTGTACGGCCCAATCCCTGAAACCAGTAAGCGCAAGGGCACGGTGAGAGATTTTGTTTTTCTCCTGCAGGGGGATTTCTGCAAGGGTTCGCCCCTGCATCTCGAAGATCGAATCATACCCAAACCCGCCACTTCCACGGGGAGTCGTAACGATAGTGCCATGGATTGTTCCGGTAAAGTGGCGGATCCCCGTTTTATCTGCAAATGCAATCACGGTAGTAAAGTGGGCGTGCCGTTCCGTTTCATTCTGCATTATTTTTAAAATCCCTTTGTTACCTATGGTATTCAGTACATAGGCAGCATATGGCCCCGGAAACCCGTTCAGTGCATCAATTGAAAAGCTTGTATCATCGACGATGAGGGGTGAGTGGATATGATCGTACGCGTATTGCGCTTTCTGTCGGGAAATCTCAACCACATCATCAGACCGAATCTCTGGAATCTCAAGGGGTATATGGACTACTTCAAGTACATCTGAAAAAAAATCTGTAATTTCTCCTGCTTTATTGATGTTGCTTGTTACTATCGTAATTTTCACAGGTATCTTCCCCTGAGTTCTATCTCGTGTTCCCGGGTAATAACCTCCGATGCCTCTTCAAATGTTTCTGAATACCCTGAAAAAAACGCAGCTTTGAGTATATCAGCCTGGCCGGGGGCTGTACTTTCCAGAGTCTGAAAAAAGACATGAACATCCACACCCCGCTGCTCGAGATCGGAATTCACTTGTGCAAGCCCGAAATCAATCAATACGCACTTACCATCGTTTTCACGAAGGATTATATTACTTGTAGTGAGATCCCCGTGCATTATACCTGACGCGTGGAGCTTACCGATCACTCTCCCTGCTTTATAGACGGTTGCTTCTGTCAGGTTCTGGGTGAGCAAAGTACCGTTCACTTTTTCCATAACAATAGTATCTCCGGTGATATCGCTCATTATCGGTGTGGGAACACCGCTTTTACGCGCCGCAGCGAGTAGCCGTGCTTCAGCTCGTGTCCTCTCGGTAATCAGCTTTTTATCAAGTGCAGGTACCCGGTAAGGTTTCGCAACCCGGTGCTTTTCTGCATTACCCTTCCGGAAGGTAACGATTGCCTCTGCACCCCGTTTACTGGTCGCATGATCAGAAACAACAGCACTGTCAGCAGAGGAAATATTGCTTTTCCACGTCACTTCGACATCATCTGAACGGAATGATGGTTTGATCTGTGAGGATTCAATGGGAAGAGACGGCCCGCTTTCCAGCATCAGTTTTCCGGTGTATGCAATCATCGCACCATTGTCACCGAGATATTTTTGTCTGGGGACGAAAAACCGGGCCCCACGCTCCTCACACATCATCCGGAGCATTTCCTGCAACCTGCGATTTGCTCCAACTCCGCCAACCAGGAGGACTTCATCTTTGCCAGCAAGCGACATCGCCCGTTCAGTAACTTCAACGCACATGGCAAATGCAGTCTCCTGGAGGCTGAAGCAGACGTCGGGCAGGGACGCTTTGCTATCTTTTGCAGCTGAAACAAGTCCCGAGAATGCGAGATCCATACCCTTGACTGTATACGGCAGCTCAACATACTGACCAAGCTTCGCCTGGTTCTCAATGATTGGACCGCCCGGATGCGGAAGTCCTTTTGACCGCGCAAATTTGTCGAGGGCATTGCCGATTCCTATATCAAGTGTCTCCCCGAAAATGCGGTACCTTCCATTGAGGTACCCGATTACCTGGGTGTTTGCTCCGCTTGCATAGAGGACAATCGGGTCGCGACATCCTGTATCAAAACACCCGATCTCAACATGAGCGACACAGTGGTTAACGCCCACAAGAGGAACACTGAGTGCCAACGCGAGGGATCTTGCTGAAGTGGCAACTGTCCGAAGACACGGTCCAAGACCCGGGCCCTGGGAGAACGCAATTCCAGTAATCTTATCAGGTTCTTTGAGAACAGAAGAGATGAGTTTCTTCATTACCGATGCATGGTGCTGCGCTGCTTCACGAGGGTGAATGCCCCCCTGGGCCGGGCTATATGGGTCAGATGCAAGTGAAATCAGATCGCGATCAAAAACAGCGGCACTGAGGTTCCATGCCGTCCCCTCAATTCCCAGTATTTGCCCAAAAAAAGGCATTGAATCTTATTTTCTGAATTCAGTATATCCGCACTTGCCACAGGTAGCCCGGTCCTTGTGGTCCGCCATCATAACGCCAGGTCCGCAGCGTGGGCAGTATTTCTTGGCTGTGGTGACTTTAGCACCTTCAACCTTGAAGTACGCGCCCCTCTGCTGCCCCTTGGCTGCGGCTGCTTTTTTTGCTGCTGCCATCGTTATGCAGCTCCCTCTTCCTTGGGTTTGGGCATTCCGCGCGCTGCAAGGTGCGGGCGCTCGGTTTTATTCCTGCCCTCTTCCGTATCGTAAACACGTGCAGATCCGGTAATTTCTGTTTTACCGAAGCTGTTGTGGAGCGTATCAAGGGTTATCTGTGGCTCTTTTACATTGAGCAGGGCGCACAATTTACCAATAATCTGCATACGGGAGGGGGTTGCACCATCGTATTTGAGGTTAAACTGAACCTCTCTTCTGGATAAAAGCTCATTTCTTTTATCGCTGGTGATCTCAAAGTCCATCGATATCCTGTAATTATTGGAAACCGTGTTATTTATAATATGAGCCTCTCACAGGTGCATTGAAAAAGCAAATAGTAAAGATCGAATTGAATTCATACATTAAAAGTTCACATATCCGTTCGGATAAAATGTTTCAAAAAATGACGGGCAGTTTCCCTGGCCTGATGATTTACAACACGAAGAACAACTCCCTGGTGTGGTTGTCCGTACAACACAACCGCACCATCAGGAGCAGCAATAACAAGCGGAATTACTGCGAGATCTTCTTCACCGTCAACGATGACGGTTACGGGCGGGTGCATGATTGCGTGATCTAACGCGCGGATAAGGGCATCGGTTAATGTGCCCGCCGGATTTTTAACCCTGATACATTCACCGGGATATACCGGCATCCTCCTGCAGGGTAATCGCATGGTATAACCATCAACGACAGCAATTGCCGGAGTTATTCCCCGTTTCTGGAGGTTATGGGTGACAACATCTCCGACGGCATATATGATGCTGCCTTCAATTTTTGGCAGGATCTCATCGATATCCTGGTGAAGCTCGCCGAATGGTTTCTGGAAAAGCGTCCGGTGCTCTTCGGGAAGTGTGAGCATCAGCGGACCTTCAGAGCATAGCGGCCCGGAAGTTTGATATTCATCCGTTTTGCTACCTCAGAATTTTCCGGATCAATAATCACCAGATAACCGGACCAGTCTTCGCTTAAATTTGTCGTGCCACAGATCACACAGCTCTCGCCATCGACTACACGGTGACAATCACGGCAGACTTTTCCTTGTTTTTTCTTATTCGCCGGAGGCATTCTCCTTCCTCTTACTCTTTGCTTTCTCCTTCACTGCCTCTTTTGGGACAGCCGGGGATTTCTGGTCTTTCTCTTTTTCCTTATTCATCTCATCTTCAAGCCACAGTGAGGTTCCCAGTCCTGCCTGTCGCATGGTAAGTCCGATCTTGCTGTCACGCGGTTCCCTCTCATTAAGGGAAAGAGTTACAACGCGGACCCGGACCACATCACCCACTCCGATGAACCGTTTCGATTCCTGACAGATGAGACGGGCGTTTTTCTCATCGTAATTTATGTACTCGTCTGAGATCTGGCTGACATGCAGCATCGCATCAATCGGACCGAGGCTGACAAAGGCCCCGAAACTTGTCGTCTCGACAACAAGACCCTCAATGACTTCCTGTAAAGCGAGTCGAAGCACTACCGCTTCAAACTTAACATCATAATAGACGCCCCCGTCACCAGGC
Organism: uncultured Methanoregulaceae archaeon; assembly: GCA_963768845.1. Classification (GTDB taxonomy): domain Archaea; phylum Halobacteriota; class Methanomicrobia; order Methanomicrobiales; family Methanospirillaceae; genus Methanoregula. The sequence goes on along the minus strand of CAVYJJ010000002.1, from coordinate 64,414 downwards.
ACGAGTTCTCCTTCCCCGACATCCTGAACATTTGTCACACAGATAAAGATCCCGATCTCTTTATCAATACTACCTTCAAGCTGCTCCTGCAGGACCTCAAGAATCACTTTTTCAAGTTTTTCCCCCAGTCGTTGGGGGGGTACCCGCACCTTGTCCTCAAGCATCAACTTATGATACATTTTTTACCTCCGGATTATCTCCAGTTTTTTCTGATTTCTCATTGATATTACACCTATACCCCGACTGAGCAGTGCATCCCTGATATACCGGTCATTGGTTACCACCATACAATCATTCCGTACTGCATATTCAATCATCTGGGCATCGACAGATTCAGACTTCAGATCCCCGCTTTCCACAACAGTACATGTCTCCCCAAGTACAAGACCATGACGGGCTGCGGCACCGTCACGACCTTTTGCACGGGTGAGTCCGGTGAGCTCCCGGATAACTCCCGAAAGCACAACCGGTTCAACCGCTCCCAGCAGTGAGCGAAGTTCATCAAAGATATCGATCTGGAATTGCACTGGCATCATAAGTGCATTGGCGTCCAGAAGGACTCTCACTCGCTCAGGACTCCCATCCCGATTAATCGCCAGCGTGCTCCCACCTGCCGGCTGATGGCGATCCTTGAACCCAGTTCGGCACATACAGGTCGCTTCAGCTGAATCTCAATGGTATCTTTCTTCGTATTACTGACTACACCAACGGTAACTGCAGTTCCGACGGAAAGCATCAGTGGTTCGCTGTGTTTTAACGGTTCAATGACAAGTTCGCTGGTAGCCCCCACGACCCGTTCCATGAGCGTTACCCGGCACCGGATTTTGTCCCATACCGGGGGAAGTTTACCTTCGTGCCCAAGCACCTGGCCTGCAAGCGCATCACTTTTTGTCAGGGCCGGATCGAGTTTGGTTCCAATGCCAAGGAGCCCCCCAGGAGTTGCCTCAACAATTTTATGGGAACCTGCATTGATTGAGGTAACTTTGGTAGTGATTGGTATCCATTTTATCCTGTTCTCGATCTGCGTCTGTCTTCCTGGTCGGATTTCAATATCGTCACCTTCGCGGAGGATGCCCCGTATAAGAGACCCCCCGACGACACCACCTTTTACATCTTTCCAGTTACAGCCAGGTTTATTTACATCAAAAGATCGGGCAATGAGCATAACAGGTTCGGCGTTCGGATCCCGCACAGGCTCTGGAATTGTCTGATCGAGGGCCTGTACAAGGGCGCCAATATTGATTCCTTTTTGGGAAGAAACCGGAATGATCGGTGCGTTCTCCGCGATCGTTCCTTTAATAAATTTTTTTATCTCATGATAATTATCGACCGCCTCTTTCTGGCTGACGACGTCGATTTTACTCTGGACGATAACGATTTTTTTAATACCGACAAGTTCCAGAGCCATGAGGTGCTCTTTCGTCTGCGGCTGGGGGCATTTCTCACTTGAAGCAATAACCAGCATCGCACCGTCCATCAATGCGGAACCGGAAAGCATCGTTGCCATGAGTGTTTCATGACCCGGCGCATCAACAAACGAAATTGATCGGAATGGTGTCCCCTTTCCCCCGCAGGCCGGACAATCAGGACTGGTTGAAAAGGCTCCAGGCCCTTCGCATTTATCACACCGGTAAAAAGTTGCATCGGCATATCCAAGCCGAATTGAGATGCCACGCTTCACCTCTTCACTGTGCCGGTCTGTCCATGTCCCGGTGAGCGCGTTTACCAGGGTGGTCTTGCCGTGATCAACATGACCCACTACCCCAATATTAACACTGGGAACTCTTACATCATGCAAAAAATTCGAACCTCCTTACTCTCTATGAAATTTAGAACACCAACACCTTATCTTGAATTAACCCTTTCCTGATTCATGCACCCGGATATCCAACGAGACATCGATCAGAAAGCTGCTGCTGGTTTGATAACACTTATGGACGCGAAAATATTATATAAGTATCTCGCTGAACGGCAGACCATCTGGGGCCTTGAACCCTTATCCCTTCTATCAGAATATCCGTGTCTAGCCTCTTGGGTTGAATTCCTTGAACTCTCCAAGGCAACGACTGTTCTGTATCGTAGCTGCAGTGTGTGCTCTATTCATCCGGATCTACCAGATGGCACTCGGTCACAAGGAAAGTAATTACAAAATCCGGAATCACCGAATTTTTTAATTTTTCAGTTCAGTTTTTTTAAAATTTTTATTTATCAGGACTTTTTATTCTGTCCCTTCTGTAATAATTCGATTAACAGGGATTCAAATATGCTCTCTGAGTGAATAATGGTTCGAACCAGTCAACAGATAGCAATCGGGGAAATTACCCCCCTCCCTCGCAGCTCTGGTCAGTAGCTTTCCATGCATCCTGGAGTTCGCGTCCTGAAGCGAATTCCTTCTCTCTCTCGATTACTTTTTTCACATCATCAATAACGGTCTTTGTGGATTTTTCCGGCCCGGTCGCAGGTATGAGGTAATCAATGCGGTACAGGAGATTTGTAGTATCCAGTTCGGCGAATACATCTCCCCGAACCTGCTCAATGCGCAGAATTGTGCCGGTAGTTCCCGTACGCGGGTACCGCGCCCGCATCCCAAGGGTGATCTCTTCTGCCGACATATGGGAAAATGAGGTCACATTCCTGTAATAAAGGTGTTGTTCCAAAACACCTGTTTTTATTACATCCTTATCTTTTTGAGTGCCGCTACAATATCGCGGGTAGTGCGATGCGGTTCAGACTGACTGGGTGGAACAGGAGATTTTTGAAGGGAATTGAAAATCTGCCGGACCGCTTCACCGTGCGAAGGTCCATATCCCCCTTCGAGAACAAGTGCCAGGGGATGATCGGTCGCATCTCGTATGATCGAGGTAAGGGTGCCATAATCTTCAGGGAAGAGCGTCATGCCGCTTTTGGGGTCGTCAAACAGGGCGTCCTGACCTGCGGATATGATCACGGCATCCGGTCTGAAATCTTCGAGAGCGGGAATGAACACTTCTTCGAAGACAAGCCGGTAATCGGCAATTGTCGATCCAGCTCTCAGAGGTGCGTTTATGGTAAACCCCTTTCCTCTTCCTGTACCTATTTCATCAACCCATCCGGTATAGGGAAAGACATTTCCCTGATGTATCGAGCAAAAGAGTACACGATCATCTGTGGAGAAGATCGCCTGCGTGCCATTTCCGTGGTGAAGATCCCAGTCGATAATTGCCACTTTATCTACACGATCAAGGGCAACGGTCGCGGCGATTGCAGCATTATTGAAAATACAAAAACCCATTGCCCGGTCAGGTTCAGCGTGATGTCCGGGCGGGCGGATAATGGCAAAACAGGCTTCACCATCTATAGATCGGTTTACTGCCTCTGTTGCGGCGCCTGCTGCAAAGGAAGCAACAGTATATGTTTCTGCATCAACGTAGGTGCTCGGGTCAAGAAAATGTTGTCCCCCGTGTGAAGAAAACTCCCGAATCATATGAATGTATGAACGCTCGTGGACTCTTTCCAGATCACTCTCGGGGGCACATACCGGTGCAATAACCGGGACACCTTCAGGTACTCCTTCAAGAGCTACCTCCAGCCGGGCAGAGCTCTCATCATGATTCATTATATCATGATGAGTGAAAATTTCACCATAAATCGCAGAACGCCGGACCATAAATTCAGTCACCTTTTATTATATCGCTACCAACAAAAGGTTTGGTTTTTATAACCTGGTAAAAAACAAAATTATCGGATGAGTGTCCCTTCCAATACTGCGGATTCGGGCACATCATATGTTCGTCCTGAAGAAACGATACGGTATTTTGCTGTAGTCTTTACCCCATAGGAATTACCAGTTGTTGAATAAGGAACGATAAATTCCCCGTTAACACTTGCCTGCTGGTATGTGTATGTTCTTCCGGTATTCGTGATAACCGGGACTTCAATAATTCCCTCTCCCGGTATGTGTGCGCCTTTCACATATTCAAAAACTTTGACATATTTTACATCAGTCGTATTCGAATTGAACACATTGCTGGGGGATTCATGCACAAGCCGGTAATGTCTCAGCGCGGGTACTGTTTCAATCGGTAACGTTATAGCCGGGCTCAATGCCTGGGCATGGTAACCTTCAGGTGCCCTGAGGTTATAATCGGCAGCCCGACTTATGGCTTCAGTGGCATTAACTGCTTCTGCATCTGTAATTACCGGAAGAGAGACCTGTGAAATGCTCGGATCAGAGTATTCTACATAATAGGCACTCGTGGGAGTTTTTAAGGATCCATCAAAGTTATGAAGTCTTGAGATCATGGTGAGATAATACAGGCGGGTATTGAGCAGGACTGACTCGTAACTGTTAAGATTATTCTGAGCAGGCGCGAGGAGCGTCACCTGGTAGGGAGTTGCACCGGCAGTTGTATTATACCATGTTGACATAGCCCAGAATTTGCCGGTATCCATTTCGATATCGGTGATAATGTACCGGGTTTTGGCACGGTCCAGAACCTGATTCCCATCATCTTCTGATGTTGACATAAAGAAATTTGCCGCTCCTCCAGGGCCGGTAACTCCTGCCTGGAATGGGTTTGCGTTCGGGATCCGTTTTGCAATATACGTAATCATGTGCCCATAGTCCCACCAGGACATGACACCATATGCCTGTGGAGGATACCGGAATGTTTTCGGGTCATAAATCGTGGTGTAGTTCACACCAGTATCAGGAGTATTATTTCCCATCCAGTCAAGGGATTCCCGCCAGTCCGGATTCATCCGTATTGCGTTTCCGGCAGCATTTGCATAGCTGACTGATGTGGAAGTGTATGCAAAAAGAATGCCCAGCCCGATAGCAAGAACAATAAAAACAAGGGCAAACAGACTCGACATTGAGGTGTCTTGACTTTTTTTGGGAAGTTTTTTCTGTTTTTTGCCTTTGGATATCTCTTCTTTTCCCTCTTTTTTGAATTCTGTATCATCCTTGTCTGATGAAATCCTTGTTACGAGCCGGCGGATATCTGCCCATCCATATTCAATCGTAAAACTGACGCAAACAGCAGACAGGAGGGCCACATTTACGGCAAGGTAGTATTCATAACGGATATGCTGCCATGTCGAAATAAGCATTATGAGTGACCACACAAGTGCAAAGATCTGGTGCGGGTGCTCTTCTTTCAGGTTATTGTAGAGCATAACCAGTGCTCCACCTGCGAGCAGGATCAGACCATAGTTAAAAGTCATCCATGCGAGATCCGGTGCCCACCCCCGTGCTTCCTGTACCGTATTGGTAACTGCCTGCTGCCCGAAAAACGAGAAGAGTGAACTGATAAAAAGGTTATACAACTGGGGGCTTGCAATGAAGAGAATGAGGGAAAATACAATTCCGGATCCGATAAGAGCTGCAGGATAATAATACCAGTCTTTTTCTTTAACCAAGCGTGCAACCCCGTAGAGAAAACCCGTTCCTCCGATCAATGCCAGGTACGCGTATACATGACCTATTGAATAAAATATAAGATTAACCCCGGGATCTTTCAACCCGTACACCAGAAGACCGATAATCGCGATAGAAAAAATTATTGTGTTTATCACGAGCAGGTATTCGCTTGTTTTACCTCGGAATACATCGATTACAAATTGTATAATGGTAAATATACCGACGATCATGGCAAACAGTACCATAGTCGGCATAACAAACAGACCAAGGAGATAGGCAATTCCGGTAATACCTGACAGCAGGAGAGTCTTTTTATAGGAACTGATGTTCTTTAAATCTATTTTTGTGTCTTTTTCTGAAAAGACCGCAGTCATATATAACAGGCAGAAGATTGTGGAAAAAAGAACTTCTGCGATATGATGATCCATATATCCATACAATGAGCGGTAAAAGAACTGGCCGGATACAACAGCAGTAAATCCTGAAGCTGAAAAGACCTGTTTTCCAGTCACCGCAGCTTTTTCCGACAAAGTACATGACTGCCACGATCATGACTCCCATCAGGGGGGGAATCAGAAGTCCTGTACTGATAATCTCCGGCCGGGTTGTGGCACCGGTAATAAGACAGAATACCGCAATGATGGTCGGGAAAAGGGACCCCCATGGTACTGACATCCCTGTCGGGAATAACGACATGGGATCATACCATGCATAATTCGGGAAGTTTGCCAGTATCTGTTCAACCTGTCGCAGGTTGTACAACGGATCATCGCTTGCCACCATCATAAGGACATCCGTATTTCCCATATTGAGCATGGGAAGCAAACGAAGCCACAGGGCAAAGACACAAAATAGTGTAACCAGGCCGATAATCAGTTGGGTCCGGCGGTTTTTAAAATCAAAACGTACCATGAAATCAACCTTTCTTGGGTACTTGGTTTAAAGTTGAGACCATTAATAAATTTGGTTGATTTTTTCACGAGAGACACTTGAAAAACCCGTTTATTTGAGGTATTTCCCCCGGAAAAATATTTTCAATTCTAAAAAACTTTCAGATATTGGAGATTCTATGTCGACTATTGTCCGGTGAACGAAAGGGTTGTCTTATTTGAATAACCCCTTCAGAAAAATCACCGGTGATAATTAATCTCCTTCTGGTTTTACACTAAAAACAGGAAGTGGAAAAGAACTCCGGAATTATTTTTTGTGTTCTCCCGGGATCATCCTCTGCGGCAGATTGGTAATTTTTGCCGGAGTACCGATTGCCAGCATATGTGCCGGAACATCACGGGTTACAATTGCACCAGCTGCCACCAGTGCACCTTCTCCTATGCAGACCCCGGGAAGAATGGTGGCATTTGCGCCTATTGCTGCACCATCACGTATCTGAGGCCCTTTCAACCCCCCAATACCCGTCGGAGGATAACGGTCATTTGTAAGCACGGTATTTGGCCCGATAAAGACCTTGTTCCCAATCACGGTGTTGGTCGGAATGTAGACCATGCTCTGGAGGCTTACATCATCTCCGATGATCGTGGTACCTTCAATAACAACAGACGTGCCAATGGCAACCCGGTTACCTACCGTGGTTTTTTCACGGATCATAACATTATGTCCGCTCTGAAAATTATCCCCGATAGTTACATCACAATAGATAATCGTGCCGGACCTGATCACTGCATTTTTCCCTATGGTCCTGTACCGGCGAAACCGGTTTGTCCCAGTTTATCCCGGGAAGGAAATCCCAGGGTTACAGGTTCGAAAATCTGCGAACCTTTGCCAACGGTATTTACTCCATATTCAATCATTCAACAGTCACGCTCTTTGCCAGATTTCTTGGTTTATCTACATCCCGGTTTAAACCAACCGCGGTATAATAGGCCAGGAGCTGGAGGACGATAAGACTTGTCAGGACCTGAATAAACGGAGGGGTTACGGGAAGCGGGATAAAAATATCCGCGACCTCGGATAGTCTCCAGATCCCCCTCCTCCCCTATTGCGATAACGGGTGCTCCTCTGGCCTTCATCTCCTTGATGTTGGACACCATCACTCCATAGGTTTCGCCCGGCATGCAGATTGCAACGACCGGTGTTTCCGGTGAAAGCAGGGCAAACGGACCGTGTTTCAGTTCCCCTGCTGCATATCCTTCTGCGTGGATGTAGGAAATCTCTTTCATTTTGAGTGACCCTTCAAGAGATACGGGATAAAAAGGACCTCTCCCCACGTAGAAGATGCTATGGGCATTGCTACAGAGTCCGACTGCTTCGGAAAGGTCCATCAGGAGAACTTCTTCTATCGCCCGGTGCCCGTTCCGCAGCACATCTTCAAATTCACCGTTCCGCAGGAAATTTGTGATCTGCATCAGAACTGCCAGCTGAGCAATAAAAGACTTTGTCGCTGCAACGCTGATTTCAGGTCCTGCACGCATAAACAGGGTAAAATCAGCCATCCTGCTGATTGAGCTGCCAAGTGTGTTTGTAATCGCAAGTGTTGTACAATTATGTACCTTTGCCTGCTTAAGTGCAGAGATTGTATCGGCAGTCTCCCCGGACTGCGAAATCCCTATGACGAGCCCCCTTACCGGAGGGGGAAAATATTTGAATTCTGAGGCGAATTCAAGCCGTACCGGGATGGCACAGGTATCTTCGAGAAGATACTTGAAGATAAGTCCGGCATTATAGGAAGAACCGCATGCGATGACCGTTACTGATTCAACATTTTTTACGGATGCAGGAAGTGTTTCAGCTGTAACGGACCTGACAGAATTATAAAATGCCTGGGGCTGCTCGTAAATCTCTTTGAGCATGTAGTGCGGAAAGCCGCCTTTCTTTGTGTCTTCCCCGGACCAGTCGATCAGCTCAAGGGGCCGTGATACTGGTTTGCCCTCATGGTATATCTCCATCTTTTCATGCGACAAGCTGGCGATATCTCCATCTTCTAAAAAAATTGCACGTTCCGTATGCTCGATGACCGGTGTCATATCAGACGCTGCAAAAAATTCACCATCCCCCACTCCAATGACAAGCGGGCTTGCATACCGGGCAGCTGATGATGCGATCTTCTCCCACAGTAATTATCAGCAGGGCATAGGACCCCATCAATTTTGGCACGACTTTCTGCACTGCAGAAAGAAGATCTTTTTCCGATGTGTATGCCTCTTCAACAAGATGTGCGACCACCTCGGTATCAGTTTCAGAACGGAATGTATGGCCCCGTGAAACCAGCTGGCGTTTCAGCTCAGCGTAGTTTTCGATGATCCCATTGTGCACCACTGCAATACGACCTGAACAGTCCATATGGGGGTGGGCATTTACATCATTGGGAACGCCATGAGTAGCCCATCGCGTATGTCCTATCCCTATTTTTCCCCTCAGCCGAATAGCAGAGTCTGATAAATCTGATATCCTTCCCTGGTGTTTGTCCAGTTGGATATCCCCGCTGATAGTGGCAACCCCAAACGAATCATACCCCCGGTATTCCAGTTTCTTGAGTCCCTCCACAATGATCGGGGCAGCTTCCCGGCGGCCGATATAACCTACGATTCCGCACACTTTATATCACCTTAGATTCGTCAGGCAGGATACGGGAGATGATCCGGTTCCCACCTTCAATTGCAACATTATTGCCAATGATACAGTTGGTAAAGGTAGTAAAAGGTCCTGCAATAACCTGATCCCCAAACACAGCACCGAATTCCGGTTTTATTACCGCCCCTTCGATATTCATCAGGCTCGCTGATGATGAGATCGTACTATGATCTGCAAGGCGGCATCCCTGCCCGATAACCGTATCAATAATCCGCGAATGTGAACCAATGGAGGTATCCTCCATGACTATCGTTTTTCCCATTAAAGTAAATGGCTCTACTTTGACCCGCGAACCAATGCTCGTATTCGGCATAATGCAACAGTTGGGACCAATCTCACAGTCATTGCCGATTATTACCGGGCCCGAAATTACCGTATTGGGACCAATTGTGGTACCTTTTCCTATCTTTACCGGACCCTGGATGATAGTCTGCCTGCTTGTGGATCCATCGCGTGCTTCGGGCAAATCTTTCAGCAGGCGCATATTCATCTTCAACAGGTCCCAGGGATAGATAGCATCCTGCCAGTCCTCTGCAACAACCGCCTGCAGTCGTTCCCCAGAGGCGAGCATAGACGAAACTACATCGGTAATATCGTTTTCGGAAATATGGGAAAAAAAGTCTTTTGTCAGTGAAAAGATACCGGTGCTTACCATAAAACTTGGCGAATGTTCGGGTTTTTCAATAATCCGGGTAACAAGCCCATCCTTCATGAGCACAACGCCAAAGTTTGACGGACTTGGATGTTCTTTAATCAGCATCGCATTTTTGATATCTTTTATTCTGCCAATGGAATAAGGATCGATATAGTTATCTCCTGGCAGCAGGAGGAAATCCCCGGTAATATGTGTTTTTGCACAATTGAGCGCATGAGCAGTTCCCAGCTGTTTATCCTGAACAACTACCGTAATGGGTACATCAAGTTCATTTAAAAACCGGATTACCTGTTCTTTCCGATAGCCAACTACTACAACAATGTCGCGTATCCCGTTTTTTAACAACGCCTCAATTACGTATTCAATAATAGGGCGGTTCGCAACCGGAAGCAGCGCCTTGGGCCTGCTCCTGGTCAGCGGACGAACACGTTTTCCTTCTCCTGCTGCTAAAATTACTGCCTGCATCATTTCACCTAGCGTATAACTGCATTCTCCCCGATACATCCGGAAACATACGAGTTGGGTGCAAACTGTGCGTTGCTCCCGATTATTGTCCCGACATTGATGGAGCAGTTGATACCAAACTGCACCCCGTCTCCTATAACGGCTCCAAATTTTTTCCTTCGGGTATCTTTTCCACAGACCCTGACATTGGCATGATCATGCCGAAGATTTGCAATTTTTGTTCCTGCCCCAAAATTACATTCTGTTCCGATAATCGAATCCCCTATATAATTGAAATGAGGGATCTTTGTCCCGTTCATAATGATAGAGTTCTTGAGTTCTGAACAGTGTCCGATGTGGCAATCGTCTCCTATACTGGTTGCTCCACGGATGAAGGCATGAGGGCCGATGCGGCAATTTTTCCCGATAATGCACGGGCCTTCAATATAGGTTCCGGATTTCACCACACTTCCTTCACCGACAATTACGGATCCTTTCATCGTGACTCCCTCTTCCACAGTTCCTTTGAGATCCGGAGAAAGATTACCCATAAGCGTGAGATTTGCATCGAGCATGTCCCACGGATTCCCGACATCCATCCAGTAGGATAACTGGTGTGCTGCCAGTTTTTTTTCACTGATATAATGTAAGAGTGCATCAGTAAGTTCAAATTCTCCCCTGCTTGAAGTCTGAACCCTGTCAACCCAGTCAAAAATATCCGGAGAGAATAAATACGCCCCTGCATTTATCTGGTTGGACCTGAGGTGTCTGGATTTCTCTTCAAGAGCGGTTACAATACCGTTTTCTACCAATACCACCCCGTAATCTTTTGGATGATCCGTAGTGCTGGTGCTCATGCAGGGTGTGCGGCACGTGCAAAGGTCGGCAATATCGGTGGTTTTTAAAATCATATCCCCGTTCAGAAGAAGAAAGGGTCCCGTGATAAAATCGCGTGCAGATCTGAGGGCATCAGCTGTTCCACGCTGTTGTCGCTGGGGGGCGTACCTGATATGAATCCCAAAACCTGAACCGTCCCCAAAATACCTGCGTATCTCTCTCTCTCCGTAACCAACGACAAAAACAAATTCGGTTATTCCTGCCTGGTGTGCAGCTGAAACGAGGTGCTCCATCATCGGGCGGTTGGCCAGGGGGAGCATTACTTTTGGGCGCTTCGCCGTGAGGGGACGCATCCGCTTCCCCTCTCCTGCGGCAAGAACGACACATTCCATACTAATCCTCGGATTACAACATTTAAGCAGTTTTCCCCTGCTTCACAAGATTACGACCTTCTTTTAGCATCTCCTTTGCTTTATTAAGGGATTTGGCCTCCGCAGTAATGCGGATTTTTGGTTCTGTGCCGCTTGCCCGGATCAGGAACCAGCCCTCCTCTTTAGCAACCCTGATCCCATCAGTAGGACTTTCTGCCCCCAGCGCCAGAACAGTTTCGCGTGCCGTGTCGCAGGCAAAAGATTCCCTCAGGATCGGGTAAGCAGGCATTGCATCAAGTTCATCGGAAACATTCCATTCAGATGCGATCTCGCAGAAAAGTGCTGCGGCGAATGGTCCATCAGGACAGTACGAGATCTTCGGGAAAATCCATGCTCCGGAAGGCTCGCCCCCGAAATCTCCCCACTTCAGGAGTTCCTCAGAGACATACGTATCACCAACCGGTGTCCTTCTGACCTCAGCGATATCTTCAATGATCATGGAAGCATCGCTTGTGGTAACAACGTGCTTTGCGTCAAGATACCTGGCAAAAAGCATGAGAAGGTGATCCCCATCGATGTAGCGTCCCTTGTTGTCAAACGCCATCATCCGATCAGCATCGCCGTCGTGGACCACGGCACACGCAGATCCTGTTTTTTTCACCATTTCGCCAACATTACCCAGATTTTCCTTTAACGGTTCCGAAGGGCGGGCAAAATGTCCCGAAGGATTGCAATTGATACAATGGATTTTTGCACCCGCAGCGGCGAGGAGATTTGGTGTAAGCACGCACCCGGCTCCGTTCCCGCAGTCAGCCACAACAGTGATTCCGGGTTTGATATGTACATTATCAAGAATTGCATTTTTATGTGGCGTGAGGGCGTCAATTGCCCGTTCACTTCCCTGGTGCTGCCAGTCAGTCCAGTAGCGGGATTCCAACAACCCCTCCATCTCGGCCTGCTGCTGCTGGGTAAACGATGATCCATCCGGGTTGAAAAGTTTCAATCCGTTATATTCCTCAGGGTTATGGGAAGCGGTGATCATACACCCGGCTTTTACCCTCCGGGTATAATAAGCAACAGAAGGAGTCGGAGCAATCCCGGTATTACACGCTGTTCCGCCACTTCCGATGATTCCGGATGTTACCAGGTGAACAAGAAGGGGACTTGTTGTCCGGGTATCCATTCCGATAACGACTTCGCTCGAACGGAAAGCCAACGCTGATCCAACTCTCAAGGCTGTATCGATAAGTGTCTGATCGAACTTCCTCCGAATTCCCGAAGACCCGAAAAGCATGATGATTTATTGGATCCCGGTCAAAAAGAGTTTATCTTTTTATCGGATTGAGTTTTTTTTATGTTATTTTCGGTACGCGTTTTTTTAACAGGTACCGTAGGGGCACCAGTGCTCGAGCTGGTTGAGCCGTGCCACCCCGGCAATTGACGGGCCAAGACAAAGGATCCTTGTTTTTTCCTGATGGTTACGGATAATTTCTCCGGTAGCAGGTGCTATGATGCCATCACCATTGATGAGAATAACCTCTGCGTCCTGTGGATTTGTGACAATTGCGTTTGTGAATGCTGCTTCGACAGCGGGAATAGAGCCAACACAAAAGATCCGTTTTCCGCTGAGTTCAAGGATCAGTTGTCTGTTGCATTCAGTGTGTGAAGATGCCGGGCAGGAATGAAGCACCCGGGAAAGGCAGAAAAATCCCGTGACCACATTTATGATTGCAACGGCAGCCCCTCTTACCTGAGATGTTTCAAGAGGCATCCCGAACATAAACGAGATCTTTGTCTTTGCCCTGACCGGGTCAAATGTAACAAAATCTGCGCTCCTCCCGCCAAAAGCCGCAGTCATACAGGCCCCTCGTTCAAACTGGCAGTTTTTGGTATCTGAACGTACATCAAGAATAACCGCCCCATCCTCGCAGCCGCTGTCTTTCATCATCGTTTCGAGTTTTCTGACAGTTTCAATAATAAGATCCATCAATCACTTCCTTTGTTGTTCATGAGTACAACCCGCGCAGGAGAACCATCAAGCCCGGTAAAACGCAGGGGCAGTGCCACCATTTCATAGTCCCCCTCCCCGACATCAGAGAGATCGAGAAGTTCAATGATAATACATCCATGGCTGAGCAGCTCGCGGTGCACGGTGCCGTCGCACGCGTAGGATTCTATTGATGGGGAATCAATACCAGCACATTTCATGTTACCAGCGGTGATGAGACGTGCTGCATCTGCTGTCAGGCAGGGGTAAATTTCTTCAAAACGGTCAGAGCCGGAAAATGACGTTTTCAACAGGACCCTGTCAGTTCCATCCAGCTTCCCTTTCAGGTGATTAGCAGTGATACTCGTGCCAGCTCGGGTCAGGTCCAGTACCCGGCACTTTCCTATGAGATGTGAAAGGGGGATTGTATCAATCGTATCACCTTTTTTCAGGTAATGTGCCGGGGCATCGATATGTGTCCCGGTATGTGTGCTCAGGTGCAGGTCAGTAATAAGGTAATTTCCACGATCGGCCTGGCTGAACACCGGAGCGATATCCCCGGGATACACAAGGATATCTTCAGACAGCGGGCGCGTGATATCGATAATTTTCACTGATCTACCCACTCCATCCGCACTCACCAATGAGGGGAACGAACCTGACTCCCCCGTGATGTTCCTCGGTTATTGATCCACCCCTCTTTCTGATTCTGATGAGTTCCTGGATCTCACGCCCCCCCACAGGAGCCACCAGCCTGCCCCCTTCCGCAAGTTGTTCGAGAAGTGGCCGGGGAACCGATGGTGTCGCTGCAGTGATGATAATTCCGTCGTAAAGGGCATTTTGTGGATATCCCTGAGTTCCATCCCCCACGATCACATCGATGTTTTTACTACCCAGCATCGCGAGGTTTGCCCTTGCCAGCCCTGCTACTTCCGAAATCCTCTCCATGGTCGTTACCCTTCGGACAAGCGCTGAAAGTATTGCAGCCTGGTAACCACAGCCTGTGCCAATCTCAAGGATATTATCTGTTGGCAGGGGCATCAGCAGCTCAGTCATCAGTGCAACGATATACGGCTGGGAGATAGTCTGTCCATTGCCTATCGGAAGAGGGCAGTCCTGGTATGCCGACTTATCATACGGTGGTGGAACAAAAAGATGCCGGGGTATTTCTCTCATAACAGCAAGAACACGACTGTCATGGATGCCCCTTGCGGCAATCTGGGTCTCTACCATCCTGATTCGTTCGTCAGCTCGTGGATATGACACCATAGGTATTCGGTTCAGAATCCGGCTTTTTCTGCTACATCGATCGAGGCATCGATCTGTCTTTGAAGAGCTTCTGGAAGCCCGGCAATCTTTACATCTAAAAACCCTCTGATAATCGTTGCCGTTGCCTCGTCTTCGTCAAGCCCCCTGGACATAAGGTATTCAATTTCATCCCGTGCAAGTTTACCGACTGCAGCTTCGTGGGAGAGTTCCGTGCCTACCACAGACCCCTCAATTTCCGGGATTGCATAGATGACACCGTCTTTGAGAATAAGGCCCTTGCACTCAAGATGCCCCCGCGTTCCGGCGGTTTTTCCATTGATGTGACCCCGTGAGATGATTGTGCCACCTTTGGTTATGGCCCGGGTGATCAGTTCTGCACTTGCACCCTTACCTTCCAGGATAGCGCGGGAACCAAGATCCATGTAAGAACCTGGCGGGGAGATGACAACACTGCTGAACCGGGCGACTGAATTGGTTCCTTTAAGTGTTGCAGTAGGGTACATCTGGATTTTTTTCACCGGTTGCATGCAGACATAGTTGGAAAGGTATACCCCGTTATCTTCAACGATGGCTGCGCTTCTGGGAAACACTTCAATGTTCTCACTCCAGTTGTGGATCATTGTGAAACTGATCTTGGCATCTTTTTTTACATAAAATTCGGAGATACCATAGTGAGCACCACCTTTGCCGACGTGCGCCCCGCTTGTGCATCCTGATATGATGTGGAGTTCAGCGCCTTCTTCGGCAATGATGATGTTGTGGACATGCTGGATCTGTTCGCGCCCGAGATACAGGCATGCCTGGATGGGGAGGATATTGTTTGACCCTTTGTGTGCAATAATGACATACCCTTTCGGATCTTTCTGTGCTGCAACGTACCGGGTAATGTCATCTTTCTCCGGTGATACTGCCTGCCAGGTATACTCTTTCAGACCGTCATATTTTTCCATCGCTTTTTTAAACGAGAGGACTTCAATTCCCTGCTGTGAGCATTCGGCCTGGACTATCTCCTGGTCCATCTGGAGATAGCTGCCGCAGCGGTTCTGCATGGCAAGATCCATCCCCGCCTGAGTTATGCGTTCCTTGTCGGCTTTTGAAAGATCAGGGACATTCACTGGTGACGGCATTCGAGACACTCCTTGTACCCGCGTTGTTTGATATCCTTTAAGATTTCCCGGGGATTGCCATGACATTTAATCTCACCCTCACACATCACATGCCCCTTATCAGCATCCAGATAATCAAGGATGTAACCCGTGTGCGTAATAACAAGCCCGCTTTTTTTCCGTTTGATAAGGTGTTTGTCTTTTTCCAGTAGTGAACCGATCGCAGTCCCGATGAGGGAGATATTTTCCAGATCAACACCGCTTTCCGGTTCATCAAGCATGATAAAGTCCGGGTTCTGAATCATCAGCTGCAGGACTTCACTGCGTTTGATCTCCCCGCCGGAAAATCCCTTATTGATATCCCGCTCAAGAAATTTATCCATGTGAACGGACCTGGCAAGTTCCGGGATGTTTTCGTCCTTGTTCCGGGAGATGGCGGTCAGCATCTTACCGAGCTTCAGCCCGGAGATGGTTGGCGGACGCTGGAAGAGCATGCCAATACCCCGTTTGGCGCGTTCATGGGCTTTCATCATTGTCACATCTTCTCCTTTAAAAAGGATCTTACCTTCT
The DNA here is from genome assembly GCA_963768845.1 of uncultured Methanoregulaceae archaeon. Lineage (GTDB taxonomy): Archaea > Halobacteriota > Methanomicrobia > Methanomicrobiales > Methanospirillaceae > Methanoregula. The sequence continues at coordinate 48,186 of CAVYJJ010000002.1, read as the reverse complement.
GTGATGCCATAACTGGCAAATCCCATTATGGTCATGAGGAGGGTAGTTTTACCTGACCCGTTAGGTCCAAGCAGAACATGAGTTTCCCCCTCCTCGATATGGAGATTGATATCGTGCAATACTTCCTTATCCCCGATTTTTACATGCAGGTCTTCTATGTGCAGCATAGATTAATCGTAGAGAATATGTCGACCACAGCATTAAACGCTTTTCGAAGAGACCAAAAAATACAAGTATTTCGGATCCTTTAAAACATCATCTGGCAATGTACTGACGTGGAAGTATCGTATGAGGCCTGAAAAGGTACAGGATAAAGCAAGAAAGGCAGTTATCAGGAATAGTGCAAAAAATACGAAAACCCCTGTTTCATCTGAAGAACCTCCGGAAATTTTACCCTTTGTCAACCGTCTTATTTGTGCTGACGCACTAAAAGCGCTTGCGCAAATACCGGACACGATGTATCGATTTAATCATTACTTCTCCTCCTTATAATTTCGGGCAGGAGTACGCTCAGGACCCTCATGATGATACCCACGAATGGAATTCCTATTTCGAAAAACTTCTGTTTGTGTGGCGTGAATGTGAACGGGTGCTCAAGCCCGGTGGCCGGATGGCGGTAAATATCCAACCCCTGTATTCAGATTATGTCCCCACCCACCACCTCATCTCTCACCAGCTTGCAGGTCTTGGGCTTTTATGGAAAGCCGAGTTTCTCTGGGAGAAAAATAATTACAATGCAAAGTACACGGCATGGGGGAGCTGGAAATCCCCGTCGATGCCCTATATCAAGTACACATGGGAGTTTATTGAGGTCTTCGCCAAGGAGACCCACAAGAAATGAGGGCGTCGGGAGGATATTGATATCACTGCCGAAGAATTCAAGGAATGGGTGGTTGGCAAGTGGTCTTTTCCTCCGGAGATCCACATGAAGGATCACCATCACCCGGCGATGTTCCCTGAGGAATTGCCAAAGCGGCTTATGAAGCTGTTTTCATATAAGAATGATATTGTACTCGACCCGTTCAATGGGGCAGGGACAACGACACTCGTTGCGTGGAAACTACACCGACGTTTTATTGGAATCGATATATCACACCAGTATTGCGACAGGGCGTTGCAGCGGCTCGCTGCTGTGATGGAGAATGATTTCTCATCATCACTCATCATACCCTGCACCTGCTGTCATGGTCATCAGGCCAGACTAAACGTTCATTCAGATGTCCGGGTTCAGGCAGGCATATTCTTTTTTATATATTCATACACTCCCGTCCTGTCGTACATATGTTCAAGGATATAATTATGGACAAGGACATAGTTTTCATAACGGGCAAAAAGCTCCCGGTACGTTTCCAGCCTTGCGTTATAATCCGAAACAAGAGCATTATGGAATGGTACCTGTGCGTTGTAACTGCCGGTATTTCCCGAAGTTCTCACATCCAGCATTTGTGTCTCAAGCCGGGCAATCTTTTCCTGTCGGGATGCCAGGTCCGCTCCCATCGATTTTACCTGAAGCTGGAGTTCCTTTACTTTCCGGTCAGAACTTTCATACATGTTGTGAATATAGAAGGTCTTACTTCCGCTCCTGTAGAGTTTTGTGCCGTTGCTGACAGGGATGATAAGAGGATCGGAGTACAATGTCAGGTTTCCCCCGAGTTTGTCGGTTGGCACCCCAATAAATGAGTAATTGGTTGTTTCCACAAACGCATACCCGGTTTTTTTGTAAAGATAATCATCCGATCCAACCCCAATGGCCATATGGGATTCAGGATCAAACAGGAGCAGGGCAACCGAATACCCCTGCCGTGATAATAACCCGGCTAACAGGAGGCTCCTGTCATCACAATCTCCCGCACCGTCAACAACCGTTTCGACAGGAAATTTTACCGGGTTCTGCTCACGGGTTTGATATCTTAACGATTGGACATAGACGGTAATGAGTTCGAGATATTCATCATCGGAGAGATTTTTTTGGAGGCGGACTGCATCAGTTTCTGCGAGAATGGCATCATAGAGTCCATCCTGTGCCGGATCCTGCACCATTGAACGATAACTCTGGGCGATCCAGATCGCTTCTGAGATGTTACCATACACTGTTGTAACCTTTTCTGACTTTTTTGCACCGGCGTATACGGAAGCATTGACCGGAATTGTCAGGCCGACCGTGGTGTTTTCAAAAGGGAATTGATGGGAAATTATAAGCGGGGATGACCGGAGGCTGTCAACGTCCGGAACAATATGCGGCACAATTACCGATTGCCTGGGGAAAAAAACGGTATTTATCAGCACTGCTGAAAATACAACGATGATAACAAATAATAATACACTGATAAGTTTTGGAACCCGGTTATCCATTATTCACCTTTTTTGAGATATTGCTTGTTGATGCATTACAAAATATCCTGTAACTGTCGAATGGAGTCGATGACACAACTTGGTTTGATCATTGCGTTGTCTTCTGCATCTTTCCGGTATTTTCCGGTGCGGACAAGAATCCCCTGCATACCCATACTACGAGCCCCTCCAATATCAGTGAGAATATCATCACCTATCATTGCTACCTGACCGGCACGAAGTTCGATGTCGCGGAGGGCAAGTTCAAAAAACGTTTTTGAGGGCTTTCCCACGATTGTCGCTTTTCTGCCGGATGCAAATTCCAGGGCTTGGACAAACGGACCCGCAGAAAGTGAAAGTCCGTCAGGTGCCATCCAGTACCTGTCGTTCTCAAGTGCAATCAGGTCTGCGCCTTTCATGAGATGACGGAATGCAGTGTTAAGGTTGTCATAAGTAACACTGTCCCCGGCATCTCCCAGGATTACATAATCAACCGAACTTGTGGGATCACAGATACACTCCTGTTCAAAATCGTGATAAACATCACCGGTTGTAAGCAGATAACAATGATTTTTCTGGCTTTTTTTAATAAGAGCAACTGCGGCGAGGGGTGGTGTGAATATGTACTCCACAGGAATGTCAAATCCCATTGATGATAACCGATCAGCAATCGTTTTCCGGCATTTACGAGTGGTGTTGGAAACAAACCGGAACCGGTATTTTCTTTCTATGAGGAATTCGATAGTTTCCCGGGCACCCCGGATCGCTCTGTCCCCCACATACAGAACCCCATCAAGATCAATGAGAAATCCTCTGACTTCTTTCATTTCGGCCATCCCATGTCTGCATTACATTATCAGGTGAATTTTTTTATCCAGTGTAACAACAAATTCTTTTTTGCTGCGGGAATATTCTTTCGCCATGAATAAGGATGGATTTTGACTTAGATACGGAACCAGACCAGTAGCACTAATCCTTTCGAACCACTTTCACACCCCGCGGCTGGATATTTAAGACCTGGAAAGCATTTTTGTATTCAGACGATGTCGGCTTCGCATGCTTCTGCACGGATTGGTGCCCTGTGGCAGCAGCGCATGGAAACCCTGAGGGAATATGACGTTGTCCGCGATGGGAATGTTTTCAGAACAAGTTTTTCGAATAATATTGTTTTCTCTTCGGATTACGAAAAGGCGTACCACCATCTTGATGCATTGGTTGACAAGTACCGGAACGTTCCGTTCAATTCTATCATTCCGGGGAAAGAAATTTTCAATGAATGCGGTGTCTGTTTCTGCCAAAAAAGCCACAAACCACTCAAAATCCCTTCGGTCGATCTTGATCGGTTCAGGTCTGAAATCCTAAAAGATCTTACACTTGTGCACGGTATCGGGCCGAGGATCCAGACACGGCTGAAGTCAAAAGGATTCCGGACATTGCCGGATCTGATGGAACACCCGAAGTTCCGGTTATGCACCAGTGAAGTCCTCAAATGCCTGAACAGCGGTAGTTCTGCAGAAATTATGAATTTGATCGGGTGCAGGCACACAAAATCCCATCCTTCTGTGCTTGGAACGGCCGGACTCCATGAACCTGAAGAGTATGTGTTCCTTGATATCGAAACACTCGGACTTTTTTCCCGCCCTATCATCCTTTTTGGTGTTGGCATGATCGAAAACGGGAGTCTTTCCGTGTACCAGTACCTGCTGCGTGATATTGCCGAAGAACAGGCTGCACTTATGGCGACGCTCGGCCATGTGACGGCTGATCGACCTGCACTGGTAACATTCAACGGCAAATCCTTCGATATTCCGTATGTGTCAGACAGGCTTGCCTATTATGGTATGGGATCCCTGGCAAACATGCCCCATTTTGATGTACTTCATTTCAGCAGAAGAAGGTGGAAAGATCAACTCCCGTCATTGAAATTAACGGTACTGGAAAGGGAAATTCTGGGTATTTGCCGTGACGGTGATATTCCCGGGCAGATGGTGCCGGAATTCTATGAAGCCTACCTGAAGACGGGAAATTGTGGTCCGCTGGTCCCGATTATTGAACATAACAGGCAGGATGTGGTATCACTTGCCCTGATTTTTTTCCACCTGCTGGAGGAAACATATGGCTGTTGATGACGTTATCAGGCTTCTCAGTGTGAACCCGGTTTATCGCACCCGCGTAGTACATAGAGAAATAAGTGAACCGTTATCCCCGAAATTCGGAACACTTGAGGTACCTCTTGAAGACACACTTTCGGCATACCTTTCCCAGCACCGGATCCGGCTCTACTCTCATCAGTGCGACGCTATCAATCGCATACGGGCAGGTAAAAATGTAATTATTACCACTCCTACAGCAAGTGGCAAAACGCTTGCATTCAATCTCCCGGTATTCGAGCGCCTTGAAAGGGAAACTGAAACACGTGCATTATACCTGTACCCGACAAAAGCGCTCTCCAATGATCAACTGGCAACCCTTGAACAGATGACACAGTTTACCGGTATCCCCGCCCGGCCGGCGATATACGATGGGGACACACCGCAGTCAAAACGGGCAGCGATTCGGGAGAACTCCCGTATTATTGTCTCAAATCCGCATGAACTCCACCAGGTACTTTCGTGGCATGCGAAGTGGCGTCCGTTCTTTACCAATCTGAAATTTATTGTGATCGATGAGGCACACCGGTACAGGGGGGTCTTTGGATCTCATATCGCTCTCCTGCTCCGGAGGCTCGTTCGCCTGTGTCATTTTTATGGCTCAGAACCCCGGTTTATTCTTTCAACTGCAACCCTGGCAAATCCTCTGGAATTTGCAAAAAAACTCACCGGGATGACGTTCGAACTTGTGGACGAGGATGGATCTCCGCATGGCAGGAAGCATTTTGTCCTGTACAACCCGTTTTTTGATGGTATCGGTGAACGCTCCACGTACCAGGAGACAAAAGATCTCCTTGTCTCCTGCGTGAAAGATCAACTCCAGACGCTCTGTTTCACCGGCTCCCGGAAAATGGCGGAACTGGTAACTCTCTGGGCACGGGAGGATGCACGCCGCTCCTCGGTACGTCTTGCCGAATCGATATCAGCGTACCGTGCCGGCTACCTTCCCGAAGAGCGAAGGATTATTGAACACCAGCTGAAAGAAGGTTTGGTGAAAGGCGTTGTATCAACCAATGCGCTTGAACTCGGGATCGATATTGGGTCTTTGGATGCTGTCATCATTGCCGGATATCCCGGGACCATGATGTCGACCCGGCAACAAGCCGGTCGTGCCGGTAGAAAAGGGGGGGATTCACTTGCAGTCCTTGTAGCGATGGCTAATCCTCTCGACCAGTATTTCATGCACCACCCCCTCCATTTTTTCAGCCGTTCCCATGAGCATGCGATAATTGATACGGGAAATCCGTATATTGTTTCCGGGCACCTTCTCTGTGCTGCGGCCGAGCTGCCTTTACAAGAGGACTCTGACCGGAAATATTTCGGGGAATCGTACACTGAGCTCCTTTCAGAACTCGAAATCAGCGATCTGATCAGGAAAACCAGCCGTGGCTGGGTTTATTCAGGGCGTGGCAGGGCTGCGGATGCAGTAAGGCTCGATGGCATTCCAGGTTCGACATTCCGGATCATGTGTCATGGACGGCTGCTCGAAACGCTGGACCGGGCACAGGCTTACCGTGAAGCTCATAAAGGGGCAATTATGCTGCACCAGGGTGCGACGTATATCGTGAATGAAATGGACCTGGAGACACATACCATCCGTGTTACTGAGACAGACGTTGATTACTATACGCAGCCCCTTAAAGAAGTCGATCTGTCTGTTATTGAGACCCTCGAAACCCGATTAATTCAGGGTGCACGGTGTGCGTTTGGCGAAGTTGAGGTGACCGAAAAGTATACCGGTTACAAGCTCAAACGTAAGGACACCATAATCGGTCTGGAACCCCTTGATCTGCCACCGATTACGTTCAGGACAAAGGCATTCTGGGTTATACCTGCAGATCGTACTGAACACCGTATTGCACATTCAGATCTTGATCTTCCCGGAGGGTTGCATGGCGCTGAACACGCAATCATCGCTCTGATGCCCCTTCACGTCATGTGTGACCGCTGGGATATAGGAGGCCTGTCGTCACCCGCATTTGGAGAAAATTGCGAACCCACAATCTTTGTCTATGATGGGTATGAGGGAGGAATCGGACTTGCCGAGAAAGGATATGATCTCCTTCCTGGTGTGTTTTCAACAGCACACGAACTGGTTAGAGACTGCATGTGCGATGAGGGGTGCCCGTCCTGCATTTTTTCACCCAAATGCGGGAATGATAACCAGCCACTCGATAAGGCAGCAACTGCGCTTATCCTCGGAGATCTCTGTTGCAAACCTGAAAATGCCGAATCCGTGTTCGGCCACGTGTCTTCAGAAATTACCTCATCAGAAACAGGGCCCGGTTAATCCACGAGGATTTCGCGTGGCTCATACTCCGGTGTTTCGTCCCCAAAGATGAAGAGGTCGTCTATTTTCGCGTGCAGGATCAGTGCCACATCATGGGCAAGTTTCAGCGAAGGGTTGTACTTTCCTTGTTCAAGAAAGACGATTGTTTCCCGCCGTACACCCACGGCTTTAGCCAGGTCTTCCTGTGTCATCGACTGGCGGGAACGGAACTCTTTAATTCTTGTCTGCAATACCATGCTCTCCAGAATCTGTTATTCAACATCCGCTCTCCGGAACAGGTACACCTGATAAATCCTTGCTGAAAGCGCGAGCACTACAATGGATAGAGCGAGCGCAATCTGTGTCCCGAGCCTCAAAAAATTCAGGTAATCCATCCAGAAAAGGCCGAACATGAAAAAGAGTCCGGTCAGCCAGCCATAGGATAGGCCATAGGCACCAATCTTTTTCGATCGCTCGTCAGATTCTGGTCCGTCGCCATACGTTTTATGCCGGATAATACCGGTGAGAAGAAAGGTAATACCTGCAACGAGCAGAATTGTCCCGGCAATGGCTTCACCGGAGGTAATTATCATGGATACGAATCCACTGATGATCATCACAACCCCGATAATAATCCGATAACGATTCCTTGGTTTCATTGGTATCACGTGCGTATGTTATTTATTTCTAACATTTAAGAATATTAATGTTATGTATTTCTAACATCACTATGGCAGAATGGTACTTTGCTGATAAAGACCCCGGAAAAAAATTATTCCTTGATGGTGGATCGGACTGAAAGGAAGACCGGTCCTCGCACATCGACCTTTTTATTATTGTCAGTAACAACTCTCATTGCGAATTCATCGATTTTTAAGTTTATATCGCTTGGGAGCTTTGCCATTTTTACCTGGACGAGTGTGGATTTCCCACAACGTGCCGCCTCTTCAATCCGTGCTGCTGCAAGTGCGGACACAGCGGACAGATATGTGATACCGGTAGATATCCCCTCAGTACGGACATGTTTCCATTTTTCCGCATCCGGGACACCGAGAATTGCGCCTTCGTGAACGAAGATCTCGTTTGCACAGGCAGGACCGCAGAGTTTTGCATTGGACTCCGGTTCTTCGACCGTCACCTTCACTGCTACCCCCCCGAGTACACCTTCCCAGACTTCAAATGAGCAGGGGCCCTGTACGGATCCATTTCCTGAGGCAACTCGGGCAATGGCAGTGGCGAGCCTATTTCCGTCTGGTGAGGAAGGCTCTTCACGCAGCCTGACTGAACGGGCTATTTCATGGTCCGGAATGGTGCGGGGGAAGAACTGTGGGAAACAGAGCTGGCGGATATCATTTGCGTTATATGCTATCATTGCAAGCCGTTCCACGCCAAGTCCGAGATTCATGACAGGGACACCAATTCCATATTCAGCGAGTGCGGAAGGTGAATACATACCAAATGTGGCAACTTCAACCCAGCCATGGACAGGATGCCGTGCATAAACCTCTGTCTGGGAATCGGGCATATAATACTTGGAGCGTTTCTCATCCGGCTGGAACCGGAAATCAGTGTATCCGAATGCAGAGAGAAGCGCCCTGCTTACCGCTTTTCCCTCTTCATTTGTTATATCCTCACCGGCAACAATACAGGATGCAGAATGGTATGTCATCAACCGTGTAGGCCCTTCAGCCTGTTCACGCCGAAAGCAGCGGTCAACTGAAAAAAGTCGGAGAGGCATCGGTGAGTGCTCCCAGATTGAACCCAGGGTTATGAACCAACCGCTGGTCATATGGCTGCGCAGAGTGTTGCGTGAGGACTCAGGGACGAGGTTGCGGAACTCCGGAAAGACCGCTTCAAGGATGTGCACGACAAGAGCATCATCCACACCGAGCACTTTTGCCAGCTCAATGGTGAGTTCATCGCCATCTATCTCAGATTTCTTGTACGCATGAAGTGTCTCCCGGAGGTGTTCTTCGGTCTCTTTTGTCATTGGCGGATAGGAAGCGTGATGGTGTGCCTCTCCGGCAGGAACAGAATCAGCATGGGTAAGCGGACTTTTATGGCTGCTGAGAATCTCATTGATCTCGTCGAGTTGTTTTCTTGCAATTCCAACGTTCGGCCTCGGCAGTCCTCCAAGGTAAAAGACCCGGTCCAGGACAGCCATCGCTTCAGGGCCGAACTGGCGGTAAATATCTTGTTCATCGATGATTACCGGGTTTTCCGCTTCATCAAAGCCAAGCGAGAGATAGGTCTCGCGCAGCCTGTTGATCGTGGCAAATATCGGGTGTGCCAAAGCCCGCTTATAGCCCAGGTTCGGATACTTTCCCTCATGCCCCGATGGCGTCAGTACCGACGGGCCTTCATGCCATGCCCCTTCAAAATTCTCATGCGTCTTTCTCTTCCAGTCTTCAGGATTGAACCTCATATCTCACGCTCCATGCAGATCACTCTGCTCAGGACGTTCTCATCCCTGATCCGGTAATCGCATGCAGCTGCGATCTTCTCAGCAAATGAGCGTACATACTGATGCTCTGGCATATTCTCTCTTACCAACCGGTTTCTACTGTATCCCAGATACATATATCCCTTTACCTCAACATACCTCGGGCCGGAGTCCTGGAGGAGTGCTGCATACTTTTCCGGTGTGAAATCGTTTAAACCTTTAACAAGGGTGATCCGAATGGCAGACCGGCGCGACTTCAGAAGAGAAAGGCTCTCTTTTACATTTTCCCAGTAATTATCGAGTGGCCGGCACAGGGAAATGTATGTCTCTTCATCCGGAGCATCCAGTGAGATGTACATCTGGTAGGGGTTGCAGCGGGCGAGCATACCGGGATTTGTGCCATTGCTTACCAGAAATGTCGTGTATCCGTTCCGGTTAAAAAGGTCGATAAGGTCCGGAAGCGGCCGGTAAAGGGTTGGTTCACCGGACAGCGAGATTGCAATGTGTTTTGGTTCGAGCGCCTCCTGCCAACGTTCATCAGTAACCGTGTTATCGAGCACTGCGTTATACCCGGCGAGCGCTTTTTTCTGCAATTTATGTATGCCGGCCAGTATCGTTTCCGGGGGACATTCTTCTTCGTTGCGGACTTCGTGTTCAAACGAACGCCAGCAGAACAGGCACCGCTGGTTGCAGCGCAGAGTCGGGGTCATCTGGACGCAGCGGTGACTTGCAATCCCGTAGAACTGGTGCTTGTAGCACATGTCACCCCCAGCGAGCGCCCGTTTACTCCACATGCATGGCTTGAGCGCTGCTGACGAATCCGGTGTAAAAAACTGGTAACCCTGCTTCCGCAGGGCTTCACATGGTGCTGATTGCATCGATTCCCAGCGTTTCGAGTGCTTCTTTTAAGGTATTCTGTACCGCCCTTACCAGTGTCAGCCTGCGATCCCGGATGGGACCTTCACTTTTTAAGACCTGTTCGAAATGGTAGAACGTGTTAAAGGTATCAGCAAGTTCACGGGCATAGGTAGCAAGTACGTGAGGGTGGAGTTCAGAAGCAACCTTCTCTATCACCGATGGGAACTTTGCAATCTGCTTGGCGAGAGCAATTTCCTGATCGGTTTCAAGTTCATAACAGTCGGTGAAAGTACCCGCCTTCTCAAGAATGCTACAGGCACGGGCATGGGCATACTGGATGTAGGGGCCACTCTGGCGCTCGAAATCCAGTGCCTCTTTCCAGTCAAAAACAGTACTTTTCTCCGGGGTTACTTTTACGATATCATAACGAATGGCTGCAAGCCCGACCGATTTTGCGATTGACTTCCGTGTCTCTTCATCAAGTTCCGGTCTTCTGATTGTTACTTCATCAAATGCCCGTTTCCGTATCTCCGTGATAAGGTCATCGGCAGAAACGAATTTTCCGGCACGGGTGCTCATGGAACCTTCGGGCAGTGAAACGAATTCGAAGTGGACGATTTCCGGAGATTTTTCACCGAGAAGTTTCATCGTACACTGGAGCTGTGCAGCGATCAGCTTATGGTCGGCCCCAAGCACATCAATGACCCGGTCGAAATTTGCCGCTTTCCAGCTATGGTAGGCAAGATCGCGGGCTGCGTAGACCGAAGTGCCATCACTCCTGCGGATCACGTACAGGTTTCCAAATCCGAACTCCTCAAGGTCCAGCGCAAGGGTCTCTTCATTACGTGCCTGAGGGAGTTTCTTAATCCTTCCGATGATCCGATCGGTATACCCGTTTCTGATGAAATCGCTTTCCCATATAAAACGGTCGTGTTTTACGTTCAGGTCCGATAAAGTTACTGCAAACCCTTCGAGGCAGCGCGAGACTTCCCTGCGGAACTTCTTTACAATGGCCGGATCACCGTGCTCCACCAGTTGCATCAGGGTGTTTACCTGCTGGGTAATTGAGGGGTCTTTCTCGATTTCCCGGTTGGCTGCAATATACACCCGGGCGATATGGGCATCCTCTTTCTCCCCCTCCTGCCGGGCATTGTCGAGGTTATCAAATCCCCAGACTACAATTGCAATCTGGCGTCCCATGTCGTTGACATAGTACTGCACCTCGAGCCCATACCCTGCTTTCCGGAATACCCGGGCGAGTGTGTCCCCGATAATCGAGTTCCTGATATGCCCGACATGCAGGGGACCATTCGGGTTGGCACTGGTATGTTCGAGCACGACACGTATGCCTTTTTTCGGGAACGAACCATAACCGGGTTTTACTGCTGCCTTCACTGCTTCGCTGACGTATTCTGATCCAAAAATAAAGTTGATATAGGGTCCTTTTACTTCGATGGTGATACCATGAAGTGCAGGGTCTTTTACCAGTTCAGCAGCAAGGTCTTTTGCGATCAGGGCCGGTGCCTGTTTTTTTTGTTTTGCAAGGGTAAACGCAATGGTAGTGGCAAGATCGGCATGTTCCCCGCCATCGATAAGCTGGGCGTCTGTTACGCCCGTTTTTTCTTCGATAACATCACGAATCGTTATGTAGGTTTCCTGCAGCATCAGCATCCCGTCCTGTAGCGCAAAATCGCGGCAATACCGCCGAAAGCGGAGAAAAGGATTCGACCCCTCTTCAAAATCATCTGAGATGAGCTCGACCTTGGCACTGCTCTGTTCAGCGAGTTTGGTCAGTTCATCGATAATATCGATCTCCTCTTCGAGAATGATCGGTGCGGTACATTTCGGGCATGATCCAAAGGGGATGTCCCGGACCGATTTTCCTGCATCAATGTGAACTGTCTTCTCATCGGTGAAATCACAGTTCTGGCATTTTATCCGGAGCCGGGATTTACGGAGGTTTGCTGAAAGGAGCAGGGTGTCGACAGCCCCGAGTTCAAGATTTTTCCTTATGCTATCTTCCCCATAGGCGGCGTTGCTGGCATCCTTCACGAGTTCTCTTAAGAACTTGTCCATTAACGCTTTTTCCTTGACGACGCCCATGCCTTTGAGCGCGTCCTTTGCCGCATCCACAAGTTCGGAAAGGCCATCTTCGTTGGTGTATGCTACATCGAAGATCCCGATGATCCTTTTCTGGATTTCGTGGTGGAGGAAGTTGCCCGCTTCAAACTCTTCTTTTGTCGGGCTGGGGCCTCCAATAAGCACACCCTTGAAACGATTGAAGAAATCCTTCTCTGCAAGAAAGATGGCACTTGCGCGTTCCCCTATTTTTGTATAGAACTCGGCAATGGCAATCTCCCTGAGCCGCCCGAACCGGGCAGCGGACTGCCCGCCTTTGCGCGTCTTTCCCGGGACTGTTGAGTTTGCGCCTCCCATGGGTTCGATCCGGTTGCCCCTTAAAAAGCCCCAATACGCTTCCCGACGGTCAAGAACGAGAAGGCCGTAGACATACTTCTCCTCGAGCATCTGCTTGAGCGGGTCGAGCTCAAAGTTCGAGCTGCATCGGTACATATAGAGGTTGAGCGGTTCCGGCGGCTCAACGATCGTGCACTGGAGATCGGTGCGATCACCGTAGAGTTTGACTGTACCACAGAAGATCGCGAGCCCATTTTGTGGCGGGCGCTTGTCGTACTTAAGGCGGGAGAGGATGGAGGAGATGGCGCTCTGGACATTCGTACGGGTCTGTTTGCTCTTGATGTTGGCGCACTGTCCAAACTCGTCCTTGAGCTGATTGGTAACATCGAAGATCTGCTTGTCGGGCGGGATATAGATTGTTATAAGTTCCGTCCCGTCTCCCTGCTGCAACTCGAGCTTCTCGAGTGCCTTTTTAAACTCGTAGCGCTTTCGCGCATCGTCCATCTCCCGTTCTTCTGCCATTGCCGGCTCAAACCTCACTAGAGCTATTACTTATTCACTCGCGTGTGGCATAAATTTGCGCCCATTGCATAATGATACGGTCATCAACATCGGAATTGATTCCATGTTCTCCGGAAAATTCAATGAATGTCTTAGGCTCTTTTGCTTCCTGGAATATCTTCTTCCCGTTATCGAACGGGATAACAGGATCGTTGATCGCATGGAAGATCCAGACCGGGCGCGGAGATATTTTTTTGAAGTAGGTGCCTGGTTCCAGCGATGTGGCAAAGCGTATCGTGTCTCCAGAGTATCCTGCCTGAATTGCCGAATCCAGTATACCCCAGTCAGATGTGGAAATCCCCACGTACCCGGCAAAATCCGGATCAACTCCAGCTGCAACCGCTGCATAACGGCCGCCATTGCTGGACCCCATTGCATAGACCGGCACACCAAACCGGCCCGAGAGCATCTGCTGCGATGCAACAAGGTCGCAGATAGTCTCATAGTACTGCGGCCAGTAACCTTTTTCGAACAGGGAAAAGTCCCGCTGGGGATTCAGCGGGTAGCCGGGGGTCTGCCCGCCATTTCCGCGGATATCGACAAACAGAAATGCATACCCTGCTGAGGAATAGCGTACCATACGCTCTTCATGTCCTGCAGGTTTTTCACCGGCTCCCGGGACATAAACTACCGCCGCTTTAGGGTGTTCCGGTGCTGCAAGATAGGTCACTACATCAGCGTCCTGTGTATGCAAAACGATCTTTGTTTTGGTATAGGTTTCATTTCTGAACAGCATCTCTTCACTTGTTGTCACTGGTGCACACGAAACCGAGAGGATACCGTCACTGTCAACTGAATACGATGAAGAAGCCTTATTTGCCGTGCAGCCGGTAAACACAATGAACACTATAAGAAGAATTCCCGCCGCGATCATACCTTTATGCACAGCTCAGCACCCCAGACAACGATGGATAAGGCAGATAGTCTTGGCATCAACGATAGTCCCGCTGATTATCATTTCGTTGAGATCTGATGTTGCTATATCCTTAACCTCAATTATCTCATCCTCATCTTTCCCGTACTCTTCGGATGGCGACAAGTCCCGGGCTTCGAACAAAAAGATCTTTTCATCAGTGTACCCGGGTGTCGTGTAAATGAACCCTTTTGGAACGATCGTTTTTGCAGCAAAGCCGGTCTCCTCGATCAGTTCCCGCCCAGCGGTCTTTAGAGGATCTTCGCCCGGCTCCATTGTTCCTGCAGGTGCTTCAAAGATGTATTGATCGATGGCGTACCGGTACTGCCTGAGCAGTTTACACCGGTCACCATGAACGGGAAGGATGGCTACGGCATTACTTGGGTGAACTATTACTTTCTCACGTTCAATACCATTAGGAAGCCGGACCCTGCACTTCTCGATCCACAACTTCCTGCCACGGAAGATCTCCATTTATTCCTCGTACTCGATTGGATCCCGCCTGCCGACTGAAGCGAATGCTTCCTGGCGGAAGTGGCATGACCCGCAGGTCCCACAGGCTCTCTTCTCATTGCGGTAACAGGACCAGGTGTACTCATAGGGAACACCGAGCATCAGGCCTTCATGCAGGATGTCAGTCTTGGTCATATTGATGAATGGGGTAAAAAGGGTAATTTTTGTCGTATCTTTCGTTCCCAGATCGATCACGCGCTGGAATGCTTCGATAAACTGTGGGCGGCAGTCAGGATACCCGCTGTAATCGAGTGACTGGACACCGATAAAAATTGCATCTGCACCCCGTGCTTCTGCAAAACTCGTTGCGATCGAGAGAAGATTTGCATTCCTGAACGGGACATAGGTATTGGGCATGTGTGCCCGCCCGGGATCAAACTCCTCCACCGGAATTTTTTCATCGGTCAGGCTGCTCGCCCCGAACTTCGTAAAATAGTCAAGGCTGATTTCGATAAACGCTTCTGCCTTCAGAATGCCTGCAATTTTTTTTGCACATGTCAGCTCCTTTTTTCGGTCCTCTGCCCGTAATTAAGGTGAAGGGCAAGGATATCGTATCCCCTGCTCTTTGCGACGAATGCAAGAGTAGAAGAGTCCATCCCTCCGGAGAGTAAACACACTGCTTTCATCATTTCACACCGATAAGTTTATGCAACTGTACCTGGAACCGCACCGGAAGATTATTCTTCAGAATAAATTTTACTATTGTCTGGTAATCGCTTCCAAAGACCGGAGAAACAAAAATCTCTCCGGATATCCGGTACGAATTAATTATCTCACGGGCGTAAACGCAGTCAGGGCCGTCCTTTACGACAAACTTGACACTATCCCGTGCCCGTAGCTCAGAGAGCAGTGCAAGGTTGCTCCGCTCTCCTGAAGACGGGCATTTCACATCCATGCAGATCGATGCATACGGTTGTAACCGGGTAAAGTTTACTGTGCCATTCGTCTCGATATCGATCGCGGTTCCCTGCTTATAGAGCGAGAACGAGCAGCTGTTCGAGTTCATCCGCCTGCAGGAGCGGTTCTCCTCCTGTGATACAGACATACGGGGGATTAATGCGCCAGACCTGCTCGAGAACAGCATCAGGACTCATTTCGACTGCCGCCGGTTTGCGCGTGCGTGGTATCGCACCAGCGGCAGTTCAGGTTGCAGCCCGCGAGCCGGATGAACAGGCAGGGTTTTCCCTGGTTTTTCCCTTCACCCTGCAGGCTCCTGAAAATTTCAGCGATCTTCATTCAGGTAAGCTCGGCACAGGCTGTTGGGGATTCCCAGACACGGATCTTCGTTACTGTTGCTTTTATTCCCAGTTCCCGGCAGACTGCATAAAGATCATCGCGGATAATAACTGCCATCAGTTCACTGGTTGGATCTCCCGGGGTAGTGATAACCGGGTGGAACTCCTCAATACGGGGTACCATCGGGTCATCGCGGTTCAGGATGATCTGGTGATCGTACTTGTTAATGACCTGTTTGATCAGACTATAATCGATCAGGATTTGTGTTGCCGGGTCTGGTTCCCCCTCCATCCAGACCTCAACTCTTCCATCGGTGCCCATGGAGATTGGCACATTTTCCGGTATAATGGAGCAGACGGTGGCTGGTATCGATATGCACCTCTTTATAGATCCCGATTTTCATTGTATGATAATAGGTCTGGAAGGATATAATATTATTATGAGTGAGGGATAATAGTATAAGACAGGCAGGTGGGGTGCCACAATTTATAAATCGGTTACCCGCGATTGTATATATCTCAGTGTGGGTTATCGATAACCACAAAAACAACAAAAATGAGGCTATTTAATGGGACAGGGTAAATTTGCAGCCAGAAAATTGGTTCGGGACTCAAATAAGTTCCGGTGGGCAGACAAAAACTATGCCCGCCGCGAACTCAATCTCGATGTGAAGTCAGACCCTCTTGAGGGTGCTCCACAAGCGAGAGGTATCGTACTGGAAAAGGTCGGTGTTGAGGCAAAACAGCCCAACTCCGCGATCCGTAAGTGCGTGCGTGTACAGCTGATCAAGAACGGGCGTCAGGTTACTGCATTTGCAGTAGGCGACGGTGCAATCAACTTTATCGATGAGCACGATGAAGTTGAGATTGAGGGTATTGGGGGTCGACTCGGGCGTTCCATGGGAGATATTCCCGGTGTCCGGTATGTCGTCACCAAAGTGAACAATGTCTGCCTCCATGAAATGGTAATTGGCAGGAAGGAGAAACCGCGCAGGTGATCATCATGAAAGAAACAGAAGGCAAAAAACTGCTGTTTAACAAGTGGGATGCAAGCGAGGTCAAGGTCAATGATCCGGGCCTTGTGCGCTACGTGAACCTGACCGCCCTGATCATCCCCCACTCCTGCGGTAAATTCTCAAAGCAGGAGTTCAACAAGGCGAATATGCCGATTGTCGAGCGCCTTATCAACCGCCTGATGCAGACCGAAAATAATACCGGTAAGAAGCAGATGACCATCAGGATCGTTCGGGAAGCATTTGAGATTATCAACAAGAAGACCAAGCGCAACCCTATTGAAGTTCTTGTGGAGGCAATTGCAAATTCTGGCCCCAGGGAAGAAACCGTCCGTCTTAAATATGGTGGCATCAACGTCCCGAAATCTGTCGATACTGCACCTCTGCGACGGGTCGATTCTGCAATCGGTTTCATTGCTGAAGCAACCCTGAAGGGATCGCGTTCAAGCAAAAAGAAAGCGAGTGCAATCCTTGCTGATGAACTGATTGCCGCCTCAAAAGGCGACATGAAATGTTATTCGGTGGGGAAAAAGGAAGAACGCGAGCGTATTGCGAAATCCGCCCGTTAATATCTTTTTTTGAGGTTATTTCATGGTCCGCGGCAAAAAATCTGTTGAGCGCGCAACTGAGCTCATGAAGGATCCGAAGCATATTCGGAATATTGGAATTGTAGCACATATCGATCACGGTAAGACGACTCTGTCTGACAACCTGCTTGCAGGTGCCGGTATTATTTCAGAAGAACTTGCCGGCAAGCAACTCTTCATGGATTCAGATGCAGAGGAGCAGGCTCGGGGTATTACAATCGACGCCTCGAACGTCTCGATGGTGCACGAATATGAAGGTCAGGATTACCTCATCAACATGATCGATACCCCCGGGCATGTCGATTTTGGTGGTGATGTGACCCGCGCAATGCGTGCTGTCGATGGGGCAGTCGTCCTGGTCGATGCTGTTGAAGGCACCATGCCCCAGACAGAGACCGTGCTGCGCCAGGCATTAAAGGAGCAGGTGCGTCCTGTCCTCTTCATCAACAAGGTCGACCGACTCATCAACGAGCTGAAAGTTGACGAGATTGAGATGC
This sequence comes from uncultured Methanoregulaceae archaeon, assembly GCA_963768845.1. Classification (GTDB taxonomy): domain Archaea; phylum Halobacteriota; class Methanomicrobia; order Methanomicrobiales; family Methanospirillaceae; genus Methanoregula. The sequence goes on along the minus strand of CAVYJJ010000002.1, from coordinate 30,401 downwards.
AGATCCGGCTTGGCAAGGTTATCGATAAGGTCAACAAGCTGATCAAGGGGATGAACGAGGAAGCCTATAACAACGGCTGGAAGCTCGACGCTGCAAAAGGAACCGTTGCGTTCGGCTCTGCTCTTTATAACTGGGCAGTATCTGCACCTTTCATGAAGAAGAGCGGTGTCTCATTTAAGGACGTTTATGAAAAGTGCCGTGAAGGGGATATGAAATATCTGGCAAAGAACAGCCCCCTCTCTGAAGTCCTTCTGGACATGGTGGTACGCACACTCCCTAACCCCTTAGAAGCCCAGCCCCGCCGTGTCAACGTTATCTGGCACGGTGACAAGACATCTCCTGAAGGCAAGGCTATGCTTACCTGCGATCCAAAGGGCCCCGTCGCAATGATGGTCACTGACATCTCCTTTGATCCTCACGCAGGTGAAGTGGCCACGGGGCGTCTCTTCTCCGGTAGCCTCAAGCGTGGCGACGGACTTTACGTTATGGGCTCAGCAAAGAAGGAGAACCGACTCCAGCAAGTCGGTATCTTCATGGGCCCCAAGCGTGTGGAAGTCGAAGAGATCGTTGCGGGGAACATCGCCGCAGTCACCGGTCTTAAGGACGCGATGGTCGGCTCAACGGTTACCTCCCTTTTGGAAATGACACCGTTTGAGTCCCTCAAGCACTACTCTGAACCGGTCATGACAGTTGCCGTAGAGGCAAAGAACATGAAGGACCTGCCCAAGCTCGTTGAAGTGCTCCGGCAGGTTGCAAAGGAAGACCCGACACTGGTCATCACCATCAATGAAGAGACCGGTGAACACCTGATTTCAGGTATGGGCGAACTGCACCTTGAGATCATCACCGGCCGTATCAAGCGCGACAAGGGTGTCGAGATCGTCACTTCAGAACCGATCGTTGTCTACCGTGAAACTGTAGTCCAGAAGGTTGAATCCGTGGAAGGCAAGTCCCCGAACCGCCACAACCGGTTCTACTTCGATCTCCAGCCACTGCCCGATGAGATTGTCGACCTGATCAAGAAAGGCGAAGTCTCCATGAACCAGCAGATGCTCGAGCGCCGTGACATTCTCATGAAGGCGGGTATGGACAAGGACGAGGCGAAAAATATCAAGGACATCAAGGGCACCAACATGCTCATCGATAAGACCAAAGGTGTCCAGTACCTCAACGAGACCATGGAACTGATCATCGAAGGTATCCACGAGGCGCTCGCCGGTGGTCCCCTTGCAGATGAGCCGGTCCAGAACCTCAAGATGACACTCGTCGATGTCAAGCTGCACGAGGATGCAATTCACCGTGGTCCCGCACAGGTTATCCCTGCTGTCCGTGGTGCAATCAAGGGTGGCATGCTGGTTGCCGGCGATTCCCTGTTAGAGCCGGTCCAGAAGATCCAGATCACGGTCCCGATGGACCAGATGGGTGCGGCGACTTCCCAGATACAGGGACGGCGTGGCCAGGTCTTTGACATGACGAGCGAAGGCGACACGATTACCGTCGTTGGCAAGGCACCGGTTGCCGAGCTCTTCGGGTTTTCAGGTGATATCCGCTCCGCGACCGAAGGCCGTGCCATGTGGAACACGGAGTTTTCAGGATTCGAACTCGTGCCGAACAGCATGCTCAAGGAAGTTGTAGTTGCGATCCGCAAGCGCAAAGGGCTCAAAGAAGTCCTTCCGACCCCGGCCGATTATCTTGCGGGATAAATTCTACCCCGTTCCCATTTTTTTATCTTTTTTAATAGCCTGATAGGTATTGTTACCGAAATGGTAAAATTGAACTCCGTCACATTTTCTCCTGATGGATCAGGAAAAAAAATGCAAGATTGTGGTTTTCGGGGCGTTTGGTGCAGGAAAAACCACGTTGATAAAGACCCTTGATCCGGGATCCAGCCATGTGGAAGCCAATGTGCACCGGTGGGACTACAACCGTAGCACTTGATTACGGCCGAGTTCAGGTAAATGGAACTCATATCCATATTTTTGGCACACCCGGACAGGAACGGTTTGAGTTTGCCCGTGAAATCATCGGGAAAGGAATGGATGGGGCAATCCTGCTTGTCGATGCAACAAGTCCGGTGGACGATTTCATTCACCACCTCCACGATTCGCTGTCCGCTGCCAGGATCCCTTTTGTAATATTTTTAAACAAGTGCGACTGTATCGGGGCACGACCTGAATTAATCGAAAAAGAGTTCAGCGGTGCCGCTATCGTGAAAGTATCTGCAATCAACAGGAAACAATCCCTTGAAGCACTGTGCACCTTTGCACAGACCCTGTCGCCGCACCAGAACGGGCATTCACCCGGTCAATAATGTATTCATGTAATCCTGGCATTCAGCACGTCACGTGGATGATCGCAACAAATGTGCGCTTTTCGTGTTCCAGCATGTCCAGAATTTCCGGGGTGGGAAGGATGACCGTCTCAAACTGGCTGAGTATAGTTTTTGCTTCCGGTGTGAGGGGAAGATCCCCATACTGTCCGGTTCCGATATAGACGATTTCTGGTTTTTCCCTGTCTAAAAATTCCAGTTCGTGATCGGAGAGAGGGGTGTGCCCGTATGTAATTTTATGTTCCTTTGATTTTTTCTTGGACCGTTTGCTGACAGAACCGTCCCGGTGAATAATCACATCATGGTCATACCGGACCTTGTCGATTTCGATCCAGCCGAATTCTGATTTCATGTATGCACGGTCATTTGCATGACCGGAATAAAAAGGAAATGGGACGGGTGTAAAAAATGACAATGAACTGGATGGAAAAAAGATTTTCTTTTCAGACCATCACGAGCATGGATAATGGTGACATTCTGGACGGGGCGATCGTTTGCGCCGGTCTTTACACTGGCAATTTTATCAACAACGTCCATCCCCTCAACAACCTTCCCGAAGACCGGGTGTTTTGCGTCGAGGAAGTTATTGTTGACAAGGTTGATGAAGAACTGGCTCCCCCCGGTGTTGGGGCCGGCGTTTGCCATGGAGATCGTACCCCGGTCATTCCGGTTGTTTTTCGTGAACTCATCCTTGATCGTGTAACCGGGTCCGCCCATGCCGGTGCCGGTCGGGTCACCGCCCTGGATCATAAAACCCGTTGATTACCCGGTGGAAAATCACCCCGTCGTAATAACCTTTCTTCACGAGCGATTCGAAGTTGCCTGCGGTAACCGGCATGGCAGGGTCGAGCGCAATGGTAATGTTGCCCATGTTCGTCTCGAGCCTTACCAGTTTTTTGGATGGTTCTGGTGAAGTCATCGTATCCTCATTGCATTAATGCTTCTCCTTTTTCTGTGTTGCGGATAAACCAGAATAAAACCAGACACGGGGATTTTTCAAGGCAGGTTTGTTCAAGGAAATCGTATGGCATACTCGAGTATCATACAAAAATATTCGGGTGAATATGCAGGCTCAGGAAAAAAAGATTTGATTATACCCTACCGGAAAATTTACACAATTTCTGCACGGATGATTGTGATCGGATTGGTCGGGCGGTCATTGGGTGGACCGGATGTTTCTCCTTTGGCAATTGTGTCAACAACGTCCATTCCTTCGATTACCTTCCCGAAGACCGGGTAATTGCTATCAAAGTCCGGACGGAGGTTATTGTCTACCAGATTGATGAAGAACTGGGAGCCTCCGGTGTTCGGACCAGCGTTAGCCATCGCAATTGTCCCACGTGCGTTCTTGTTATGAGGCGTAAACTCATCTTTTATTGCATAACCCGGACCTCCAGAGCCTGTTCCTGTTGGGTCGCCTCCTTGGATCATGAAGCCACTGATGACCCGGTGAAAAATCACCCCGTTATAGTAACCTTTCTTTACGAGGGACTCAAAGTTGCCCGCAGTGATGGGCATATCAGGGTCGAGTGCGATAGTAATGTTACCTAGGGTTGTCTCGAGTTTCACGAGGTTCCGGGGTTCGGCAGATGGGGACATGGACACCGTCCCGGCTGTTTGAGTTGCCAGATCTGTTGCTGGAGCGGACTGTGCGCACCCCGCACAAAGGATGAGGCTTATCATAATGATGCTTGTCAGGAAGCAAGTATGCAATGGTGACATCGCTATTTCAGGTTGGCAGGTAAACAAAATAAAATATTGCAGGAAAAACTCGGTCCAGCATACCGGTTAACCCATTGATCATGTCTGCTGAAGATCGGTAATCACCCTTGCCAGCCTCACCATACCCTCCTTAATCTGTTCTTCTGAAGCCATTGAAAAGTTCATACGTATGGTATCGGAACCTCCTCCGTCAACATAGAAAGGCAGACCCGGTAACACGGCGACTCCCCTGTTTTATCCCCTCTTCAAAAACAGTCATGGATGACAGCCCATGCGGCAGTGTGGCCATCAGGAACATACCCCCTTTTGGTGTCGTATGTGACAACTGCGGCAGCAGATCGTCAAGAAGGTCGCACATCAGCCGGCACCTGATGCTGTATGCCCTGACGATGGTTTTTATATGCTCATCCAGATTATTCGAAGTCAGGTAACGGTGGAGGATTTTCTGGCAAAGGAAATTGGAATGGAGGTCTGCTGCCTGTTTTACGATATTAAATTGCGTGAGTATGCCGGGAGGTGCATATATCCACCCGATACGCATCCCCGGTGCAATGATCTTTGAAAATGAACCGGTGAGCACTGCCTGGTCCGGTATGTACTTCTTCACCGGTGAACGGGGTATACCATCAAAGAAAAGTTCCCCAAATGCGTCATCTTCATAGAAAACCGTATCACTTTCCTCCACGATTTCTGCAATTGCCCGGCGTTTATCCTGTGAGTATGTTGTACCAGATGGGTTCTGGCAGTTGGGGATTCCGTAGAAAAATTTTATCGTCTCTTTATGGATGAGTTCCTTAAATGCATCCAGATCGGGACCATCCTCTTCGAGAGGTACTGTGTCGATTAATGGTTCATACAATGAGAACGCTTCGATTGCGCCAAGGTAGCCGGGGCGCTCTATACCAACGCGATCCCCGGTGTTAAGAAAAATTTTTGCAAAAAGATCGAGACACTGTTGGGATCCGTTTACGATCTGGATCTCCCTGGCAGTTGCCGTGACCCCGAGACGGGAGCGGTACCTTTCTGCAATGAATTCACGCAAGGGGAGGTAGCCATCTGTTGTTGTATACTGGAGTGCAGTTGAGGGATCCTCTTCCATGACCTGACAGGTAGCCTTCTTTATACCTTCAGTATCTATCAGGGCAGATGAAGGAAGCCCCCCTGCAAATGAAATAACTGAAGGATCTGCAGAAACCCTGAATAGTTCATTGAGAAATGATTTCGGGGCGTGGGAGAGCCTGTTGGCAAAATGGTACTGCAATCGGATCACCTGGTGAGTCCTCAGGATAGAGGATCTGATAGTTTGTTTTGGCGTATATGAGAGAAAAAACCTATCATACTACAGGTGAATGGCGTACATAATTTATTAATCGATACCTCTCTTAATGAAAGTCTAAGTGAATTTATTGTCCTCTTCTCTGTTTCCCATGATACCGGTGATTATGTCACATGGATTCTTTCCAGAACTAATTTTTTCCCAAAAATTTTTTCAAATGCTTTTTTCTCCGCTTCAACACCCCATATCTCCAGCTGGCAGTCACCGCGGGCAACCACTTCAAGCGTTACCGTTTCCCGGTCAACACCAGAGAACCGGACATGCTGGATCAGGGCTGTGTGACTGCGGTCAAGACTTTCGCCGAGCCGGATAAATGTTGTAAGTATTCGCAGGGCTTCCCGCTCCCGGACATCAAGCTCGAGAATTTCAGGATCTTTTTTCTTCGGGGTTTTTTTCCGGTGAAACCGTGCAATATTAGCCATGAAATTTACTTCTTTTTGATCGAAACCGAGAAGTTCAGAATTTTTTATGATATAATAGGAATGAGCATGATGATTAGTATAGGAAATGAAGGACCCGATATCATGGAGGAAGGTTGCATATTCAAGCAGTTCACGTTCCCAGTCCCCGAAGTTATGAAGTTTTATGGCTTTTGAGGAGTCGAATAACTCCAGCACGAGGGCCGTCACGGTTCGTGCATGAACCTCATTGATCCCACAGGACCTTCCCAGTTGCAGAACACTCCGTTGCCGTGGTGAGAGCTCGCCAAGGAGGGGGAACTCATCCATCCGCGACAGGTAATCGACCAGGAGACCATCTTGTAATCCCCGGTTGGTTATCATGATGGAATCGAGAGACAGCTCTTTCATGAACATATCAAGAATGGCCGCACCGGGTATGATGATATCAGCGCGCTCAGGATTCATTCCTGGTATTTTCCTGCGCTGCTCAAGAGGAAGTGAACACAGCAGATCAATGACTTTCCGTAAATCTTTGTAAATTAGCACATTGTTCTCTGAATTCCCATTCTGGTGAAAGTGCTTTTTGTGCAATTTCCGCAAGATTCATGATAGTGCCGGAACTTCCGACAGCGATGTCTGGTTTATGTGAACGTATCTTTTTGACAGAATGAATAATGGTATCTTCAACATGCCGCAGGACTTTTTTATACTGGTCCTGGTGATACCGTGCCGGTGACATCACCTGACAAATACAGGTTTGCAAGGCGGATAGCCCCCAGTTTGAAGCTTTCAAGGTAATGATAGGTCTGTTCGCCACCAACGGCGATTTCAGTACTTCCGCCGCCAATATCAATAAAAAAAGCCTGTCGCTCAGCAAGGTGGATCCCCCTTGAAACACCAAGATAGATAAGGCGTGCTTCTTCATGCCCGGATATTACGCGGACATCCAGCAGTGCCTCCTGCCGCAGAAGATGAAGGATTTCCTGCTGATTGGTTGCTTCACGCATTGCAGATGTTGCCACGGCAACAAATTCATCGGTTTTAAAAGTCCGGGCAAGTTCTGTTAATTTTTTACATACGATTACCAGGCGTTCAATTGCTTCGGGGAGGATTTCTTCATCTTCAAACTCTCCCTCCCCCAGCCGTACCTGTTGTTTTTGCTGCGAGAGAATACTGTATGAATGATTCGGGTTCAGTCTCACAACAAGGAGTCGAACAGAATTGGTCCCTATATCGATGAATGATACCACGCGACCATTCACGCCAATTTTTTTGATAGTCACCGGATCACCAGTGCCCGTTTAAATACCCTGACAAAGAGATCTCCTTTCAGACGGGCATGCTCCAACTCTGAAGATGCATCCCCGACCGCTGAAATTTCAATCCCTACAGTATGCCAAATTGTATTTTTCCTTTTTTATCAGGCCGTTGATGAATTTTGTGGCGCTTAGAATATTGTAAATGAAAATGTCATTGAAGAATTTTATGTTGGTGCCCCATTTCTTCAAATCGTCAACCACAAAAAATGGAAAAACGTTGCTCGCATCGGCAATCAAGGGCCGATGAACCTCCACGCCTCGCAGGATTTCTCTGGTTTTCAAATTGCCGCCATTTAGCGTGAAGACTGAAACGTCATGTCCCATGTCAACATATTCCTGCGTTACATTTTCAGCGTACGTGCCCAAACCACCAACAATCGCAGGTGGATATTCATAAACAAAGAAGCCGATCCTCAAAATGTTCACCTAAGGCATAGATCCAAACTTGTTTCGAACAGTATTCATATGTTCCACCAGTACTTAAATGAACCAAGATTAGCTTTATTACTGATCTAGCCGCCAAATTTTCTGAATTGTTTACTATACTCACATTATGGCAAGTTCCTAAATAGGAAAACTTTTGAAACTGAAATATGGGCTAGCAGGAAACTTGACATATTTCCGCCCATTAAAAAAGGTTAAATTACTTGTATATCAGAGCAAAAGCAGGTGTCCATATGAGTGGTCTTGAAAGCCGATTAAACCGCCTGCTGAAAAGCGACTCGTACCTCACCCCGTTTTCAGATCAGATTCGACACCGATTGGAACATATCGAAGAAACAGAGAATCGCCTCACGCAAGGCAAAAAGAGCTTAACAGAGTTTGCGTCTGGCCACGAATACTTCGGCCTACATTTCCAACAAGGCGAATGGGTTTTTCGTGAATGGGCGCCAAACGCAACGGCGATTTACCTGATAGGAGACATGAGCCAGTGGCAAGCGCGCAGGGAATTTGAGCTGGAAAAGAATCAACGACTATGGTGTCTGGGAAATTCATCTGACTGCTGACAAACTGACGCACGGTGACCTGTATCGACTCCGTATTCATTGGGCAGGGGGCGAAGGCGATCGCATTCCGGCGTACGCTCGACGGGTGGTTCAAGATCCAAAAACTCTAATTTTCAACGCCCAAGTATGGTTACCTCCGGAACCATATCGTTGGAAAAACCCCGATTTTAAACGACCTCAAGTGGCTCCATTAATCTATGAAGCGCACATCGGTATGGCACAGGAAGAAGAAAAAATCGGGTCCTTCCGTGAATTTACTTTCGGGGTGCTTCCGCGAATCGTCGAGGCTGGTTACAACACGTTACAGTTGATGGCAATTCAAGAACATCCCTACTACGGATCATTTGGATATCAGGTATCAAGCTTTTTCGCCCCTTCATCGCGGTACGGAACGCCAGAGGATTTGAAACTCCTAATCGACACGGCTCACGCAAAAGGGCTCACCGTTTTCATGGACCTGATCCATTCCCACTCCGTGTCCAACGAGGTGGAGGGACTAAGTCGCTTCGACGGGACACTATTTCAGTATTTTCACGATGGCCCACGCGGAAAACACAAGGCATGGGATTCACGCTGCTTCGATTACGACAAACCTCAGGTTCTGCATTTTTTACTTTCCAATTGCCGATACTGGCTAGACGAATTCCGCTTTGACGGCTTTCGGTTCGACGGCGTCACCAGCATGCTTTACTTGGAACACGGTCTTAAGAGAGTGTTCACTTCATACAACGATTACTTCGATGGCAGCGTGGATGAAGATGCCTTGACCTATTTGGCTCTGGCCAACCGAGTGATTCATGATATCCGACCCGACGCCGTCACCATAGCCGAAGATGTCAGCGGCATGCCAGGTTTGGCCGTTTCCCAGTCAGAGGGCGGGTTCGGTTTTGACTATCGCTTTGCAATGGGGGTGCCTGATTACTGGATCCGTCTAATAAAAGATTTCAAAGACGAGAACTGGCCCATCGGTCATCTTTGGTTTGAACTTACCAACCGCAGGACAGATGAGAAAACCATTAGTTACGCCGAATCTCACGACCAAGCGTTAGTGGGAGACCAGACACTTATTTTCCGACTGATCGGTGAAGACATGTACAATCACATGTGGATCGATGATGACAACTCAAAAGTCGCCCGAGGAATAGCGTTGCACAAGATGATCCGTTTGATAACCCTCGGCACTGCCAGCCACGGTTATCTGAACTTTATGGGCAATGAATTCGGCCACCCAGACTGGATAGATTTTCCCCGCGAAGGAAACAACTGGTCATTCAAGCATGCTCGTCGACAATGGCATCTCGCAGACGACATCCACCTAAAGTATCATTTGCTAGCCCGGTTCGACCGCGACATGATTGCACTGGCCAAGACACATCACCTTCTTGAAGCATCCATCCCGCAACTACTGCATGAAGATTCCACGAAAAAAATAATCATCTTCAAAAGGGCTGATCTGATTTTTGCCTTCAATTTTAATCCCTATCAATCCTTTACTGATTATCGATTTGAAGCGCCCCCTGGAAAATACCGGATGATCCTAGACTGTGATGCACCAAAGTACGGGGGATACGGCAGGCTGTCACCCCAGCAGACCCACTTCACTATGTGGACAATACTGAAGCAAAAACTCAACATATGCTCAGCCTCTATCTACCCGCTCGCTCCGCTTTTGTCCTATGTCCTGCCATATGAAGACCCACAATCATGAACATTGCCCCAACAGGAAAAAGAGAAAGCAAAAATCCAGGATTGCCTGCAACATCGCCGACTCACTGAGCATGTTACCAGTAAAACCGGCGCATTAGAGAGGCTTTATCAGTTAGCAACTTCGTTATTAGCTGAAACATCATCGTCACATAGGACCTGGAAAAGTGGTTGAGTCAGAAGCCTACTTAATGAGACAAAAAATTGCCTACTTCTCAATGGAAATTGGGCTGTCGAATAACATTCACACATACAACGGAGGTTTAGGGATTCTCGCAGGGGACATGATAAGATCAAGTGCAGATCTGAAAGTTCCTCTGGTGGGAATTACGTTGGTTAGCAAGAAAGGACATTTCAGGCAAGAGATAACCAGCGATGGAAAACAAGTAGAACATCCCGACCCGTGGGAACCCTCAGAGCATATGCAGTTGCTTTCCACCGAGGTGAAAGTGCAAATTCAGAAAAGAGACGTAACCATCAGGCCTTGGCTTTACACGGTGAAGAGCCAAACAGGCGGGGTTGTTTCCGTCTACTTCCTCGACACCGATCTAGAAGGGAACAATCCTGAGGACAGGGAGATTACTTCCTTTTTGTACGGCGGGGATGAAAGATACCGCCTCAAACAAGAGATTGTTCTTGGAATCGGCGGTGTAAGAATACTGGACGCCTTGGGTCTAACAGTTCGCAAGTACCACATGAACGAAGGCCATTCCAGTCTCCTCGCCCTTGAGTTGCTGCAGAAAAATGGAATGGACATCGACAAGGTCAGAAGCTTATGCGTTTTCACCACGCACACTCCTATCGATGCAGGGCATGACAAATTCTCCTACGATCTGGTTCGAGAAGTGCTAGGAGACCCCGTACCCCTCGATGTCCTGAAAAAACTCGGCGGGCAAGAAAGATTAAACATGACGTTGTTCGCCCTCAACCTAAGCAATTATTATAACGGTGTAGCAAAGAGACACCGAGACTCTTCAAAAGCGATGTTCCCAGGATATGAAATTCGCGCCATCACAAATGGAGTCCATTCGTACACTTGGACCTGCGAGAGCTTCAGGAACCTTTATGACAAATATTTTCCAGGATGGGCAAATGAACCTGATTTGCTTGTAAGAGCAGACGGGATTCTTGATGAAGATGTTTGGCGAGCCCATGAGGAAGGAAAGAAAGTGTTGATTGACTACGTCAACAAGGTAACAAATGTAGGTATGGATTACGACACCTTGACGCTGGGATTTGCGCGAAGAGCAACCGGCTACAAAAGGACGGACTTATTGTTTTCAGACCTAGAAAAACTGAAAAGGGCAAATAGAAAAGGCAGGATCCAGTTGATCTTTGCTGGAAAAGCCCATCCCAGAGATGATTCTGGCAGGAAACTGATCGAACAGATATTTGGCTACATTCAGAAGCTGAAAGGCGAGATCAAGATTGTTTATCTAGCGAATTATGACATGGACCTTGCGGCCAAATTGGTTTCTGGGGTTGATGTCTGGCTAAATACTCCTCTGCGGCCTTTGGAGGCTTCGGGCACGAGCGGAATGAAGGCGGCCCACAACGGGGTCATAAACTTCAGCGTTTTGGACGGCTGGTGGATCGAAGGTTGGATCGAGGGCGTTACAGGTTGGGCAATAGGTCCACACCCGAACGAAAATGTTTCGGCGGAAGAAGGCCGCAGAAGAGAACTAGATGATCTCTACAATAAGCTAGAATACATCGTTGTTCCCATGTTCTACAGCAGGAGAAACGAGTGGATAAAAATGATGAAGAATTCAATCGGGAAAATCGCTTACCACTTCAACAGCCATAGAATGGTGCAAAGATACGCAACAGAGGCTTACCTGTAACTTCAATTAGTGCTGAATAAAGAATCCATCGCCACCGTCCCTGTAGGATAAATCTAAGAACTATTCGATCGATCGAGACAATGTGTTAGACTTAGAGCATGCAGGCTTGATAAGTTAAACATCACTTCAAACCAGAGGATTCGCTTCTCTTTTCGCTCAGATTGCAAAACTTCCACCTCTAATCAAAACTAGTTTCGAGCTTCTAGATTATCATACGACAAGGTATGAGTAGCTTGCCTGAACCTCGCTTGGGCTTCTTTTGAGGTCCTAAGCCTATGAGGCATGGGTCTCGCCTAGCCGAAGAATGTTGCTGCTATTTCGTAGAGCTTCAGAATCAACCGTTTTTCGTTTACCGATAACGTCCTTCAAGGGCACGGAGACCATGGCGTTTCCCTGGATGGCAACCATCTGGCCGAATCTGCCCTCATGTACTAGGTCAATCGCAGCGATTCCAAATCGGGTAGCTAAAACCCTGTCAAACGCGTTCGGAGAGCCACCGCGTTGAAGATGACCAAGAACCACTGCCCTAGTTTCAATGTTTTCGAATCTCTTCTCTATTTCCTTTCCTATGTAGTAGCCTACGCCGCCAAATCTTGCGTGTCCAAACTCGTCTACCCCACTGCTATAAACGATCTCTTCGCTCCCCTTTGGTTTGGCGCCTTCAGCGGCGACGATTATGCTGAAGTTTCGACCGCGTTTTTGCCTCTTCCTGATGCATTCGCAGACTTCTTCAATGTCGAAGGGCTTCTCAGGAATCAGGATGACGTCTGCCCCTCCGGCAATCCCTGCCTCCAAGGCGATCCAACCGGTGTATCTGCCCATAACTTCAAGGATTAATCACCCTGTGATGCGATTCTGCCGTTGTATGAAGCCTGTCAAGTGCTTCACAAGCAATTGCAACTGCCGTTTGAAAACCAAAGGTATAGTCCGTGCCAACCAGGTCGTTGTCGATCGTTTTGGGGACTCCGACGACGGGGAGCCCCATTTCGTATAGTTTGTAGGCTACGCCAAGCGTGTCCTCTCCGCCTATTGCGATGACCGCTTCAATGCCGTGTTCGGAAACGTTTTTCAGAATACGCTTTGCTCCATCTCCGCTCTTGAACGGATTGGTCCTCGACGTGCCTAGTATCGATCCTCCCTTAGGGAGCAAGCCTACGAGGGTCTTCAAGTCTAACGGGATGAATTCACCTTCGACTAATCCTTTCCAGCCGTCTTTAATGCCTACAGTTTCATATCCGTAGTCTTGAATTGCCTTTCTAACGATGGCTCTCAGGACGGCGTTGATTCCAGGCGCGTCTCCCCCGCCGGTCAATATACCAACTTTTATCTTATCTTCTCCTCCTATGTAACTATCATTTCTACCTGCAACCAAGTGTAATGTGCCACTATTATAGATAGGAACTCGCTGAGGTTTTAGTTTCCGCGAAACATGAGCACCAGAAAATGTATTCAAACCTTTTTAGACAAGGATCTCATCAGACCTGTGCCAGGGGCCTATTTAGTCAACAAAAGAAAGCAGGCAACAAAAGGCAAGTCTCTCTTCAAGCAATATTCCGAAATAGAGAGAAATGCTTTCTGTTAACCCAAATCGGAAAAACCTTAGATGACTGCAAGCTCCGTAGAAAACGGGCTTCTTGAAAAGAGGATTAAAGAGCGCACGATGTGGCTATCTCTAAGGTCCTAACGATTTCTTTTCTCAATTCCTCTGTCGATTGCTCTCCGTTTGTCCTGCTTAGTCTTTCGGCCAGTGCGACGTCTTTAATTGTGTATTTTATCCATTTTTCGAAGTCTTTGCGTTGAAAATGGAATGTGATTGACTCCAGTGGAATAATTTGTAACTTCGCGGCGAACTCGCTGAGATTGGTTGCGGTTATTCCAGTATAGTTCCCAACGGCTGTGTAGAAGTGAAAGCCGCTTTCGAAGGGCACTGTCGTGAGAGGCTTTGCGCTGGTAGATTTTGCGATTAATTGCTTTTTAACCCGAACTTTTGTTGACATAGTTGAAACACTCCCACCCTCCAACGCCGCATCATTATTAAATCTATTGCATGAATTTACACATATCTAGATTATTAAAAGACCCGAAATTAGAAATTGAATTACTATTCCAACTTCTTGCATTATGTTTAGAAATCTGCAGCATGTGTAAACAAAACAATGAAAAAGGAGGTGTTTGCGGGTGACATCTCCACTTTGTCGGGGTTCAAATCCCCAAGTCCAATTAAATTACAAACAAATCAAGTTTGCCACAGGCTTCTTGGATAGTTTATTTAGATTTATTATTCGTTCGGGCTCAGAGCAACTATTACGATGCTTATTTGAGTTTTCTCCTGGCTTCTTCAATTGCCTTAAGTTTTTGCTCACTTAAGACTGGAAGTTTAATGCCCAAAGAGATTATTTTCGCGGCAATGATTTCCGATACCATTGAACGAGCCAACCATTTGTGGTCTGCCGGAATTATACACCAAGGCGCCCATTTCGTACTAGTATTGTTTATCATGTCCTCGTAAGCCTTAATGTAGTCATCCCAGCAGTCCCTTTCCTTGATGTCAGCATCCGAAAACTTCCAGTACTTGTTGGGGTCGCTTAAACGTTTAACAAAACGCCTTTCCTGCTCGTCTTTTGAAATGTGCAAGAAGAGCTTCAGAATTATTGTTCCGTTTCGAACAAGGTGATGTTCAAAACTATTGATATCTTCGTAACGGTTTTTCCAAAACTTTCGGTCATATTTTTTAGCTGGGAGATTCTGGTTTTCCAAAAGATTCCTATGGACCTTTACGATCAAGACTTCTTCGTAGTATGATCTGTTGAAGATGCCAATCATGCCTTTCTCGGGCAAAGCCACGACCTGTCGCCACAAAAAATCATGCTCTAATTCGACAGTAGAAGGCTGCTTAAAACTTGTCACGCGACAACCCTGCGGGTTAACTCCATACGTTACGTGCTTGATTATGCCATCTTTGCCAGCAGCGTCCATGCCTTGCAAAATCACAAGCAACGCATATGTGTTGTTTGCATAAAGCAATTCTTGAGCTTTCGCCAACTCCAGGCGGTTCGCCTCTAGCCGCTTATTGGCCAGGTCTTTCAATTTGCCTTTTCCCAAGAACTTGGCTTCTTCATTTTGCGCCCACCCAGTATCGATGTCTCTCAGTTTTATCCTTAAATTACCTGAGACCTTTCCACTGTAGCATGCATCCATGTAGCACGCCATTTCTTCGATCGGGGCGTTTAGCTTCGTTACCATGTCAGTTTCCGTCTTGCGAGAATCGAGGTGCTAATGAGTGACTAAAAGTCTGATGAATTTATAAAACGTGTTAATTTGAGAAGCGTACTTAGAATATTTATTATGCCGCCGCGCTGATTTGACCGCCCAAAAAAGGAAAGATATTGTGGGGGACATCTCCACTCGGGCAAGGGTTCACACCCCTCCCCGCCCGCCACGGACTTTTATGGAAAATCTTTGGGATATTTCAGAACAGCTTCGTCTATTCTAAAGTCACCTCATCCTTCAGGTAGTTTTCATCTTGAAGTCTTAGGATTCTAAGCGTTCTTACAGCGCCTTTCTCAGATACTTTTATTTGCCCATCGAACAAGCCGACGATCGCTGGGACCTCTTCTGGCAAAATGAGGGGGTCAATGACTGCCAGGGTCGTAAATCCTCTCGGCTTTAGAACTGTAATCAATCCAGTTAGCCACTTCCGCGTCGTGACGGCGTGGTGCTGGAGCAGGACATCTGAGAGCAAGTCTATGCAGAGTCTATTAGGCTGATTCTGTGGCAGGTTGATCGTTCGGAAAAGCCTAGTTAACGCAATGTCGATTTCGGTGAGGTTTTCCACTCCTTTGAGTTTGAAGACGCCTGGTGAGCTCGGAATTGCCGCATCAGCCTGCGGGTTGCATACGACAACATAAAAGTCGGACTGGAAGGCTTGGGCCAGTTCTTCCGCGTTAATCGCTTCGCAGGTCACATATATCGTCGTTTCACCGTTTCGTGATCCAGCTTCCAGAAAGAGTTTGATTAGTAGTTGTCTCTCGTCGCACGAAGGTGCAACAAGCACGACGGCGTATTTTTCTGGTATTCCTCCCAACAACAACCTATCAAGCTCTGGGTAGCCAGTCGTTATCCTTCCGGGCAGAGCCTCGAATGCGGGTTTGTGCTGGTTGTGCAGTTACGGTGATCAGGTTGGCCTTGAACGTTTTCGTCTTGCCCAAATCATCGACGTAGACGACTTCTGGGGTTAAGTTGTAGCTGCCCGCTTTGGTCGCCTTCAGCTTCAGTTTGACGGTTTCAACTTGGAATGGACCAACGCTTTTCTCTTTTATGGCGATACCGCCTTCTTGCAGGTTACAGAAAGAGGGCAAATGGGAAAATTTGAATTCGAGAAGAGTTACTCCCTCGATTTTGACGAGTCAAGCCTGGCTTTCTACCGACGTTGACTAAGTCGAGGCGCATTTCAAACTCCTCGCCAACCTGAACCTTTCTCGGCACCATAAGACTCAATTGCACGTTGGCGTGTCCAAACCTCTCTTCAACCTGCTTCAGCACAGTCTCTGAACTCTTGCCCGCTGAACTCTCGCCTCCTCAGCTCTGCCCTGCTTCTCAAGAGCCCAAGCATAGTTTGCTCTATCCAGTTATTTCTTGGCCAGGGTATGTATTGGAATACTCTAGAAGTTCTTCGAAACACTGATTCGATTCTTCCCATTCGACTCTTGGCAGCGAAATAGACGCCTTTACACACGGCAATAGCATTAATATTCAGAAAATGCGAGAGAATTTCTGGGGACAGTTTTGTCATTCTATCAAAGTACTCATCCGCATGTTTCAAATCCCCAAGTTTACTATACAGCACGGGTAAGAGTTGCATAAAGAATGCCTTGTATCCAATCTACGTCTGTTTTCTTGCAGTACTCCAACCCTTTCAAAGCCTGAGACACTGGCTCTGCAAGTTTCTCTTCACCCTCATCAAGATAACAGCATCCGTCATAATAGACTGCGCTCGCCTGAGCCAATTCGGCAAAAACGTCTAAGTTTCTCGCCAATCCTCAGGACGTTGGCATATTCACGTCTAGCTTCTGGAAGAAGCCCACAAAAAAACAAGAACGCAAGTCCTGTGTTTAGAGTGGCTTCTATTTCTTTGCGGACGTCACCGAGTTCCCTAAAAATGGCAACTGAACGCAAGAGTTTACCCAATCCTTTTTCCTGCGAATCTTCAAAAAACACACTATATAAGCCGACTTCTCCACAGTGCATCGGCCGCGTCAGCGATAGAGTTCTCTTCTTCAAATATCTGCAGAACCACGTCGTAATCTGCCAGGTCCATTTTCAGGTCTCCACCGCCCGAAAACCCCCAAGCTCTTGCTCTGCTGTTGATAACTCGAGCCTCCTCCAAGCGATTATCCACGGTCACCTCTTCGGCTTTCCTCGTATACTCCAGTAGAAGGTCAGGCTTGTCGCCTTTGAGAAAAGCCGCGTCCATAGCCTTTCTGAGAGCACGCAGCCGCACCACACCCGTTTCAGAGGCGGCAAGCTCGTCAAAAGTCTTTATAGCTTCCCCATACATGTAGTTGGCAGCATAAGCGTCTCCAAGCCCTTCTAACGCGGTTCTCTTCTCTTCAGCATGCCCTTCCGGGATATTCTGGAGCACGTACTCAAAGTGTTTGATGGCTTGTGAGTTGCTCCACCTTGCCAGCTCATCCTTTGCTGCCGCCAAGGCGTACTCTGACTGCTTTCTCTTTGTTCCCAGCCTGAGCATAATGATAAGCCAAATCGCTGAACGGCAGTTTGCCGTCCTTGCCTTTGCCTTCGAGCTTCTCTGCAATCTTAGCGTGATACACTCTTCTTTGGGCTGGAGAAATCTCACCATATACTGCTGTCTCGAGACGTAGCATGGTCAAACCAGTACAGTTCCCCTTTGCAGCAAACCAGAGAAGTGGTCTGCCAAATCATATCCAAGGTTTCAATAACCCCAGACGACTCCTAACACAGCACGGAAGCAACAAGTTCCGCGTCGAACCTCTCTCCCATAGCGGAAGCGGCGTCAAGCACCTTTCTCTGATTTCGCGTCAAACTGCTCAGTCTTTGAAGGATTATGTCCCGAATCTTGTCCGGTATCTCTATCTCACCATGAGCCAGGCGCCATTTGTCGTGCTCATGAATTAGGCTGCCGCGTTCATGCAGCATCCTCAGCGACTCCACGACGAACAGCGGGTTGCCCTGGCTTTCTTTCGCGAGTTTTGCTGCTAGTTCATGCTGGAGGTCGCCCTCCAGCATGTTTTCAGCAAGCTCCGAAACATCTTTTTGATTAAGGTTAGCGATCTTGATTTCTTTGAACAGGTCCTCGCGCTTCATCAGTCGCAGCGTTTCGACCAATGGATGCGGTCTGCCTTCCGCGTCAGCTGTGAGCTGCTCGCTCCTGAATGTTGCTAAGCAGAAGAACTTTCTCAGAATTTATTGCCCGGGCAATGTAGTGGATTAGCGCCAGCGAGGCTGAGTCTGCCCAGTGTAAGTCGTCTATGAACAGGATTATCGGTTTCTTAGTCGAGATGGCTGTGAGGGTTTTTGTGACTGCGGCGAAGGTTTGGTCTTTCCACACTTGAGGAGATATCACTCGAGATTTTCCAAGCTGCTCAGCCTGAGTTGGACCCATCAGCCACGACATAATGTCTATGTCTTCAGGACCGCCAAGTCATTTTCGTTATCATTTGGTTTCGTCTGGGATTCACTTGATCTGAGCTCTAGTTCCTTCATTTCTTTCGCCACTCTGTCCCTCTGAGAAGTAAGCGTTGAAAGCTTCAAAAAAAGGAAAGTAAGGTACTGCTGCGTTGCTGAGGCACCACCCTGTCAGCGTCGTCACTCCCTGTTTTTTCGCCTTGTCGAAAAGGTCAGTGACGAGTCTTGATTTTCCGAATCCGGCTTCGCCCGAAACAAAAACCGTTTTTCCCCTTCCGTCAATGGCTGAATTTAGAAATGATTCTAGCTCTTCGAGTTCCTTTTCTCTCCCGACCAGGGCTGGTTCAGCCAAAACTCCGAGCTTGAACATTTCGACCACGACACCAAACGCTAAGGCTCAGGTTAACGCGCCGGATATACATATATAATGCAGAACTGCTCAAAAGTTTTTCCATACTTTTAAAAAAAGAAAAAAAAGGATTCGCGGATGATATCTCCACTTGGCTGGGAGTTTAAATCCCCCAGTCCACCTCAACATTGATTTTTTTCCAAACCTTCGCATAATATTCCACTAATTGATCTTTGAGATTGGTTTCGACTTGGGGTTTGCTGGGGCTCTGGAACCCAAATTAGGAGAGAGAAAGATGAAACCCAACGAGCAAGTTGGATGATTTAACCAGAGCCCTCTCAGCCCCTTTTACTTCTCGGCAAAATTTTCCCAACAAAAAAAGGGAAAGGGTGATTGTTGGTTTATTTGCGTCTGCGTAAGATGAGTGCTGCGGCTGCTGCGAGGACTATGATGATGACTGCGCCGATGGCGATGTAAGTGGCATGTTGGTGCTGCGCTGGTTGGTGGAATGATGACGGGGCTAGGGGTTGGTGCAATAGTTGCGCTTGGAGCAACTGTTGGGGTCGCTGTTACTGGCGGTTGAGTTGGAATGCGAGGATGGGGCTGCTGTTACGGCGGGCGCTGCTACGGCTGGTTTGAACACGGTGAAAGCTGTTTCTGCGCTTGAGCCGCCGTACGAGTTGGATCCTGCGAAGGTTGCTGTGACAACGTAGTCTCCGTAAACTGGAGGCGTCCACGAGATGTGGTAAAAGCCGCTTGCGTCGCTGGTTGTGTAGCCGAGGTCTTCGGTGTTGTTGTTGGGGTCAAATGCTGTCAAGTGCACTTGGACGCCTGAAGCGTTTGATGGCATAGCTTGCTGCTCGTAGACGTATGACATGAAGTCGTCTTGGCTAGCGTCAGATACAGCTGAAACTCCGTTTGGAAAGAGTGCTTGTTGAGTGGGGTTCTTTGTGCCCGGGGACACGTCCATGACAGTGCCAGTTATCATGACAGGCGAAGCTAGTGATATGGCGCCTGGCGATGCTGAGACCGTGGTGGCGCTTGGTCCTATGCCGATGCAGTATATCAGATTATCGTAATCACTACAGCCTACGATGTAGCCATCTGCCAGGGCCTCAGCTCCTATGAATTGGTGGTAGTATGGTAGTTTCCAGAGTTCTTTTCCATCGGTTATGTTGATGCAGCGAATGTACGAAGCGCGCCACAGAGGCTTGCTGGGCGAGTGCTCAGTTGAATACGTGTAGATTTTTCCGTCGGCAACACACCAAATGCTGAGCGGCATGTTCACGCCGTATGGGCTTTCAAACCCTGGGCCTGTAGCATTGTAGGTCCATAGTTGTTTCCCTGTCTGTGTGTTGAAAGCCGCCATTGTTCCATCCATGGTATTGCATTCGACGAGTTTGCCGTAATATACGGCATTGCTCCCTCCGTAGTAGCTCATTGGCCCAAATTGTGGAGTTGGTCCCCAAAGCATGCTTCCGTCCTTTAAGCTGTAGACCCACACCTGGCCCGTTTGTGAACATCTAACGGAAAAGACTTGATTGTCATAATTTACTGCACCTATGGTCCATGTGTAGTTTTTGCCAGGTAGCGGAACAGTGATGTTCTTGTTCCAGAGTAGCGTAGCGCCGAATCCAAGGTTGTTGTTTTGAGTGTACGTCAGATTTGGATAGGGACTGTATGGTGCTACGTGTTCGTTTATCTGGAGAATCCATGCTGTAAATGTGTCACCGTCGAGTGTGGGGCCAAGACCGTACATGCTTTGTGTTGGTTTGTAAATGCCGAAGATTTCTCTTGGCACTCGGTTGTCATCTTGTAAGACTTGATAATGCCCGCGATGCTGCTCCGAAAGCGCTGAGCAGGCAACCTTTCTGTATTGTTACGTTCATTGTGTATCCGGAGCGCGGACTGAATTGTGTCAACAGTGTTGATGCCGGATGGACCAACGACCGTCCATGAAGTATCGTTGACGGCGTCGATTGTTGCTCCCATACGCATTTTCCATTGCTGCTGATTAGTTCCTATTGGCGATAGCGGAGGGATAGATTGGCTTGAGTTCCAGCAAAGCAATATTACCGTTGTTCGGGTTGTAACTGTATAGTAGTAGGCTTCCGTCTTGATCCGTTGCGGCTGTACCGCCAGGCACGTTTATCAGTGTCAACATCAAGTTTCCGGTGGCTGCGTCAAGGAAGTACCACGTGGTGCCATATACCATTATCAGGTATGAAAGCAGTCCTTGCCCGTTAACGGAATGATAGTGGTATATTTGGCCTTGTGTCAGCGAGGAAAGCTTTGAGAAAGTGTATAACCGCCAGCAGTTGTGAACGGGATGTTGAGACCGTTGTCTGTTCCGTTCTTGTACCATATCTGTTGTCCCGTGAACAGGTCCAGCAGTAGTACCCATACTTGCAGCTGTCTGAGACTGCGGGTGCATTATAGTAGATTTTTCCGTTCATGATTATCGGCGTTCCCCACTGGGCTTTCGTAGTCTTCAGCGTTCATCGAAATACCGCGGCCACTGTGCGTCAAGGATGCCTCCGCGCGATCGCCGGCGTTATGGGAGTCGTCCACAGCACGTGGGCGCTTTCCGGTCGCTTTGCCCGCCATCCTTTGGAAGCCGCGAAGCGTACCAGCCAGACTGCCCTTCAGCCAGTTGCTTGCAAGCATCGACCATCCTCTGTTTACGGCATTTATCGGCATTGTCCAGTAGCCTGTCGGAAGCGGAGGTTCCTGCCATGTCTGGCAGCGGTGTTTGCTGTACGGTGAGCGTTGCTGGATTGCTTGTGGCGCCTTGATAGTAGTCGCCTATGGCGGCATTGGTGAAGTCAGCTGCGCTGGCAGCGCAGGTTTCTCCAGGCCAGCTGAACACAATAGTGTATTTGCCGACCTGTCGGGCGTGTATACTTGCAGTCGCTGGCAACGTCACTGCGGCATTGCCACGGTCCGATTGTTAGTTTGGTTCCGTCTGGCTTCGTGATGGTTATCAGGAAGCCATCCCAGCGTTGACCGACACCTCCGCCTGCTGTCGGCGAATACCTGTCAAGCCACACGACGATAGTCGTGGACTGACCAATGCCAATGACGTCTGGTGTAGCGGAAACGTAAGCGGTGGTTGGAACTGTCCATGGTGGAGTGTGCGCGTTAGCCGTTGATATGCACATCATGAATGCAGAAACAGTCAGTATCAGCATCAGAGCAATCGTGGTGAGTGTTTTGTTTTTTTGGAGTTTCATTTTTTTGAATCCTCCAAATCTTTTTCTATTCTGGTCTTTTGAAAGATCTATTATTCTTTTTATGTTTCTCTTCCTCCTTTTAGTTTATGAGAGAATATTTTCCATGCGTTTGATATTTAACAGGTTGTAGTCTCAAAAGAGACAACACCACAAATCTTAAAACTGAAATGATGCATAAAGAGCAATAGCGAATTTCAAACGTCTTCGGTGGGGGAGAGAAAAATGCTGTTGAAAGAAGACGATGTTAAGGCCTTAGTAGACTTAGGGCTTTCACCTAGGCAAGCAAACGTCTTTCTTGTTCTATCAAGATTGAAGAGTTCAAATGCGAGAGCTATTGGCACCGCCTCAAGGCAAGCGCGTCAAGATGTCTACAAAGTACTTGATGAACTTCTACAGCTCGGTTTGATCGAAAAAGAACTTGGTACTCCAACAAGGTTCTCGAGCATTCCAATTCATGATGCATGCTCCCTTCTGCCAGGACGCAAAGTAAAGAAGGCGGCATATCTAAGAAGAGAATCAAAGATTCTAGAAAGGGATCTTCAAGGAATCGATTTAGAACTCGTTCATGATGATGACAGGAAAGTGTTACTCGTTTCAGAAGGAGACACGACTTTTCTTAGGATGAAGAAATCAATCGAAAGCACTCGGAAAACTATCGATGCAATTGCACCACCAAAATTCTTGGGTCAAGGATTTTTCTTATTGGCTGAAGCACTTGAAAAAGCTTTACGGAGAGGCGTTAAGATCCGCTTCATAATTCACATTTTAGACAAAATGGACTCGCAATTCACGGTTCCCTCCGTATTAGCGGAAAATTCCTCTTTCAAAATCAGGGCCGTACTAAATCACACGATATCAAGATTCTGTGTCTACGATAATAAGGAAGTCACCGTTATGCTCTCCTCAAACATTGATTTTGCAAAGTCTTCTCTTCTATGGTCCAATTGTTCCAGCCTAGTAGATGGCTACCAAGATTATTACGAAAGCCTTTGGAATGACTCAATTGACTTTCCTCAATTTAAGAGCAAAACTGAAATGGCACTCAGCACCTGATGGGAACACCGAGGGCTTAGACATAGTGTTTAGCGATTCAAACGGCATGTAAAAAAGATGTGAACATCCAACGCGTCTGGCGAATATTTAAAACAAGAAGACAAATAATCTATCAGTTGTTTCGGTCAATAACTCTTTCGACAGTTGCTTGCTTAAGGGTTTGCTGGGGCTCTGGAACAATGTATAGGAGAGAGAACGAAAACCCAACGAGCAAATGTTAGGAGATCATTCCGGAGCCCACTCAGCCCTTTTTTGTTTCTTTCTTTATCACAAAAAAAGAAGAGGGATTTGTTTTGTCTATTTGCGTCTGCGTAGGATGACTGCCGCTACTACTGCTATGATGATAACGATGGCCACGCCGATGGCTACGTAAGTTGCCGTTGGTGTTGCGTTTCCTGGCGGAATGATTACTGGGCTTGGTGTTTGCGCAATGGTCGAGGTTGGTTGAATTGCGGTGGGCGTTGGCAGAGATGTTGGTTGTTGAGTCGGAGCGGGGGTTACTGTGACTGCAGGGGATGAGACTGCTGCCGCTACTGCTGCGGTTACGCCTATGGCTGTTTCTGCGCTTGAAGGCCAGTATGAATTGCTGCCCTCGAAGGCTGCAGTTATGGTGTATTTTCCTGTTATTGGCGGCGTCCACATTAAGCTATACAAACCACTTGTGTCGCTTGTGACAATGCCCAGGTCCTCAACGTTATTGTTGGAGTCAAACGCGGTCAAGTGCACTTTTACACCCGTTGCGGTCGGCATCGGTTTTTGCATGTACAAGTACTCCATCCAAGACTTCATCCTAGCATCAGATACTGCCGGCACGGTGTTGAATAGGCTGTTTGCGACCAATTGTTTGGCGCCTGCGGCTTGATCTGTGACTGATCCTCGAATTATCACGCTTTGACCTAGAGATACTGCGGTGGTGGGTGCGTCGACCGTGACCATGCTTGGGCCTTTGCCGATGCAGTAGACTTGCATGTCGTAGTTGTTGAGGTACACGTAGTAGCCATCTGCGATTGCAGAACCCGCGCTGCCAAATGTTGAAGCGCCGTGACCATACAAAGTCCAGACTTCTGCTCCATTCGTAGTATTCACGCAGCGAACCAGTGCACCTTTCCAGTACGGAGCGTTAGCAGAGTGTTCGTTGGTTTCCAAGTAGATCTTACCATCAGCGATACCGGATATACCAAGTGGATAGCCGGTGTAGGGTGTTTCTAATCCTGCGGGGGCGCTATAATTCCACAATAGTTTGCCTGATGCCAAGTCATAGCAGTATAGAATGCCAGAGTAGCCAGTCGAATAGAGTTTGCCGTTAGCCGTAGCCGTCGTTGTCATAGCACCGCCTGCACCAGAATAGTAATCCCACGGATTTTCAGACGGTGATGGACCCCAGAGTTTCTGCCCCGTATCCATGCTGTAAGCCGTGTAAGATATTGTCTCTTTGTCAAAGTAAACAAACGCGCGGGCCGTTGTGTCAGCTTCTACAAAGGATCGGGTTTGATTTCCTGAGGGCGCTGGAATATTTACGGTCCACTGAACATGCCCCCATGATCCGGCTTTCACACTTATCGCACTCACGCTTGTTAATGCTGGGGTACCGAAACTCAAGAACCCAAACAGTGGCGTGCTAACTAGTATCTCGTCGTTGTAGAACGCGGCAATTATGGAGGACCCAGGAGCTAATGCAGGTATCGTAACCTTCCATGAGTACGCGGTGGTAGCGTCGATGCTCTTGCCAATTGGTCTCCATTGATAAGCATTGGTGCTAGTTGTGTCTGTTGGACCCATTGCTGCTGTCTCTGCTAGGGCAGCCGTATCATTCCACAACCCGAGCCAATTGGCAGTCGTGTTGAGAACGTATCGGAGTATCTCGCCTTGTGGTCCTCGAGCTTCAGTGCCCGGAGGAATGCCTGTTAAGTTGAATAACCAGTTTCCTGTGAGCGGGTCGTATGCCTGCCAAGTTGTGGGGCCAGATGGAAGTCCGAATAGGGCAGCAAATGGGTTCTCGTTGGTGCTCCATAAGTAACCGTTAGGGATGACGCCATGTTGGTTTGGCGATTCGTAGTCGTACAATTGAGCGAACGAAGGTGCAGTTAACGTATTTCCAAGGTCTGTTCTAGTCCATATTGTTTTGCCAGTGGCTAAATCTACGCAGGTGTACCCTCCGCCGGCTACGGTGTTAAACCCTCCGGGTTGGTTATCGCCCAATGGCAAAGTGTAGTAGAGTCTTCCAGCTATGATTATTGGGTCTGCGAATTTGTTTTCATAGTTGGTTCCGTCGTAGAAAGTCATACCTGCTGGTAGTGCGGCGGTTCCGCCAACAACTCCGCCATCCTCAAGCGGTTTTGTCCACATAACGTGAGCGCTGTTAGGTGCAATGCCGTCCGGTTGATAGTGACCCGCGC
This sequence comes from uncultured Methanoregulaceae archaeon, assembly GCA_963768845.1. Taxonomy (GTDB): domain Archaea; phylum Halobacteriota; class Methanomicrobia; order Methanomicrobiales; family Methanospirillaceae; genus Methanoregula. The sequence continues at coordinate 5,042 of CAVYJJ010000002.1, read as the reverse complement.
CGATAGCGCTTCCGGAAAGATAGTTCGATGCAATGAACGCCCAATTTTGGTTTTGTCCTTCAATTGGCCTTATCCAGTAGTTGGTCGGTTGTGGAAAGTCTGGAACGGGGGATATCTGTGCTGTTTGAACTGTTATTGTTGTTGTTGCGGTGCTAGCTTGGAAGTTGTCACCGACGTAATCGCTTGGGCTCCCAGCTAAGCCATTGGTGGGATTGTACAGGCTCGCGACTTGTCCAGGGAAGTTCAGAACAAAAGTGTAGGTGCCAGTCTGTGTGGGAGTGTATACGTAGTAGCCGCCTCCAACTGGGTCAGATGTGAATGGCCCCAGATTGTCTTTGGTTCCATCAGGTTTTGTCACCGCAATTGTGACGTGTGTCCATCTATCGCCAGCAAAACCAGCGGCGGTAGGCGGGAGCTTGTCCAGCCACCATACTATAGTGGTCGCTTGGTTTATGCCCACAGGGCTCGGTGACACCGTAATATAGGCAAAGGTTGGGATGTTCCAAGCAGGAGTATGCGCGCTAACGTTTGGCAAAGCAAGCATTGGCAAAGCAATAGTAAGGACCAAAATTGCTAAGATTATAGGTCTGTTTTCAGTCTTTTTCATATTTCTTTCTCCTTTGTGCTGATAGCTCATAACTTGCGCATATAAATTTTTCCACATTATGCGCAAATAGTTTAAAATAAGCTTTAGTTTAGGGCAATTTTGCAGCTTTTATTCCAAGATGCTTATATGCTCATATAACCATAAATCTCATAGGGTTAACATAATGATAGTGTTTCGCTAAAGAAGGAACCCGCTTGAAAAACAACCGAAGCATTGACAAAATTGATGCGTGCATTCTGAGAGATTTGCTTAAGGATGCACGAACTAGTTTTGTAGAAATTGCAAAGACTTGCGGAGTCCACAGCAACGTGGTTAGAACTCATTTTAACCGATTAAAACAGGATGGAATAATTACAGGAGAAATCACAGAAATAAATCCGCAAGCCTTTGGATATAATTTCTTTTCATTGGCAGGATTAAGGGTCGAATCTGACCAGATAACAAGCGTCATTAAAAAACTGGAAAAAATGTTTACAATTATTCAATCTGACGTCGGAGTTGGAGGAATAAACCTCCTATGCTTTGTAGCAGCCCGAGACATATCGCAGTTAAATGACACAATAGAACAGTTAAGGGCAATCGAGGGAGTAACAGCAGTAGACTCAGACCTGGTGGTACTAACCAATCGAGGGATATTCCCAGAGAACCTTCGAATTGCTGAAGAGGAATGAGATGGACAAAATAGATCTGGAAATTGCAAGATTTGTTTCAAAAGACGCTCGGATTCCATTCAAAAAGATCGCAGGCCAGCTGGGAATTTCGACCCAGATGGTAATTCGGCGATATAATAATCTCAAAAAAGATACGTTCGCCTATTCTTCGATAACAGTTAATCTAAGGAAGCTTGGGTTCAAAGCCTCAGTTGGATTCGATCTAAAGATCAAAAAAGAGAGCCACAGGGAAATCGATCAAATATACGACAAGATAACAACATTCCCAAATGTAATCATCGCAAACAAAATGCTGGGACCATTTGATATGTCCTTTCTTGTTCCAGTGCGAAATTTCGAAGAAATCTTCAAATTTCAAGAACGACTAGCCAACATAAAAGGGATCGAAAGAGCAAGCATAACCATATACCGAGCACACGAGAACTCGCCCAGGCAGCTCAGCTACAAGCTTTTACAAGAACAACTTGAAAAGGAATAAGAAAACTACCCGATTGCATGAATCCAATCATAATCAAGTCGTTTGTTTCTTAGTTATTTCGCCTAGCTCACTTGACTTTTCGCACGTTCGGTCAGATTGGCCCTATGACGAATTTTTGATGAGCCGCCTTTTCAAGAAGACCAATGTGAATGCGAAACCAACTACAGTTGTGCTCACCAAAACTATCGCCAATTCAGGCGTCGAATCAGAGGTCGAGGAAACAATTGTGGGCAAGGGACTTGGGGACTTTGAGAGAATTGGCGATACGGGGAGCACGTTCTGCTCAGAGTTTGGAGAGGACACAGGGAGGTTAGTTGGAACTTGACTTGGGACATTTGTCGACGAAGGAAGAGGAATCTGAGTTGAAGTGATATTAGTCGTTGCTTCATTGGGAGTTGCTGTTTGGGCAGGTGTCAAGACCGAATTTTGGTCCGGAACAAATGTTTGCTGGGAAGCTGGGTTAAGAGATGTTGAAGGTATGGGTGTTGGTGGAAGAGTAGCGGTGAAAAGCTTTGGAGTTGGTGTCGTTGTCGGATTGGGCGATAGCGAGTTTGACTCTACGGGAGTCAGAGTTGGAATTGGCGAAGGAGTCACATCCGTTAACGTCGTTTGATAAGACAAAGGTTGGACATAGTTCTGCTGCTCCGCCACGAAGTTGCCTTTTTCAATCAAAGACGAAAGAGGATCCTGGGTGAAGTTGAACGAGTTCATCATGTTATTCGAGATCAGGTCTCTGGCGCCCAGGGTTGGCAAACCAAAATTTTCCTCGGCGAATCGGAGTAGTGAGCCGAACTCGTATTGAGTATGGTCTATATAGTGGGGTTTTGCCCAAGGTGAAATCACCAAGGTTGGCACGCGGAAACCGTCGCCGTAAGCGTCAACTTTTGGTGGCGCCACGTGGTCGTAGAAGCCTCCCCAATCGTCCCACGTTATGACGATGGCGGTTGACTGCCACGAGGGGCTCTGCATGACTTGGTTTACGAGGTACGAGACGTAATCCATTCCAACGTCGGATCGCGCTGGGGGATGCTCACTCACAGAGTCCTGGATGTTTGTTTGTCATTGAAAACCGCTGGCAACGTTGGAGGACGCCAGCTTCCGGGCATTATCCACGAGACCGCGGGAAGTTGGTCGTTGGCTACATCCGAAGCGAAAGACGCTGTACTCTTCACATGGGTTGCAAGCTGGTCAGGATTGTTCTGGAAGTACTGGAAGAGGGGCAAAACGTTCCAGTAGGTGGCTGCCTGAGGATTGGTGTCGCCATCGTACCATGCCCATGTCCGGTTGGCGTTCGAGAGTTCCTGCGCCAGCGTTGCCCAATTTAAAGCGGTTCTTGCCAGACGATAGTGGTGAATTCAATAAATCATCCACCCATACCCAGGCGGATTGTTTATGACGCTACCATTCACCACGTAATCGCCGGTTAAGCCGTCATCTGCGGTTCCGCTTCTACCCGAAGCAATGTAGAGATGAGTCGGAAGGCTGGGACCCATGATCGATGCGAAGAAGTTGTCATCCAAAACGTAATGATCCGCGTAATCCCAGTAGTACGGGATGTCCCGACGATCGTAGTAGCCCATGCACAGCGTGCTATTGTCTGCTTTTATGAAACCGTCCATTTTGCCGCCATTGTAGCTTTCGTGAGCCACTTCCCAGGAGTGGCCAAGATCGCCTCCTAAGGACGTAGAGCCCTGAGCGGTGTCGATTGGGTCGTCTGGGTCAGCTACTCCTGTGTTCACAGCAACGTTTGCGCTTATGTGAAATGGTGAAACGCGTCCAGAGGCTGAGTTATCAGGGTCAATCAATACGGAGACGTTTCCATCACCATTAGCTCCGGGATAAGTCCCAAAGTAATTGTCGAATGAATGATTCTCTTGAACAATAAAGACTATATGCTGGATCTTTGTTGCTGGATCTGCATCCGATGGTTTTAGGGAGCCATAAGTTCCGATTAGCAAAACAGATACTAAAACTATGGTTAATGCTACTACTTTCCTGTTCACGCCAGCTCCCTTCTAAAATGGGCACACCGCCTGTATAAATCCATTTTGAATCTTATGTGAAAATCGCAAAGAAACGGAGGCGAGCAGCTTTCGTTTTAATAAAATTCTGCCAAACAAAGAAATTGGCTAAAAATGGGCGGAGGCAAACGAATATTCTTGCGCAAAAATGCCCACGAACGAATTGACTGGAGGGTTATTGTTTGGATTCTCGCCCTTTCTAAATCACATAAACATCTTGTATCGTTAATAGCCCGTCGTCGTCTACTATTCTTTTGAGTTCTGGAAGCAGAGGCTCAAGTTTGGACTGCTCATCAACTACTTCAATAATTAGCGGCATGTTTACCGTAACGCCTTCAAGATGCATAGTAGATTTGCCACGTTTGCCAAATCCATCCACACCTGTCCACACGGTGGCTCCTGATACACCTGCTTTTCTCAGCAAGTCCATGATGAGTGTGTGCAATCGTTTTCCGTCTAATTCATCATTCTTTTTGATACGAATGGTTAGGCTCCACATCTTCATTTTCACTAAAGTATCCGCTCCATCGCAAAGTTGCCTATAGCTATGCCTCCAATTACGGCGCTCAAAGACAATCCCACGTTAGCCAGAATATTCAGCAGGGCGAGGCTAAAACGGTTGCTACCAATCAGGTTACTTGTTTCCAGCGCAAACGAAGACATCGTCGTAAACGAGCCACAAAATCCAGTGGCGAAAAGCAAAGTGTACTTCGCGTCCAAATTCAGAGCAATTGCCAAGACTGAGAACAAACCAAGCAGAAAACTGCCAATGACGTTAACGACCAAAACGTTCACGGGGAGTCCGCCTATTGTCATCGGAGAATCAACAAGGCTGTAGCGGAGAAAAGCCCCGACTACCGCGCCAATTGCTAACAGGAAGAGTTCAATTATTTTCATGTTTGCCTACCTTTGCTTTCTTTTGGTAGGCATTATCAGCGTCTTTTCAGGCGCGGTTTTGACTTCTGTAAGTCACGGCTAATGCCATAGCTCCAAGGTTTCCAGTAAATTCTTCAAGTCCATATTAATACCTATCGTTTCATTTAGAGTCAAGGTTCTCGACCTTTGCTGGCGGCTTGCAGTCTGAACCCGGTCGATTCAAATCTTAAATATTCTCGAACATAGTTTGCTTCAATTCTCGTCGACTAATTAAAACATAGGAAAATTCGTCTATTATGTTTTGGCTCTAATAACGCCATCAATCTTATTCAGCTCATCCAAGACATCCTGTTCGATCTTTTGATGCACTAAGTAAACAGCGATTGCAT
>CAVYJJ010000001.1:0-9643 GCA_963768845.1 uncultured Methanoregulaceae archaeon | reverse complement strand
CGGGAGAGTTATGACATGATTGAATTGAATGACGGGCGAATCTTCGAGCGGTACTCAAAACCCCAGAAAATCGGAAATACCGCAGTCGGGAGAGTCTGGAGTTACCGGGATATAACCGATCGCAAGCGTTCAGAGGAGAGACTTGTTGCCTCCTTACAGGAAAAGGAAGTGCTGCTCCGTGAGATCCACCACCGGGTCAAGAACAATCTCCAGCTGGTTACCGGTCTGCTGGATATGACCCGCATGCGGACCCGGGATGAAGCAACAACCAGCATCCTGACGGATATGATGCTGAAAATCCAGACCATGGCGCAGATCCACACCCGCCTGTATGAAAGCAAACAGTTCGGGAAAATCGGGTTAACGGGCCAGTTCCGTGACCAGGTAGCAGCGCTGTCAAATATTTATTCCCATAAGGGACACGAGATTTCCTGTGAGATCAATACCCAGGAAATATTTCTCCCGGTTGACCAGGCGCTTCCCTGTGCACTTGTGGTAAACGAGATCCTTTCAAATTCATATAAACATGCCTTTAAAGGAAAAACACAAGGCACTATTGAGATTGAAGCAGTCCAGGAGAACGGCTGTGTCCGTATCGCAATCCGTGACGATGGAATCGGGATGCCGGACGATATCAATGTCAGCAATACCAATAGTCTTGGGCTTAAACTGGTCAGGACACTTGTGCAGCACCAGCTGAAAGGATCTCTGATGATAAACAGCCTGCGTGGTACTGAAACGATTATAGAATTTCCCCTCATTGGAACGGGGTGATAACCTGTGTCAAAGATACTTGTGGTTGATGATGAAGCGATAATAACAATGCAACTCGAAGAGCGTTTGAGCTCGATGGGGTATACGATTTCAGGTATGGCTGCTTCCGGTGAGGAAGCCGTTGAAAAAGCCCGACGCCTGCTGCCTGATATTGTGCTGATGGATATCGTTATGCCGGGAAAGATGAATGGCATTGAAGCGGCAAAAAAAATTACCGAAGAACTGGATATTCCTGTTGTTTTTGTCACTTCTTATGCTGACGATGCGATCATTGAAAAAGTGAAAAATGTGCGGCCCTACGGTTACATTGTAAAACCATTCAATGAACTGGAAATCAAAGCCGCCATCGAAGTAGCGCTGTTCCGGAAAGCCACAGAACAACAGATGCAGAAAAGCAACAAAAGGTCTGCACAGGAAAAGGTTCCACCGGGTATCTCAGAGAGCCCGTCGCAAAAAGACGATCTGACCTATTATGATCTGCCCGAAATAAAATCTGTTCTTTTAAAAGACATCTTCACTGATATCGTTCTCTATCTCTATACAGAACAGGCCTCAAAAGAACCCATTTTCAAATTTGCTTTGGAAGAAGGCATAAAAAAGAGAGGTCGCAACCTGTTTGCCTATACCCACTCAATTCTTCAGAAATACTTTGTAAAAGAGATCCATGATAAGGATCTTTTCACCCACCGTATAAAAAACAAAGAAGTATTTGCGCTGCTCCCTCTCCTGGAAAAGTGTACCGAATCCCTCTATAATCCAGGCACAACCCCGTCACTTCAAATCCTGCTGGATTTTTCTGAGACCGAAGAGTTCAATGATATTCTGGCAGTCAAAAAACTGCTCCTTTCAAAAAAAGAGGACGGGATTCCGGTTGCAGGAATCATCGCAGTCAACATGGAGAACATTAATCACACCATGATCCAATCCCTCTCCCAGGGAATCTCCAAGATCATCGTTTCAACCGGGAAAGAAACAACGCTCTCGTTTGCCCATCATACATTTCCTGCAGGATCTGTCTCCATTGTACCCCAGTCAACTATCGATGATATTGTGAAAAAATCCCTTGAACCGGTTGTCCTGTCCCTTCTTGACAGACCGATTTCAGGATATGACATCGTCCATGAGATCCACAACCGGTATAATGTTCTTATCCCCCAGGCGAGGGTGTACACGCTCCTCTATGAGCTTCTGGAGAACGGGTATCTGGAGATCAAGGTATCAGGAAAATCCAAACTGTACTGTCCGACAGAAAAAGGAAAAAAACATTTCAGCCAGAAACTCAATGATTTCAGGCAGGTGTTCCGGCACATACTCAGTGACGGAAGCGGAATAAACCCGGATAGCATTGATCGCAAGCAATAAAAAACCAAAAAAACCCAGTTTTCAGAGGAGCACGGGATAAGGTCCCTGCTCCCGGAGACAGTCAGGCAGGTGATCGACGCATGACCCTGTAAGGGCTATTGTGGTTCCTTTTTTATAAACCGGTAGCCGTCCTTTGGCACGGTAATCTCGAACCGTGCGCCTCCTTCCGGCTTACCGTTCTCGGTGATGGTAATGCCGGATAATGACAGGATTTCGCGGGACAGGAACAAACCAAGGCCGGTCTGTTTCCCAAAACCCCGCTTAAACAAATGTTCCTTATCTGCAGCGCTGATCCCCGAGCCATCATCCTCAACTGCGATCACGAGTCCCGCGTCCGTTTCTTCCTGGGAAATGGTGATGGTTTTGAGGTGGCCCCCACCATACCTGAGAGCGTTGTCAATCAGGTTATAGAATACTTTCTGGAAGAGCGGGTCTGCAAATACCTCAACCTCAGGACCGTTTATATTAACCTTCACCTTCCCTGGTGAGAGGGAAGTAATAATTTTTTGAATGCACGAGGACAGTTCCTGCCAGACCGGTGATTTTACTCCCATACCCTCATAGTCTTTTGCAAAATTTATCAGGTGGCGGATAGCCTTCGTTGTAGTTATTTCATTTCCTATATATTCCTGCAATTTGCTGTTGGGAGCCTGTGTCCGGGACAATTCAAAGTATGCCTCAAGAACGTTGAGCTTATTGACAATATCGTGGCGGGTGATACTGCCGAGCAGGTTGAGTTTTTTGTTTGCGAGAGTGAGGGCATCTTCAGCACGTTTCCGTGCAGTAATATCCCTGATATTGCACTGGATAATCTTCTTGTCACCTACTAGATAGGCGTTACTGACAAATTCGACTGCAATAGAATGCCCCGTCTTTGTTTCCAGAGGCAGGTCTTCATACCGGATATACCCGTTTGATTTCAGCCGGGTAAATGCGTCCTGTGCAAGGGATTTGTCCTTGAAAAATCCGATTTCCCAGAGATGTTTGCCAATAAAATAATCCCTCGGATATCCTAACAGGTCAAGAATGAATGGATTCGCATCAATGATTTTCCCGGACTCTCCGTCAAGGATAAGAATTGCGTCCTGAGCTGTCTCAAATAACCTCCGGTACATCAGTTCAGAGACTTTCAGTTCATTATCCGAAGTCAAAGGCTTTCCTCTTTAGGGTCCGGAGAGGGAACAAGCAGAGCCCTGCCATGATCCCGCTGTACCGGTTCTGCGGGGGTGGCAGAACAATCCGCGGGTTTTGGATACTCTTCTCTGATCCCGGATCGGGATATGGGGAATGACGTCAACCCACTTGATCCGTTTTTATGGAAGAAAATAGTCATGGGAGTGTGCAAAGGCAGGCTGGAAAACCAGCAGTATGTTCCAGATCTTTCACCGAACCTGTTTTCTTGGTCACTATCACATCTACGACTACTTTTTTTTGAGTTTTTCTTCCACCTGATGCATTTTGATCTTCGCATCCGAACTGATTTTATGTGCTTCTATCTTCACATCATCGACCATGTTCTGAACAGTGCTTTTGGGAGTCGTGGCATTGTGGACCGCAGTTTTCGCATCATCGACTACAACGTTCACTGCTACACGGGCATCGTCAACAGCCTTATGGGCCCTGACCCTGATATCGTCACCGGATGACATACTGCTGTATTTCACCAGAGGATTATTTATTTCAGCCCGGTTGTTATAAAAATCGAAACAAGAATTATAACAACCAGATATGTTTATCTTTTTTGATGAACAGGTAAAGTCGGGTATGATAGTACCCAGTGGAGGTGCAGCACCATCGCCGAGAACACCAGAACTCATGTGACCTAATTGAAACTATGGACAATAAATCCAGGCAGTCCAGCCGGTGGATATGCAGGAAACCTGGACAGTTCCTGCAATCCACGACATCAAGCCTCTGAAGTAAATTCAAGTAAAAGCCCAATTCATCAGGTAAGCATAATGCCAGCACTGCAACATCCATGAAACCTGATTCTGGCCGGAAGGGAAAAAATAATTCTACCCTCAGATATTTTTTTTACGATACAAAATAGTAAAATTCAGGGTAATTAATGTAAGAACGAAAAACCCCACGCGGGTTTAAAAAAAGCGGAGAACAGTGATTATGCCAAAAGAAAAATTAAAGGATACTTCAAAGCCGCAAATTATCGAACCAGTTACAACGCTTTGTAATGAGGGAAAATTCATCCATATCGTTTCAAAACTCCCGGGAATTGCCGAAGAAAAAATCAAAATCGATATTGATATTGAAAAAACTTCGGTTACAATTATCGCGGCAGATACCACAAAAATGTATAAGAAAATAATCAGCCTTCCCGGAGATGTGATTTTTAACAAAAAACGTTTTTCTGATGGAGAACTCCACATTACCATGGAAAAAAAAGGGTCCTGATAATTCTATATTTCCTTCGATGACCCACGGTCCTTTCAGCAATATTCAAATCGTTTCAAAATTTGCTTCAAAAACTGTTTTTCAGGATAAGTCCTATAAAAGTCCCTATTCAATACCCGATACAGGTGAGGATAATTCCTTTATTTGCTGATTCACCTCTGCCGTACCAGGCCGGAGAAGAAGTAAGCCGTATCTGGGAGAATTACCGGAATGTGAAAGGTAATTTCCATCGACCCAGTGCTGCAGTATTCCAGCGTTTTGGTGCAGCATGTCCGGTTAACGGGTGCGGACAATGTGAGCATGATGATTGTTTTTTTAGTGATTTTATTCATCGCTACTGGAAATACCCCACCAGTGATTAATGGTGAAAAAAATGAAACCCCTATTCGTGATCGGCGGCGGATGGAATGAAGCATGGCTTGTCACAAACAAAGACTTTATAACAAATAATGACTAACTTAAAGTGAAACATAGGACAAGTACCTATGGACAGAAAAAACCTGACAGTACAAAGGATGAAGACAATGAGAGCGTTTTATCATTCTTCAAAGGATAAGAGAGATTTCCTGAACCGGGTTAAGCATCAACCTTAAAGTGGGGGAAAAATGACCGAAGACCAGGACAAGATAAAAAAAGATCTTGATGAACAGACCCGGCTTGCAGAAGAACGTCTCAACCGGCTGAAATATCTCCAGGCAGATTTTGACAATTACCGCAAATGGTCTGAAAAAGAGAAAGCTTCGATCATTGCACTGGCAAACGAGAACCTGATCAAAGATCTGCTTGTTATCCTGGACGATTTTGAACAGGCACTGCCTTCCCTGGGACATGAAAAGAACCGTGAGGGCATCCTTATGATCCAGAAAAAAATGCAAAAAATCCTCAAAGAATACGGGTTGGAGTCCATTGAAGGTGTGGGAAGTAAATTCGATCCGAATTTCCACGAGGTTATCTGCAAGGAGAAATGCAAGGAGGAATCAAACACGATCCTTGAAGATTTTCAGAAAGGTTACCGTTTGAGATCGAAGGTAATCAGGCCATCAAAGGTGAAGATAGCAGAACAAATTTCAGAACATAAAGGTGAGAACAATGGGTAAAGAGAAAATTATCGGAATAGATCTGGGGACCTCCAACAGTGAGGCAGCAGTAATGCTTGGCGGCAAACCTACCATCATCCCTTCAGCAGAAGGGGCAACGGTGGCCGGAAAAATGTTTCCTTCCTATGTCGCGTTTACTCCTGACGGACAACTCCTTGTCGGAGAACCGGCCCGGAGGCAGGCTATCAGTAACCCGGAGGGTACAGTCACAGCGGCAAAGAGGAAGATGGGGACCGACGAGATATACCGGATCTACGGCAAGCAGTATACCCCGCAACAAATTTCTGCATTCCTCCTGCAAAAAATAAAGCGGGATGCAGAGGCGTTCCTTGGAGAAACCATCACAAAAGCGGTGATCACGGTCCCGGCCTATTTCAACGATAACCAGCGGACCGCAACAAAAGATGCCGGGAAAATTGCCGGGCTCGATGTGGTCCGGCTCGTGAATGAACCTACGGCAGCTTCCATGGCATACGGGCTGGACCGGAGTGGCGAATACAAGATCCTGGTCTTTGATCTGGGTGGCGGTACGCTCGATGTGACCATCATGGAATTCGGCGGGGGCACATTTACCGTCCTTGCCACGTCGGGTGATACCCAGCTGGGCGGCACCGATATGGACAATGCGATCTATGAGTGGATAGCCGGTGAGTTCAAAAAAATCGAGGGAATCGATATCAGAAATGACAAAATGGCCATCAACCGGGTAAAAGAAGCTGCGGAAAAAGCAAAGATTGAATTATCCACGGTTATTGAGACAGAGATCAACCTTCCGTATGTTTCTGCAACCCAGTCGGGGCCAAAGCACCTCTCCATGAAGCTGAGCCGGGCAAAACTCGAACAACTGGTCGAACCCATCATAAAACGTTGTATCCAGCCATTTGAACAGGCGTTAAAAGATGCCAGCCTGACAAAGAATGATATCCAGAAAGTAATTCTTGTCGGCGGGCCGACCCGTATGCCCATTGTCCAGAAATTTATTGAGGACCATATCGGCAAAAAGGTAGAGCGGGGGATCGACCCGATGGAGTGTGTTGCCACAGGTGCGGCGATACAGGGGGCTATATTAGGCGGTGAGATCACGGATATGGTGCTCCTTGATGTCACGCCCCTGACCCTTGGTCTCGAAACACTCGGCGGCGTGAGGACCGAGCTGATTGAAAGAAACACCACGATCCCCACAAAAAAGAGCCAGACATTCTCGACCGCGGCAGATTACCAGACATCCGTAACTATCCATGTGCTCCAGGGAGAACGGCCGATGGCTGCGGACAACGTAAGCCTCGGGCAGTTCAACCTGGTCGGCATTCCACCGGCCCCGCGGGGAGTCCCGCAGGTTGAAGTCACGTTCGATATCGATGCATCGGGTATCCTGAATGTTTCGGCAAAGGACCTTGGTACCGGAAAGGAGCAGAAGATGACCATCACGGCCTCGACCAAACTGGCTGACACCGATGTCAAAAACATGGTCAATGAAGCAAAACAGTTTGAAGAGCAGGACAAATTAAGGAAAGAGGAAGTCGAGGCCCGGAACTCAGCTGATTCTTTAGTATATATCGCAGAAAAAACAAAATCTGACCTTGCCGGTAAGTTGAGTGCAGACCTGGTCGAAAAAGTAAATGCAGCAATCGTGGCAGTCAAGGTCAGCACTTGAAGGAAAGGACAGTGCGAGGATAAAGTCCGAGACTGAAAAACTCCAGAAAGTCCTGGGTGAAGCCGGCTCGGCAGCGTACCAGCAGACCGCCCAGAGACAGGCCCAGGAACAGGCAGGACAGCAGGCAGGTCCTGCAGGGAGTTCTGGCGCAGAAACAAGTGGCAAAAGCGGTGAAAACGTCGTGGATGCTGACTTCAAGGTTCATGACGAGAAATAACCGGTACTTGTGCACCAATGGAAAAAAAAGATTATTACGAGACCCTGGGCGTCAAACGGGATGCATCACCGGATGATTTAAAGAAGGCGTTCAGGCAACTGGCAAGAAAATATCACCCGGATCTCAACAAGGGCAGCAAAGAGGCAGAGGAGAAGTTCAAGGAGATTAACGAGGCCTACCAGGTACTCAGCGATCCACAGAAAAAGGCGGAGTACGACCAGGTAGGACATACTGCCTTTAAGCCAGGGGATACTTCAGGATACACGACCCCCAGTTACGATGATCTGTTCCGGGACTTCGGATTGGGAGACATCTTCGACGCATTCTCATCAGGTTCCGGGAGGGCCAGGAGCCGTGCCGGTGCTGACCTGAGGTACGAGATCGAGATCTCTCTGTCTGATGCATTCTATGGCTCAAAGAACACGGTTGAAGTGCCCCACAGCAATGTATGCGGTACCTGTCAGGGTTCCGGTGCACAACCGGGTTTCAGCCGTACATGCCCGAAATGCGGAGGCTCCGGTGAGATCAGGAACGTCCAGCGAAGCGGCCGCCAGCAGGTGATGAACATTGCCCAGTGCCCTGAATGCGGTGGTCGCGGAACCATCATTGGAAAGCCGTGCCAGACCTGCCAGGGAAAAGGGACAATCCGGAAAACAAGAAGGATTGAGGTTTCAATTCCTGCCGGGGTTGAAGATGGTCAGTTCCTGCGAATAGCCGGGGAAGGCGAGGCTGGTGAAAATTACGGCCCTCCGGGCGACCTGTATGCCGTAGTCCATATCAAAAAGCATCCGGTTTTTGAACGGCAGGGAGCGGACCTGTACAGTACCGCAGTTATCGGTCTTGCAACAGCCCTGTTTGGAGGCGAGATCACCGTCCCCACACTTACCCGAAGCGCGACACTGAAAATTCCACGAGGGACCCAGAGTCATACCCTCTTCAGACTCAAAGAGCAGGGTATGCCGTACATGAATTCCGGCGGCAGGGGCGATCTTCTCCTTAAGGTTGTTGTAAAAATTCCTGAAAATCTGACAAAAAAGCAAGAGGACCTGATGAAAGAAGCCTTTGTAGGCTGAAAAAAACGATCCTTGAACTGGCAGAACCAAAACGTTAAAAACGTGAAGGAGAACTGGTCAGTTCAACAGGTGAAGTTTTCTTTTGGAAAGGTACTGAGGTTGTTTCAAAAATTGTCTCAAAATCTGATTTACGGAACACATTTGATAAAATTTCCTGAATAATATCCACAACGGACAGGGGATTTGCAGATCATGCATGAAAAACTCCGGATTGGATCCGCGATTTTCCCAAATACGGGAACTCTCCTGGAAAGGCAGGGGCATTCTGCTGCACGCCCAAAAAAGAAGGTGCCAGCCACCGGATACTGCTACCTCCTGAATGTATAGTGCCCGCTACATCGTGAAGGATATGAGGAATGTGTTATGGTGCGATGGTATTACAAGTCAGTCTTTGATGAGCTGGATGAAATGAGAAATTACATGGAAGTATTATTTCATCAGATGTATGAAACGAACCCGACCGCATTACTCCCTTCTCCCCGGGAATCTGAAATGAAAATGCTGCCGTCACATCATCCCCGGCTCGGTGTTGATGTTTCTGAACAAGGCGATGAAATTATCGTCACCACAGAGATTATCCCCGGGGTTACCAAAAAAGATATCACCCTTAATCTGATCAATCCGCAGGCACTGGAAATCTCCTGGGAGCGAAAAGAAGAAAATACCAAAGATGCAGAGGAGTATAACCTTCTTGAACGCAGGTTCGGTTCCATGACAAGGATCATTCCTTTACCTGTTCCGGTGACGGATGACAAGGCGATTGCAACGATAAACAACGGTGTGCTTGAAGTTCATCTCAGGAAGGCGGCAAAAGTCCCTAAAGGGAAAATTCCCATTCAGTAATTTCCCGTGAGATCAGCAAAGGATGCTATCCACATTTCAGACAGAGTCCGTAAGTGATGGTTCATGCACCAAAGGGTATTCAGGGAAAAAAGAGCATTTCGTATCTCTGAATCTGCCGCCCTCAATCAAAATTAATCCGGACAAAGAATTGCAAAAGCAGATTATAAAAAAAACGCTGGTATCCCTTCGGGCAACCAATGTTATTCATTGGCCC